>NZ_JBBXMX010000013.1:0-171104 GCF_038442355.1 Methylobacterium guangdongense
GCGATCTGGCGTGAGCGGACTTTGGCAACATCACCGCGCCGACGCGCCCGAACAAAACCCCGCTTCCGGTTGCCCGCGCCCTGGGCCTATGCTCTCTGCCACGCCGCATGATGGCCAAAGTCGAGCTTAGTCGCTGGTGTGACAAAGAAGTAGCTGCCGTGCTGGGCAACTGAAAGCGCTCGTCCGCGGACGCGTTGCACGCCCTCGAACGCGATGCCCTGGGGCTGCGCCTGCGCCCCTGTCCTGAGCGCTGTTCCGACAGGGCCGGTCAACCTTTAAGATGTCCTTGCCCGCGCAGTCATGCCCATCAAACCTGTGTTCGAGGGCTTGGTCGGGGACAGGGCGCGGTTCGGTGGGCGACCGGCTTTTCGCGCAGGTCGGCAGCACGGGGTCACGCGTCGGCTTCACGGTGCTTCTGACGGTGCTGGCAGCCTGCTGGCTCGTGCGATCAACCGGCCCGGACTGCATCTGTGAGGATGCCGATGCGCGAGGATTCAGCGGCGGGATGGATACAACCGGCGTCGAGATTGTTAGGGCCTGGACAAATTGCTCCGGTCAGAGACCAAGAATGCGCAGCCTCATCCTCGCCCTCAGCCTCATCGCTGTCGCCGCGCCCGCCTCCGCGCAGGCTCCGAACCGCGGCAACGCGGACCTGCAGACCAATTGTGCGGGCGATGCCCTGCAGTTCTGCGCCGGCATCGATCCGAACAGCCCGCAGATGGATGCCTGCTTCAAGAAGAATATGAGCCGGATGACGCCGAATTGCCGACGCGCCATCGATGCCTACAAGAAGGCCGGCGGTCAGTAGCCGGTCGATCGTTCGGTCACAGCCCGCCTGTCGCGGAGCAAGGCGAGCCTCTGCCCCGTGAGCGGCAGGGATCGATAGCCGGGCCGAACCATCCGCGCGTCAATGAACACCTTCGACAAGGTATCCAAAATGCGAAGCCTCATCCTCGCCATCGGCCTCATCGCCGTAGCCGCCCCTGCCCTTGCAGCCCCCGATGCGGCGGCCTCGAAGCGGGGCAACAAAGACCTGAAGACCTACTGTTCCGGCGACGCGGTCACGTTCTGCAGCGGCGATGATCCCGACAGCCCGGAGATGGAGGCCTGCTTCAAGAAGAATATGGACAAGATTTCCGAGAACTGCCGGCGCGCGATCGCGGCCTACAAGGGCGGGACAGGCAAGTAAGAAGGTCTGCGCGGAGCCCGTTCAGTCGCGTCGCGCCTCGGTGCTCGCGCGCTCGACCACTGCCCGCAAGGCTGCGCTGCCCTCCATCGCGAACCAAGCGCGCAACAGGCTGGTGGTTTCAGGCGTGTCGTCCGGTCGCTCCCGGTACAAATCCGCGGAGCGGGCCAGTTCACGCTCCACGAACATGTCCAGGTAGGCAGCGCCTCTGGTCCTCGCGAGTTCGGCGAGCGCATCCTCGAGGACGCGCTGCATCATCTCGCCCACCATGGCTGAGACGTAGACCGCCTCTGCGCTGCCCTGTTCGGGTTCTTCCAACCACGCCTCCTATTCGCTCTGCGACCCCGTCCTAAGCTTGACCGGACGCCTGATGCAACGCCGGCTTCAAAAGCCGCAGGGGGAGATGCGGAGCCGCCAGGCAGCATCCAGAGCCACGTCTCCTGCTGGGGACGCATCGGAGCAGCGTCAAGCGCCCCGGCGAGGTGACCTCTGGCCCGATCCGCCTACAAGATGATTGTCTTTCCGTCGGTGCGCGCGAGGACGATAGCCCGATACTGGCACAAACATACTATGGACTTAGGTCAGTCGAAGATCTGGAATTATGAATGCACTCCACGGAGGCGGACTTACGGCTCATAAGTTCATCTTCGATTAAATATTCAACTTCAGCTTATACCTTGGGTTGCGGTCACACGGGCCGTGAGCAACGTGTGTCGTCGGGCAGCCCCAAGATCGAACGATACGGCGCTTGACGATGCCCAACATGAGCATGGGGAGGGTACAATCCGAATCGCGAGCGCGCGCCCCTTCGCCTGAACAAGATCCCGCCCCAACGTGCGAGCCGATTGCCGGCCGAGTCCTCCTCGCCAACGGCGACGAGCTGTCCTGCACCGCGCTGATGCGCTCGCCGTTGCAGGGCGACATTCGCGTGCAGTCCAAAGTCTTGCCCGGCGAGATCGTGATCTGCGCCCTCGACAACATCGGCATCCTCGTCGGAAAGATCACCGCGGTGTCGGTCGCCAGCTTCAGCGTGGCCTTCATGGTCAAGGAAGGCCGACGCGAGAAGATCGCCACGCGCCTCAAATGGCACGAAGCCGAGCGCAAGCTGGCGAACCAGTTGGAACGGGCACCCCGGATCGTGCCGCTGCACCGCACCGTCGAGGTGCGGCTCGGGGAGCGGATCGTGCTCGGCGGCACGATCCGCGACATCTCGCTGTCCGGAGCAGCCATCGATCTGAACGGGGCCGAGCCACCGTTCGTCGGGTCGCGGGTGCGCGTGGGTCGCCGTTTCGCGACCGTCATGCGCCTCATCGAGACCGGTATCGCCGTTCAGTTTCTTGAACCGTTCCCGTCGCACCTCTTCGATGACCGCGTCCGCCCATGACCCCGGACGCGCGGCCCATCGGGTCCCCGCGCCGCGCGGGGGGCTCCGGCGAGGGCTGCGACCGGCGCCGTCACGATCCGGCCCCGAACCCCGTACTCGCCCGCGATGCCTTCTCCGGGCGGATGTAGATCTCGGCCAGCTCGGGCGCCTCATCGCGCAAGCGCCGCTCCAGGGCTTCGATCAGTTCCTCCCCCTCGCGCATCGTCACGGTGTCCCGGAAGTCGGCACTGATGGCGGTGAACACCGCGTCGGGTGCGATGTGAACCGAACGGATGTGGTTCACCCTCAGGATCGCGTCGTCGGCCTCAAGCACGCGTGTCATCCGCGCGATCAACGCGTCGTCGGCCGGTTCACCGATGAGCAGCCCCTTGGCTTCCCGCGCCAGCAGCGCGGCCACGACCGCCAGCAAGCCCCCGATCACGAGGGACGCGATGCCGTCGATGCGAGGCTCATGCAGCACCTCGCTGAGGTAGACGCCGAGCGCGGCGATGACGAGACCGATGAGGGCGGCCGAGTCTTCGAACACCACGGCCAGCGTCGAGGGATCCTTGGATGCGCGCACCGCCTCCCACCAGCCGCGCTCCCCCTTGCTGGCGGCCATCTTGCGGATGCCGATCACCCAGGAGGTCCCCTCGAACAGTAATGCAAGGCCGAGCACGGCGTAGTTGACCAAGGGGTCGCCCGCCGGCTCCGGCTGCACGATGTGCGAATAGCCCTCGTACAGCGCGAGGCCCGCGCCGACCGCGAAGATCATCAGGGCGACGACGAAGCTCCAGAAGTAGAGTTCGCGGCCGTAGCCGAACGGGTGGGACTTATCGGGCGCGCGCTTGGAGCGGTGCTCGCCGTAGAGGAGGAGAATCTCGTTGGTGCTGTCCACCGCCGAGTGGAACCCCTCCGAGAGCATCGACGACGAGCCGGTGAAGGCGGCCGCACCGAACTTCGCGGCGGCGATGGCGAGGTTGGCGGCGAGCGCGCCCCAAACGGCGATGTTGGATCCACCGCCGCTTGCCTCTCGATCTCGCTTCAAGGTCGCTCTCCCGGGTAAACGCGCACGGCAGGCGGACCGCACGCGCATCAACCCGCTCGACGAAGACTCGCTCCGGGGCCGCTGCTTGAGGCGCGGACGTCCGGCGTTCAGCAGGATCTGGTCGTTTGCAGCGCGTCTGCTGCCGCGTTCGCGACATGGGAACGTCGAACCGCGTGCCGTTCCGATTGATCGGGCCCCACGCGGTGGTCCAAGGTCGACGTCAGTGCAGGGTCACAGAGATCGAGTCCGTCGATGACGGCCGCGATCACCGCCCACAGGTCGTTGGGAGCGCCCGGACCCGAACAACCCGCGCAAACGGATTTTGCCCCAGTCTCTAAGCGTGGGGGCCCTCCCCGCGATGCCGGGCCGCGAGCTTCTCAAGACGTTCGATGATCACATCGTGCAATCGGCTCGCGAGATCGTTCATCCTGTCGATCACGTCGTTCAGCTCAGTCAGATTGACCTCGCGTTTGTTGAACGCGCCCCTGGATGAGGGGTTGGGCGGTTCCAGGAAGATGCGTCCCGTCTCGTGGGTCCACCAGATTCCATCGGCATAGTCGTTGCGGCTTGTGCTGATGGTTGCGAAATTATCGATGATGAAGTCCCAAGTCGCACCCCTATTTTGATTGACCTGGGCCTCTTCCAGCAATGAGCGCATGATTTCGATGCGATCTTGTTGTTTCGTAATGCTGTAGAAAATCTGTCGCACCGGCGCGTCGTAGCCGCCGATCAGCTCGGACATGATCTCGCTCATGCTCCGCTCGAGCAGGGGGAAAAACGTGACGATCCGGCCGATGGCCAAGAGGAAATCGTCGTTTGCGAGCCCCGAGTCGAAGCGGCCCTCTGGTGTGTGGCCCACCAGCTTCGGCAGGCGCCCAAACCGGGTCGGAGGCTTGCTGGGCGGTGTGTTCATGGGGGCGGGACGCGCTGCAACCGGACGAGGCAGTCAGTCACCATCGTTGTCCCGACGTGCAGGCGAAATTACGTCCGCGCCGTCGCAAAAGAGAGCCGCCCCCGATACGGCGACGGCGCCGTCCGCCCCCCGCGAAGGCCGTGCAAGGCCGCGGGCCGGAAAGATCGGCCTGCATTCCGCGGGTCCGATGTCAGAATGCGCAAATCAGCCCGTCGCTTTTCGGATCCGGCCACGCGGAGCATACAGTCATCGGTAATCGGCCGGATTGAGCCGGTGCCGGGTCATCTTGTCGTAGAGTGTCTTGCGCGGCAGGCCGAGGGCTTCGGCCACGGCGCGCACGTCACCGCCCGCGACGCGCAGCTCGTCCCGGATCAGCCGGCGCTCGAAGCCGTCCACCTGTTCGGTGAGGGTGCCGGCGGGCGCGGCCTCGGGGGCGGCCTGGGGCAGCGCCACGAGACCCAGGGCGCAGCGCTCGGCGAAATGACCGAGCTCGCGGACATTGCCGGGCCAGGCGTGGTCGCGCAGGTGATCGCGGATCGCGGCGGTGATCGGCGGCACCGGCTTTTCGAAGCGCGCGGCCGCCCGGCGCAGGAAGTGCTGGAACAGCAGCAGCACGTCGTCGCCCCGGTCGGACAGGCGCGGGATCGCCACCGTGACGACGTTGAGGCGGTGGTAGAGATCGTCCCGGAACGTGCCCTGCGCCGCCGCCTGCCCGAGATCGACCTTGGTGGCGGCCACGACCCGCATGTCCACCGGCCGCACCTCGTTGGTGCCCAGCGGCTCCACGGTGCGCTCCTGCAGCACCCGCAGGAGCTTGACCTGAAGCGGCAGCGGCATGCTCTCGATCTCGTCGAGGAACAGGGTGCCCCCGTGGGCGTGCTCGATGCGGCCGACCCGCCGCTTGACCGCCCCGGTGAAGGCGCCGGCCTCGTGCCCGAACAGCTCGCTCTCCACGACGCTGTCGGGCAGGGCGCCGCAATTCATCGCCACGAAGTTGCGCCCGGCGCGCCGGCTCCAGCGGTGCAGGGCGCCCGCCACCACCTCCTTGCCGGACCCGGTCTCGCCGAAGATCAGCACGTCGACATCGGCCCGCGCAACCTCGCGCACCAGGGCGCGCAGGCGCACCATCGCGGGGGAATCGCCCAGGAAGGCCGGGTCCTCCTCCACCGCCGCGTCGAGGCGGGCGCGCAGGGCCCGGTTCTCCATCACGAGGCGCCGCCGCTCCAGCGCCCGGCGCACCGAGGCGACGAGGGCTTCGGCGGGATAGGGCTTGGCCAGGAAGTCGTAGGCGCCCCCCTGCATGGCGGCCACTGCCATGCGGATGTCGCCGTGACCGGTGATCAGGATCACCGGCAGGTCCGGATCGACCCGGCGCAGCCGCGCCAGCAGGCCGACCCCGTCGAGGCCGGGCAGGCGCACGTCGCTGACCACGACGCCGGGTGGCGCCGCCAGGATCGCCGCAAGCGCCGGCTCGGCCGCCGGGAAGGCCTCCACGGCGAAGCCCTCGAGCTCCAGGCTCTGGCCGTTGGCCCGGCGCACCTCGGCCTCGTCGTCGATGAACACGACGCGCCCGAGCGCGCCGTCCGCGTCTGCGCTCATTGCACTGCCCCCGCACGCGTCCCCGCACGCGCCCCCGCCGCCCGATCGGAGGCCGCCGCCCGGAGCAGCGCCATCCGGAAGACCGCGCCATCCCCCGGGGCGTCCACCAGGGTCAGGTTCCCGCCGCAATCCTCCACGATCCCGCGGGCGATGGCGAGGCCGAGCCCGAGGCCGTCGTCCTTGCTGGTGAAGAACGCGTCGAACACCTGACCGCGCTCCGCCGCGGGGATCCCGGGGCCGGTATCGGCCACCTCGACGGCCACGCGCTCGGCGCCCTCGGAGCCGATGCGCAGGCGCACGCGGGCGTCCGGGCGGCCCGCCACCGCGTCGAGGGCGTTCTGGAGCAGGTTGACCAGAACCTGCTCCAGCCGCGGCCCATCCCCCAGGACCCGCAGGTCCGGATCGGGCGCGTCGGCCTCCAGGGGCACGCCCAGGGCGGCGGCCCGGGCGCGGACCAGCTCCAGGGCGTTGTCCAGCACCGCGCCGAGGGGGACCGGCTCCCGCCGCGGGGAGGCGCGCCGGGCGAACCCCTTGAGCTGGCGGGTGAGGCCGGCGATGCGGTCGGTCAGCCGGCCGATGGCGGCGGCGTTCTCGGCGGCGTCCGCGCTCCGGCCGCGCCGGACCAGGATGGCGGTGTTGTCGGCGTAGGAGCGGATCGCCGCGAGCGGCTGGTTGATCTCGTGCGCCATGCTGGCGGCGAACTGGCCGAGGGCCGCCAGACGGCCGGCCTGGGCCAGCTCCCGTCCCAGGCGCTCGCGCTCGGCCTCGGCGCGCTGTCGCTCCTCCATCTCGGCACGCAGCTGCCCGTTGGCCTCGCGCAGGGCGCGGGTCCGCTCGGCGACGCGGCTCTCCAGCTCCGCCCGGCGCGCGGCCGCCTCCGCCAGCCGCGCCCGCGTCCGCCGGCCCCGGTCGACCGCGGCGGCCGCCCCGACGCCCGCCAGCGCCGTGGCCAGGGCGGCGATGATCCAGGCCTGCAGCCGCTCCCGCTCCACCGCGGTCCCGAGCGGGGTGAGGGCGTGCAGCTGCCAGTCGGTCCCCGGCACCGGGGCCGTCGTGGCGACCGCGGTCCAGGCCGGCAGCGCCCCCCGGCCGACGCGGACGAGATCGGCCCGGTCGGTGGCATGCAGGGGCAGCCGCGCCAGGGGCGCGGCACCGAATTCCTGCCCGGCCTCGATCCGGGCGCGCTCGGCCGCGTCGATCGGGCCGAGGCTCCCGAACCGCCAGCCGGGCTCGCTCGTCACGAGGACGATGCCGCGGGCATCGGTGACGAAGGTGACCTCCTGCGCCGCCCGCCACGCCGCCTCGACGGCGTCGAACTCGACCTTGACCACCACGACTCCGGCCGCCGCACCGATGCGCCGGGCGAGGTAGAGCCCGGGCCGGCCGCTGACGGTCCCGAGGGCGAATTGCGAGCCGGCGCCCCCGGCGAGCGCCTGCCGGAAATACGGCCGGAACGCATAGTCGCGTCCGACGAAGCTCCGGGCCCCGCCGGCATTGCTGGCCGCGACCGTCACCCCGTCGGCGCCGATCACATAGATCACCGCCGCACCGGTGGCCGCCGCCACCTCGGACAGACGCCGGTCGACGCGGTCCAGAAGGTCGCGCCCGGCGCCCGGCGCGACCGCGGCGGCGACCTCCGGGTCGGCGGCGAGCGCCAGGGGCAGGGAGGCCTGCTTCTGCATCTCGGCGCGCAGCAGGCCGACCTGGAGGCCGATCGCCGAGCGGGCGCCGCGCCGCAGGTCCGCGAGCGCCCAGCGCTCCGCCATGCGTCCGGCGAGCCAGGCCGCGCCGATGACGGCGCCCACGCAGGCCAGGAGGACGAGGCCGCGGACCGGCAGGAGGCGGGCCGCCCGCCCCCGGCCGGGTTCGGAAGCCCCGATCACCGGCTGCTCGCCCGCGCGGAAAACCGGACCGCTCCGGCCCCGCGGGGGCGGATTTCCGCACGGCGGACCCCGCGGCGATCCGAACGCTTCATCGAAAAGATGTTGAAAAACAAGGTCTTGATAAAAATCGTCGTGCGCCTTCCGCATGGCATGGCGGTTGCCATTCCCGGAATGAAACACAGCCCTGCGCGCGAAGCAAAGCTGTGAGCCGGAAGGCCAAGACCAAGTGCGGACGCTGCCGGATTGCGCCGGCGCCAGCCGCCCCGATCGCACCTGACCCTAGGGAGAACGACCCGTGGTTGCCGTACCATCCCCCCTCACCGCCCCTCATCCGCCCGCCAAGCCGAAGCCGATCTACCGGACCCTGTATTTCCAGGTCCTGGTCGCCGTCGCGATCGGCATCCTGCTCGGACACGTCTATCCGCAGCTCGGCGCCGAGATGAAGCCGCTCGGTGACGCGTTCATCAAGCTCGTCAAGATGATCATCGCCCCGGTGATCTTCCTCACCGTAGTCTCCGGCATCGCCGGGATGACCAATCTCGAGAAGGTCGGCCGGGTCGGCGGCAAGGCGCTGATCTACTTCCTGACGTTCTCGACGCTGGCGCTGATCGTCGGCCTCATCGTGGCCAACGTGCTCCAGCCGGGCAACGGCCTGCACATCGACCCGAAATCCCTCGATCCGAAGGCGATCGCCACCTACGCCGGCAAGGCGAAGGAGCAGAGCATCGTCGACTTCCTGATGAACATCATTCCCAGCACGGCGGTGGGCGCCTTCGCGGGCGGCGAGATCCTGCAGGTGCTGTTCTTCTCGGTGCTGTTCGGCTTCGGCCTCGCCTTCCTGGGGGACCGCGGCAAGCCGGTGCTCGACATCATCAAGGTCCTGTCCGAGGCGATCTTCGGCGTCGTCAACATCATCATGAAGGTCGCCCCGATCGGCGCCTTCGGCGCGATGGCGTTCACGATCGGCAAGTACGGCATCAGCTCGCTCGCCAACCTCGCCTACCTCGTCGGCGCCTTCTACCTGACCTCGGCGATCTTCGTGCTGGTCGTGCTCGGCGCGGTCGCCCGCTACAACGGCTTCTCGATCATCAAGCTCATCCGCTACATCAAGGAGGAGCTGCTGCTCGTGCTCGGCACCTCCTCGTCGGAATCGGCGCTGCCCTCGCTGCTCGAGAAGATGGAGCGGGCCGGCTGCTCGAAGCCGGTGGTCGGCCTCGTGGTGCCCACGGGCTACTCGTTCAACCTCGACGGCACCAACATCTACATGACCATGGCGGCCCTGTTCATCGCCCAGGCGACCGACACGCCGCTCAGCCTCGGCGAGCAGGCGCTGCTGCTCCTCGTCGCCATGCTGTCGTCGAAGGGCGCGGCGGGGGTGACGGGCTCCGGCTTCATCACCCTGGCGGCGACGCTGGCGGTGGTGCCCTCCGTGCCGGTGGTCGGCATGGCGCTGATCCTAGGCGTCGACCGATTCATGTCCGAGTGCCGGGCGCTGACCAACTTCATCGGCAACGCGGTGGCCTGCATCGTGGTGGCGCGCTGGGAGAACGAGGTCGACGAGGCCAAGCTCGCCGCCGCCCTCGCCGGACGGAGCACGCCCGAGGCCGCCCCGGCGGCCGTGCTGCAGCCGGCCGAGTGACCGACACCGCAGTCGGTCGCGTCGCGCGACCGACTGCGCGCGGCGCAAGCCCACGGGCCGCCGCTGGACCGATGGCGGTCGCGGGATCCGCGCGGGTCTCGAGCGGCCCGCGGGCGTACCGGGACGCCGTGCGACGGGTGCCCCCGGAGATCCGCCTGAACCCGGGTGTCGGCGGCGAGATCGGGTTCGGCTTCCGGCCTGCCGCCGGCCCCTGTGACGGCGCCGGCGAAGTCGCGCAGCCGGTCGGCGGTGGAGCCGGGCGGGGGCATGGATCGCCCCCTTCAGTCGCGCCCGGACAGGACGGCCCGGTCCGTCAGCCCTCGGCCTTGGCGAGGAAGTCGAAGTCGCAGCCCTCCGGGGCCTGCGTGACGCTGCGCCGGTAAAGCGCCTTGTAGCCCCGGGCCGGGACCGGCGGCGGCCGGTGGTCGGCGAGCCGGCGGGCGATCTCGTCCTGCGCGACCAGGAGATCGACGCGCTTGTCCTTGATCGACAGGCGGATGCGGTCGCCGTCGCGCACCGCCGCCAGCGGCCCGCCGACAGCGGCCTCGGGCGCCACGTGCAGGACGATCGACCCGAAGGCCGTGCCCGACATCCGCGCGTCGGAGATGCGCACCATGTCCTTCACCCCCGCCTGCGCCAGCTTCTTGGGGATCGGCAGGTAGCCCGCCTCCGGCATGCCGGCCGCGTGCGGGCCGGCATTCTGCAGGACGAGGATGTCGCCGGGCGCCACGTCGAGCGCGGGATCGTCGATGCGGGCCGAGAGGTCCTCCAGGCCGGTGAACACCACCGCCCGGCCCTCCGACTCGAACAGGTCGGGCGTCGCCGCCGCGCGCTTGAAGATCGCCCCGTCGGGCGCGAGGCTGCCCGACAGGGCCACGAGGCCGCCGACCGGCGACACGGGATCCGCCGCGGTGCGGATGATCGCGCGGTCGACCCAGCCCTCCGGCTCGTCCAGGCGCTCGGCGAGCGTCCGGCCCTCCACGTCCACCGTGTCGAGGTGGAGGAGCGGGCGCAATTCGCGCAGCAGCGCGCCCATGCCGCCGGCGGCGTGGAAATCCTCCATGTAGCCCTGGCCCACGGGCTTCAGGTCGACCAGCACCGGCGTCTCGTCGGAGATCTCATTGAAGCGCTCGGGCGGGATCCGGATGCCGAGCCGCCCGGCGATGGCGGTGAGGTGCACGATGGCGTTGGTCGAGCCCGACACCGCCATCAGCACGCGGATCGCGTTCTCGACCGACTTTCCTGTGATCACCTGCGAGGGCCGGATCCGCGTCTCGATCAGCCGCACCGCCGCGCGGCCGGTCTCCTCGGCGGCCACCAGCCGGTCGGAATGCACCGCCGGGATCGCCGCGGTGCCCGGCAGCGACATGCCGAGCGCCTCCGCGATGCACGCCATGGTCGAGGCCGTGCCCATCACCGCGCAGGTGCCGGCCGTGACGGAGAGCCGGCCCTCGACCTCGGCGATCTCCTCGGCGTCGACGGTGCCGGCCCGGTACTTGGCCCAGAAGCCCCGGCAATCCGTGCAGGCGCCGAGCCGCTGGCCCCTATGGCGGCCGGTCGACATCGGGCCGGTGACGAGCTGGATCGCCGGCAGGTCGGCCGACGCCGCGCCCATGAGCTGGGCCGGCACGGTCTTGTCGCAGCCGCCGATCAGGACGACCGCGTCCATCGGCTGGGCGCCGATCATCTCCTCGGTGTCCATGGCCATCAGGTTGCGGTACATCATGCTGGTCGGGTTGAGGAAAACCTCGCCGAGCGACACGGTCGGGAACGGCCGCGGCAGGGCCCCGGCCGCCAGCACGCCGCGGGAGACCGCCTCCACCAGCTCGGGCATGCCCCGGTGGCAGTTGTTGAAGCCCGACGGCGTCATGGCGATGCCGACCACCGGCTTGTTCAGGAGGCCGACCGAGATGCCCATGGAGCGCGCGAAGGAGCGGCGCAGGTAGCGGGCGAAGTCGCGGTCGCCGTAGTTGGTCAGGCCGCGGTCGAGCCCAAGCGGTTCGTCGGTCATGGTCGTCTCCTCGCGAGGGCGGTCCGGGTCTCCCCGGCCGCCCGGTCTGTCTCAGCGGTCGCCGGGCTCCCGGCGACGCGCCCCGTGCTTCGGTGCCGGGCGTGCCGCCATCCCGGTGGCCGTCGCCGCCCGGTCTCACGCGATCCCGGACAGCGTATCGGCCGACGGATACGCGGCCCCGATCGGACTCATCGATTCAGGGGATGCGGTGACCCATCCCTGAACATAGCCTTCCCTCCGGCGCTTCAACCGCGCCGTCCGGGAGGACACCCTATGGCCTCTGTCACGCTCCCCGCGCTCCGGCGCAACCTTCTGGTACTCGCACTCGCGTTCGCCGCCGCCTCGCTGGCGTTCGGCACCGTCATGCTGACGTCCCCGCCCACCAGCGAGGCGGCGGTCGCAACCCTGACGGATGACGGCGTCATTCCGCTCGCCACGAACTGCGAGGTCCTGCCGGTCGGCGATGCCGACAGCTGCATCGTCTACAGGTGAACGCGTCGGGCCCGGCCGTCGGACCGGCCGGGCCTCCCCCGTCATCGGGGCGCCGATCACGCCGGCAGGCCCGTCCGTGTGGCCGGCATCTCCGACCGCGACAGCGCGGCGGAAGTCTTCTGAGAGGCTCTGAATCGCAGGTTGATCCTCCCGTCTTCGCGGCTACCTGAGGCAACTCCAAAAGGAGGAGATTGCCCGTGTTCAGCCACATGATGGTCGGCACCAACGACATGGCCCGGTCGAAGGCCTTCTACGATGCCCTGTTCGCCGCGATGGGCGGCCGCCCCGGCAAGGAAGATCCGTTGGGCCGCGTGGTCTACATGCATGGCGGCGCGATCTTCCTCATCAGCAAGCCGCTGGATGGACAGACCGCGACGGCGGGGAATGGCAGCACCATCGGCTTCAACGTCGCGTCGCCGGACGAGGCGGACGCGTGGCACAAGGCCGGAACGGCCCATGGCGGGACCGCGATCGAGGATCCGCCGGGTGAGCGCAACGGACCGGCCGGCCGCCTGTACCTCGCCTATCTGCGCGATCCGGACGGCAACAAGCTCTGCGCCCTGCACCGGCTCGGCTGAGCGGTCGGGGAGGGTCGCGCGCCAGCGCCCCCTCCCCTGCTCGCATCGTCTCCGTGCCGGTCTCGCGCGCCAGCCCGGCCGCGGCCGACGGGGCGCCCCTGGCCGGGGGGCGACAGGCCTCACGGCCCAGCCTTTTTAAGGTGTTTGGCCGAGCGTGCATCGCGGGCACCGCGCGCCCTTTCCCGGACAGGTGGAGCGTCAGCGGAACCTGATCCGGGATCCAGCATAAGAAGTGCCGCGCCCGCGGCACAGGTCGATCCCGATCGACGCTGCGCGACGTCGTGCGCTGGGTCCCGGGTCGCATTCCGCTGACGCTGCATGCGCCCGGGAAAAGGGTTATGCATCCGATCAGACCGCCAAACACCTTAAAAGGGCTGGCCTCACGGCCTTTCAAACGCGTCTCCGCAAAGAATTCTGGTCGACTCGGCGAGAAAAACGCTGTGCCTGATCGCTGCCGGGCCGGAATTCGGCGTCTGACGGGCGGCGTTGGCAATGAGGGATTTGAATTTCGTGCGGTTGAGCCCAAACCAGCCGGTGCTGGCCGTGAGTGCCGACACGACGATTCTCAACGCTTCGACCTTCTCGGATTCTTCCTCGGCCTGCTTCTTGAGCGCTTGCTCACGCCTCTTTGCTGATTCCAATATAATATAGATGTGATTCCATGTGTCCACGATTATACCACGACGTAGGACATAACGACCGGCGGTCCTCGAAACGGCTGAGACTGTTATCTGACTGCGCGGTCGCTCGACTGCCGCCGCCATCCGAGACCCGGACGTTCTCGTTCTTCGGAAGAGCGTCTTGCGGCGAAAACGCGACCCGTGCGAAGAATGGCAGTAACCGGGTGATGTCCTCAAGCCCAAATCCGGCCGCGTAGAGTTCGGTCCCCGAAAATCCGATCTTACAAACACTGTGTGCTGCGCAGCGTCTCCAGAAGCCGCGGATCACATGTCCTCCGACGCCCCGCGCGTCGGCCCCGATGAGATCGCCGGCGCGGCTGTCATTCTTCGGCAGACCACGCGCCCAAAAGCTTTCGGTCTTGCCGGGACGGGAGGCGGGACTTCATGGGGCGCGGGGGGGCTTCGGGGGCGGCCGCAGACCGGCCCGGACAGCCGCATGGCGGCGCTGCGGGTGCCTTCAGGAACGCCCGGTCATCCGCGCCAGCACGTCGTCCTTCCAGAGCGCCCGGTGCAGCACCGCCATGGCGACGTGGCCGATCAGGATCGCCAGCAGCAGGAAGGCCAGCCAGTGGTGGAGCAGGTCGCCCGGGGCCACCATCCAGTCGATCTTGCTGTCCCGGCCCGGCATGAGCGGGATGCCGTAGGGCGTGAACGGCTTGCCCGACCCGTACTGGCGCAGCAGCGCGAGGCCCGGGACGACGACCATCAGGGTGTAGATCACGGCATGGCCCGTCACCGCGGCGCGGCCGAGGCGACCCGGATGCGGTGGGCGGCGCGGGAGGTTGGCGAGGCCCCAGGCACCGCGCAGCAGCGCCAGCGCGAACAGGGTCGCCCCCAGGGTGAAGTGGCTGCCGCCCACGAAGCGCGTCACCGCCGTGTCGCCCAGACCGACATAGAGCAGCGCCCCCGCGAACTGCCACGCGAACAGGGCCGCCATCAGCCAGTGGAAGAGGCGGCTGACGCGGCCATAGCGTTGCGGTGCGTCGCGCCAGACGGCCTGCGCCGGTGCGGGGGAGCCTGCGCGCGCGGTCGCGACCCCGCTCACGACTTCGCTCATGGGGCGCCCTCGTCCCACAGGTCGGCCACCCCCTCCCCGGCCGCCAAAATCTCCTCCGCCGCGCCGGTGAGCGCCCGATCGGGTCCCGGCTGGCGCAGGTAGGTGGCGAGGTCGCGCGCGCGCTGCTCCAACGGGTGCCCGCGCAGGAAGCCCGGGAGGCCGACGGAGCGCTGGGCGAGCTGCAGCACGTCGAGCCCGGCCTTCTCCACCGCAAGCCGGGCGAGGTTGACGAAGGCGACGACGCGCGCGGCCGGCAGCGTCCCGCCGGTGGCCAGGGCGGCCGCCCGGGTCACCCAGTGCCGCGCCCCCTCGACCGCGATGGCCCCCTCCCCGAGGCGCGCGAGCTGGTGGGGATCGGCCCCCCGGCCGAGGCGGACGAGATGGGCCCGCCACGCGTCGAACACCGCCTCGATGCCGCCGAGCTGTACCGCCAGGAACCGCCACGCGCCCCCCGAGAAGGCCGGCTGGCGGAAATAGTCGTCCGGCCCGCCGAGGATGTCGTCGTCGGAGAGGGCGATCCCGCCGAAATCGAGGGTGCCGGTGGCCGAGGCCCGCATGCCCTGCGCCCGCCACGCCGAGAGATCGGCCCGGCTGCCCGGCTCCAGCGGCACCACCAGCATGAGGGTCCCGCCACCGCGCGGACACCCGGCCGTGACCAGGGCCCGGGTCACGAAGCCCGCCCCCGAGGCGAAGGATTTCGCGCCGCTCAGGGACAGCCCGTCCCCCGCCGCCGCCAGGGCGAGGCCCGCCCCGGCCGGCTCGGTGTTCCAGACGCCGAACAGGTGGCCCGCCCGGGCATCGGCGAACAGGCGCGCGCGCTGGCCGGCCTCGCCATACTGGGCGATGAGCTGGAGGGCGTTGACGTGACCCTCGTAGAGCCGCCCGAGGGCGAGGCTGCCGGAGCCGACGAGGCGCAGCACCTCGGCCAGCGCCCCGGCGCCGGGCTCCGCGCCGAGACCCGCCCCGCCCTCCGCGACCGGCACCGGCGCGGCGAGCAGGCCCAGCCGGGCGAGGTCGGCGATGTCCTCGCCGGGGAACCCGTCGTCGCGATCCTGGGCGCCGGCGCGCCGCGCCGCCGACAGGGACACCGCACGCGCGGCCGCTTCGGCGTCGCGGCTCAGATCGGGCGGCGTCCGCTGGTCCATGGTGTCCTTCCGACGGATGACGTCGCGCGGCAGGGGCTTCCGGCCGCTCTGCCGGCCAACCCCGCCGGCCGGCAGGATATCCCCGTTCACGGGTTCGTGAGGCGTTGCAACACGTGACCGAGAGCGGCGCAAGCAGACCAAGGGCCGCGCCTCCCACGGCCTGCGGGGCCGGTCTGCCCCCGGGCGGATGCTCGGTCTTGCCCCGGAGTGCCCATGGTCTAGCCTCCCGTCCGATTCTACCGGAGGCCGGGCATGTCGATCGAACGGGTGGACGCGGCGGGCCGTCGCCGGGGCGCCGACCTCCTGGTGGAGGTGCTGCGCTCGGAGGGCGTGCGCTACATCTTCGGCAATCCCGGCACCACCGAATTGCCGCTCATCGACGCGCTCACCGAGGCGCCCGACATCGCCTACATCCTCGCCCTGCAGGAGGCGACCGCCGTGGCGATGGCGGACGGCTACGCGCAGGGCGCGCGGCGGCCCGCCTTCCTCAACCTGCACACGGCGGGCGGCCTCGGCCACGCCATGGGCGGGCTGGTGAATTCCCAGGTCTCGGGCACGCCGCTCGTGGTCACGGCCGGGCAGCAGGATCTCCGCCACGCGCTGACCGACCCGCTGCTGATGGGCGACCTCGTGGCCATCGCCGACCCGGTGATGAAATGGGCCCGCGAGGTGACGAGCCCCGACCAGATCCCGATCCTGCTGCGCCGCGCCTTTCACGATGCGGGGGCCGCCCCCTCCGGCCCGGTCTTCCTGTCGCTCCCCATGGACGTGATGGAGGCGATGACCGCCGTGCCGGCCGGCGAGACCTCGACCATCGACCAGCGGGCGGTGGCGGGTTCCCTCGACCGGCTGGCCCAAGAACTCGCCGCGATCGCGCCGGGCCGCCTCGCCCTGATCGCGGGCGACGAGATCGACGCCTCGGACGCGTCCGCGCAGATGGTGGCGCTGGCCGACCTCCTGGCGGCGCCGGTCTACGGCTCGTCCTGGCCGGCCCATATCCCCTTCCCCACCGCGCACCCGCTCTGGGCCGGCAACCTGCCGACCCGGGCCGATGCCATCGCGGAGATCCTCGGGCGCTACGATGCGGTGTTCGCCCTCGGCGGCAAGTCGCTGATCACCGTGCTCTACTCGGAGGTCTCGGCGGTGCCGCCGGGGGTGCAGGTGTTCCAGCTCTCGGCCGACGTGCGCGACCTCGGGCGGACCTACGCCACCAGCCTGTCGACGGTGGGCGACATCCGCGCCTCGCTGGATGCCCTGCTGCCGCTGCTCGCCCCCCGCCTCGCCGACCGGGCCGATGCCTTCGCTGCCTTGCGCGCCCAGGCCGTGACCGCCCGGGTCGAGCGCCGGGCGAAGCTCGCCGCCGCCGCGGATGCGGCCTTCGCGGATCCGGTGATCGCGCCGCTGGTGGCCGCCCGGGAGGTCGCCCGCGCGGTCGGGGCCGAGACCACCATCGTGGACGAGGCGCCCGCGACGCTCACCCACCTGCGCACCTTCCTCGACAGCCCCTCGGCGCATCAATACGCGGCGATGCGCGGCGGCGTGCTCGGCTGGGGCATGCCGGCGGCGGTCGGCTTCTCCCTGGGCCTCGACCGGGCGCCGGTGGTCTGCGTGGTCGGCGACGGCGCCGCGATGTACTCGCCGCAGGCCCTCTGGACCGCCGCGCATGAAAAACTGCCGGTCACCTTCGTGGTGATCAACAACGCCGAGTACAACATCCTCAAGACCTTCATGAAGGGTCAGGCGCACTACGCCTCGGTGCGCGCCAACCGCTTCATCGCCATGGACCTCACCGATCCGCGGATCGATTTTTTGGCGCTCGCCGCCTCGATGGGCGTGCCGGCCCGGCGGGTAACCGCCGCCGCCGACATCGCCCCGGCGATCGAGGCGGGGATCCGGTCGGGGGGCGCCAATCTGGTGGAGGTGGTGGTGCGGGCGACGTGAGCGGCGGCGCCGCTCGAGACCGTTTGACAGGCCCGGTCACGCCACCGATGTCTGGATGTCGCGATCGGCGAGGCGCAGCATGACCGAATCGACCTTTACCAGCCGCGAATTCAATCGCGAGCCCGGCCGCATCAGGCGGGCGGCGGCCGAGGGACCCGTGATCATCACCGAGGGCGGTAAGCCGATCATGGCGGTTCTGCCCTATGGTGCCTACGCACGTATGAAGGCGGTGCCCGGCACCATCCTCGACGCGCTCGACATGGAGGGCGTCGGCGATATCGAGATTGATTTCGAGCTGCCTCTAAGTGTCCTGCACTTGGCAATCTCGAAATGAACGCTGGATGAGATGCTGTATCATCGTTGGAAATTGTGCGTGCAACGCGCTTTTTTGACATGTTTTTCGTCAAAATGATGACAATTTCGTGCTTTGGCGTGTTGAATTGTCTAACGTGGATGTGATATCGATCCTTGCCATAGGCGGGATTTACTCTAAGTGAACTTTGTAATGTGTTGTCAGAGTCATGGGGCGGATTGCAGATAAATTTGAACCGAGATTATTTTTGTATAGGAAAGGCACAAAACCTGACCTAGCCATAGAATTTGCACGATACCTTTGTGGAGGTGGATCTGTATTTCACATTGTAGCGCACACGCCTGATCAATGTGACGATTTATATGTTATCCTGGTTGATGGAAAATTTGTAGTCAGATTTGAAATTGCAATTACAGGGACACCACGTCGGTGCACAAATGCGCAATTCAAGTCTGTATCTGAATGCAGGAAAATGATCGATCAAGGTAAGACAAGAATCGTTCTTGACCGAGCCGTGAAAGAGTCAAAGAGAATTTTGGATGAATTGATTGCTGAGGGAAGATTTAGTTGATAAGTTGAGATTGTTTATTGAATGTTTGTATCTTTCTTTTTCGAAGCTGCTCATTCAGGCTTGAGCGAACGAATGGTCGACGATCGAGAGGATCTCTGGCTGACTGTCGTCGGATTGTCGCCGCCAAAGCACGCGCTTGCTTCCAAGGCGGGATACGAACCGGCCATCGCTGATTGGCTTTGTCGTTCCCGGCTGTTCGATCTCAGTGCTTGAGAACAGGCGCTTCAACGCTGCCTTTTCGGCATTCGCCAGTAACGCGAGCTGTGTGGCCGCCGGATAGCTGACTTTGAATTTGCTCACGCTCATGATGTGGCCTTCATAGCACGGACGTAGATCTTCCGCGAGGCTCACGCTTGCGGGCCGACGCCGGCGTTCGACTGATGATCGCCGGCCCCCATGGCCGTGACGATGCCGGAAAACCGGACTCACCCCAATCCCGGCACCGGCACCCCGAACGCCGCCGCCAGCAGCACCGCGTTGAGCGCGAGCACCACTGCGGCCCCCGCCACGGCCGCCGCCTGGGTGAGCGGCCCGTTGGCGAAGGGCCCCATCACGCTCCGGCGGCGGGTGAACACCACCAGCGCCACCATCGGCACCGGCAGGGCGAGCGACAGCACCACCTGCGACAGGACCAGCGCCCGGGTCGGGTCGATGCCGATCGCCACCACCACGAAGGCCGGCAGCATGGTCGCGAGCCGGCGCACGAGGAGCGGGATCCGCCAGCCGGTGAAGCCCTGCATCACCATCTGGCCGGCGAGCGTCCCCACCACCGAGGAGGAGATCCCGGAGGCGAGGAGCGACACCAGGAAGGCCGCCCCCGCGGCGGGCCCGAGCAGCGGCGTCAGGGTCCGGTAGGCCTCGCCGATCTCGGCGACCTCGCTGTGGCCGAGATGAAAGGCCGCCGCCGCCATGATCACCATCGCCATGTTGACGAGGCCCGCCAGCATCAGGGCCACCACCACCTCGCGGTTGGAGTAGCGCACCAGCAGGCGCCGGTCGGCCTCGCTGCGCGGGTTGCCCCGCCCCTGGGTCAGGCCCGAATGCAGGAACAGCGCGTGCGGCATCACGGTGGCGCCGATGATGCCCACCGCGATGGTCAGCGCCTCCGCGTCCGGGATTCTTGGGGTGACGAGGCCCTTCGCGGCCTCGCCCCAGGCCACCGGGGCCACCAGCAGCTCGACCGCGTAGCAGAGGCCGATCGTGCCGACCATGACGCCGATGGCGATCTCCAGCGGCCGGAAGCCTTCGTGCTCCAGGAGCAGGAACGCGTAGGTGACCACCGCGGTGACCGCCATGCCGGCCATCAGCGGCATGCCGGTGAGCAGGGACAGGCCGATGGCGCCCCCTAAGAACTCCGCGAGATCGGTCGCCATGGCGGCGACCTCGCTGATCCCCCACAGGGCGAGGCGCACCGGGCGGGTCGTGGCGTCCCGGCAATGCTCGGCGAGGTTCTTCCCCGTGACGATCCCGAGCTTGGCCGAGAGCGCCTGGAACAGCATCGCGGTGAGGTTGGCGAGCAGCACCACCCAGAGGAGGGCGTAGCCGTAGCGGGCGCCGGCCTGGATGTTGGTCGCGAAGTTGCCGGGGTCCATGTAGGCGATCGAGGCCGTCACGGCCGGCCCCACGAACAGCAGGAACCGGCCGCGGCCGCCCCGGCGCCCGTCGAGGACGTCGCGGATCGCGCCCTCAGTCCGCCGGCTCATCGCCCCCGGCGCGGCGCGAACCGGGGCGGTCGCGGCGTTCGGCGCCACCATGCTCAGACCCTCTCCTCAAAAATATAGCGCAGGCTATATTCAGGGCTTCGGCCGTCGGATTCAAGGGGGTTCGTATCGCGTATGCGGGACTCCCCTGCCGGTGCGGGTTTTTGCTAGACAGGCGCGGGGCGGCGCGTGCGTGCCGAGAGGGAGAGCCCATGCAGGAACCGTCCGAGCAGGGCGCGCCCGAGACCGCGCTGGTCGATCCCGAGCGCCACGTGGAGAGTTTTCGCCAAGCCCGCGAGGCGCGGCGCTCGGAACTCGTCGAGGATTACGTCGAGCTGATCGACGACCTGATCGGCGATGGCGGCGAGGCGCGGCAGGTGGACATCGCGGCCCGCCTCGGCGTGGCGCAGCCGACCGTCGCCAAGATGCTCAAGCGCCTGTGCGAGGACGGCTTCGTCCAGCAGCGGCCCTATCGCGGCGTGTTCCTGACCGAGGCCGGCCGGCGGCTCGCCGCCCAGGCGCGGGAGCGCCACCGGATCGTCGAGCGCTTCCTCTGCGCGCTGGGGGTGAGCCCCGAGACCGCCCGCCGGGACGCCGAGGGGATCGAGCACCATGTCAGCGCCGAGACGCTGGAGGCGTTCCGCACCTTCGTGGAGCGGCATGGGGGAACGTGAGGGGCGACGGGACGCGTTGCGTGCGGGGAAGACAGGGCTATCGTGTGCGCCACGGGTGTCCAGCTTCCGACAATGTCGGTGTCGCCCAATGGGGCTGACTCGAACGAGCCGGTTCGCGAGCTCGATCGCGTCCGGGTCCTGCGGGCGGCGACGTGCTCCTCTCCCGAACGGGCGACGATGGTCACACTTCTTCATCGGACAGGTGTGAAGGGCTCCGCGCATCTCCCTCCCCCCTCTGCGGGGGAGGGTGGCCCCTGCGTCAGCAGGGGTCGGGTCGGAACGAAGTTCCGCAAGGGGGGAACCCGGGTTCAGGAAAAGGCGTGACCTTCAGGAGGAGCAGCACTCCATTCTGCACCGTCGCTCCCCTCTCCCGACCCCCTCCGGGGGCCTCCCTCCCCCGCAGAGGGGGGAGGGAGGGCGCAGCGGCCTTCGACGAGCGGGAACGGCTCTCGAATCTCAAGATCTCCGAAGCCGAAGGAGCGCTCGTATCGGCGGATGGACTGTCTCGCGCGCACAGACGGCCTGTCGGAGCTGCCCGCCCCACCCTCACCCCGTCGCCGCCGCCACCTTCTGGCGCAACCCCATGATCACCGCCCGCAGCATCTCGGCCCCCGCCTCGCCGGCATCCGGCAGGGAGCCGGTGCGCGAGGCGTAGATCCGCTCGTGCACGAAGGCGAGCTTGGCGATCACCGTGGGCGTCAGCTTGAACGGGTAGAGCGCCGGCTGGCCCATGCTGTGGGACAGCGAGTTGATCGCGTAGGTCAGCGGCAGCCACGCGGCGATCAGCCGGTCGAGGTCGAGGGTGTTGTAGGGATCGAAATCGATCACGGTGGGCGCCTGGGTCCCGTGGCGCAGGCGCGGACGCACGTGCAGCTCGAAGGTCGAGGCGGTCTCCACCGTGTCGACGATGTGCAGGTAATGCGCGAAGGTCTCGGCGAAATCCTCCCACGGATGGGCCGTGGCGTAGGCCGAGACGTAGGATTCATCCCAGTCGGCCGGCGCTCCGCGCGCGTAATGGTCCTGCAGGGCCTGGACGTAGTTCGCGCGCTCGTCGCCGAACAGCGCCCGGAAGGGCTCCCAGGTGGGGCTGTTCAGCACCAGCAGATACCAGAAGTAATGCCCGATCTCGTGCCGGAAGTGGCCGAGCAGGGTGCGGTAATGCTCGCCGAACAGGATCCGGCGCCGCTCCCGCTCGACATCGTCGGCCTCGGCGATGTTCATGGTGATCAGGCCGTTGATGTGCCCGGTCAGCACCGGCGGCCCGCCGGCGAAGCTCTCGCTCGGGTCGACCAGGAAGTCGAAGGCCAGCCCGTCCGTGTACTGGGCGCGGGTGGCGAGCGGCAGTTCCAGGCGCAGCAGCGAGTAGAACAGCCGGCGCTTGGCCGCCTCGATCTGGCGCCAGCGGGTGAGGTTCCAGCTCCGCGACAGGTCCGGCACCACCCGGTTGTGGCGGCAGGCGGTGCAGAAGATGTCCGGGCTGTCCTCCGGCACCAGCCAGTTGCAGGCCTCCGAGAGGGCGTTGTTGCACAGGCGGTAGCGCCCGCCGGGATCCGCGTAGGCGTGGAACACCTGCGCGCCGCCCATCAGCGGGTGCGCCGACAGCCCCTGCGGCTCCAGGGCCGAGACCTCGTGGACGGCACAGACGTAGCCCAGCCGCCGGGCGCAGCTCTCGCAGGCGGTCGCCTCGAAGGTGACCGGCTGGTCGCAGGCCTGGCACTGGAAGATCTTCATCGGGCCGTCCCGGGCCGGCATCCGGCCCACTCGCCGGTCAAGCGGAGCGGCGTGGCAAAGTTCCTGCCAGAAACTCGAGGCCGCCGCACGGAAATTGCTTGTCGGTCGGTCTGTAGCGCATAACGGCGCGGTGGGGTCCGGCGCCCGGGACCGGCATCGAGAACCGCGTTCGATCCTTTCGACGGAGCCATCGTGTCGATCAAAGCCGCCCTGCACCACGTCACTCATTACCGCTACGACCGGCCGATCAGCCTGGGTCCCCAGGTGATCCGCCTGCGCCCGGCCCCGCACGCGCGCACCAAGATCCCGGCCTACGCGCTGACCGTGACGCCCGCCAACCACTTCCTGAACTGGCAGCAGGATCCGAGCGGCAACTGGCTCGCCCGCCTCGTCTTCCCGGAGAAGACCGACGAATTGAAGATCGAGGTCGATCTCACCGCCGACATGGCGGTGATCAACCCGTTCGACTTCTTCGTCGAGGACTACGCCCAGACCCACCCCTTCGCGTACGACCCGGACCTCGCCGAGGAACTCGCCCCCTACCGCACCCCCGTCGATGCGGAGTGCCCCGAGATGGAGGCATTGCTCGCCCGGCTGCCCGCGGAGCCCAACACCGTCCAGTTCCTGGTGGCGCTGAACGCCCAGATCGCCCGGGAGACGGCCTACGGCGTCCGCATGGAGCCCGGCGTCCAGACGCCCGCCGAGACCCTGCGGCTCAAGAGCGGGTCGTGCCGGGATTCCGCGTGGCTGCTCGTGCAGGTGCTGCGCCGGATCGGCTTCGCGGCCCGGTTCGTCTCCGGCTACCTGATCCAGCTCGTGCCCGACACCACCGCGGTCGACGGCCCGACTGGGGCGTCCGCCGACTTTACGGATCTGCACGCCTGGGCCGAGGTCTACCTGCCGGGCGCCGGCTGGGTCGGCATGGATGCGACCTCGGGGCTGCTGACCGGCGAGGGCCATATCCCGCTGGCCGCGACGCCGCATTACCGTTCGGCCGCGCCGATCTCGGGGGCGATGGAGCCGGCCAAGACCGAGTTCGACTTCCGGATGGCGATCACCCGGGTCGCCGAGACGCCGCGGATCACCAAGCCGTTCTCGGAGGCGATCTGGGCCGACATGGACGCGCTGGGCGAGCGGGTCGATGCCGACCTCGCGGCGCAGGACGTGCGCCTGACCATGGGCGGAGAACCGACCTTCGTGTCGGTGGACGATTTCGAATCGCCCGAATGGAACATCGCCGCGGTCGGCCCGACCAAGCGCAGCCGCGCCGACCAGCTGATCCGGCGCCTGCGCGACCGGTTCGGGCCGGGCGGCCTGCTGCATTACGGCCAGGGCAAGTGGTATCCCGGCGAGAGCCTGCCCCGCTGGGCCTTCGCGCTCTACTGGCGCAAGGACGGCAAGCCGATCTGGCGGAACCCGGACCTGATCGCCCCCGAGGTGATCGCCGGCGAGGAAGGCCAGGCCACCATCGCGCAGGCCAAGGCGCTGGCCGACGGGGTCGCCCGCCGCCTGCACCTCGCCGACTACGTCTTCCCGGCCTTCGAGGACGGCGAGCTCTGGGAGAAGAAGGTCGCGGCGCTGCCGGTCAACGTCGCGCCCGCCGCCGCGCGCTCCGGCTCGGTGGAGTTCGACGCCCGGATCAAGCGGGTCTACGCGCGAGGCCTCGGGGAGGCCGCGGGCTACGTCCTGCCGCTCGCGAGCCTGCCGACCGGCCAGGACGGCGATGCCGACCGGGTCTGGATCTCGGAACGTTGGGAGTTCCGGCGCGGCGCCGCCTTCCTGGTGCCGGGGGACTCGCCGGTGGGCTTCCGCCTGCCCCTGTCGTCCCTGCCCTACGTGCCCCCGGAGCACTACCCCTACTACCAGCCGCAGGACCCGCTGGAGCCCCGCGCCGCCCTGCCGGACGGCCATCCCGGCGAGACGACCGCCAACGGCGCCGGCATCACCGGCGTCGCGGTGCGCACGGCCCTGTCGATCGAGCCCCGGGACGGGGTGGTGCGGGTGTTCATGCCGCCGGTGCAGCGCGCCGACGAGTATCTCGAACTCGCCG
The DNA here is from genome assembly GCF_038442355.1 of Methylobacterium guangdongense. Taxonomy (NCBI): domain Bacteria; kingdom Pseudomonadati; phylum Pseudomonadota; class Alphaproteobacteria; order Hyphomicrobiales; family Methylobacteriaceae; genus Methylobacterium; species Methylobacterium guangdongense. Next base: position 24,575 of record NZ_JBBXMX010000013.1, read on the forward strand.
GCTACCTCGAAGCGGCGGCCGCGGAGCTGAACCTGCCGATCCAGATCGAGGGCTACGAACCGCCCTACGATCCGCGCATCGGCGTGATCAAGGTGACGCCCGATCCCGGCGTGATCGAGGTGAACGTCCATCCCGCCGCCTCCTGGCGGGAGGCGGTGGCGATCACCACCGACCTCTACGCCGAGGCCCGCCAGACCCGGCTGGGCGCGGAAAAGTTCATGGTCGACGGGCGCCATACCGGCACCGGCGGCGGCAACCACGTGGTCATGGGCGGCGTCACGCCGGACGATTCCCCGTTCCTGCGCCGGCCCGACCTGCTGAAGAGCCTCGTGCTCTACTGGCAGCGCCACCCGGCCCTCTCGTACCTGTTCTCCGGCCTCTACATCGGGCCGACAAGCCAGGCGCCGCGCATGGACGAGGCGCGCCATGACGGGCTCTACGAATTGGAGATTGCGCTGGCACAGGTGCCGGCCCCCGACGCGCCCAACATCCCGCGCTGGCTGGTCGACCGGATCTTCCGCAACATCCTCGTGGACGTCACCGGCAACACCCACCGGTCCGAGATCTGCATCGACAAGCTCTATTCGCCGGACGGGCCGACCGGGCGCCTCGGGCTCTTGGAATTCCGCGCCTTCGAGATGCCGCCGGACGCGCGGATGAGCCTCGCCCAGCAATTGCTGCTGCGGGCCCTCGTGGCCTGGCTCTGGCGCGAGCCGCAGACCGGCGGCTGTGTCCGCTGGGGCACGAACCTCCACGATCGGTTCATGCTCCCGCATTTCCTCTGGTCCGACTTCCTCTCGGTGCTGGAGGATCTGCGGGCGGCGGGCTACGCTTTCGACCCGGTCGCCTTCGAGGCGCAGGCCCTGTTCCGGTTCCCCGTGTTCGGCACGATCGAGCAGGGCGGGGTCCGGATGGAGCTGCGCCAGGCGCTGGAGCCCTGGCACGTGATGGGCGAGGAAGGGACCAGCGGGGGCACCGTGCGCTTCGTCGACAGCTCGGTCGAGCGGTTGCAGGTCAAGGTCGAGGGCTTCGTGCCCGAGCGGCACGTCATCGCGTGCAACGGCCGGCGCCTGCCCATGACCTCCACCGGCCGCGGCGGCGAGGCCGTGGCGGGGCTGCGCTTCAAGGCGTGGCAGCCGGCCTCCTCGCTGCACCCGACCATCCCCGCCCACGCGCCGCTGACCTTCGACATCCTCGATGCCTGGAGCGGGCGCTCCCTCGGCGGCTGCCGCTACCACGTCGCCCATCCGGGCGGCCGCAACTACGAGACCCACCCGGTCAACGCCTACGAGGCGGAGGGGCGGCGCCTCGCCCGGTTCCAGCCGCACGGCCACACCCCGGGCCGGATCGCGATGCCCCGGCCGGAATCGAGCGCGGAATTCCCCCTGACCCTCGACCTGCGCACGCCGGCCCCGCAATGACCGGGGGACCGTGATGGCGGCGGCGCTCGCCGACAGCGTCGCCGGGACCGATCCGGCGGAGAGCCCGGGGGCGCGCGTCGCCCGCTGGGCCGCGGATTACCGCCCGGCCCCGGGCCGGACGGACGAGTTCCTGGGTTCGGACGGCCAGCCCCGCGGGGCCTGGCCGCGCCTGCTCGACCGGCTCGGCGCCCTGACCGAGCCGGAGATCACGACCCGCTTCGTCGCGGCGGAGCGGCACATCCGGGATGCCGGCATCTCGTTCCGGATCGCCGGCGACCAGCGCGAGCATCCCTGGCCGCTCGGCTGCCTGCCCCTGGTGATCGAAGGGGCCGAATGGGAGGCGCTGAGCGCCGGCATCGTCCAGCGCGCGGAATTGATGGAGGCGATCCTCGCCGACGTCTACGGGGATGGACGGCTGGTCGAGGAGGGTCTGCTCCCCGCCGCGATCGTGGCCGGCACGCCGGAATTCCTGCACCCGCTCCACCGGGTCATGCCCCCCGGCGGCCATTACCTGAAGCTCTACGCCGCCGATCTCGGCCGGGGCCCGGACGGGCGCTGGCAGGTCCTGGCCGACCGGACGCAGGCGCCCTCGGGCCTCGGCTGGGCGCTGGAGAACCGCATGGTCCTGGCCCGGACCTTCCCGGACCTTGTCCAGGACCTCCATGTCGAGCGCCTGCCGGCCTTCTTCCAGGCGTTTCGCGACGGGCTGACGCTCGGCGCGGAGCGGATCGACCCGCGGATCTGCCTGCTGACCTCCGGCCCCTACAGCAGCACCTATGTCGAGCAGGCGGCGCTCGCCCGCTATCTCGGCCTGATGCTGGTGGAGGGCGACGACCTCGTCATGCAGGACGGGCGCCTGCACGTGCGCACCGTCTCGGGCCTGAAGCGCGCCGACGCCCTGTGGCGGCGGATCGACGCCGACTTCCTCGATCCCCTGGAGCTGAACCCGGCCTCCCGGCTCGGCGTCCCCGGCATCCTGGAGGCCCTGCGCAACGGCTCCCTGGTGGTGACCAACATGCCGGGCTCGGGGCTCGTCGAGTCGGCGGCGCTCGCCCCCTATCTCGACGGCATCGCCCGCCGGGTGCTGGGCGAGCCCCTGCGGCTCGGCCATCCGCCGACATGGTGGTGCGGCGACCTCGAGGGCCTGGCCTATGCCCAGGCGAATCTCGACAGCCTGACCCTGCGCCCGGCCGCCACGCCCCAGCGCGGGGCGGCCCGCGACGCGATCCTGGCGGGCCCGGCCCTGGCGGCGGAGCGGGAGCGGGTGGTCGCGGCCCTGCGCGACCGGCCGTTCGACTACGTCGCCCAGGAGTCCGCGCCGCTCTCGACCATGCCGGGCTGGGAACGCGGCCCGGACGGCCTCTCGCTGGTGCCCCGCCCCTTCGTGGTCCGGGTCTTCGCCACGCGGACGCCCCTCGGCTGGCAGGTCATGCCGGGCGGCTTCTGCCGGTTCGCGGAGCGCGAGGAGGTCGATCCGATCGAATTGCGGCTCGGCATCCGCTCGGCCGATGTCTGGGTGCTGTCGGAAAAGCCGATCGCCGCGCCCCTGATCGTCACGCAGGCGGCCCCCCGGGTGCGCCGGGTCGGCGGCCACCTCCCCGCCCGGGCGGCCGACGGCCTGTTCTGGCTCGGCCGCTACCTGGAGCGCGCCGAGGCGGTGATCCGGCTGGTGCTGGCCCATCTGCGCAGCGTCGGCGACGCGGTCGGCACCGACATCTCGGGCGCCCTCGACACGCCGGCCGCCCTGGCGGTGCGCGCGCTCCTGTACGAGTGGGCCGCCATCGGCGCGGCCGACCTGCCCACCGCCCGCCTCGCCCAGGAGGCGCTCTCCGGGCGCGCGCGGCCGGGCTCGGCCTGGGCCCATATCGGATCGGCCCGCCGCAACGCCGCCGCCCTGCGCGCCCGTCTCTCCGGCGAGGTCTGGCGGGTACTGGCGGATCTCAGCGAATCCCTCGCCCTCGACACCGAGCGGGCGCTGACCGAATCCCAGCTCACGGGCCGCGCCGAGCGGGCGCTGAGCCAGCTCGCGGCGCTCTCGGGCCTGACCCACGAGAACATGAGCCGGGCGGAGGGCTGGCACTTCGTCGAGCTCGGCCGGCGGATCGAGCGGGCGATCAACACCTGCACCTTCGCGCTGGCCTTCGCCAACGACGAGGCGACGCCGGGCTGCCTCGGGGTGATGCTGTCGCTCTGCGACTCGCAGATCAGCTACGGGCGCCGCTACCTGCAGGGGGCGGCCCTCGACCCCGTGCGCGACATGGTGCTGCTCGACCCCTACAACCCGCGCTCGATCGCCTTCCAGGCGGAGGCGATCACCCGGCACCTCGCCGACCTGCCGGCGCTCGCCGCCGACGGCATCCCGGAGCCGCATCACCGCCTCGCGACCCGGATCCTGGCGGATCTGCACAGCGGCGAGGCGGCCGATTTCGACGCCGTGCGCCTCACCGCCCTGGAGTCCGACCTCGAACGCCTCGCCGACGGCATCGCGGCGCGCTACTTCCCGACGGGGCCGAACGCCCTGCGGCCGGAAAAACTGATGGGCCTCGCGTGATCTACACGCTGCGTCACCGCACGACCTATCGCTACGGCCGGCCGGTGCGCTTCGCCCGCTGCAGCCTGCGGCTCAAGCCGCAGGATTGCGAGGGCCAGAGCGTGCTGGCGAGCGCCGTCACGATCGACCCGAGCCCCGCCACCGCGGTGACGCGGCACGATTATTTCGGGATCGACGCGCTGGCGATCACCCTGGAGACGCCCCACACCACCTTCAGCGTCGAGGCTTTGTCCACCGTGCGGGTCGAGCGCCCCGAGCCGCCGCCGCCGGAATCCGGGATGGCGTGGGAGCGGGTCCGCGACGCCGTGGTGGCGGGGCGCGACCTCGGCGGGCGGGCGCCGGTGCATTTCCTGTTTCCGAGCGGCCGGGTGCCGCTGCTGCCCGAGGTGACCGACTACGCGCGGCCGAGCTTTGCCGCCGGCCGCAGCGCCTACGGGGCGGCCCACGACCTGATGCTGCGGATCGGCCGGGATTTCCGCTTCGATGCCCGGGCCACCAACGTCTACACGCCGCTCTCCGAATCCTTCGCGCTGCGGGCCGGGGTCTGCCAGGACTTCGCCCACGTGATGATCGCCGCCCTGCGCGGCATGGGCCTGCCGGCGGCCTATGTCAGCGGCTACCTGCGCACGGTGCCGCCCCCGGGCCGCCCGCGCCTGCGCGGGGCGGATGCGAGCCACGCCTGGGTGGCGGTCTGGTGCGGCGCGGGCTGGCTCGGCCTCGACCCGACCAACGGCGTGCCGGTGCGGGACGACCACATCGTGGTGGCGCGCGGCCGAGACTACGGCGACGTGGCCCCCGTCGACGGCATCGTCAGCGGCTCGGGCAAGCAGCGCCTCAAGGTCGAGGTGGACGTGATTCCGGATACCGAGACGCAGGATCTGGCGCTGGTGGGGTGAGGGAGTTCGCTGTCGGACTGCACCTGAAACTCCTACCCACTGCCTCATCCTGAGGTGCCCGCGCCAGCGGGCCTCGAAGGAGGCCTCCAGAAAGCGCTGCGATCCCTGGAGCCCTCCTTCGAGGCCTCCGCTGCGCTCCGGCACCTCAGGATGAGGTGGAGATTTGGATAGGCTAGCTCCCGGTGCCCACCCTCACCACATCGTCTTCGCGGCCCGCTCCGGCCAGTCCGCATCGTAGCGCTGGCCGCCGACCTCGCCCGCGGTGAGCGCCGCCAGGATCGCCCCCGGGCTCGGCAGGTCTGCCGGGTCCACGCGGGAAGCCGGATCCCACAGCTGCGCCCGGATGATCGCCCGTGCACACTGGAAGTAGACCTCCTCCACCGTGATCACGATCGCGGTGCGCGGCGCGTGGCCGTCGACGCTGAAGGCGGCGAGGAGATCCGGATCGGCCGAGATCACCGCCCGCCCGTTCACCCGCAGCGTCGTGCCCGAGCCGGGGATCAGGAACAGCAGCGCGACCCGCGGGTCGCGCACGATGTTGCGCAGCGAGTCGATCCGGTTGTTGCCCCGCCGGTCCGGCAGGATCAGCGTGCGCGGGTCGGCGACCCGCACGAAGCCCGGCCGGTCCCCGCGCGGGCTGCAATCGAGACCCTCCGGGCCGGAGGTCGCCAGCACCGCGAAGGGCGAGGCCGCGATCAGCGCCGCGTAGTCCGGCGTGACTGAGGCCGCCACCTTCCTCGTGGAGGCGGGCGCCGGGGGCGCGGCGTAGATCGCCTCCAGCGCGGCGAGGCTGTCGACGATCATCGCCTACGCGACCGCCTTGCCCGCCGCGAAGGCCGCGTGCTCGGCCACCAGCGCCCCCGACAGGGCCGCCTGGATCAGCCCGCGCGTCTCCTCCACCCCGTAGAGGGCCACGAAGGAGCCGAAGCGCGGCCCCCGCGCCTCGCCGAACAGCACGTTGTAGAGGCTCGTGAACCACGCCTGCGACACGCCGGGCCGCCCGTCCGGGCTCTTGGCCTTGCCGGACGTGTCGGGGAAGTGGCGCCGGCCGACCTCGTAGACCGCCGCCTGCAGGGCCTCCGGATCGGTGGAGCCGGTGTGCGCCTTGAGGGTCTCCGACAGGTCCTCCAGCGCCGCCCGCTCCTCGGGGGTCGGGGCCCGGTAGGTCTTGGCCGGTCGCACGAAATCCGAGAAGTACGTCAGCGCGTGCTTCACCAGCCGGTCGAGGCCCGGATGCGTCTCCGGCCCGGTCTGCGGCGCGTAGCGGCGGATGAAGCCCCACAGCACCGCCGGATCCTCGGTGTTGGCCACCGCGGCGAGGTTGAGCAGCATCGCGAAGGTCAGGCTCGCGCCCTCGACCCGCTCGGGCTCGGGCGGGGTGCCGGCGTGCAGATGCCAGACCGGATTGCCCAGCCGCAGCTTCGCGTCCTGGCCGGCATAGCGGTCGAGGAAGCCGATATACTCGTCCACGTGCCGGGGGATCACGTCGAAGAACAGACGCTTGGCCTCGCGCGGCTTGTTGTACATGAACAGGGCGAGCGAGTCCGGCGTGCCGTACTTGAGCCAGTCGTCGATGGTCAGGCCGTTGCCCTTCGACTTCGAGATTTTTTGGCCCTTCTCATCGAGGAACAGTTCGTAATTGAACCCCTCCGGCGGCTCGCCGCCGAGCGCCCGGGCGATCTTGCCCGAGAGCTTCACCGAATCGATCAGGTCCTTGCCGGCCATCTCGTAATCGACGCCGAGCGCGACCCAGCGCATCGCCCAGTCGGGCTTCCACTGCAGCTTGGCGTGGCCGCCGGTCACCGGCGTCTCGTAGCGCTCGCCGGTCTCGGGATCGCGCCACACGATCGTGCCGCTCTCGGCCTTCACCTCGTCGATCGGCACCTGCATCACGTGGCCGGTGACCGGGTGGAGCGGCAGGAACGGGGAATAGCTCGCCGAGCGCTCGGCCCGCAGGGACGGCAGCATGATCTCCATCACGGCATCGTAGCGCTCCAGCACGCGCAGGAGCGTCGCGTCGAACACGCCCGCGCGGTAGCATTCGGTGGCCGAGCGGAACTCGTAACGGAACCCGAAGGCGTCGAGGAAGCGGCGCAGTTCGGCGTTGTTGTGCGCCCCGAAGCTGTCATGGGTGCCGAACGGGTCCGGCACGCGGGTGAGCGGCTGGTTGAGATGGGCGGCCAGCATCTCCCGGTTCGGGACGTTGTCGGGCACCTTGCGCAGCCCGTCCATGTCGTCCGAGAAGGCGATCAGCCGGGTCGGCACCGCGTCGCGGGTGAGCACCCGGAAGGCGTGGCGCACCATGGAGGTGCGGGCGACCTCGCCGAACGTGCCGATATGCGGCAGGCCCGAGGGGCCGTAGCCGGTCTCGAACAGCACCTCGCGCTTACCGGATTTCTCCAGCCGGGCCACGAGCTTGCGCGCCTCCTCGAAGGGCCAGGCGGCGGCGTTGGCGGCGGCCTCGATGGTGTCGGGGTCGAGGGTCAGGGCTGGGGGTGCGGCGGACATGTCTTCGGATGTGAGGAAAACGCGAAGCGCGCACCCTAGTGCGGTTCGCGCCGGAGCGGAACGCCTGGGTGTGCAGGGCGGGGTTCCAGGGTTGTGCGAGCGGGGCGACACGGCGCCCGCGCCGGCGTTCAAGCCCGCGGCTGCCGAGCGGTGTGGCGAATCCCGAGGACGAGGATGTCGTTATCCACAACGCGATAGGTGATGGCGTAGGGATAGGGACGCGCCACGACGCGCCTGACGCCGCCGCGGGCCGTCATCGAACCCACGAATGGATGGTGCAGCAAAAGGTCCATGAGCGCCTGCAGACGCTTCTGCACACGACGTGCGCCGTGCGGGTTCCGCTGGGCGATATAGGTGAGCAGGCGATCGAGCTGGTCGGCCGCGGGGCGGGTAAGCCGCAGTCTCACAGCCCATGCTTGGCCCAAATGGCGCGCACCTCCGCATCCGTGGCGTAGTCGCCCCGTGCAGCCGCCGCTTCGGCTTCGTCGAGTTCGGCCGCCTCCTCCGGCGTGAACCGATAGAGGGAGGCTCCGTCATCCACGAAGGCCAGCATGAGGCGGGCGATCTCGTCCTGCATCTCCGGGGCGAGAACCCGTGCCTTCGCCACAGCCTTTTCGAGCAGATCCGTCATGCGCCGCTCCTGATCCCTGGAGATCCGACGGCGTGCAGGATCCCCGATTCGCGATGCCGGCGGAAGCCCCGGCGCCCCCTCAGAACGGGCTGACGGGGAAGAACCGCAGGTACAGCTCCGTATACTTCCCGTCGTCCCAGACCCGCTGGAGCGCGTCGTCCAGCGCCCGGGACAGCGCCGCATCCTCCTGGCGGGTAATCAGGCCGATCCCCTCCCCGAAATAGCGGTTCTCCAGATAGTCGCCGCCGATGAGCGCGCAGCAATTTTCCGCGTCCTGACCGCCGACATAGAGGGCGAGGTTCAGGCCGTCGGCGAACAGGTAGTCGATCTCGCCGCGCTTGAGCGCGCTCTCGGCCGCCGCGAGGTCGGTGAAATCTTTGGGCACCACCTTCGGGAAGAACGCCTTCAGGTAGGCCGCGTGGGCGCTGTTGCCGATCACCCCGACGCTGCGGCCGGCGAGCCCCGCCGCCGAGGGGACCGGCAGGCCCTTGTCGGTCCGGGCCGCGAAGCGCGCCGGCCAGCGGAAATACGGCCGGGTCGCCAGGAATTTCTCCCGCAGGCCCGCCGTCAGGGGGATCGCGGCGGCGACCACGTCGCCCTGCTTGCTGTCGAGCGCGTCCAGCAGCGTGTCGAAGCGGCGCGCCTGCACCGTGCAGGTGATCGCCAGCTTCTCGCAGACCGCCCGGGCGAGCTCGACCACGAATCCCGTCGGGTTGCCGTCGGGGCCGGCGAAGTGCAGCGGCGGGAACTCGTCGTCCGTGAGGAAGCGGACCGCCCGGCCGGTCTGCGGGGCTTCCACCCGCTCGCCGCGGCTGCGCGGGTTCCAGAAGTCCGGCACCGTGACGCTGGGTGTCGCGGCCTGGGGTTCGGCGGCGGCGGCGCTCCGCGGCGGTCCACCCCAGAGGCCCAGCAGGGCGATCCCGGCCGCCGCGAGCAAGATGGGCGCGCGCCGCCAGCCGGATTTCGATGCGCGGACGCTCCCCGGGCGGGACGCAAGGCCAGCGCAAGAGAGCGGGCCTAAGCGAAGCCCCAGAACCGGCTCTGGGACGGGGGCGGTGCTCCTGCCGGAGCGCGGGGGCGGGGACTGGCTCACCCGCCGTCCCTATCACGTCCTGGGGGCACCGGGGGAGCGTGGCGTGGCGTTCCAGCACCCGTCGGCGGCGCGGGCCGCCCTGCCGCCGGACATCGCCTTCCTGCGGGCGGAGGGCGTCGAGGACCGCGTGCTGATCCGGGCCGCCGCCGCCGCCGCCGAGGCCGGCACGGATGCCGCGACCGCGCTGCTGAACGCCGGCCTGGTGGAGGAGACGGCCTATTACCGGGCCCTCGCCCGGACCCTCGGCGCCTCCTACCTGGACGGGCCGATCCCGTTCGGTCCGGGCCTGCACTTTCCCGAGACCCTGGTGGCCGGTCGCGCGCCGTTGGCGCCCGGATCGGCGGCGGCCTGGGTGCTCGCACCCCGGGGCCGGACGATCACGGCCCTGCTCGACAGTGCGCTCTGGACCCGCCCGCCGGCCATCACCAGCCCGACCCACCTGCGCGAGGCCGTGTTCACCGCGATCCCCGAGCAGGTGGCGGATCACGCCGCGCACGATTTCGCGCGGCGCATGCCCGAGCGGGCGACCGCGTGCGAGCCGACGGTCTGGTGGCTGCTGGTCCTGGGCCTCGCCCTGACCGCGGGCTTCAGCCTCTACGCTGCGCTCCCGGCGCCGCTCGCCCGCGCGGTCATGCTGGCCGCGCAGTGCCTGTTCCTGGCCATGACGACCGTCCGCCTCGCCGCCGTGGCGATTGACGCCCCGGTCACCGCCCCGGCCGCGGCCACGGTGCCGCCGCTCGCCGAGACCGCCCTGCCGGTCTACACCATCCTGGTCCCGCTCTATCGAGAGGCGGCGGTGGTGCCGGGCCTGCTGCGGGCCCTCGCGGCCCTCGACTACCCGCCGGCCAAGCTCGACATCAAGCTGCTGATCGAGGCCGACGATCGGGAGACGCGGGCGGCGCTCGCCCCGGTCTTGCTGCCCGCCCGGTTCGAGGTGATCACGGTCCCGCCGGGGGGGCCGCGCACCAAGCCGCGGGCGCTCAATGCCGGCCTGCCGCTGGCCCGCGGGGACCTGCTCACGGTCTACGACGCCGAGGACTTCCCCGATCCCGGGCAGCTGCGCCTGGCCGCCGCGCTGTTCGCGCGCCTGCCCGCGCGGACCGCCTGCCTCCAGGGGCGCTCGTGATCGACAACGCCGACGATTCCTGGCTCACCCGCGCCTACGCGCTGGAATATGCCGGCCTGTTCGACGTGCTGAATCCGGCGCTGGCCCGGTGCCGGCTGCCGGTCCCGCTCGGCGGCACGTCGATGCACCTGCGCGTCCGGGTGCTCCGGGCGCTCGGCGGATGGGATGCCTACAACGTCACCGAGGACGCCGATCTCGGGATGCGGCTGGCCCTCGCGGGCTACACGGTCGGCGACCTGCCGAGCGCCACCATCGAGGAGGCGCCGAGCCGATTCGGGCCCTGGCTCGGCCAGCGCATCCGCTGGCTCAAGGGGCTTGCCCAGACGAGCCTCACCCATGGGCGCCGCCCGCTGGCGAACGCACGCCGCCTCGGCGGGCTGGAGACGCTCTGCGCCGCGGCCCTGGTCCCCGGCACGGTGGTCTCGGCTCTGGCCTACCCGGCCTGCCTCGCCGGGGCGATCTGGTCCTTCCTGATCCTCGAGATCCCGGCCGCCCCCGTGTTCCTGGACAATCTCGGCACGGGGCTCGCGCTCACCCTGTTCGGGACGGGGCTCGGCGCCCTCGTCCTGCCGGCCCTGGTCGGCGGCCGCCGCCGCGGCTCGGGCGATCTCGCCCTCTGCGCCCTGGGGATGCCGGTCTACTTCCTGCTCGTCAGCCTGGCCGCCTGGCTGGCGCTGATCGAATTGGTCCGCGCCCCGGAGCGCTGGAACAAGACCCGGCACGGCCTGGCGCGCACCTCCCGAAGCGGCCGTCTGCGACATCATGGGATGGCGCGCGGCATGCGGGCGGCCGGGAGACGCGCCGTTTCTTAACCTGGGTCAATCGGGCCGGACAGGACGCGCCTATGGCGGCGCGTGCCCGCGCGGCGGGCCGGTGGCGATGCGGTGCGGGGAGGTCTGTGCGATGCCGGCCTATCAGCTCCGCCGCACCCTGGAGCACGCGGACGGCCGCTGCGGCCTCGCCTTCGCCAGCGACAGCCTGGAGGCGGACGACGCGGAGGCCGCGATCCGCGGGGCCCGGGAGATCTGCGTCAGAGCCGCCGGCATGCTCCTGACCGGCGCGGTGCTGACGGATTCGCTCGGGCGGATCCTGTGGTGGTTCAGCCTGGCGCTGGCCCGGGAGCCGCTCTGCATCCGGCCGACGAGCTGATGAGGCCGGCGCAACGCTTGGCGCCTCCGCGTCGTTGTCCTCCTGGGTTACCTTGTCACCGTGGATCGTCATCATGGCCACGATCGCGATCCTGATCGGTACGCAGGCGGGGGCTCGCCTGCTGGCCGCCGCCTCCGAGCGGGAAGCGGCCCTGTCGGCTGAGGCCTTCCTGCTGCGCCTGCCCGTTCGGGCCCTGCCGGCCCCCCTCTGGGTGCAATGCGCCGATCCGGCGGTGAGCGGGCGCCTGACCGGCTATCTCAACGCCCTGCAGGCCGAGCAGGTACGCGAGCGCGGCGGCGCCCGAACCTGACGCGTCTCCGACGACACGGCGGACGCGACTTTGACGAACGGCCTCGGAGGCGGTCCCGGAGCGGGGCGTCGGCGGAGCCCGACCGTCCGGCTCACAGCCGCGCGGTGATCGTCGCCAACACCGAGAACGGCGCGCCGGGCTGGTTGTTGAACTGGTTGAACGGCTGCTCGATGTAGTGCCGGTCGGTCAGGTTGCGCAGGTTGATCGAGAACCGGGCGTGCTCGTTGACGTCGTAGAACACGGCCGCGTCGATGCGGGCGTAGCCGCCCACCGAGTAGCTGTTGTTCAGGTCGCCGGCGCGCCGTCCGACATAGGTGATCCCGGCCCCCACGTTCCAGCCGAGCAGGAAGCCCTCCTGGACCTGATAGGTCGACCAGATGCTGCCGCTGAAGGCCGGCGCCCCGACCAGCCGGTTGCCCACCGCGAAGGTCGTGTCCTTGGTGATCCGCGCGTCGAGGAAGCTGATCCCGCCGATGACCCGCCAGCCCGGCAGGATCTGGCCGGCGAGGTCGGCCTCGACGCCCTCCGAGCGCTGCTGCCCGGTGATCACCGAGAAGCCCGTATTGACCGGATCGGTCGCCGCGACGTTGTTGCGGATGATCCGGAAGGCCGCCGTCGACAGAGTCAGGTCCGGGCTGAGGTCGAGCCGGCTGCCGATCTCGTAGAGCTCGCCGGTCTCGGGCGGCGGATTGCTGGTGTTGAGGACGTTGTCCGTCTGCGGCTTAAACGAAGTCGCGTAGCTCGCGTAGAGCGTCAGCGGTTCCACCGGCCGGTAGATGAGGCCGACCCGCGGTGACGTGCCGGACAATTGCTGGTCGGGCGGGATGGTGCGCGACGTCGGGGTCCGGCTGAAATAGTACTGCGTGCCCGTGTCGTAGCGGACCCCGACCAGCATCTGCAGGCCGAGGCCGAGATCGATCTGGTCCTGCACGTAGAGCCCGGTCAACGCGTTCTTCTGCTTCAGGTCCGACTGGAACTGGAGGCCGACGATGGAGGCGCCGGGGACGGGAGTGAGGAAGCTCACCGATGGGAAGTTCGTGCTCTGGGTCGTGTAGGCCCGCCGATAGCCGTTGGTGTACTCGACCCCGGTGAGCACCGTGTGCCGGAAGCCGAGCAGGTCGAACTTGGCGATCATCTCGGTCTGGCTGTCGACGGCCGCGTAGGTCGAGTAGCCCGCGGTCTCGCGCCGGGTCACCTGCGTGTTCCGATTCGTGAGGCCGGTGGCGCGGGTCGCCAGGAAGTCGAACCCGCCCCATTGGGCGTTGAGCACCTCGCGCAGGGTGATGTTGGCGTTGAGATCGTGCTCGACCTTGAGCAGGCCGAAATTGGCGTTGCCGTTGTAGCGGGAGAACGGCTCGCCGTAGTAGCGCGCGATGTTGTCGAGCGGCACGCGACCGTTCCGGGCGATCAGCCCCTCGTCGTACTGGTTATCGACTCGCGTGAACTCGCCGAGGAACGTGACGCGCGTGTCCGGACCCGGATTCCAGGTGAAGGCCGGGGCCACGAAGGTCCGCGCGTTGTCCCGTCCGTAGAAGTTGCGGAATGTCGGATCCGATTCGCCGGCGAAGCTCAGGCGGGCGGCCAGGCCCTCCACCCCCTCGATCGCACTCGACACCGAGCCCTGCACCCGCCGGAAGCCGAAGCTGCCACCCTGCAGGTTGATGTCGCCGGAGGGCGCGAAGGTCGGCTGCCGGGTCACGATGTTGATGAGGCCGCCGGGATCGCCGCGCCCGTAAAGCACCGAGGCCGGACCCTTCAGCACCTCGATCCGCTCCACGTCCGCCAGATCGCGGGTCACCGCGGAGAAGTTGCCGGCTTGGTTCAGGAGCACGCCGTCGATGGCGTAGGTCTGGGTCCTGAACCCGCGGATGATGAAGGTGTCGCTCCGCCCCTGGATCGTGCCGCCGGGCTGGACGCTGCTGACGTTCCGCAACGCGTCGCTCAAGCGGATGTCCTGCTGATCGACCAGCACGTCCCGCGGCACCACCTGCACCGATTGCGGCGTGTCGCGCAGGGGCGTGTCGGTACGGGTCGCGGTGGCCGAACGCGTGGCCCGATAGCCGATCACCGGGCCACCGGCCCGCTCGACCGCGGGGCCGTTTCCGGTGACGCTCAGTTCCGAGAGGGTGACATCCTCGACTGCGCTGGCATTTTCTGCATTGGCCAGAGTCGTCGAGACCACAAGCAGTGATGTCGTCAGTGCAGTATAGAGGGTTAGACTGTTGCTGCGCGCGTTCGAAGTGCTGAAAAGGCTGCGGCCCCCGTGCCCCGACATCGTTTATAATCGCTCTCAAGAAGATCCGCACCGCCATGGCGCACGGATCCTTGAGGGGAAGGGCTCTGCTTTTTCAATGCGTGCGCACACAGCACCGCCCAGATTCGGTCGGAACTTCCCGAACGTGGCGGTGTGGTCACATGATCACATTGGAATAATTTAATGTTTCCGGGTGCTGGCGACCGGAAAGTGCAGCAATGCTGGAGATCTACACCTGCAACGCGTCGGCCCGTGCTCAATCGTCAGGATCGTCCGATGACGGCGGCGCGTTCTCTGCACGGGCGGCGCAACGTGCCGCCCGTGCAGACTCGAATTAACCTTGCACAGCCGGCTTGAGGGCGCCGGTGCGCGCGTGGAAGTCCGGGCCGTTGGAGGTCCGCGCCACGTGCCCGGCCCGGATCAGGTAGTCGCCGAAATGCTCGCCCGGCTGCCGGTCCTTCGCGTAGTCGGCGAAGAGCGGGTCGAGGGTGTTGCGGATCTCGGAGGCCGCCACGTCCTCCTTGTAGAGCTTGCTGAGCCGCGAGCCGTCATGGGCGGCGCCGAGATAGAGGTGGTAGCGCTCGGGGCCGCGGCCCACGAGGCCGATCTCGGAGATGAACGGCCGGGCGCAGCCGTTCGGGCAGCCGGTGGAGCGGATCGTGATCGGCTCCTCGGCCAACCCGTGGGACGCGAGGCTCGCCTCCAGCTCGGTCATCAGGTCGGGCAGGTAGCGCTCGCTCTCGGCGAGCGCGAGGCCGCAGGTCGGCAGGGCGACGCAGGCCAGCGAATTGCGCCGCAGCGCGCTCGCACCCCGGGTCAGGCCGTATTGGTCGACCAGCCCGTCGATCTCGGCGCGCTTCTCGGCCGGGACGTTGGCGATGATGACGTTCTGGTTGCCGGTGAGGCGGAAATCGCCCTGGTGGACCTCGGCGATGCGGCGCAGGCCCGTCAGGAATTGCGGCCCGTCCACGATGTCCTTGATCCGGCCGGACGGCACGTAGAGGGTGAGGTGGAAGCGCCCGTCGTCGCCCGCGACCCAGCCGTAGCGGTCGCCGTTGTCGGTGAACGCGAAGGGCTTTTGCGCGCCGAGCGGCTTGCCGATCCGCTTCTCCACCTCGGCCCGGAAGGCGTCGAGGCCGTAGCGCTCGATCGTGTACTTGAGCCGGGCGTTCTTGCGGTTCTTGCGGTTACCCCAGTCGCGCTGGACGGTCATCACCGCCTCCGCGACCTTGATGGCGTCCTCGGGGGCCACGAAGCCCATCACGTCGGCGGTGCGCGGGAAGGTGTCGGGCTCGCCGTGGGTCATGCCCATGCCGCCGCCGACCGTGACGTTCCAGCCGGTGACTTGGTTCTTCTTGTCGAGGATCGCGATGAAGCCGAGATCGTGGGCGAAGATGTCGACCTCGTTGGAGGGCGGCACCGCGATGACGGTCTTGAACTTCCGCGGCAGGTAGGTGCGGCCGTAGACCGGCTCGATTTCGGCCGCGTCCTCGCCGCCGACCACCCGCTCGCCGTCGAGCCAGATCTCGCGCCACGCGCTGGTCTTGGGCAGCAGCGAGTCGGAGATGTCCTTGGCGAGCTGGTAGGCGGCCTTGTGGGCGCCGACCTGCGCGGGGTTCGTCGCCGCCATGACGTTGCGGTTGACGTCGCCGCAGGCCGCGATCGTGTCGAGGAGCGCGGCGTCGATCGCCGCCATCGTGCGCTTCAGGTTCGCCTTGATCACGCCGTGATACTGGAAGGTCTGGCGCGTGGTCGCCCGCAGGGCGCTGCCCGCATAGGTGACTGCGATATGGTCCAGGGCCAGCCACTGCTTCGGCGTGATGACGCCGCCCGCGATGCGCAGGCGGATCATGAAGCTGTAGGCCTTGTCGAGCTTCTTCTTGGTCCGCTCGGGGCGCAGGTCGCGGTCGTCCTGCATGTACATCCCGTGGAACTTCACGAGCTGCCCGTCATCCTCCGAGATCGCCCCGGTGGCGTGCTTCAGGAGCCCGTCCGCCAGGGTGCCGCGCAGGTAGCCGCTGGCGATCTTGATGTGCTCGTTGGCGGCGAGCTGGGCCGCGCGGGCGGCCTCGGCGTCGGTGATCGGCCGCTCGGTCGGCGGGGTCTCGTAGACGCGCTTGGCCGGAGCGGAGGCCGGGGTCTCGGCGGTGTCGCGGGGGCTGTGGTCGTCCATGGGGTGAATCCGTCTGTCTGAACGCGTCTCCCTTCCCATGGGGAAGGCGTCGAGCGGAGCGAAGCCGGTGCAGGACATCAACGGGATCCGCGACCGGCCCCCTCTCCCGTGCGGGAGAGGTCTGCTTTCGCAGAAAGCCGGGTGAGGGATGTGCCCTCTCCGGACAGACCTGATCCCTCACCCTGTCCCTCTCCCGCACGGGAGAGGGGACCCGCGCCCGATCCGGCTCCGTAAAAGTCCGGCGTCCCCCGCACCCGCGGGGGAGCTGCCCTAGTAAACGTCCTGCTGGTAGCGGTGGCTGCGCTCCAAAGCCGCGACCTGCGCCTCGGCCTCGGCGGCGCTCAAGGATTTGACGGTCTCGTAGGCCTTCACCACCGCGGCCCGCACGTCCTTGGCCATGTGCTTGGCATCGCCGCAGACGTAGAAATGGGCGCCGCCGTCCAGCCAGGAGACCAGCTCCTTCGCGTTCTGGACGATCCGGTCCTGCACGTAGATCTTTTCCGGCTGATCCCGCGAGAAGGCCACGTCGATCTTGGTGAGCGACCGGTCCTCCAGGGCATCCTGCCATTCGAGCTGGTACAGGAAGTCGTGGAGGAAGTGCCGGTCGCCGAAGAACAGCCAGGACCGGCCGGGGGCCTCGATCGCCCGGCGCTCCTGCACGAAGGCGCGGAACGGTGCGACGCCGGTGCCGGGGCCGACCATGATGATGTCGGTGGCCGGATCCTGCGGCAGGCGGAAGTGGCGGTTCGGCTTCAGCCGCACCCGCAGCTTGGCGCCGTCGCGGATCCGGTCGGCCACGTGGACCGAGGCGACGCCTGAGCGGGCGCGGCCGTGGGCCTCGTAGCGCACCGCCACGATGGCGAGGTGGACCTCGTCGCCCACCTCCTTGCGCGAGGAGGCGATCGAGTAGGCCCGCGGCGGCAGCGGCCGGGTGATCGTGTTCAGGTGCTCGGGCGTGAGCTTGGCCGGGTACGCCGTCAGCAGGTCGATCAGGTGCCGGCCCTCGATCCAGGCCTTGGCCTCGCCGCTGTCGATCAGCGTCTGCGCCTCCGTGTGGCCGGTGGCCTTCACGAACCGCTCGATCGTGGCGGCCGAGAGCGTGGTGATGTCCCGCTCGGCGAGCAGGGCCTTGCGCAGGGCCTCGTCGCCCGAGAGGCCCGCGGCGTTCAGGATCTCGTCCACGAGCTGCGGATCGTTCTCGGGGAAGATCTCGAGCGAGTCGCCCGGCTCGTAGGCCGGCGCCCCGTCCTCGAAGGCGAGCGCGAGGTGGATCGTCTCCTTGTCGGAGCGCGAGGAGTTGAGGTTCACGTGCTCGACGACCTCGACCACCAGGGGCTCGCGGCTCGGCTCGGCCTCGTCGTCCTCGCCCGGGGCGGCGCGGGCGAAATCCACCGCCACGACGTTGTCGGACGTGTCCGCCGGGGCCAGCGCCTTGAGCGTGCCCTTGATCCAGTCGGCGGCGGGCTTCTCGAAGTCGAGGTCGAGGTCGGCGCGCTCGGCGGCGCGCTTAGCCCCCAACGCCTCGAAGCGCGCGTCGAGCGCCTTCCCGATGGCGCAGAACTCCGCGTAGGAGGTGTCGCCGAGGGACAGGACCGCGAACTCCACGCCGTCGAGGCGCGGGGCGCCCTCCCCCATCAGCTCGCCATAGGCCCGCACGGCCCGGGCCGGCGGCTCGCCCTCGCCCCAGGTCGCCGCGATGGCGATCAGCTTGCCGGCCTTGGGCAGGGTCGCGAGGTCGAGATCGGCAAAATCCACGACCTTCGGCTTGAAGCCCTGCTTGCGCGCGAGCTTGGCGACGTTGCCGGCCAGCGCCTCGGAATTCCCCGATTCGCTGGCGTAGATCACGGTGAGCGGCGCGGCGGCCTTGGGCGGGGCGGCCGGGACGGCGGCGGGCTGGCCGCCCGCGGCGTCGAGGCCCGCCAGAAAGCCGGCGAGCCACGCGCGCTGCGTGGGGCTGGCAGTGCCGAGCACCGCGTCGAGGCTGGCGCGCTCGCCATCCCCGAACGGGGCGGTGCGCGGGAGGAGATTGGGGCGGGACATTACCTGACCATGTCGGGGCCGGGAGGGCCCGTGTCAATCGAAAAACGTTCGTTTTGCAGAACGGGCGGAGCGTAGGACATCTCGTTCGTTGCGGCGCGGCAGAAGAGAAAACTATTCTCCGACGACCGCGAGGACGGGGCCGGTCCCCGGCAGGTGCCGCCCGTTCTTCGGGGGCGCCGGGAGCGGCAGGGCCGTTGTGGATTTCACCTTCTCCATGGCGAAGCGCGAAGTGACGTTCTTCAGGGGCAGCACGGCGATCAGGTGCTTGTAGAAGCTGTCATAGGCCTGCATGTCGGCGACCACGACGCGCAGCATGTAATCCACGTCGCCGGCCATGCGGTAGAATTCCAGAACCTCCGGCATGGCCGAAACGGTTGCGGCGAAGCGCTGCAGCCAGTCCTGGGAGTGGTCGGCCGTCTCGATGGAGACGAAGACCGTCAGCCCGAGGCCGAGCTTTACCGGATCGAGCACCGCCACGCGCCGGTCGATCACGCCGTCGGCCTCCAGCTTCTGAATGCGCTTCCAGCACGGGGTCTGGGACAGGCCCACGCGCTCCCCGATCGCCGCGATGGAGAGCGTCGCGTCCGTCTGCAGCAGGGCGAGAATCTTGAGATCGATCGCGTCCAAGACTGTCTCCATAGGATCCGTCCGGGCGGGCCCGCCCGCATCCGGTACAGGGTCTCTCAGGGGGCGTTAAGAAGATTCTTTCATCCGGGACGCCATCGGACCCGGCGGGGCCTGTGCGCAACCGCACGCCGAACCCCGCTTCCAGACCCGACACGCGAACCGAAGCGCCTTGACTTCGTTCGGTATAGCGAACATCTCGACCGTTCGACAACAGGGTCCGGCACGCGCCGGCCCAGGATCCACGTTCAAACCCGGGACCGTCTCGATGACCCGTCCGGACCGACAGACGGCCGAAGCCCTCGCGGAGCGGCTGTCCGGGCTCGACCTGACCAGCCGCCTCCACCTGATCGCCGCCGAGATTCCCGGCCGGCTCGTGTTCACCACGAGCCTGGGCGTCGAGGATCAGGCGCTGACCCACGCCCTGGCGATGGCCAAGCTCGTTGAGGGGCAGGCGAAGGCCCGCGTCGAGATCGTCACCCTCGATACCGGCCGCCTGTTCGCCGAGACCTACGACACCTGGGCCGAGACCGAATCGGCCTACGGGATCCGCATCGCCGCCTACGCGCCCGAGCGCGCGGCCGCGGAGGATTTCGTGCGCAACGAGGGCATCAACGGTTTCCGGCGCTCGGTCGCCGCCCGGCAGGCCTGCTGCGGCTTCCGCAAGGTCGAGCCGCTGGGCCGCGCCCTCGAGGGGGCGAGCGGCTGGCTCACCGGGCTGCGCGCCGGCCAGTCGGCCAACCGCGCCGAGACGCCGCTGGCCGAATTCGACGCCGCGCGCGGCCTGATCAAGCTGAACCCGCTCGCCGACTGGACCCGGGCGCAGATCGACGGATTCATTCGAGACAACTTCGTGCCCTACAACGTCCTGCACGATCGCGGCTTCCCGTCGATCGGCTGCGCCCCCTGCACCCGCGCGGTGAAGCTCGGCGAGCCCGAGCGCGCCGGCCGCTGGTGGTGGGAGCAGGAAGACAAGAAGGAATGCGGCCTGCATGTCGGACGTCCCGGGGCGTCGGTGCAGCCGGGTCAGGAGCCCGCCGCGTTCGAGACCATCCAGACCGACACCCATCGCCAGCCGGAGTTCGCCCGATGAGCGCCGCCCTCGCCGCTGCCGTGCAGCCGAGCGCCCCCTCCCCCGCCGACCGCCTCAGCCACCTCAAGCGGCTGGAGGCCGAGGCCATCCACATCTTCCGGGAGACGGTCGCCGAGACCGAGAACCCGGTGATGCTCTACTCGATCGGCAAGGATTCCTCGGTCCTGCTGCACCTGGCCCTCAAGGCCTTCGCGCCCGGGCGCCTGCCGTTTCCGCTGCTCCACGTCGACACCACGTGGAAGTTCCGCGAGATGATCGCCTTCCGCGATGCCCGCGCCAAGGAACTCGGCCTCGATCTCCTGATCCACACCAACCCGGACGGGCTCGCCCGCGGTGTCGGCCCGGTGAGCCACGGCTCCGAGGTCCACACCGACGTGATGAAGACGCAGGCCCTGCGGCAGGCCCTCGACAAGCACAAGTTCGACGCGGCCTTCGGCGGCGCCCGCCGCGACGAGGAGGCGAGCCGCGCCAAGGAGCGGATCATCTCGTTGCGCACCGCGCAGCACCGCTGGGACCCGAAGCGCCAGCGCGCCGAGCCCTGGCACCTCTACAACCTCAAGAAGAAGCGCGGCGAGTCCCTGCGGGTCTTCCCGCTGTCGAACTGGACCGAGCTCGACATCTGGCTCTACATCGAGCAGGAAAACATTCCGATCGTACCGCTCTACTTCGCCCAGGAACGGCCGGTGGTGGAGCGGGACGGCCAGCTCATCATGGTCGATGACGAGCGCCTGCCGCTCGCCCCCGGCGAGACCCCGCAGCAGCGCCTCGTCCGCTTCCGCACCCTCGGCTGCTACCCGCTGACCGGCGCGGTGGAGAGCGACGCCGCCACCTTGCCCGAGATCATCGGCGAGACGCTGGCGGCGCGCACCTCGGAGCGCCAGGGCCGGGTGATCGACAAGGACGGCGCGGGCGCCATGGAGCGCAAGAAGCAGGAAGGTTACTTCTGATGACGGTGCATCAGGCCCCCAACGCCTTCGGTGAGCGCGCGGCCGGCTATGCGGCCTTCCTCACCGCCCATCGCAACAAGGCGGTGCTGCGCTTCATCGCCTGCGGCTCGGTGGATGACGGCAAGTCGACCCTGATCGGCCGGCTCCTGCACGACACCAAGCAGATCTTCGACGACCAGATCTCGGCGCTCCAGCGGGATTCCCGCAAGCACGGGACGCAGGGCGCGGAGGTGGATCTCGCGCTGCTGGTGGACGGCCTCCAGGCCGAGCGCGAGCAGGGCATCACCATCGACGTCGCCTACCGGTTCTTCTCCACCGACAGGCGCTCGTTCATCGTGGCCGACACCCCCGGCCACGAGCAGTACACCCGCAACATGGCCACCGGCGCCTCGACGGCGGACGTGGCGGTGATCCTGGTCGATGCCCGCCAGGGCCTGACCCGCCAGACCCGTCGCCACGCGCTGCTGGTCTCGAATCTCGGGATCCGCCGGGTCGTGCTGGCGGTCAACAAGATGGATCTCGCCGGCTGGGCGCAGGGCACCTTCGACGGCATCGTCGCGGGCTTCTCCGACTTCGCCCGGGATCTGAACTTCGCCGAGGTCAAGGCGATCCCGCTCTCGGCCAAGAACGGCGACAACGTCGTGGAGCCGGGCATCGCGGCGCCCTGGTACACGGGCGGCCCCCTGCTCGCCTACCTGGAGACCGTGCCGGTCCGCGCCGAGGCGCTGAACGCCCCGTTCCGCATGGCGGTGCAGTGGGTCAACCGGCCCAATTCCGAGTTCCGCGGCTATAGCGGCCGGATCGCCAGCGGCCGGGTGCGGCCGGGCGATTCGGTGACGGTCCAGCCCTCCGGCCGGACCTCCACGGTGGCGCGGATCTACACCGCCGACGGCGACCTGCCCGAGGCCGGCGAGGACGAGTCGGTCACCCTGGTGATGGCCGACCAGATCGACGCCTCCCGCGGTCAGGTGATCGTGGCCACCGACGCGCCGATGCGGGTCACCGAGACCCTCGACGCCCGCCTATTCTGGGCGGCCGAGACCGATCTCAACCCGGGTGCCAGCCTGTTCGCCAAGATCGGCACCGCCACGGTCACCGCGACGGTGGAGCGGATCATCTCGCGCATCGACCCGGAGACCGGCAGGCCCGGCCCGGCCGAGCGCCTGTCGGCCAACGACATTGCCGACGTGGCGCTTCGCCTCGACAGGCCGGTGGCGGTGGATGCCTACGCGGAGAACCGCGAGACCGGCAGCCTGATCCTGATCGACCGCGAGACCACCGACACGGCGGCGCTCGGGCTGGTCCTGGCGCCGAAGACGGAAGCGGCCAAGCCGGCGACGCCCGATGCGAAACCTGCGGAAGGCGGCGGCTTCCTCGCCCGGCTCGGTCGCCTGTTCGGGCGTTGAGGCCGGCCGGGCGCGCGACTGCTTCAGGATCGGGCGCGGGTCCCCTCTCCCGTGCGGGAGAGGGACAGGGTGAGGGATCGGGTCTGTCCGGAGACGGCTCGACCTGACTGCGCGGCAAGGACGGGCTCGATCCTGTGGCGTCTCGTCCCTCACCCCAACCCTCTCCCGCACGGGAGAGGGGGCCGGTCGCTTGCCGCGCCCGTGTAGGCGCAGCGGACCGCGCCGTCGCGCAACGCGATCAGACCAGCCTGAAGCGCAACTCCCCGAGCCCTTCCAGCTCCGACACCACCTCGTCGCCGGGCTTCAGCCACGCCCGGTCCTTGCGCGGCGTCTTCTCGTCGAAGATCACCCCCTGCGGCGTGCCCGTGTAGAAGATGTCGCCTGGCCTGAGCGTCATCACCTTGGACGCGAAGCTGATCAGCTGGCGGCAATTGAAGATCATGTCGTTGGTGCTCCAATCCTGGCGCACCTGGCCGTTGACCAGCGTCTTGAGCTTGAGGTTGTTCGGGTCCTTCACCCGGTCGGCGGTCACCAGATAGGGGCCGAGCGGCGCGAATCCGTCCGAGGTCTTGCCGATCATGAACTGCGAGGTCAGCGTCTGGAGGTCCCGGGCGCTGAAATCGTTGCCCGTGCAGTAGCCGGCGAGATAGTCGAGGGCGTCCGCTTCGGAGACGTTCCGGCACTCGCGGCCGAACACCATCACCAGCTCGGTCTCGTAGTCGAATTCCCGCGCCGCCTGGGTCGGCAGCGTGATCGTGCCGCCATGGTGGTTCAGGGCGTTGTTGTACTTGTTGAACAGCGGCGGGTCCTTGGGGATCGGTGTGCCGGTCTCCTCCGCGTGGTGGCGGTAGTTGAAGCCCATCATGATGATCTTCTCGGGCCGCGTGACCACCGGCGCGTAGGCGATGCCGGATTCCGCCAGCACGAAGCGCCCGTCGGGGGCGGCCTCGACCGCGTCGATCAGGGCGCGCAGGGCCGGGCCGCGCCCGTTCTGGAGGAGGTCGTCCATGTCGGCGGGGACCGGCATCCCGAGCGCCCGGCCGGCGGCGGCGACGTCGAGGACGCCGTCCTTCGTCTTCACGCCCAGGGCGTAGCCGTCGCTGCGGCGCATGTTGAGGAGGACCATGTCGCGGGGCATGCCGACGGGTGGTGCCGCCGCAGGCGCGGTATTGGGCGCGGTCTTCGGAGCCGCCGTGCGCTCCTCGGCGGCCCGGGCCGGCGCCGCGGCGGCGGCAAGGCCCGCGGCAGTAGCGGTCAGGAATTCGCGTCGGTTGCCCATGCTGCTTCTCCTCCGGTCGGCCCGTCTGGTCGCGGGCGTGAACCGGGGGGAGCCTGCACGGCCGGCGCCGCCGCCGCCAGCACCCGCGGCGGGCGGCGGGTGACGGCTCAGGCCGCCTGTGAGGTCGCGCCGAGGCCCCAGACCTGCGCCAGCAGCGCGTAGGATTCGTGGCGTGCCGCCTGATCGGGGATGGCCGAGACGATCATCAGCTCGTCGGCCTGCGTCCGCCGGATGATGTCGGCGAGCTGCGCCCGCAGGGTTTCGGGGCCGCCGACATGCAGGCGGTCACGGCCGCGCGCGATCTGCATCCGCTCCAAGTCCGAATACGGATAGGCCAGCGCCTCGGCGAGGCTCGGCAGCGGCCGGTACTCGCCGCGCTCCCGACGCAGCGTCGCCAAGCGAGCGCTGGCCGCCAAGCGCTCGGCCTCCGCATCCGTGGCGGCGCAGATCGCCGCCACCGCCAGGATCGCGTGGGGTTGCGTGCCGAGCCGCGTCGGCTGGAACCGGTTCCGGTAATCCAGCATCGGCGGCTCGGCCGGCATGCCGGAGAAGTGCTGCGCGAAGCCGAAGCCGCAGCCGATCTCGGCGGCGAGCCGGGCGCTGTAATCGGAGGAGCCGAGCAGGAAGATCGGCGGTAGCGGGACGTCCGCCGGGCTCGCCGTGATCCGGGCGAACGGGTGCCCCTCCGGGAAGCCGCCGTCCCAGAACAGCAATTCCTGCAGGCGGTCGAGGAAGTCGTCCCCGCCCTCCCCCGGGGCTTCCCGGCGGCGCAGCGCCCGCGCGGTGAGGCCGTCCGTGCCGGGCGCCCGGCCGAGGCCGAGATCGATCCGGCCCGGGAACAGGGCCTCCAGCACGCGGAAGCGCTCGGCCACCATCAGCGGCGCGTGGTTCGGCAGCATGATCCCGCCCGAGCCGACCCGCAGGTTGCGGGTCGCGGCGGCGATCTGGCCGATCATGATCTCGGGGGCGGGGCTCGCGACGTTGGGGAGCGCGTGATGCTCGGCCAGCCAGTAGCGCCGGTAGCCGAGGCCGTCGACGTGCCGGGCGAGCGCCAGGGTGTCGTGCAGCGCCTGCGCCGGGGTCGAGTCGGCGCTGACGAAGGAGAGGTCGAGGACGGAGAGCGGTGTCATGCCGGGAGAGATGGGGGTGTGAGCCGGCCGGCGCGAGGGCATGGCGATCCGCACCCGTCCAGACGCGTCATGGTGCGGGTTCATCGTCCGGACGAGCGGTCTGATACAGCGCCTCGAAATCGCGGCCGCCGTAGAACACGTTGGTGATCGTCACCCGGTCGGCTTCGACCCGATAGGCGATGACGGCGGATCGCTCGAACGGCACGGTTCGGAGGCCCGGTTCCAGATCGTGGCGCGGGCGCCTGCCACGGGGCGCATCGCCGATGCGCTCACACCGGCTGACGAGCCTGTCCAGAAATTGGCCGGCTACGTTCGGATCGCGGCTCGCATCATAGACCCAGCGATAGATCTGAAGCAGGTCGGTCTCGGCTTCCGCTCCGAAGACGACCTCAACGGGCTGCATCCTGGTGAGCCTTGAGAGTCTGGGCATGCAGGGCGTCGATGTGCGCCTCGACCTCCTCGATGCTCAACGAAGGCCGCGGATCGTCCAACGATCGCCGGATGCGCGCGCGGATGTCATCGAGCCGCTCGGCCGTCTCCCGGCGCTGGCGTTGCAGGGCGTGCACGGCCTCGTCGAGCAGGGCGTCCACCGAAGCGTACTCGCCGGCCTCGACGCTCTCGCGCACGGCCCGGAGCGTGTCCGGCGCCAGGGTGATGCTGATGGTCTCGCCCATCGGCAGGGTCTTTCGTTTCATCACGACTCGCGCGAGCATAGCAGAAAACGGGGTCCCGCGCGCCGCCGCGGCGTCTCACGCTTGCCGGCTCACCGTCCCGGGCCTAGGGTCCGCCGCGCCGCGAAGAGGCGGCGCCCGACCTCGAAAATCCGGAGCACCGAACGCCATGGCCTTCCTCGCCGACGTCCTCTCGCGGGTGAAGCCGTCCGCGACCATCGTAATGACCCAGAAGGCCCGGGACCTGAAGGCCTCCGGCGTCGACGTCATCAGCCTGTCGGTGGGCGAGCCGGATTTCGACACGCCCGAGCACATCAAGCAGGCGGCGATCGAGGCGATCCACCGCAACGAGACCCGCTACCCGCCGGTCTCCGGCATCGTGCCCCTGCGCGAGGCGATCGTGCGCAAGTTCAAGCGCGAGAACGGGCTCGACTACAAGGTCTCGCAGACCATCGTGGGCACCGGCGGCAAGCAGGTGCTGTACAACGCGTTCCTGGCCACCCTGAACCCGGGCGACGAGGTGGTGATCCCCCGCCCCTACTGGGTGTCCTACCCGGAGATGGTCGGCCTGTGCGGCGGCACGCCGGTCTTCGCCGACACCGACATGGACCATGGCTTCAAGCTCCAGCCGGAGGAGCTCGACCGGGTCCTGACGCCGAAGACCAAGTGGATCGTCCTCAACTCGCCCTCGAACCCGTCGGGGGCCGCCTATTCCCGCGCCGAGATGAAGGCGCTGACCGACGTGCTGCTGCGCTATCCGGACGTGCACATTCTCACCGACGACATCTACGAGCACCTGACCTACGGCGACTTCGAATTCGTCACGCCGGCCCAGGTCGAGCCGCAGCTGATCGAGCGGACGCTGACCATGAACGGCGTCTCGAAGGGCTACGCCATGACCGGCTGGCGGATCGGCTACGCGGCGGGGCCGGAGAAGCTCATCAAGGCGATGGACTTCGTCCAGGGCCAGCAGACGTCGGGCGCCAGCACGATCGCGCAATGGGCCGCGGTGGCCGCCCTCGACGGGCCGCAGGATCACTTGGCGAAGTTCCGCGCGGCCTTCCAGGGCCGGCGCGACCTCGTCGTGTCGATGCTCAACCAGACCAACGGCCTGACCTGCCCGACGCCGGAGGGGGCGTTCTACGTCTACCCGTCCTGCGCGGCGCTGATCGGCAAGACCACGGAAGCCGGCAAGACGATCGAGACCGACGAGGATTTCGTCACGGAACTGCTCCAGGCCGAGGGCGTGGCGGCGGTCCACGGCTCGGCCTTCGGGCTCGGGCCGAACCTGCGCATCTCCTACGCCACTTCGAACGCGGTGCTGGAGGAGGCCTGCCGGCGCATCCAGCGGTTCTGCGGCTCGCTGCGGTAGGAGCAGGAGCCCTGCTGTCGGTCATCCCGCGGAGCGTTCCACGCCCGCGGGATCGAGCGTGCGGAACCAGATCGCTGTATCAGTCGGCAAGGCCGAGCACGATGGCGAGCATCCGGCTCAGGGCTGCGAGGGTGTCGCGTTCAAGTCGGCCGATGAGGGCACCGCATTTCGCCCGTGGCAGCGCGATAACTTTGTCGACCATGATCTGCGAAGTGCTGCGCAAGCCGTTGGCGGGGCTCGGCTCGACGGTCAGCCGGAAGAGCGGTGCGTCGCGGAGCGTGCTCGTGATGAGGCAGACAAGGATGCTATCGGTCCCTGTGAGTCAGTCGGATTGCACGACGACGGCAGGACGCGGCTTGCCGTAAGCCCCTGGCGGGGAGACGGTGACGATGTCACCGCGCGTCACGGTTCGGGCCAGTCGAACGCGGATTCGATGAAGTCGAGAGCTTCGGCTTCCTCGGGGGCCCCCCTCAGAATTGCGGCTTGCCGGGCGGCCTCCTCGATGAAGTCCGGCCTCGCCGGATCAGGCACCCAGAGGCATATGAGCTTCATGCCGTCGCGTTGCGGCACGCGGCGATAGCGCAAGTTCTTCGGCGACCCTTCCCTTGGCTTGGTCTGAGTCATGGGCGGGGAATCCGATCGTTTGGCATCCTGGGCTCTGCCGGCCCTGCTGACTACTATGGTGGGATCACGTGCCTTGGAGAGTCTCGCCATGCCCACCATCGCGGTGATCGCCCCCGGCGCCATGGGCAGCGCCATCGGGGCTCGGCTTGCCGAGCACGGCGCCCGCGTCCTGACCTCCCTCGACGGGCGCGGGGCGGCGAGCCGCGCCCGGGCCGAGGCCGCCGGCATGGTCCACGCCGCGGATTCCGACCTCGCCGCCGCAGATCTCCTGCTCTCGATCGTGCCGCCCGCCGACGCGGAGGACTTGGTCCGAAGGCTCGCGCCGGCCCTAGCGGCGGCCCCGAAAAAGCCGGTCTATATCGACGCCAACGCGGTCAGCCCGGAGACGCTCGGACGCATCGCAGAGATCGTCGCGGCCACCGGCGCGCCGTTCCTCGACGGGGCGATCCTCGGCCTGCCGCCGAAGCCCGGCACGAAGGGGCCGCGCGTCTACGTCTCCGGGGCCGACACCGCCCCGGCGCTGGTCCTGAGCGACCTCGGCCTCGACCTGCGTGTCTGTCCCGGCGAGGTCGGCGCGGCTTCCAGCCTCAAGATGAGCTATGCCGGCCTCAACAAGGGTCTCACCGCGCTCGCCGCGATCATGATCCTGGCCGCCGAGCGCGCCGGGGCCGGCGCGGCTTTGCTCGCCGAACTCGCCGAAAACGACCCGTCGCTCCTCGCCCGCTTCGCCAAGGGCCTGCCCGACATGGCACCCAAGGCCTATCGCTGGGCCCCCGAGATGGGGGAGATCGCCGATTTCCTCGGGCCGGACGCGGCCGGCCGTCAGGTCTTCACCGGCTATGCCGCCCTCTACCGGCACCTCGCCGCGGAGGCGGGGGAGGCCGACAGCGCCGCGCTGATACGCTTCGCCGCGGAGGCCGCGGCGCGCTGATCGCCGCGGGGGCCCTCGAAACGGCCTCGCCTCTGTTGCCGGCTCGACTGTCACCCTCTACACGGGCTGTCCCCGGCCGCCGATGCGCCTGAAGGTTTCGCGAGCCCGCTCGGGCCTGCATGGCAGCGGGGTCGGCAGTGACGGGATGGTCCGGACCAGTTCTCTGGGCCGCTCCTGTGAGGCTCAGTGGGCCGAGTCGCTGCAGGAGTGTCGGGCACGCGGGGAACAGGAACCGCGGATCCGGCGCAAGGCCCACATATCGCCCGCTCCCGATCCCCCGCCACAGGATGCATCTGACCCGTTCCGGGACGGTGCCGCCCCACCCGATTGCGGGTTCGTTCACGCTCCCGCGCGATGATGCAGCGGGGCCGGGGATCCGGTCCGGCGTAACCGCGTTCATTCGGGCCTGAGACCATGCGAGCCCTGCTCACCAGCGGAATCAAGGCGATCCTGGCGGTCGCCGCGCTCTCCACCGCCGCCCACTGGACCCTGCGCGTGCAGCGGGACTCCGCCATCTCGGTCGCCGCGGCCGCTGTGCCCGATCCGGTCGCCACGGGATCGATCGCGCCGCGCCGGGTCGAGCCTCCGCTCGCGGCCGCGAGCCTGGCGCCCGCCCCGGCGGTCCCGGCCCCTGCCGCCGGCCCCGGCCCGGCTTCGGGGCTCGACCAGAGCCATCTCGCCGCCCTGATGGCGGGTGCGGCGCCGCCCAGGAAAGCCGCCAAGCCGGCGGCCAAGGCCACCACCAAGACCGCCTCGGTCGAGAAGGCTGCGGCCAAGCACTGATCCGCGGGCTGAGCCGCCCCGGCGCGGGGACCGTGCCGGCACCGGCGCGGGGACCGTGCCGGCTGCATGGTTCCCCTGCGCGCCGGCCGATACCCGGACAGGCCCGAGCGTGGCAGGAGTGTCGGCCTCCACGAGGTTTGGCAGGCATGGGCACGCGGCTCGCGACATCCGTTACCGATGACAGCGCGCGCGCCGCCCCGGAGGCCGATTTGGCGGGACGGCGGCGGCTCGTCGGCATCGCGCTGATGTGCGGGGCGGTGGCGTTCTTCGCCGGGCTCGATGCCTGCGCCAAGACCCTGGCGCGGGGCGGCGTCGATCCGCTGGTCACCACCTTCATGCGCTACGCGGCGAGCGTCGCCATGATCTCACTGTTCATCAACCCGGTGCGCACCCCGGGCGTGGTCAAGAGCCGGCGCCTGCCGCTGCAGATCATCCGCTCGCTGCTGCTCTTCGCCTCGACGGCGCTCAACTTCCTCGCCCTGCGCTACCTGCAGATGGCCGAGACAATCTCCATCCAGTTCGCCGCGCCGCTCACCGTGGCTTTGCTCGCGGGGCCGCTGCTCGGCGAGTGGTCGTCGCGGGCGCGGCTGATGGCGATCGGCGTCGGCTTTCTCGGCGTGCTGGTGATCGTCCGGCCCGGCGTCGGCGGGATGCATCCGGCCGCTCTGCTCTGCGTCGCCAACGTGATCGTCTACGCCTTCTACGCGATCATCACGCGCAAGCTCGCGGCCTACGATTCGACCGCCACGACCATGTTCTACACGGGGCTCGCGGGCCTCGGTCTGATGGCCCCGCTCCTGCCCTGGATCTGGACGAACCCGGCCAACCTGACCCACTGGGCGCTGCTCATCGGCGTCGCGCTGTTCGGGACGCTCGGCCACTGGCTGCTGGTGCTGGCCCATGCCCGCGCACCGGCCAACGTGCTGTCGCCGTTCATCTACACGCAGCTGCTCTGGTCGGTGACCTTCGGCTTCCTGCTGTTCGGCGACCTGCCGAGCCGCTGGACCGTGGCGGGCGCCATGATCGTGGTCGGCTCGGGGCTCTACCTCCTGGCGCAGGAGACGATCCGCCGGGAGGCGCGGCCGGCCGCCTGAGGCGACCGGCCCTGTCGGCTTAGCGGCCCGTCCGCTCCCGGCGCTCCATCCGCTCCTCGCGTCGATCCTCGCGGGCGCGGCGGGCCGGATCCGGATCGGTGCCGAGCACGCCGCCGACCGTGCCGGTGGCCGCGCCAACGGCGCCGCCGACGACACCGCCCACCGGGCCGGCCGCCGCGGCCCCGTCCTCGGCGCCGCGCTGGGCGCCACGCGCCGTCCCCTGAGCCTGCGCGGCGCCCGCGAAGGCGATGGGCGCAAGGGCGAGGGTCGTGATCAGAAGCTTCTTCATAGGGCTACTCCCGGGCTTGGATCTGGGTCGGCTCCGCGCCGCCTCGGCGGACGGAGGGTGTGGTGGTCAACGATCCAGGCGCCGATTGGTCCCATCCCAGGTCACGGGCGCGTGATCCGCGCTGCCGCTGGCCTCGGGCCGGGGCGGCTGATAGAGAACGCTTCATGCCCGCTTCGCGCGCCCTGCGCGGCGTCCGCCGCCCGATTCGAATTACCGGCCCGGCCTCCGCCTGAGGGCCCGCTCTAGCGTGGCCGCGCGGAGGTCCGGGATCCTCCTGCCGCCCGCCCCGATTCCGCCGGCCCGACGCTGCCGGCCCGACCGCCGATGCGAGATCCGATGACCACCCCCGAGACCGCGCCCGCCCGCGACTATTCCAAGACCCTGTTCCTGCCGCAGACCGAGTTCCCGATGCGCGCCGGCCTGCCGGTCCGTGAGCCGCTCTTCCTCGAGCGCTGGAAGCAGATGGACCTCTACGGCAAGCTGCGCGCCCGCGGGGAGGGCCGGCCGAAATTCGTGCTGCACGACGGCCCGCCCTACGCCAACGGCAACATCCACATCGGCACGGCGCTCAACAAGATCCTCAAGGACGTGGTGGTGCGCTCGCAGGGGGCCCTCGGCTTCGACGCCAATTACGTCCCGGGCTGGGACTGCCACGGCCTGCCGATCGAGTGGAAGATCGAGGAGCAGTACCGCGCCAAGGGCCGCAACAAGGACGACGTGCCGGTGATCGAGTTCCGGCAGGAATGCCGGACCTTCGCGGCCCAGTGGCTCGACGTGCAGCGGGAGGAATTCAAGCGGCTCGGCGTCACCGGCGACTGGGACCATCCCTACGCCACCATGGCGTACCCGGCGGAAGCCGTGATCGCCGACGAGCTGATGAAGTTCTCGATGAGCGGCCAGCTCTACCGGGGCTCGAAGCCGGTGATGTGGTCGGTGGTGGAGAAGACCGCGCTCGCTGAAGCCGAGGTCGAGTACGAGGAGCACGTCAGCGACACGATTTTCTGTGCGTTTCCGATCGTGTCCGGCGCCGAGGGTGACCTCGCCCAGGCCCGGGTGGTGATCTGGACCACGACGCCGTGGACGATCCCCGGCAACCGCGCCGTCGCCTACTCCAAGAAGATCGCCTACGGCCTGTACCGGGTCACGGAGGCGCCGGCCGACAACTGGGCGGTGCCCGGCCAGACCTATGTGCTCGCCGACAGCCTCGCCGCCACGGTGTCCAAGGCCGCCCGGGTCGAGGCGTTCGAGCGCGTCGGCGACGTGCGCCCGGAGGTGCTCGCCGGTCTCGCCCTGGCTCATCCCCTTGCGGCGCTCGGCTACGGCTTCGCGGTGCCGATGCTCGACGGCGACCACGTCACCGACGAGTCCGGCACGGGCTTCGTCCACACGGCCCCGGGTCACGGCCGCGAGGATTTCGAGCTCTGGATGGCGAGCGGCCGCCTGCTCGCCGAGCGCGGCATCGACCCGACCATCCCCTACACGGTGGATGCCGACGGCGCGCTGACCAAGGCCGCGCCGGGCTTCGAGGGCAAGCGCGTCCTCACCGACAAGGGCGAGAAGGGCGACGCCAACAAGGCGGTCATCGCGGCGCTGACCGAGGCGGGGGCGCTCGTCGCCCGCGGGGTGCTGCGCCACCAGTACCCGCATTCCTGGCGCTCCAAGAAGCCGGTGATCTTCCGCAACACGCCGCAGTGGTTCATCGCCATGGACCGGCCTGTCGATTCGCTCGGCAACCGGTCCCTGCGTGAGGTGGCGCTCCAGGGCATCGACGACACCCAGTGGGTGCCGACCCAGGGCAAGAACCGGATCACCGGCATGGTCGCCAACCGGCCGGACTGGGTGGTGTCGCGCCAGCGCGCCTGGGGCGTGCCGATCACCGTGTTCGTCCATCGGGAGACGGGCGAGATCCTGAGGGACGCGGCCGTCAACGCCCGCATCCGCGACGCCTTCGCGGCCGAGGGGGCCGATGCGTGGTTCCGGGACGAGGCCGCCGCGCGCTTCCTCGCCCCCGAGCACGACCCGGCCGCCTACGAGAAGGTCACCGACGTCCTCGACGTCTGGTTCGATTCGGGCTCGACCCACGCCTTCGTGCTGGACGATCCCGAGGCTTTCCCGGGCCTCGCAGGCGTCACCCGCATCCGTGACGGCGGGCAGGACCGGGTCATGTACCTGGAGGGGTCCGACCAGCACCGCGGCTGGTTCCAGTCCTCGCTCCTCGAATCCTCCGGCACCCGCGGCCGGGCGCCCTACGACATCGTCCTGACCCACGGCTTCGTGCTCGACGGCAAGGGCCTGAAGATGTCGAAGTCGAAGGGCAACGTCGTCGCGCCGCAGAGCGTCATCAAGGATTCGGGCGCCGACATCCTGCGCCTGTGGGTCGCGGCCTCCGACTACACCGACGACCTGCGCATCGGCCCGGAGATCATCAAGACGTTTGCCGAGACCTACCGGAAGCTCAGGAATTCCCTGCGCTGGATGCTGGGCTCCCTCGCCCACCGGGTCCCGGGCGAAGACGTGGCGTACGAAGAGATGCCGGAGCTGGAGCGGCTGATCCTGCACCGGCTGGCCGAGCTCGACGGCGAGATCCGCGAGGCCTACGCGACCTTCGACACCAAGCGGGTGGTGGCGCTGCTCAACGGCTTCATGACCGGCGACCTGTCGTCCTTCTACTTCGACGTGCGCAAGGACGCCCTGTACTGCGATCCCGTCTCCTCGGTGCGCCGCCGGGCGGCCCTGCAGGTGATCGACGAGGCCTTCCGGCGGGCGGCGATCTGGCTCGCCCCGGTGCTCGCCTTCACGGCCGAGGAGGCGTGGCTCGAGCGCTACCCGTCCGAGGACGGCTCGGTGCATCTCCAGACCCTGCCGGAGACCCCGGCCGCCTGGCTCGACCCCGCCCTCGCGGAGCGCTGGCAAAAAATCCGGCGGGTGCGGCGGGTGGTGACCGGTGCCCTGGAGATCGAGCGTGCGGCTAAGCGCATCGGCGCGAGCCTGGAGGCGGCCCCGCAGGTCCACGTGGCGGATCCGGAGCTTCTGGCGGCGCTGGAAGGCTGCGATTTCGCCGATACCTGCATCACGTCCGCCATCACCGTGGTGGCGGGCGAGGGCCCGGCGGACGCCTTCCGGCTCGACGAGGTGCGCGGCGTCGCCGTGGTGCCGAGCCCGGCCGAGGGGCGCAAATGCGCCCGCTCCTGGCGGGTCAGCCCGGAGGTGGGCGGCGATCCGGACTATCCGGACGTGACCCCCCGCGACGCCCAGGCCCTGCGCGAGTGGGACGCGGCGCATCCGGAGGCGAGCGCGGCGTGATCATCCCCGCTACATCTCCCTCCCCCCTCTGCGGGGGAGGGTGGCCCCCGAAGGGGGTCGGGAGAGGGGAGCGACGGTGCCGGAGGGGTCGCGCCGGGCGCCGAAACCCGCATCGTCGCGCTGCCCCTCTCCCCCCCTGCTTCGCAGGGTACCCTCCCCCGCAGAGGGGGGAGGGAGACGCGCGCCTCGTTGCCCGCCTATGACTCCCTTCCGCGCCGGCCTCACGGCCCTCTTCCTCACCCTCCTCCTCGACCAAGCCTCCAAGCTCGGCCTGTATTTCGGCACCGACCTCGTCCTCACCCAGCCCTGGCGGCTCACGCCCTTCGCCGACTTCGTGGTGGTGTGGAACCGGGGTGTCTCCTACGGCCTGTTCCAGCAGGAGGGCGGGCTCGGGCGCTGGCTGCTCGTCGCCCTGTCGCTCGCGGCCGCTCTGGGCCTCGGGCTCTGGATGCGCCGGGCGGGCTCGCGGCTCCTCGGGACCGCCCTCGGGCTGATCGTCGGCGGGGCGCTCGGCAACGCCATCGACCGGGCGGTCTACGGGGCGGTGTTCGACTTCGTCCATCTGCATGCCGGCCAATGGTCCTGGTACGTGTTCAATGTCGCCGACGCGGCGATCGTGGCCGGCGTCATCGGCCTGATCCTCGACAGCTTGTTCCCGGCCGGCCGGCGCCAGGGGGAAACCGCGCCCGGCGACCCGGCGGCGCGCCTGTGATGCACGCACCACAGCGGCCGGGCGACAGCCTCGCGCGAGCCTGCCGTGGTCAAGGCGCCATACGATCGCCGGAAACCGGTCTCAGGCCGGGACCCGTCGGATCAGGCCGCGCCGCGGCCGTCCCCGAGCCGGACTCCCCGGCCGGAACCCGTGAGGCAGCATGACCGGGCATCGCAGGCTTCGACTCCTCCTCCCCGCCGCGTTCGCCCTGACGCCGCTGCTGTCGGTCGGCGCCCAGGCGCAGGAGCGCGGCGAGTTCATGCGCGATGCCCTGTCGGGCATCGGCCTCCTGGAGAAGCGCCAGGACCCGATCGACTATCACGAGCGCCCGCCCCTGGTGATGCCGCCCAAGCTCGACGGCAAGGCCCTGCCCCAGCCCCGGGCCCGGTCCACCAGCACCGCGTGGCCGAAGGATCCCGAGATCGTCGAGCGCGAGCGCGCGGCGGTTGAGCGGCGCAACCCCAGGGGTACCCAGGCCCGGGGCCGCTACGACGACAACAACGCCACGCTCTCCGTGGATGAGATGCGCAACGGCCGCCGGGCCGGGGCGAGCCTGACCACCGAGGCCGAGCGCAAGCCCGGCGACAACAACCGCGACGACAGCCTGCTCAGCCCGTTCGACCTGCTCAAGGGCAAGAGCGCCAACGCGGAGCCCTCCGACGTGGAACCGAGCCGCGACGTGCTGACGGATCCGCCGACCGGCTACCGGCAGTCGCCCAAGAAGCTGGCGCGCCCCCCGTCGAGCGACCCGATCAACAATGCCAGCCGCGAGAAGGAGGAGTCCGATCCCAGGGCCTACCTCCGTCAGCGCGCGCAGCAGTAACCGGAACGCCGTGTCGCTGTTGCAACGGCGCCACGGCATGGCAACATGAGATGATCGTCCCGGTGCGGTTCTTGCGCGCCGGCGACCCAGACGGCCCCGATCCGCACAGGCGTTCCGACGCGCGGCGTCGGGTGACGGGGCCGGCAGAAGGAAAGCGGAATGCACCTGTTCAGGAAGGCGACGCCCCCCCTCTTCCCGCAGCGTCCGGGCTCGGCCTACGGCGCCAGCGCCGGCCGGGGCGATGCCGCGCCGTTCGGGCGGTCCGAGGCGGGCGGGCCCGAGGTGACGGCCTTCACCCTCGACAACGGCCTCGACGTCGTGGTCGTGCCCGACCACCGGGCGCCCGTCGCCACCCACATGATCTGGTACCGCAACGGCTCGGCCGATGATCCGCTCGGCCAGTCGGGCATCGCCCACTTCCTCGAGCACCTGATGTTCAAGGGCACCGAGACGCACCCGGTCGGCGCCTTCTCGAAGGCGGTGTCGGGCCTCGGCGGCCAGGAGAACGCCTTCACCAGCTACGACTACACCGCCTATTTCCAGCGGGTCGCCCGGGATCACCTCGGCACCATGATGGAATTCGAGGCCGACCGGATGAGCGGCCTCGTCCTCGACGACGCCGTCGTGGCGCCGGAGCGCGACGTGGTGCTGGAGGAGCGGCGCATGCGGGTCGAGACCGACCCGTCCGCCCAGCTCTCCGAGGCGATGGCGGCCGGCCTGTTCGTGCATCACCCCTACGGCATCCCGATCATTGGCTGGATGCACGAGATCGAGGGGCTGAACCGCGAGCACGCGCTGGCCTACTACAAGCGCTTCTACACGCCCGAGAACGCCATCCTGGTGGTGGCGGGCGACGTGACCCCGGACGAGGTCCGCCGTCTCGCCGAGACCACCTACGGCCGCGTGACGCCCCAGGGCGCCCGGCCCGAGCGTGTCCGGGCCCGAGAGCCGGAGCCGAAGGCGCTCCGCCGCGTCGCGGTGGCCGACCCGAAGGTCGAGCAGCCGACCCTGCAGCGGCTCTACCTGACCCCCTCCTGCATCACCGCCCGGGACGGCGGCTGCCACGATCTCGAGCTGCTGGCCGAGGTTCTGGGCGGCGGCTCGACCTCCTACCTCTACCGCAAGCTGGTCATGGAGACCGGCCTCGCGGTCAATGCCGGCGCCTGGTACATGGGCTCGGCGATCGACGACACCCGCTTCTCCGTCTACGCGGTGCCGGCCGAGGGCGTGCCCCTGGAGAAGCTGGAGGAGGCCGTCGACAAGGTGCTGCGCCGCGCCCCCGCGGAGGCGCTGGACGCCGAGGCGATCGAGCGGGCCAAGACCCGCCTCGTGGCCGAGACGGTCTATTCCTCCGACAGCCAGTCGTCGCTGGCGCGGATCTACGGCTCGGCATTGGCGATCGGCGAGACCATCGAGGAGGTCCGCCGCTGGCCGACCGACATCGAGGCGGTGACGCAGGACCGCCTGAAGAACGCCGCCGAGCGCTGGCTGACCCCGGCCCGCTCGATCACCGGCTACCTGACGAAGGCGCAGGATCCCGACGCCCCGGTCGCGATGGCCGCCGAGTAACCCCGGCTGCGTCCCGGCGGCCCCGCACGGGGCCGCGACGGGGCGTGCCGCCCGGGAGCCTTGGCCCGCTCCGCCGTCGCCCGAGATAGAGATACGAGGTTCCCATGAGCTTGACCGAGACCCTGGTCGAGACCGCAACCCCCGCCAGTTCGCCCACCACGGCGCTGCCGGTCGTGACCGCCCCCGGCATCGAGGCGTGGCACGTCGAATCGCCCGTCGTGCCGCTGATCGCCCTCGCCTTCACCTTCGAGGGCGGCGCCGCGCAGGACCCGGCCGGCAAGTCGGGCTGCGCGCAGATGCTGGCGCGGCTCCTCGACGAGGGCGCGGGCGACCTGACCTCCGACCTGTTCCAGGAGCGGCTGGCCGCCCGGGCGATCGAGCTGTCCTTCCATGCCGGGCCGGACGCGATCGGCGGCTCGCTGAAGATGCTGGTCAAGCACGCCGACGAGGCGATCGGGCTCCTGGCCCTGGCCCTGGCCAAGCCCCGCTTCGACCCGGACGCGATCGAGCGTGTGCGCGGCCAGGTCATCGCCGGCCTGCGCTACCAGCAGAACGATCCGGGGGTGCTGGCCTCCCGCCGCTTCTTCAAGGAGGCGTTCGCCGGCCACCCCTATGCGCGCCCCTCCTCCGGAACGGTCGAGAGCGTCACGGCGATCACCCGGGACGACCTCCTGGCGATGCATGCCCGCATCATCGGGCGCGGCCGGGTGAAGGTCGCGGCGGTCGGTGCGATCGGCGCCGAGCAGCTCGCCGAGGGTCTGAACCGCGCCTTCGGGGCGCTGCCGGAGGCCGGTGAGCTCAAGGCGGTGCCGCGCACCGAGGTGCAGGATCTCGGCCGGCGCATCGTGGTCGATCTCGACGTGCCGCAATCGGTGATCCGGTTCGGCATGGCGGGCGTGCCCTGGCGGGATCCGGACTTCATCCCGGCCTACGTGCTGAATCACATCCTGGGCGGCGGCGCCTTCACGTCGCGCCTGTTCCAGGAGGTGCGCGAGAAGCGCGGTCTGGCCTACTCGGTGGGGACTTCGCTGGTCAGCCACCGCTCGGCCGCGATGACCTGGGGCTACACCGCCACCAAGAACGAGCGTGTCGGCGAGGCGCTGTCGGTGATCGGCGACGAGATCGGCCGGCTGATCACGGACGGGCCGGACGACGACGAGTTGCAGAAGGCCAAGGACTACCTCACCGGCTCCTACGCGCTCGGCTTCGACACCTCGACCAAGATCGCCCACCAGCTGGTGCAGATCGCCTTCGAGGAGCTGGGCATGGACTACATCGCCCGCCGCAACGCCCTGGTGGGGGCCGTGACGCAGGCCGATATCCGCCGCGCCGCCGCGCGGACCTTCGCGGACGGCCGGATGCTGGTGGTGGCCGCGGGGCGGCCGGTCGGGCTCTGAGGGCTGCACCACTTTTCTCGGGCGGCGATCGGTGCATACCGAAGGCATGACCGACCTCTTGGATCGGGCGATGAAAACCGCCCGTGCACTGTCGCCCGAGATGCAGGATGAGATTGCTCGCCTCGTGCTGGCCTATGCGGGCCGGGACGAGGCGGTGGTCGAACTGACAGCTGATGAAGTCGCCGATCTCGTCGCGGCGCAGGCCGAGAGGATGCGCGGGGATGCGCGGGGACTTCGCGACGGCGGCCGAAGTCGAGGCCGTCCTGTCCAAGTATCGCCTTCGAAGCTGCTTTTTCAGCGGCGCGCCTTGCAGCAGATCGACCGCGCCCTGAGCCACATCGACTATTCTGCGTCGCTATCGTCAAGCCGCCTCTCTCGTCAGAGGCGCGATCCGCTCGATCTCCGGACCGAGGGTCTGGCTCAGCGTATCCAGTTCGAACTGGCGTTGCAGGTTGAGCCAGAACTCCGCGCTCGTTCCGAAATAGCGGCCGAGGCGAAGGGCCGTATCGGTGGAGATCCCGATCTGCTCGGCGGCGATCCGCTCGATCCGGGTGCGCGGAACGTGGCAGGCGCGCGCGACCGACCCGGCGGACAATCCTAAAGGAATCAGGAAGTCTTCCCGCAGAACCTCACCGGGATGCAGCGGCGGCAGGACGACATCGGTTTCGTAGGCGATGGCCATGGACTTATCTCCAGAGGAGCGGGGCAGTGCCCCTGGTCAGTGGTAATCAACGATCTCAACCTCGGCCGGTCCTGTGTCAGTCCAGCGGAAGCAGATCCTGAATTGATCGTTGATCCAGATGGCGTGCTGTCCGCTGCGATCTTTCATAAGCGGATGAAGCCTGTTGCCAGGCGGGACTTTGAGGTCGTCGAGCGAGGTGGCCGCATGAATCTGACGCAGCTTACGCCGGGCGGTACCGAGGATCGCCGCGGGTAGACCCTTCGGATGACGTCCGTGGAAGACAGCCTCCGTCGCCGCGTTCGCAAAACTCTCAATCGACATCTTGGACGCTCATGGACAGCGTCAATGTATCACGCAATGATACGACTCGATCAAGGGCATACGGGATCTGCCGCCGGAGCCTAGGATGGCTCTACTCTCGCAACCCGGACCCCAATCCCCACCTGTGCCAGATCGGCGCGAACCCTGAGACACCCATGCAGCTCACCGGCATCCACCACCTCACCGCGGTGACCGCCCGCGCGGCGGAAAACGTCGCGTTCTACACCGGCACGCTGGGCCTGCGCCTCGTCAAGAAGACCGTGAACCAGGACGACGTCTCGGCCTACCACCTGTTCTACGCGGACGGTCTGGCGAGCCCGGGGACCGACATCACCTTCTTCGACTGGCCGGCGCCCCGGGAGCGGCGGGGCTCGAACAGCATCACCCGGACGCATCTGCGCGTCCCCGGAGAGGCTGCCGTGGCGTGGTGGCACGCGCGCCTGCGCGAGGCCGGGATCGTGGAGGCCGAGCCCGTCCTGCGGGACGGGCGCCTCACCCTGGATTTCGAGGATCCCGAGGGGCAGCGCCTCGCCCTGGTCGATGATGGCGGAACCGGGCCGGAGCATCCCTGGGCCGGCTCGCCGGTGCCGGCCGCCTACCAGATCCGCGGCCTCGGGCCGATCCGGCTCTCGGTGCCGGATCTCGGCCGCACCGCCGCCGTGCTGACCCAAGTGCTGGGCATGCGTCGCGACCGGGCGTTCCAGACGGCGGACGGACCGGTCGAGGTCTACGCCATGGGCCCCGGCGGACCGGCCGCCGAGATTCAGCTCCTGACCGACCCCTCCGCGCCGGCCCGGCAGGGCGCCGGGGCGGTGCATCACGTCGCCTTCCGCATCCCGGACGCCGATTACGGGGCCTGGGCCGATCGGCTCCGGGCCGCCCGGGTGCCGACCAGCGGCCCGGTCGACCGCTACTATTTCCGCAGCCTCTATTTCCGCGAGCCGAACGGCATCCTGTTCGAGATCGCCACGGACGGGCCCGGCTTCACCGCAGACGAGCCGCTGGAGACCCTGGGCGAAGCCCTCGCCCTGCCGCCGTTCCTCGAACCGCGCCGGGCCGAGATCGAGGCCGGCCTGAAGCCGTTGCGTCCCGGCCCCGTGGCGTGAGCGTCGCAGTCGGCGGCAACCCTCCCATGTCCGCGGCGCGGCTGTGCCGGGTCCGCGAAGACGCTAAATCTTTGAACGATTCCAGGCCGTTCACTTCTTTCGCGGGTGTGATCCCGTCGCGCCTTGACGGGCGTGCTGCAACTGCGAAAGAAGCAGCGCGCATATGTTTGATATCCGGATCCCGGCGGGCCGTCTCGCAAGGATCCGCCCCCGTCCGATGGGACGGCGGGGATCTGCCGAACCGGGCATCAGAGGATTCGAGGACTGATCCGTCGATGAGCAAGTTCTACGAGGAGCGCGTCCTGTCGGTCCATCACTGGACCGACAACCTGTTCTCGTTCCGCACGACCCGTGATCCGGCGTTCCGCTTCCGCAACGGCGAGTTCACCATGATCGGCCTGGAGGTCGAGGGCCGGCCGCTGCTGCGCGCCTATTCGGTGGTCTCGGCCAATTACGAGGAGGAGCTGGAGTTCTTCTCGATCAAGGTCCAGGACGGGCCGCTGACCTCCAAGCTCCAGCACCTCAAGGTCGGCGATCCGATCATCATCGGCAAGAAGCCGACCGGCACCCTGGTGCTCGACAATCTGCTGCCCGGCCGGCACCTCTACCTGCTCGGCACCGGCACGGGGCTGGCGCCGTTCCTGTCGATCATCAAGGATCCGGAGACCTACGAACGGTTCGAGAAGGTCGTGCTGGTCCACGGCTGCCGGCAGGTGCAGGAACTCGCCTACGGCGAGACCATCACGGAGACGCTGCCGAAGCATGAGTTCCTGGGCGAGATGATCGCGAACCAGCTGATCTACTACCCGACCGTGACCCGCGAGCCGTTCCGCAATCGCGGCCGGATCACCGACCTGATGGTCTCGGGCAAGTTGTTCGCGGATATCGGCCTGCCGGAGATGTCGATCGAGAACGACCGCTTCATGCTCTGCGGCAGCCCCGACATGATCCGCGACACCCGGGAACTCCTGACCTCCCGCGGCTACGAGGAGGGCAACCACGGCGAGGCGGCCCACTACGTGATCGAGAAGGCCTTCGTCGAGAAGTAGTTTTCTTGGGACTTGGCTTCAGCCCGGTGCGGTCCGCCGCGCCGGGCTTTTTCGTGCCGATGCCGGCTCGGGTGCCGGCTCGGCACCAGCCCGCTCGATGGGGCGCAGGAGCACGCCGTATCCGTCCTGATCGTCGCCGAAGAACCGGACCCCCTCCCCTTCCAGGACGGTGCGGATCGCCTCCAGGGTCCGGTTGCGGGGTTGGACCTGATCGCTCTCGATCATGTTCAGGGTGACGGCGGAGACTGCGGCGCGGCTCGCCAGAACCCCTTGCGTCCACTTGAGGAGTCCGCGACCGGCGCGGATCTGGGCCGAAGTGATCATGCGGCGGTCATCGCGCAAACTGAAAGAATCTTCAAGTTTCCCGTTGACGGCAGCGAAGCGCAGCCGTATCACCCCCGCCATCGGCCTGCCGGGCCGGTGATCTGAGGTTATCGCATCACCCCCGACCCTTACGGCTTTCGGGCCAAGGGGATGATAAGGCTAGTCCGCCTCGATCGTTCATGACCGGCAGACCGTTAACGTTCACCGGCGCGGGCCGGAGACGCTCGGTTATCCTTGTACCGGACCATCCCGAGCCGTCATCGGCATGCCCGCGTCACCCGAAGCCCCGTTTGGACGGAGCATGGCATGAGACAGCACGACGGCATTGGCGTCGCGGCGTTTGCCCGTCCCGGGCTGATGCGGCCATCGAGGCCGTATCCTGGGGACCTCGGCCTCAGAGGCTGAAGGCGGGCGCGGCCGCCAGGTCGCTCATCAGACATCCCTGTACGATCCTTCGAAGGCCCTGCGGGCCGACAGGGGACGGTTATCGGTATGAGCGCCGCGGGCTCGCCCCGTGGAGGCTGCGGATTCGAATTCCGTCGAGGCCGCAAGGTCTCGGAGCTCAGCAACCCGTCCCCGACACCATGACCGCAGGGCGCCGCGAAACCGATCGTGCGCGGATCCTGGCCAACGATGCGGGCCGGAGAGGAACGGTTACCTCGATAAGGCGTGTGTCGCGGGTTCGAATCCCGCCGGGTTGTGAGACCTGTAGCTCAGCGGGTAGAGCACCGAACACCGTTCCTCACACCACGACCGC
Organism: Methylobacterium guangdongense; assembly: GCF_038442355.1. Lineage (NCBI taxonomy): Bacteria > Pseudomonadati > Pseudomonadota > Alphaproteobacteria > Hyphomicrobiales > Methylobacteriaceae > Methylobacterium > Methylobacterium guangdongense. The sequence continues at coordinate 67,013 of NZ_JBBXMX010000013.1, forward strand.
ATCGCCCGGACACGGGCCGGAAGGCGAAGGTTCTCGATAATCCGAAGGGTGCGGGTGCAAGGCCTGTAGCTCACGCGGAGCATCGGACAAACCCTTCGCCGCCGCCGGCCCGGGACGAGGACCGGATCGACCGGCGGGAACACGGCCGTGCGGGCCGAAAGGAACGGGTTATCTGGAGAAACGGGTTCGAATCCCGCAGGCCGCGAGGCCTGCCGCTCGGGCGGCGTGAGCCACCCCTCCGGCGCGAGCCGGGAGCGTCACCCCGTTCCAAACCCATGACCGCACGGCCGTCCGCCGGCCCCTGACGACACGCGATTTCGGCCGCCCGGGCGGGCGGAGGACGGCGCATGCCCGCTCCTCCGCGTGTCTGCGCGCGCCGTCACGAGCCACCGGCCCGCGAGGGGCCGCGCTGGAGAGAGGAGAGAACGAGAGGAGCCCGCCATGACGAAACTTGCACAGATGTTCCGGCTCCGCGCCACCCCGCAGGCGGAGCCGATTCCCGGCACCGTGCCGAACGCCGCCGGAGGCCATGCCTTCGCGGTCAGCGACTGGACCCGGCTCGACCGGTTCCTGATCCTCGGCTCCGAGGGCGGTTCGTACTACGCGAGCCCGCGCGCGCTGACCGTCGAGAACGCGGTCGCCGTGCAGCGCTGCATCGCGGCGGACGGCGCCCGGGCGGTCGCCACCATCGTGGCGGTGAGCGAGGCGGGCCGGGCTCCGAAGCAGGACCCGGCGATCTTCGCCCTCGCGCTCGCGGCGGCGTCCCCGGATCTGGCGACGCGCCGGGCGGCGCTCGCGGCCCTGCCGCGCGTCTGTCGGACCGGCACGCACCTGTTCCAGTTCGCCGACGCCGTCGAGGCGATGCGCGGCTGGGGCCGGGGCCTGCGCCGGGCGGTCGGCGGCTGGTACTGCGCCAAGCCGGTGGAGGCCCTGGCCTTCCAGGCGGTGAAGTATCGGGCGCGCCAGGGCTGGTCGCACCGCGACCTCCTGCGGCTGGCCCATCCGGAGACGGATGAGCCGGCCCGGAAGGCGCTGTTCGACTGGATCTGCCGCGGCACCGTGACCGAGGCTGCCCCCGAAATCGTCCACGCCTTCGCGCAGGTGCAGGCGGAGGGCGTCGACGGGGCGGTGGCCGCCGCCCTGGTGCGCGCGCACGGCCTGCCCTGGGAGGCGCTGCCGACCGGGCTGATGACGAGCCCAGCGGTGAACGAGGCCCTGATCGCGCGGATGCCGGTCGGTACCCTCGTGCGCCAGCTCGGCCGCCTGACCGCCGCGGGGGTGCTCGCGCCCTTCTCGGAGGCCACGGAGCACGTCCGGGCGGTGCTGTCGGATCGGGAGCGCATCCTCCGGGCGCGCCTCCACCCGATGGCGCTGCTGCTGGCCCTCAAGACCTACGCCTCCGGGCACGGTCAGCGGGGCAAGCGCGCCTGGGAGCCGGTCGACGCGATCGTCGAGGCGCTGAACGCCGCGTTCTACACGGCGTTCAGCGCGGTCGAGCCGACCGGCAAGCGGCTGGTCCTGGCGCTGGACGTGTCGGGGTCGATGGGCGGCAGCTGGGTCGCGGGCTCGACGCTCACGGCCCGGGAGGCCGCCGCCGCGATGGCGCTCGTCACCGCGGCGACCGAGGAGCGCTGGCAGGTGCTCGGCTTCACGGCCGAGGCCGGCCGGGCCTGGAACCAGGGGAGCGCGCTGACGCCGCTGACGATCGGGCCGTCGATGCGGCTCGATCAGGCGGTGCGGGCGACCGCCGACCTGCCGTTCGGCGCCACCGACTGCGCCCTGCCGATGCGCTGGGCGCTGGAGCGGGGCGTCAAGGCCGACGCGTTCGTGGTCTACACGGACTCGGAGACCTGGGCGGGGCCGGTCCACCCGGTCCAGGCGCTGCGGGCGTACCGGGAGAAGACCGGGATCCCGGCGAAGCTGGTTGTCGTGGGGCTCGTCTCCAACGGCTTCAGCATCGCCGACCCGGAGGATCCCGGCATGCTCGACGTGGTCGGCTTCGACGCGGCGGCGCCGGCCGTGATCGCGGATTTCATCCGCGGGTGAGAGGGGCGGCGGGCGGCTCTTCCGGGCTGCCCGCCCCTGACCTGACGGGGTTCCGGTCTGTCGACTCGCGATGGGCGTGTCACGGGTTTCCGAAGGGCAACGCCCTTCGGTGGGTCGTCAGGGCGAAGCTCGACATCGAGCGAAGCTCGACAACAGGGCTCTGCCCTGCACCCGCGAAAGGGCTCGCCCTTTCGAAACCAGACTCTACTGCGGCACCGCCTGCATCCCGTCGGCGAAGGGGCCGCCCCCGGCGCTGAACAGCTTGCGCAGGAAGCCCGGGGCGATGGCCGAGAGCGGGTTCACGCTCACGTCCGGGGAGGCGAGCTTGCCGGAGACGCGGAAGTTGACGGCGAACAGGCCCTCGTTGTGGCCGCCGCCCAGCAGGGGCCCGAGCAGGGGCAATTGCGCGGCGACGTTGTTCAGCCCGTAGAGCGGCACGAAGGTGCCGTCGATCAGGGTGCGCTCCTGCCCGGTATCGAGCCAGCCCGACAGGGTGAAGCCCATGGCGGCGTTGGAGATCGCCGCGTCGCTGAAGGCGACCCGGGTGCCCGTGCGGACGAAGTTGGCGCGCATCCGGTCGAAGGTGACGTCGCCGGCCGCCCGGCCCGGGGCGACCCGGCGGCCGCGGGCGGCGTCGGTGTCGGCCGGCTCTGGTCCCTGCGCCATGATGCTCGACAAAGCCGGCTCGTTGCGCAGGGTGAAGTCGCGGATCTGCACGACGCCGGCCTGCGGGCCGTCGTTGAGGCCGATCCCGGCATTGAGCCGCCCGCCATGCATCCGCCGGTAGATGTCGACGAAGCGGAGCGTCGCGCCGGCATCGGCCGAATCCACCGCCAGCGTCGGCACGCCGCGCTCGCCCCGGGTGACGGAGGCCGCGAAGGGCGCCGCGCGGAAGCGACCGCTGATGGTGGCGGCCCGCAAAGTCTTGCCGTGCAGCGACAGCCGCAGGTTGGCGCCGGTCAGCGCCTCCTCGTTGAAGCCCGTGACGATCGGCACCTGGATGTCGGCGTCGATATCCTTCGGGTTCGTGTCCTTCGTGTCCTTGCCCTTCCCGTCCGGTCCGCCGAGCGACTTCAGGAACGGGCGGGCATCCACCACCGCGCCCCGGACCACCACCTTGTAGCCGCTGCCGGTCCGGTCGAGGCCGACGCGCAGGTCGTCGCCGGGCGAGAGCTTGAAGTTCGTCAGATCGGCCCGCTCCAGGCCGCCCTCGGGCGTGATCAAGACGGTGCCGCGGGCCTGCGCCGGGGCCGCATCGAAGGCGAAGTCGCGCAGTTCGAGCCCCTGGCCGCCATCCACGAGGGTGAAGGTCAGCCGCCCCGGCTTGCCGGCTTGCTTCGTCAGCCCCGGGAGCAGCCCGTCGATCCCCGCCTTGGCGAGATCCGCCTCGACCCGGATCGGCGGCTTGCCGGTCCCGGGCCGGCCGATCGGCACCACGGCGCGGACCGGGATCGTGCCGGTGAGCTGCGGCGCGGTCGGCAGGCCCTTGCGGCCCCGGACCGCGTCGTCGAGGGCGAGGTTGACCACGGCCTCGCCCGGCTGGCCGACCTTCGGCTGGCGCAGGTCCACGGAGATCGGGGCGCCCGCGACCCGGCCATCGCCCTTCAGGGTGAAGGCGCCGCGGTCGTACGACAGGGAGAAGCGGCCCGCCTCCAGCCGGTCCTTGCCCATGACCTTGTCGACCGCGAGATCGCCCAGCGTGCCGGTCAGGGTCAGCGGCAGGTCGGGCAGGTCGGGGATGTGCTTGAGGTCGAGGGGGAAATCGACCCGCAGGTCGGCGCTGCCCTTGATCGTGGCCGGGTCGAGATCGACGCTCATCACGCTCTTGAACAGCTTGGCCTGGAGCACCGAGGCCATGCCGTCGGCACCCCCGGTGAGCCGCATGCCGATCTGCGCCACCACCCGGTCGGGGGTGATCTGCGGGATGACGAAGCTGCCGTCCGTGATCGTCAGCCCGCGCCCGTCCGGCCCGTGGACCTCGGCGGTCACGTTGCGCACCGTGGTCGAGCGCCCGGTGATCGTTCCGACGACGTTGCCCTTGGTCACGGGCGGCGCATCGGCCGTGACGTCGATCGCCGCGTCCGAGACGTGGAAGTCGATATGGACCGCGTCGTCCGGCGCCGGCTCGCCCCGGGTGGCGGCGGCCAGGACCGTCCCGGACATTTTCACCCGGATGTCGACCGAATCGACGCGGCCGCGCCGGAGCTGGTCCACCAGATAGGTCCGGGCCGGCGGCGCGATATGCTCCGGCCAGAGGCGCAGGCCCGTCCGGACCTCGCCGTCATGGCCGACGATGTGGAGGTTGAGGCCGCCGTCGTCGGCCGTGGTGCCGATCGTCCCGGTGATCGTCCCGGTCACGCCCGGGGCGGCGAGATTGAGCGCGTCGATTGCGATGCCACCGTCGCGGCCGGAGAGCTGCGCGTCCAGGGCGTCGATCTTCACCGGCGCGTCCTTCGGCGTCGCCCCGCGCAGGGTGGCGTCCCGGCTCGTGAGCGTCGCCGTCCAGGCCGTGGCGGCGTCCGCCGGGCTGCCGGTCCAGGCACCGGTCAGGTGCACGGCGTTGCCGGCCCCGCGGTAATCCAGGCCGGTCAGCGCCATCACGCGGCCGGCCTCGTCCCAGTTCAGAGTCGCGTCGAGGCTTTCGACCGTGACGGGGTTGAAGTCCTTCTCCTCGATCAGGAAGGTGCCGTCGCCGGTATGAACCTTGGCGGTCATCGTCTTGATGCGCCCGGCCGCGAGGCTCACGTCGGCGCGGGCCGAGACCTTGAGGTCGGTGGTCAGCGGCAGGCCCGACTGGCCCGAGAGCAGCAGCAGGTCGGTGACCGGCAGGTCGTCGAGGGTGATGACGCCCGAGCGCTCCTGGCCCTCGCCCCCGTCGCGCAGGGCGCCGCCGAACCGCCACTCGCCGTGCGGCCCGTCGAGCCGCAGCTCGAAGGTGCGTGTGCCGTTGGCAGGATCGCGTCCGAACAGGCCGTTGACCCGGGCGAAGACCGCACGCTCGCGGCCGTCGTCGTCGATCAGGCGCAGGCGCGCATCGGTGATCCGGGCCCGGTCGAGGGCGCCGACCACGCCGCTCGAATCGAGCACGACCCCGAAGATCGACGCGAGGGCGGCCGAGAGCGGCGACACGCTGCCCCGGACCGCGTCGACGCTCGGCGGCGTGTGCGGCTGGATGTCGACCGGGTGATTGGCCTCCGAGGCCGCGAACGCGATGGAGCCGTCCCGGTGCAGCAGCGCGGTGGTCTGCGTCTCGCGGAACTCGATGGAGCGCGGCTGCAGGTTGAGCCGGAGCAGCCCCCAGAGGTCGAGGCTGACGAGGGCCAGGGGCGCGCGCACCACGAGGTCGCCCTGCGGGTTGCGGATGTCGAGGCCGGAGAAGCGCAGGCTCAGGGCGTTCTCGCGGTCGATCTCGAGGCTGCTGCCGCGGATGCCGATGCTCCAGCCCGGGCCGATCCGCTCGGCCACGGCGGCGGCGACGCGGCGCGACAGGCCATCGATCTGCAGAGGCCCGTTCGACAGGCGCAGGGCCACGAGGCCGATCCCGGCGCCGAGGACCAGCACCAGGGCGAGCGCGCTCACGAGGCAGAAGCCCCCTACGCGCCGTGCCCTCCCGCGGGGCCTGCGTGCCGACGTCGTCTCGTCCGCCATCGGGACCCTTGTTGCGGGAATTGTGGCCCGCAGAGCCCGCAGGCTCCGCGGCCGGTGGATCGAAGCGCGTCCGCGCTTTACAGCGGCCGCGACTCCGGTTTTGGCTCGGGCGTGCGCGGCGCGTTTGCGTGGTGCCGGGCACGGGATCGGTTGCACATCATCAATCGGCCGAAAGGAAGGCACGATGCCGCTGTCAGAGGGCGATCCGGCCCCGGATTTCGACCTGCCCGCCTCTGCGGGAGGCCGCATCGCGCTGTCCGCGCTCAAGGGTCACAAAGTCGTGCTCTACTTCTACCCGAAGGATGACACGAGCGGCTGCACCCTGGAGGCGCAGGACTTCAACCGCCTGCTGCCGGATTTCACGGCGGCCGACGCGAAGGTCGTCGGCCTCTCGCCGGACCCGGTGAAGAGCCACGACAAGTTCTGCGGCAAGTACGGCCTTACGTTCCCGCTCGCCTCGGATGAGGACAAGGGCGTGCTCGAAGCCTACGGCGTCTGGGTCCAGAAGAGCATGTACGGGCGCACCTATATGGGCGTCGAGCGCACCACCGTGCTGGTCGACCGCGACGGCCGGATCGCGAAGGTCTGGTCGAAGGTGAAGGTCCCGAGCCACGCCGAGGCGGTGCTGGAGGCCGCCCGCGCGCTTCCTTGAGGCAAGACGAGCCGCATCGATACGACTCTCGACGGATCCTTAACCTTACCCAGTATTGAATGACGGCTCCTACGGGGCCGTCCCGATGCATGGTTTGAAGATCGTCTCCCGCTCCGCGTCAGGCAGGGCCGCGCCGTGGCTCGCCGGCGCGCTCGCGCTCGCGCTGCTCTGGGCGCTCGGCGCGACGTACCTCATCGTCTTCCACGACGAGGTGCTGGCCGGTTTCGTGGCCCGGCAGGGGGCGATGCGCGACGCCTACGAGGCGCAGCTCGCGGAGCTGCGCGCCCGGTTCGACCGCGACCGGCGCGACCGGGCCGGCACCGAGACCGGGCTTGCGGACCGCGTCGCGGCGGCGCTGGAGCGGCAGGCCGAGCTGGAGCGCCGCACCGCTTCCCTGGCCGGCCTCGGGCGGCAGACGCCCCCCGACCCGGCCGCCACCGGCGCGCTGGCCCCGCGCCCGGGTGCGGGGCTCACGCCGGTCGACGACGAGCCCGACCTGCGCTCCGACGAGGGCGCCGAGCCCACCCACGCCCAGCCGCGCCGAAGCGCCCTCGAGGCCGAGACCGGGCTGATCCGCCTGGAAGCTCGCCTCGAGGGCCTGCAGGCGGCCCAGGGCGAGCGCCTCGCCGGCCTGGCCGCGCGGGCCGGCGACGAGGTCCGGCGGCTGCGCGGCCTGATCCGTCGGACCGGCCTCGATCCCGCGCGCTTCGACGCGCCGTCTGACGGGATCGGCGGCCCGCTGGTCCCCCTCGACAGCCGGATCCTGGACGGGGCCGGCTTCGAGGCGAGCCTCGCCCTGGCCCGCCGGACCCTGGCGGATGGCGAGCGCCTGCGCCGGACCGCCGCCGGGCTGCCGCTGGGCCGGCCGATCCGGGGCGTGGCGGTCGTGTCGAGCCCGTTCGGAACCCGGCTCGACCCGTTCACCCGGGGCCTCGCGCTCCACACCGGGCTCGACCTGAAGGCGGAGTACGGCGAACCCGCCCGCGCCACCGCCCCCGGCCGGGTCATCGCCGCCGAGGCCGCGGGCGGCTACGGCAACATGGTGGAAATCGACCACGGCCACGGCCTGACCACCCGGTTCGGCCATCTCGCCCGGATCGCGGTCTCGCCCGGCCAGCGCGTCGCCGCGGGCGACATGATCGGCTCCGTCGGATCGACCGGACGCTCCACCGGGGCGCATCTGCACTACGAGACCCGCATCGACGGCGTGCCGGTCGACCCGCAGCGCTTCCTGGCGGCTGGCGCGACGCGCGCGCAGCATGACGCCGACTGAAACCGTCGTCGCGGAACCCGGTCCGTGCTAGGCTCCGAGTCGCGATCGGAGGCCGTCATGGCACGGGCTGTGAAGCGCGACGCGCGCATGAGCGTCGCCGCGTACAGGCGCTGGGTGGAGCCCCGCCCGGACGATGAGCGTTGGGAACTGCTCGACGGCGAGCCGGTGCTGATGGCGCCCCCGAGCGCGCGGCACCAGCGCATCGTCACGAACCTCGTGAAGCGCCTTGATGGCCTCGCCGAGCCGCACGGCTGCGGCGCCTATCCGGGCTTGGCGATCCTGAGCGATGCGATGGACGATTACGCGCCCTACCCGGATGTCGTGGTCCATTGCGGGCCGATGCCGCCGACCGGCTTCGTCGACGATCCCCTGGTGATCGTCGAGGTTCTCTCACCCGGCACCATGGCCAACGACCGGGGACGCAAGCTCGCCTTCTACGCCACCGTGCCGAGCCTCCAGTCCCTGCTGATCGTCTACCAGAACGAGGCCCGGATCGAGGTCTGGCGGCGCGATGCCGACTGGGTCATGCGGGTGGTGGGACCGGACGGTGTCGTGGACCTGCCGGAACTGGGCGGCACCCTGCCGGTGGCCGAGATCTACGACCGCGTGACCTTTTGAACCGGCGCTGGTGCGGGCCGCCGCGCCGGTGCTACCCTCAGACCGGATCGGAGGTCGGCGATGGCTCTGGCCGTGAAGCGCGATGCAGGGATGGATGTGCCGGGGTTCCGGCTCTGGGTGGAGTCCCGCCCGGAGCACGAGCGCTGGGAACTGCTCGACGGCGAGCTGGTGCTCATGGCGCCGCCCCGGGAGCGGCATCAGCGTATCGTCATGAATCTGGCAGGACGCCTCGACGCGTTGGCCGAGCCGCGCGGCTGCCGCGCCCTGCCGGGTCTGGCGATTCTGAGCGACGCGATGGACGACTTCGCGCCGATCCCCGACGTGATGGTGCGCTGCGGCCCGCCCCTGCCGGACGGCTATGCCGCGGATCCGCTGCTGGTCGCCGAGGTGCTCTCGCCCTCGACCATGAGCCTGGACCGCGGGCGCAAGTTCGACTTCTACCGGACGGTGCCGAGCCTCAAGGTTCTGCTGATCGTCTATTCCGACGAGGCCCGGGTCGAGGTCTGGCGGCGGGAGGCCGCGGATTGGGGCGGCACGGCGGTCGGGCTCGACGGCACCGTGGCGCTGCCGGAGCTTGATGGCGCCGTGCCGGTGCGCGACATCTATCGCGGGCTCACGTCCTGAGCCGCACCCGACTCAAGGGCCGGATCCCCGGCCCGGCAGAGCACCAAGGCACCGACTTGCCCCATTTCGAAGATTTCTATGCGGCCAAGCTGCGCGGCTCCCTCGGGGTGACGGACGCGGAATCGGTGCTCGACCTGCGCGGCGCCAACCGGGCGCGGGCCGAGGCCTCCCTCAAGGACATGCTGGAGCGCAGCCGCTTCGCCAAGGGCAAGACCGTGGCGATCCGGCTCGACCCACCCCCGGAGGGCGGCGGCGAAACCCTGTTCCAGCCGGCCGGGCGCCTGCTCCTCGACGCGAAGCGCCGCGGCCTGATCGAGCGCCTGCAAACCCTGCCGGCCCAGGATGGGCTCGGCTTCTACGTGGCGCTGACCGGCCGGGCCGAGCGCACGCCGATGTAGACCGGTGCAGGTCTCTGTGCCGGCAACGGATCGGGCACGCCCCGCGGGGCGTTGATCGGGTCCGCATCGGACGTCCGATCCCCCGCACGCAGATCCCGGCATGAGCACCCTTCCCGGCGGCCGCAACACGATCGAGCGCGTCGCCCGTTTCGGCTACGGTGCCCGTGGCGTGGTCTATCTCGTGGTCGGCGGGCTCGCCCTGCTGGCGGCGCTCGGCCATGGCGGACGCGCCGGCGACAGCAAGGACGCCCTGCGCACCGTGCTGGCCGGGCCCTTCGGCGCGGCGATCGTCGGCCTGATCGCCCTGGGGCTCGCCGGCTTCGCGCTCTGGCGTCTCGTCGAGGCCGTCACCGATGCCGACCGGCGTGGCACGGGGATCAAGGGCCTGGCGGTGCGCGGGGCGCATCTCGTCAGCGCCGCGCTCTATGTGGGCCTCGCCGCCAGCGCCGCATCCCTGAGCCTCGGGCTCGGGATGAGCGGCGGCGACGGGATGCACGACGGCACCGCGTGGCTGCTCGCCAAGCCCTTTGGCCGCTGGCTCGTGGCGCTCGGCGGCTTCGCGGTGATCGGCGGCGGCTTCGGCTTCCTCGCGAAGGCGTGGCGCGGGGACGTCACCGACCGGCTCGCCCTCGACGGTCGGGCCCGCGCGCGCTGGGCCGGGCCGATCGGCCGCTCCGGCTACGCCGCGCGGGGCCTCGCCTTCCTGATCATCGGCGGCTTCCTCGTCGCGGCGGCGTGGCACCAGCGCTCGTCCGACGCCAAGGGGCTGGCCGAGGCCTTCGCCCTGCTGCGCGCCCAGCCCTACGGCTGGATCCTGCTCGGGCTCGTGGCGGCGGGCCACGCCGCCTTCGGGGCCTTCGGGCTGATTCAGGCCCGTTACCGGCACATCGAAGCCCCGGACATCGACCGGGTCGACGATGCGGCCGGGGAAGCGGCCCGGGCTTTGACCTGATGCCGACCCATTGTCACCCGTTCCGATTGTAATTGCTCACCCATACCCCAAGTTCAAACGACCCTCCGCGCAATCCTGTGCCCTGGGCGACGATGCGGAGGCGATGATGGCCAGAATCCTGATCACCGGTCGAGCACAGACCGTAACCACCGAAGACTTCAACGAGCGCGTCCGATTGCTGCTCGTCGACAAGCTCGATCCGGTCAAGGGCCGGATCTATCAGAAGAATTTCAAGACCGGCTTCTCCGGCGGTCTCTTCAGGTAAATCGGCGGACGGCCGCGCGTCCGTTCGGCGCGCTGCGGCCGCGGTGCGTTGACAGGACGGGAGCCGCGACGGATACCCCGCGGCACCCCATCCGGCCCCCGATGCAGCAGCGCTTCTACAAGACCGCGGTGATGGTGGCCCACGACCTCGCGGCGACCGCCGCCGCCGTGGTGCTCACCTTCCTGTTCCGCTTCCAGGGCGGGATGCTGGACGAGCGCCTGCACGCCCTGCCCCTGCTGCTGCCGCCGTTCCTGGCCTTCGCGGGCCTCGTCTACGCGCGCTTCCGGCTCTACCGGACCAAGTGGCGCTTCGCCTCGCTGCAGGATCTCGCCGGCATCGTCCGGGCGGCGAGCGTGCTGGCGCTGGCCCTGCTGGTGACCGACTGGGTCCTGGTCTCGGCCGACCTCTACGGCTTCTACTTCTTCGGCAAGATCGCGATCCTGCTCTACTGGGTCCTGCAGATCTTCTTCCTCGGCGGGGCGCGCCTCGCCTTCCGCTACCTCAAGGACACGCGCTCCCGGCAGTCGAGCGCCCGGGCCGCCACCGTGCCGACGCTGCTCCTCGGGCGCGGGGCCGATATCGACGTGCTGATCCGGGCGATCGAGGCGGGCTCGGTGAAGAAGCTCGCGCCCCGGGGCATCCTCTCGCCGCGGGCGGACGAGCGCGGCCAGTTCATGCGCGGCGTGGCCGTGCTCGGCGGTTTCCCGGATCTGGAGCGGGTGGTGGCCGATCTCGCATCCCGGGGCGAGCCGGTGCGGCGCCTCGTGGCGACGCCGAGCGCCCTGGTGCCGGAGGCGTCGCCCGACGACCTGATCGCCCGCGCCCGCCGGCTCGGCCTGCCGCTCGCCCGGGTGGCCGGCCTCGGCGAGGGCGCGCAAGGGGCGAACCAAGGCCCGGAACTGGCGCCGCTGGAGATCGAGGATCTGCTCCTGCGCCCGACCGTGCCGATCGACCGGGCGCGCCTGGAGGCGTTTCTCACCGGACGCCGGGTGGTGGTGACGGGGGGCGGCGGCTCGATCGGCTCCGAGATCTGCCTGCGCGCCGTGGCGTTCGGGGCCGCCGCCGTGCTGGTGCTCGACGCCTCCGAGCCGGCCCTGCACGGCATCCTCACGCACCCGGCGATCCTGGCCGCCGAGGCCGCGGTGACGGGGGTCCTGGCCGACATCCGCGACCGGGAGCGGACGCATCAGGTCATCGCGGCGTTCCGGCCGGATTACGTGCTCCACGCCGCCGCCCTGAAGCAGGTGCCCTACCTGGAGCGGGACTGGCAGGAGGGCATCAAGACCAACGTGTTCGGCTCGATCAACGTCGCCGAGGCCGCGGTGGCGGCCCGCGCCCGGGCGCTCGTGATGATCTCCACCGACAAGGCGATCGAACCGGTCTCGCAACTCGGCGTCACCAAGCGCTTCGCCGAGATGGTCGCCCAGGCGCTGGACGCCGAGCAATCCACCCGACCCGATCACCCCACCCGGCTGATCGCCGTGCGGTTCGGCAACGTCCTGGGCTCGGCCGGCTCGGTGGTGCCGGTATTCAAGGCGCAGATCGCCCGGGGCGGCCCGGTGACGGTGACCGATCCCGAGATGGTCCGCTACTTCATGACCGTGCGCGAGGCCTGCGACCTCGTCCTCACGGCCGCCTCCCACGCCGACGGCGAGGCCCGCACCGCGCCGGATTCGGAGCGCGCCGCGGTCTACGTCCTCAAGATGGGCCAGCCGGTGCGGATCGCCGACCTCGCCGAGCGGATGATCCGGCTCGCCGGCTTCGAGCCCGGCGCGGAGATCGAGATTGCGTTCACCGGCGCGCGGCCCGGCGAGCGGCTCAACGAGATCCTGTTCGCCCGGGACGAGCCGCGCGTGGCGCTTCCAGGGATCGACGGGGTGATGGCGGCGCGGCCGAACTTCGCCGACCGGGTGCGGCTCGATGCCTGGGTGGCCGCGCTGCGTACCGCCGTGGCGGAAGGCGACCGGGCCGCCGCCGAGGCGGTGTTCGAGGCGGCGGTGCCGCATTTCCGCGAGCGTCACGCCCAGCAGGTGGCGCGAAGCGCGCCGGCTGCCGCGATGAGCGCGGCGTAACCGGGTTTCGAGAGGGATCATCCCTTGTCTGGGATCCAGGGCAATGCCCTGGGAGGTTCGTCGGGCTCTGCCCGACACCCGCCAAAGGGATGATCCCTTTGGGATCTCGGACTCTTCAGCCGCCCGCCTGCGCCAGCCGCGCCAGCCCGTCCCGGGTCGATCCCGCCGGCTGCCAGCCCAGCGCCGCCAGGCCGTCGGCGCGGGCCACCAGCCCCTCGGCGATACGCGCGAACTGCGCGTCCCGGCCGGTCATCCGGCAGGCCAGCTTGAGAAGGCCGGCCGGTACCGGGACGAGCCCCGGGCCGCGCCCGAGGCCCGCGCGGAGCGCCGCGATCATCTCGGGCAGGCTGAGCGGGTCCGGATCGGCGGCGATCAGGGCTGCCCGCACGGGGCCGGGCGCCCGCAGGACCGTGTCGACGGCCCCCGACAGGCTCTCCAGGGCGATGAGCGAACGCCGGGCCGCGAGGCCGCCGAGCGGCAGTGGGTAGGGGCTGCGGGCGAGCCGCAGGAGCGCGGCCATGTTGCCCTTCACCCCCGGGCCGTAGACCAAGACCGGGCGCAGGGCGACCCAGTCGAGCCCGGTCTCGGCGAGCGCCTGCTCGGCCTCCAGCTTGGAGCGGCCGTAGGCGTCGGTGGGCGCGGCGGGATCACCCTCCCCGACCACGCCCGGCGCGCTCGGCCCCACCTGCGCGCGGATCGAGGACAGGAACACGAACCGGCGCACCTTTGCGCGCGCCGCCGCCTCGGCGAGCCGGCGCGTCGCCTCCGTGTTGAGGGTGCGGTAATCGTCCTCCGGCGCTCCGGACATGGCATGCGCGAGGCCCGCCGAATGCACCACCGCGTCGACGCCGGCCAGCGCGGCGGCCATGTTGATCGGGCGCGTCAGGTCGCCCACCACCGCGCTCGCGGCGCCCTCCGGCAGGGCGGTGGGCCGGCGCAGCAGCACCCGCACCCGGTAGCCGCGGGCGGTGAGGTCGGCGAGCAGGTGGCGACCGATGAACCCGGTCGCCCCGGTGAGCGCGATCAGTCCGGTCACGGGTGGGCGGCACCTTCGGAGGCCGGCGCCGGGGCGCGGGCGAAGCGGCGGAGCAGGGCCGCGACCAGGGCGAGCCCGGCCGCGAGTGCCGCGAGGGTGACCGGCCAGGACGGCCAAAACAAGGTCGCGGCGGCGAGCGCCGCCAGCGCGAGATTGACCGCGAAGACCCGCCCCACCACGCCCGGGACCGTGAGGCCGTTCACGGTGGCCCGCTGGTAGAAGTGGCCCCGGTGCGCCTCCCAGATCCGCTCCCTCCGGCGGGCTCGGGCGGCGAGGGTGAGGCTGGCATCGGCGAGGTAGGTGAGCGGCAGCAGCAGGGCGGCCGCGAGACCGCCCGCCGAGCTATTCGCCAAGGCGAGATGCCAGAGCAGCCACGCCGTGACGAGCCCGATCGGCAGCGCGCCGACATCTCCGAGGAAAAGCCTTGCGACCGGCCGGTTGAACGGCGCGAAACCCAGCACCGCGCCGAGCAGGCAGGCGGCCACCAGCGTCGGCAGCGGCGGCAGGAGACCGGCGAGGCCGAACAGCAGCAGGGCGCCGGAGACCGGGACGATCTCGGCCACGATCATCCAGTCGAGCCCGTCCATGAAGTTCGTCAGGTTCACGAACCACAGGCCGGCCACGAGGGCGAGGCCGCGCTCGAGTCCGAGGGGAAGGCCGGGCAGCAACCGTCCGTCCAGGTGCCAGACCAGCAGGCCGACCGCCACGGCCTGCGCGACGAGCCGAAGGCCGGCCGGCAGCGGGCGCACGTCGTCCACGGCGCCCAGAACCGCCAGGGCCAGCGTGCAGCCGGCCAGCCAGATCCAGTCCGGCCGGCCGCCGATCTCGGGGGCCGCGATCAGCAGGCCCGAGATCGTCACCAGCCCCGTCACCACGGCGATCCCGCCCCCTTGCGGGGTCGGTACCCTGTGGCTGGAACGGGCGTTCGGCCGCGCCAGGGCATAGCGCTGCAGCAGCGGGAAGAGGCGCAGGATCAGCCCCGCCGAGAGGGCTGCAGCCAGCGGGACGGCGAGGAGGAGGATCGTGGGCAGGGCGGACGGCATGGCGCCCTCCTACGCGATCCCTGACGCGACCGTGAGGGGGCGGATCACGCGGCCCGCACCGTCGCGAGGAATCGGCCAACCTCGACGGTGAGATGCTCGGATTGCCGGGCCATCTCGGTGGCGGCTCCGAGGGCCTGGGCGGCGGCCGTGCCGGTCTCCTCGGCGGCCTGGGCGAGGTCCGCGATCGTGCCCGTGACGGCGCCGGTGCCGGCCGCCGCCTGCGCGACGTTGCGCACGATCTCCTGGGTCGCCGCCCCCTGCTGCTCCACGGCGGCCGCGATGCTCGCCGCCACGCCGTCGATCTCGCGGATGCGCCGGCCGATCCCGTCGATCGCCGCCGCCGCGCGACCCGTCGAGTTCTGGATCCGGCCGATCTGGCCCGTGATCTCCTCCGTCGCCTTGGCGGTCTGCTCGGCGAGCGCCTTGACCTCGCTGGCCACCACCGCGAAGCCGCGGCCGGCCGCGCCCGCGCGGGCGGCCTCGATCGTGGCGTTGAGCGCCAGCAGGTTGGTCTGGGCCGCGATTCCGGAGATCAGCGCCACGACGTCGTTCACCGTCGCGGCCGCCGCGCTGAGATCCTGCACCAGCGCCACCGTCTCGGTGGCCTCGCTCACCGCCGTCCGGGCGAGCTGCGCCGAGCCGCTGACCTGCCGGCCGATCTCCTCGACGGAGGAGCCCAGCTCCTCGGCGGCCGCCGCCACGGTGCTGACGTTGGCGGCGGCCTCACCCGCCGCGGAGGCGGCCGAGCTCCACTGACCGGAGGATTTCGCCGCGCTCGCCGTCAGGGACCGGGCCGTCGCCTCCAGGGCGGCCGCGGAGGTGGAGACGCCGCCGACGATCGTGCCGACCGCCTGCTCGAACGCGTCGGCCATCGCCGCCGTGGTTGCGCGGCGCTCGCTGTCGATCTGGGCCTGGGCCGAGGCCGCCTCGAGGGTGCGGGTCCGGATCAGGCTGTCGCGAAAAATCACGACCGCGCCGGCCAGCTGGCCGATCTCGTCGCCGCGCTGCTGCTCGGGAATCTCGCCCTCGGTGTCGCCGCCGGCCAGGCGCTGCGTCGCCCGCGTGATGGCCTTGAGGGGCCGGCTGACGCCGCGCATCACGAGCAGCGTGGCGCCGGCCGCGACCACGAGGGCGAGGGCGGCGAGCGCCAGCATCGACAGGTTGGCCCGCTCGTAGCTCTGCGCGAGCTCGACGCCGCTCGCCGTGCTGCCGGCGGCGTTCAGCGCCACCAAGCGGTCCCAATCCGTCAGGACGTCGTTGATCCGCTCCGACATCGTCGCGTTGAAGTGGTGCAGCCCGCCGGGACTATCGCCCGCCGTAACCATCGCCATGGCGCGGGCCTGCTCCGCATCGTAGGTCGCCATGTGCCGGCGCAGGCTGGCGAAGCTGTCGCGCTCGGGCTGGGTGAGCGGCAGGGCTTCGAAGCGGGCATAGTTCTCGGCGAGTTGCTGCTCGCGCTTGGCGATCTTGGCCTTCACGGAGGCCCGCAGGTCATCCGTGTCGGCCGTGATCAGGCGGCCGCCATTGACCCGCAGCTGCATCACGAGGATGCCGATCCGCCCCAGCGTATCCGTCGCCGGCAGGCGGACGTCCCGCATCTCCGCCGCGGTGGTGTTCACGCTGCGCAATTCCACCAGCGCCAGGACGTAGGTCGCCACGATGAGGAGGACCAGGGCAGCCAGGCTGAGGCCGAGCTTGGTGGCGATCGTGATGCTGGAGCGCATGGCGTCGTGCCTCTATCCCGTGTCGAATCTTGAGGTTTCTTCCATAGGTTTCCTGTCGCATAACACAGCCGTTGCGGGGCGCGAAATCTGTTTTTCTTCAGGTGTCCCTAGATGAAATTGTATCAAAGTCGATAATGAAAATCGAGGCGCGCAGATAATGCAAGCCGTAGACTGTGGCGGCGGCTTCCGATGTGAGTCCGTCATTGTGGGAAGTAAAAATGTCCTGTGCTCATCCGCGCCTGGCGCGCACCGGGGCCGGCAGGATGCGGGCTATGGGTCAGGTCCGCCGCGTCACGCGGCCCGGATGTCGCGCAGGAACGCGTCGACCTCCCGATTGACGATCTGCGACTGTGCGGCGAGGTTCTTCGCCGCCGCGAGCACCTGATCCGCCGCCGCGTTGGCTTCGGTCGAGACGGTGAGCACGCCGGCGGCGTGATCCGTCACCGTCAGCGTGCCCTGGGCCGCCTCGCCCGCGTTGCGGGAGATGTCGCCGGTCGCCCCGGTCTGGGCCCGCACCGCCTCGACGATGGTGCCGCTGATCGTCGACATGGAGGTGACGATGCGGTTTATCGCCTGCAGCGCCGCCGTGGTCTCCTCCGTCGCCGACCGGATGCCGGCGATCTGCTGGTCGACCTCCTCCGTGGCGCGGCGTGTCTGATCGGCCAGGGCCTTGATCTCGGTGGCGACCACGGCGAAGCCCCGGCCCGCCGCGCCGGCGCGGGAGGCTTCGATCGTGGCGTTCAGCGCCAGGAGGTTGGTCTGGGAGGCGATCGACGCGATCGTGGTCGCGGCGGCGCCGATCTGATCGGTGGCGGAGCGCAGATTCTCCATGATGCGGCTGCTGGCTTCGGCTTCGCGCGCGGCATCAGCCGCCACCGTGCTGGATTGGTCGACCTGGCGCTCGACCTCCGCGAGGGAGCCGACCATCTCTTCCGCGGCCGCGGCCACGGACTGCACGTTGACCGCCGTCTCTCCGGCGGCACGCTGCGCCGAGGCGGCTCGGCTGCGGGTCATGTCGGCGAGGCGGCCCATCGTGCGCGCCGTGCCGTCGAGGGCGGACGCCGCCGCCGTGACCACCTCCAGCGACCCGGTGACGGTGCGCTGGAAGGCCGCCACCAGGGCGTCGATCCGCTCGACGCGCCCCCGCCGCGCCTCGTGCTCCGCGCGCTGGGCCGCCTCGAGCTCGGACCGGACGATCGCGTTCTGGCGGAAGACATCGACGGCATGGGCCATGGCGCCGATCTCGTCCCGACGCGTGAGGTAGGGAACCGTCGCCCCGACCGCACCCTCGGCGAGATCGCGCATGTACCGGGTCATCACGATGGTCGGATGCACGAAGGCGCGCGAGCCGAGCCAGACCAGGCCGAGAAGTCCCAGGAGGATGGCGGTGCCGACGAGGGTCATCGCGTTCCGCGCCTCCGTTGCGCCCCTCAGCGCGACAGCGCGCGGCACCGTCATGATCATGGACCAGCGCTCGGTCACGCCCGGGAACGCGATCGGTGCCGCCGCCACGAACTCGGCGTCCCCCTCAGGCCCGGCCACGATCCGGACCTCGGCCCCGTCCCCGCGCCCGCGCTCGACCCTCCCCAGGAGATCCACGAAGGCGGGCTCGGTCACGGGCTTGCCGAGGCGCGCAGGGTCCGGATGGGACACCCAGACGCCCTTGGCGGCGATCATGACCCGCCCCACGCCGAAGGGCGACAGGCCGGCACAGAACGCCTTGGCGGCGGCGAGCGACATGTCGATCCCGGCCATGCCGATCGCCGCGCCCGCACGGTTCCTGATCACCCCGACCGCGGTGGTCATCAGCACCGTCTTGCCGTCGACGACGTAGTCGTAGGGATCGACGAGGACCCGCCGGTTCTCGCGGAGCGGCGTGTCGTACCAGCGTTCGGCACCCGCTTCCTGCGTCAGGGGAAGCGGCTCGAACCCGGGCTCCTGCTCGCCCCGCGAGAATGCGTAGACGGCAAAGCGCCCGGCTTCGGCATCCCGGCCGTCGAGCGCGTCGGGCTCCATGCCCACCGACAGGCCGACGAAGTCCGGGTTGGCGCGAATCACGCTGCCCATGAGGCCGCGAATCCCGTCGCGGTCGATCGGCTTGCCGGCCGCGATCAGCCCCGACACGCCCTGCGCCACGGTCGCCGAGACGTCGACCGCGTGGCCGATCTCGCGCGACACGGTCTGGGTGTACTCGGCCAGGAGCGCGCGGACCTGACCGTCGGCGGATCGCTCGCCGGCGGCCGTCATGAACGCCGAGCCGGACAGCGTCACGGCGGCGAGCGCGCCGACACCCAGCGCGCCGGCGCCCAGCAGCAGGCGCCACCGCAGGCTGACGAACTCGAACAGCGCCATCGCGAATCCCCGGACCCTTGAAGCAGTCCGGCGACGCTACAAATTCTCTCTCGCCTCAAATGTGACAATCGCGGTCGTCGGTGCGGCAGACGCTTGTCGGAAGCTTCGGTGCCGCAGTATTATCTACCTGGGGTCGGATCGCAGCATTGATCGACATCTTGCGACAGGGCGCCGGGGCGACAGCCGTCCCGGTCCGAACCTCCGCCTCGTCCCGAGGGGCCGCGCCTGGGCAATCGCCCCGGTTCCGAGTCCCGGGACGATGCTTCGGATCCCCGTCCGGATACGGGCTCCGCGCCGCGGGATCGGCGGCCGCCCCTGTGGACCCCGCTCAGTACACGGCGTCGCGCTTCGGCGGCGCCTCGGCCGGGGCGAGATTCCGCTCCACCACCTTGGCGAGCCCGACCATGATCTGGTCGATGGCGTAATCCTTCGGCGTGTAGACGGCGCGCACGCCCATGTTCTTCAGGACCAGCTCGTCCTCGGGCGAGATGATGCCGCCGACCACCACCGGGATGTGGTCGAGCCCCGCCTCCCGCATCTTGGCCCGGACCTCGCGCACCAGCGGCACGTGGCTCCCCGACAGGATCGACAGGCCGACCACGTGGGCGCCGGTCTCCTTGGCCTTGGCGACGATCTCGGCCGGGGTCTGGCGGATGCCGTCGTAGGTGACGTCGAAGCCGACATCCCGGGCGCGCAGGGCGATCTGCTCTGCGCCGTTGGAATGCCCGTCGAGGCCGGGCTTGCCGACCACGAGCTTGGGCGTCTCGCCGAGCCGCTCGCCGAGATCGGCGATCAGGAGCTTCGCCTCCTCGGCGGCCCCGGACGAGACCGTCTCGAGGGTGACGCCCGTGGGCGCCCGGTACTCGCCGAACACCGTCCGCAGGCGCGCGCCCCACTCGCCGGTGGTGACGCCGGCCTTCGCGGCCTCGATCGAGGGCGGCATGATGTTGGCGCCCGAGCGCGCCGCCTGCTCCAGGGCGTCGAGGGCCTGGCCCACGGCCCCCTCGTCGCGGCGGCTGCGCCATTCGCGGATGCGGCCCTGCGCCTCCATCTCCACCGTCTCGGAGACGGAGAAGATCGCCCCCTCCCCGGCGGTGAGCGGCGAGGGCTCGCCCTGCTGCCACTTGTTGACGCCGACCACGATCTGCTCGCCGGCCTCGATGGCCGAGATGCGCCGGGCGTTCGACTCGACCAGCGCGCGCTTGAGCGCCCCGGTCTCGACCGCCGCCACCGCACCGCCGATGCCGCCGATCCGCTCCAGCTCGGCCCGGGTCTGCGCCTTCAGCGCCTCGACCTTGGCGTCGATCACGTGGCTGCCGTCGAAGATGTCGTCGTATTCCAGAAGGTCGGTCTCGAAGGCCAGGATCTGCTGCATCCGCATGGACCATTGCTGGTCCCAGGGCCGCGGCAGGCCCAGCGCCTCGTTCCAGGCCGGCAGCTGCACGGCGCGGGCGCGGGCGCGCTTCGAGAGCGTCACCGCCAGCATCTCGATCAGGATGCGGTGGACGTTGTTCTCAGGCTGCTGTTCCGTCAATCCGAGGCTGTTGACCTGAACGCCATAGCGAAAAATGCGCTTCTTCGGGTCGTCGATGCCGTAGCGCTCCTGGGCGATCTCGTCCCAGAGTTCCGAGAACGCCCGCATCTTGCAGATCTCGGTGACGAACCGCAGGCCGGCGTTCACGAAGAACGAGATCCGGCCGAACACGTCGGAGAAACTCGCGGCGTCGAATTCGGGGTCGTCCCGCACCGTGTCGAGCACCGCGATCGCGATGGCCAGCGCGTAGGACAGCTCCTGGACCGGCGTCGCCCCCGCCTCCTGCAGGTGGTAGGAGCAGACGTTCATCGGGTTCCACTTCGGCACGTTCTTCGTGGTGAAGAGGATCACGTCCTTGGTGAGCCGTAAGCTGGGCGCGGGCGGGAACACGTAGGTGCCGCGCGACAGGTATTCCTTGATGATGTCGTTCTGGGTCGTGCCCTGGAGGGCGGCGAGCGGCGCGCCCTGCTCCTCGGCCACCGCCAGATAGAGCGCCAGCAGCCAGGGGGCGGTGGCGTTGATCGTCATGGAGGTGTTCATCTGGGCGAGCGGGATGTCCTGGAACAGGGTCCGCATGTCGCCGAGATGCGCGATCGAGACGCCGACCTTGCCGACCTCGCCGCGCGACAGCTCGTGGTCGGGATCGTAGCCCGTCTGGGTCGGCAGATCGAAGGCCACCGACAGGCCGGTCTGGCCCTTGGCGAGGTTGCCGCGATAGAGCTTGTTCGACTCCGTTGCGGTGGAGTGGCCCGCATAGGTGCGGATGATCCAGGGCTTGTCGCGGCTAGACTTGTCGCTCCGGGTCTCCGCGGCGCTCGCGCCCATCCTGGCCTCCATCTGATCTTTGTATCCGCGCGCGCGGCGCAGCCTTGCCGCCACCGTAGCGAAGGCTTGGGCACGCGTCATCCGCGACGGAAGTGCAAGAGGCCCCCGCGCGGCACCGGGGAGCTTTAAAAAACTTGTGCGCCGCGACAGCGGGATTTGAGGGAGGCGGCCGGAGGGCGCCCGATCGCTGGTATAAAGTCCACCTGACGCCTGCCGCGCCGCGCGCAAGGTCTCGGGGCCGGTGCTGGCCGCGGGCGCGCGGAATAATACTTGGTCTCCTGGAAAGCCGAATTTGAATACGTGGACGCTGCCCCTGTGCGGGCGGCGTCTTTACGTCGAAATCCTC
This sequence comes from Methylobacterium guangdongense, assembly GCF_038442355.1. Taxonomy (NCBI): domain Bacteria; kingdom Pseudomonadati; phylum Pseudomonadota; class Alphaproteobacteria; order Hyphomicrobiales; family Methylobacteriaceae; genus Methylobacterium; species Methylobacterium guangdongense. Next base: position 88,421 of record NZ_JBBXMX010000013.1, read on the forward strand.
TGGGTTTGGACTTTCGACCCACTTGGAGGCCTTTCGCAACGCCGCTATAGCGCGAGGGAGAACCGCGGCCTTCAAGAACCACGCGGGACGAGAGGAGAGCGAGATGGCGGCGAGCGCTGCGGTCGGTCCGACGGGCGGGGAGGTCAAGGACCTCTACGAGATGGGTGAGATCCCGCCGCTCGGCCACGTGCCGGCCAAGATGTATGCCTGGGCGATCCGGCGCGAGCGCCACGGGCCCCCGGAGCAGTCCCACCAGCTCGAGGTGCTGCCGGTCTGGGAGATCGGCGACGACGAGGTGCTGGTCTACGTCATGGCCGCCGGCGTCAACTACAACGGCGTCTGGGCCGGCCTCGGCGAGCCGATCTCGCCGTTCGACGTCCACAAGGGCGAGTACCACATCGCGGGCTCCGACGCCTCCGGCATCGTCTGGAAGGTCGGCTCCAAGGTGAAGCGCTGGAAGGTCGGCGACGAGGTCATCGTCCACTGCAACCGCGACGACGGCGACGACGAAGAGTGCAACGGCGGCGACCCGATGCTCTCGCCCTCGCAGCGCATCTGGGGCTACGAGACCGGGGACGGCTCCTTCGCGCAGTTCTGCCGGGTGCAGTCGCGCCAGCTGATGGCGCGGCCCAAGCACCTCACCTGGGAGGAGGCGGCCTGCTACACGCTGACGCTGGCCACCGCCTACCGCATGCTGTTCGGCCACGCGCCCCACACGGTGAAGCCGGGCCAGAACGTGCTGATCTGGGGGGCCTCGGGCGGCCTCGGCGTGTTCGGCGTGCAGCTCTGCGCGGCGTCCGGCGCCAACGCCATCGCGGTGATCTCGGACGAGTCGAAGCGCGACTACGTGATGAGCCTCGGTGCCAAGGGCGTGATCAACCGCAAGGACTTCGACTGCTGGGGCCAACTCCCGAAGGTGAACTCGCCGGAGTTCCACGCCTGGACCAAGGAGGCGCGCAAGTTCGGCAAGGCGATCTGGGACATCACCGGCAAGCAGGATGTCGACATCGTGTTCGAGCATCCCGGCGAGGCGACCTTCCCGGTCTCGGCGCTGGTGGTGAAGCGCGGCGGCATGGTGGTGTTCTGCGCCGGCACGACCGGCTTCAACATCACCTTCGACGCCCGCTACGTCTGGATGCGGCAGAAGCGGATCCAGGGCTCGCACTTCGCCCACCTCAAGCAGGCCTCGGCGGCGAACCAGTTCGTGCTCGACCGGCGGATCGACCCCTGCATGAGCGAGGTCTTCCCCTGGGACAAGATCCCCCAGGCCCACACCAAGATGTGGAAGAACCAGCACCCGCCGGGCAACATGGCCTGCCTGGTCAACTCGCCCCGCGCCGGTTTGCGGACCGTCGAGGACGTGATCGAGGCCGGGCCGCTCAAGCGGTAAGGCCCGGTCCGCACCCCCCTCCCCGGCCCCGCCCTCGCGCGGGGCCGGCCCGATCGGCTAAGCTCGGCCGTCCCCCGCCGAATCGGTTGCCGGTTCGGTGTGGCGGGATGCGCGGATGCGGGCCCGAGAGATCCTGACGGACCCGGCCCGATCCGAACCGGGGGTTTGGGATTTGACGGGCGACGACGAGACTTACGTGTACGACGAGGCGACCGGCGAGTGGCTCCCGCCGGGACAGGCCTCGGCGGCGCCGGCCCGGGCCGAGGTCCGCGACGCCTCGGGCAACCTGCTCGCCGACGGCGATTCGGTCACGCTGATCAAGGACCTGAAGGTCAAGGGCGCGAACCAGACCCTGAAGCAGGGCACGGTGATCCGGTCGATCCGCCTGACGGACGATCCCGAGGAGATCGATTGCCGCCACGACACCATCAAGGGCTTGGTCCTGCGCACGGAGTTCGTGCGCAAGCGCTGATCTCTTCTGGGCGAACCGCGCTGTTCACGTGACGACGCGCTGGCGGGGATCGTGTTGACCAGGGCTCCGACCTGTCCGCGTAAAGCGCGCCCTTTCCCGGACGCCTGGAACGCAGTGGAAGGTGATCCGGGATCCAGCACATGGAGCGCCGCGCCAGCGGCACAGGTTGTTTCAGTCGGACGCTGCGCGATGTCTTGCGCTGGATCCCGAGTCGCATTCCGCTCTCGCTGCATGCGCCCGGGAAAAGGGCGGTGCCCCGATGAGATCCCTCATGGGCGCTCAGACCCGCAGGTCGACGCTCAGACCCTGGCCGGGGGGCGCCGGCGGCCCGGCGTTCGCCGCGTTCTGGGCGCCCTCCGCCACGAGGCCGGCCACGGCCTTGTCGGCCGCGAGCTGCTGCCGGGCGATGGCGACGCCGATCTGCTGGTTCTGGGCCGCGCCCAGCATCTGGACGGCGGCGGCGACGGAGACGGGATCCATGCGCGGAGGCTAGACCGCCCGCCTGAATCCGGTGTTACCCGGATCCGCGGCTTTCGAGCGATCCGCCCTCACCCGTCCAGAAAGCCGCGCTGGCGCGCCCGGTAGCCGCCAATCAGCGTCACGCAGACGAAGGACACGCCCGCCAGCACCGTGCCGAACACGGCGATCGGCCACCAATGGCCCTGGAACCGCTCGGCCAGCACCGTTCCGACGATCGGCGTCAGGCCGCCGGCGAGGGCGCCGCAGAACTGGTAGGCAATGGAGATCGCCGAGTAGCGCACCCGGGCCGGGAAGGCGCCCGCGAGGTAGCCGGCGATCACCGCGTAGAAGGTCGCGCTGCCGATCACGTTGAGGGCGAGGCCCAGCACGATCAGCGGCACCGACTTGGTCTCCACCAGCCAGAACAGCGGATAGGGCGCCAGCATCGCCCAGACCAGCGTGCCCTGCAGGAACAGCCGCTCGTTGCGGATCAGCTCCGCGATCCGGGCGCCCACGGGGGTCATGATCAGCTGCACCACGGCGCCGATCAGCAGGGCGTCGAGGATCGTGGCCCGCGCGATGCCCAGATACTGCGTCGTGAACGCGATCATGAAGGTGTTGAACAGGTAGACCGAGGCGATCGCGAAGGTGTTGGCGCCGGCCGCCAGCAGGACCGGCCGGAGGTGGGTCGTCAGCACCTCGCGCACGGGGGCCGGCGGCGGGCCGCCCGCGGCCCGGGTCTTCTCGAAGGCCGGCGATTCCGCGACGCCGAGGCGGATCGCGAGGCCCACGGCGAGCAGCAGGATGCTCACCAGGAACGGCACCCGCCAGCCCCAGCTCAGAAAACTCTCCTTGTCGAGGAGGCCGGCCAGCCGGAAGGCCAGGAGCGACAGGATCTGCCCGGCGGGGCTGCCGAGCTGCGCGAAGGAGGCGAAGAAGGTGTTGCGCCCGGCGGGCGCGTGCTCGGCGGCCATCAGCACCGCCCCGCCCCACTCACCGCCGACCGCGAGCCCCTGGATCAGCCGAAGGACGACCAGCATCACCGGCGCCCAGAGGCCGACCGACGCGTAGGTCGGCAGCAGGCCGATCCCCGAGGTGGCGATGCCCATCATGATGAGTGTCGCCACGAGGGCCCGCTTGCGCCCGAACCGGTCGCCGAGATGCCCGAAGATCAGGCCGCCGAGCGGCCGGGCCAGGAAGCCCACCGCGAAGGTGCCGAAGGCCGAGAGCGTCGCGATGTAGGGGGATTCCGCCGTGAAGAAGAGCGGCCCGAACACCAGGGCCGCCGCCGTGCCGTAGATGAAGAAGTCGTACCACTCGATCGTGGTGCCCACGAAGGCCGCGAGCGCCGCCCGGGCGGACTGGTTCTGTCCGGGCTTGCCGGCCGGGCTTGCGGTCGTGACGGCCATCGATCCTCGCGCGGCATTATGCATTCAGACGCCACCCTGCATGCGCCCGTCGGGCGGGTGACCGCAACGCCTGCGTGCGACAGGGTGGGTGTTTCATTGGGATGCGCGCCCGAACCGTCTCCGCGTTTGAGGGTAGTGCTGGTTTCACCCATTGCGCATGGAGGAGGGGAGCGAAGAGACCCGCGTCCCTCCCTCCCCCGCAGCGGCTGGTCGAATCACGCTTCGCTACCCCACACTCAACCATCTCAGAACAAAACGCTTTTCCCTCCCCCTTGCGGGGAGGGGCCAGGGGTGGGGGTGGTGCAGGATCGAGCGTGACGGTACCTTCTGCACCACCCCCACCTCCAACTCCTCCCCGCAAGGGGGAGGAGAGAGCGCCCCGGCCCGCGAAGTGTGCATCCGGTAGCCTGCAGAGGGGGGAGAGAGACGCCCATCGCTGGCGCCTTAAAAACTCGGCGGCGTGCAGGCGCTCACCACCTCGCACGGGTGGGGCCCGACGCAGCGGAACCGGTGCGGGCGGCGGCTGTCGAAGCTGTAGGCGTCGCCGGGGCCGAGGATCCGGCGCTCGGCATCCACCGTGACCTCCAGGCGGCCGGAGAGCACGATCCCGCCCTCCTCCCCCTCGTGGGAGAGCGGCACCCGGCCGGTATCGGCGCCGGGCTCGTAGCGCTCCTTGAGGATCTGGAGGTTGCGCCCGAACAGGCTGTCGCCGACCTGCCGGTACGAGATCGCCCCCTTGGCGGCGCGCCGGCCGATCTCGGTGAGTTCCTCGGCGGCGAAGAACGCCTTGCGCTCCGGCTCCGGCTCCAGGGCGAAGAACTCGGCCATACCGATCGGCACCCCGTCGAGGATCCGCTTCAGCGCCCCCACCGAGGGGTTCACCCGGTTGGCCTCGATCAGCGAGATCGCGGAATTCGTCACCCCGGCGCGCTTGGCGAGCGTCCGCTGCGACAGGCCGTGGCGCGCGCGTACGAAGCGCAGGCGGGCGCCGACATCGATGCTCATCCGGGCACGCCCCGTTTCAGGTGTTGCGGATCCCGCAACGGTGCCACCCGCGGCCCCGATCCTGCAAGGGCTTGGCGGCGATCAGAAAAGGACTTGTTGCCCGATCCGCGAAGGTGTCCCCTGGTCCCGCCGCCCGATCCGCGCCCCCCGCCCCGGAGAACCGCCCATGACCGACCATCCGCTCCGCAACACGCCCGCGATGGACGCCTTCTGGATGCCGTTCACGGCCAACCGCCAGTTCAAGGCGGCGCCGCGCCTGCTCGTGTCGGCCGAGGGCATGCACTACACCGCCGACGACGGCCGCAAGATCCTCGACGGCTCCGCGGGCCTCTGGTGCGTCAATGCCGGCCACGGCCGCCGGGGCATCGCGGCGGCGGTGGAGCGCCAGCTCGCCACCCTCGATTTCGCCCCGACCTTCCAGATGGGCCACCCCATCGCGTTCGAGTTCGCCGAGCGGCTGGCCGAGATCGCCCCGGGCGGTCCGGACAAGCGCCTCGACCGGGTGTTCTTCACCAATTCCGGCTCGGAATCGGTCGACACCGCCCTCAAGATCGCCCTCGCCTACCAGCGGGCGATCGGCCAGGGCACGCGGACCCGGCTTATCGGCCGCGAGCGCGGCTATCACGGCGTCGGCTTCGGCGGCCTGTCGGTCGGCGGCATCGTGTCGAACCGGCGGGTCTTCCCGACCCTCAATGGCACCGACCACCTGCGCCACACCCACGACCCGGCCCGCAACGCCTTCGTGAAGGGCCAGCCCGAGCACGGGGCGGAACTCGCCGAGGATCTGGAGCGGCTGGTCGCGCTCCACGGGGCGGAGACCATCGCGGCCTGCATCGTCGAGCCGGTGGCGGGCTCGACCGGCGTGCTGATCCCGCCGAAGGGCTACCTGGAGCGCCTGCGCGAGATCTGCACCAAGCACGGCATCCTGCTGATCTTCGACGAGGTGATCTCGGGCTTCGGTCGCCTGGGCGCGCCCTTCGCCACCGACTATTTCGGCGTCGTCCCCGACCTCGTGACCAGCGCCAAGGGCCTGACCAACGGCACGGTGCCGATGGGTGCGGTCTTCGCGAGCCGGGCGGTCCACGACGCGCTGATGCAGGGCCCGGACGGGATCGAGCTGTTCCACGGCTACACCTATTCCGGCCACCCGATCGCCTGCGCGGCCGGCCTCGCGACGCTGGACATCTACCGGGAGGAGGGTCTCCTCACCCGCGTCGCCGATATCGCGGACGACTGGGCCGCGGCGATGCACGACCTGCGCGGGCGCAAGGGCGTCATCGACATCCGCACCCTCGGGCTGGTGGCCGGCATCGAGCTGGCGCCGCGTCCGGACGCGCCGGGCAAGCGCGCCTACGACGTGTTCGTGGATTGCTTCGAGCGCGGCCTGCTCACCCGGGTGACCGGCGACATCATCGCGCTCTCGCCGCCGCTGATCATCGAGCGCAGCCAGATCGGCGAGATCGTGGACGTGCTGGGCGCAGCGATCGACCGGGTCGCCTGAGGGCTTTGGACCCGGGTTTCCAAAGGGCTTCAGCCCTTTGGTGAATTGTCAGGGCGAAGGTCTGACCGTCTCGGGCAAAGCCCGACACCGGGCAAAGCCCGACACCAGGGCTCCGCCCTGGACCCGCGAAAGGTCTCGACCTTTCGAAACCATGACGTGAGCCTGCCGCATAGGTGCCTGCCCTACACGGTGGGGTTGTCGCGATGCCACCCGGGCCCACCTGCCTCGGACCCGGGTTTTGGCCGGGCACGAGGAAGTTTATGTCGAACACCGCTCTGATCGTCGGCGCCAGCGGGATCGTCGGCAGCGCCACCGCGGCGCTGCTCAGCCAGGAGGGCTGGCGGGTCGCGGGCCTCGCGCGTCACCCGGTGCAGCAGGACGGCGTCGCGCCGGTGGCCGGCGACCTGCAGGATCCGGCCTCCCTGGAGCGGGCGTTGGCCGACCTCGCCCCGAGCCACGTCTTCCTCGCCACTTGGCAGCGGCGCCCGACCGAGGCGGAGATGATCCGCGTCAACCGGGCCATGATCGAGAACCTGCTCGACGCGCTTCGCCCCAAGAAGAGCGTCCGCCACGTCGCCCTGGTGACCGGGCTGAAGCACTATCTCGGCCCGTTCGAGGCCTACGGCAAAGGCACCCTGCCGCAGACGCCGTTCCGCGAGGACCAGGGCCGGCTCGACATCGAGAATTTCTATTACGCTCAAGAAGATGCGGTGTTCGCCGCCGCCGACCGCGACGGCTTCACCTGGAGCGTCCACCGCCCGCACACGATCATCGGCAAGGCGGTGGGCAACGCCATGAACATGGGCACGACGCTGGCCTGCTACGCCACCCTGTGCCGGGAGCTGGGGCGCCCGTTCCTCTTCCCGGGCTCGGCCGCCCAGTGGAACGGCCTCACCGACATGACCGACGCGCGGCTCCTCGCCCGCCAGCTGCTGTGGGCGTCGACAGAGCCCAAGGCCGCCAACGAGGCGTTCAACGTCGTGAACGGCGACGTCTTCCGCTGGAGCTGGATGTGGGGCCGGATCGCCGCGTGGTTCGGGATCGAGCCGGTGCCGTTCGACGGTACGCACCGGCCCCTGGAGCCCCGGATGGCGCAGGACGACCCGGCCTGGGCGGAGATCGCGCAGCGCTACGGGCTGGCAGAGCCGAACCTCAAGAAGCTGGCCTCCCCCTGGCACACGGATGCGGATCTCGGCCGGCCGATCGAGGTCGTGACCGACATGAGCAAGAGCCGGCGGCTCGGCTTCACGGCCTACCAGCCGACCGACGACGCGTTCTACGATCTGTTCGCCCAGCTGCGCGCGGACCGGCTGATCCCCTGAGGTACCGCGAGCGGGATATCGCGCCTCGGTGCCTTTCGAGCACAACATGCCCCCTCTCCCGTGCGGGAGAGGGTTGGGGTGAGGGACGAGAAGGTTCAGGACCGAGCACACCGTCGACGCGCTGGCCGGGCTCGCCCCGTCCTGAAAGACCTGATCCCTCACCCTGTCCCTCTCCCGCACGGGAGAGGGGACCTGCGCCAAGCCCCGGTCGACGTCACCCGGCCCTGCGCTCGGTCCCGCACCACTCGGCCACGAACAGCGCCATGGTGGTGGTGATGCGCTTCACCGAGGCCAGGCTCACCCGCTCGTCGAAGCCGTGGATGTTCTGGGAGGTCGGGCCGTAGCAGAGGGCCGGCACCCGGTCGTAGAGGGCGTGGACCCGGGTATCGAGATAGCCCGCCGTCATGAAGCTCTGGAGTGGTGCGCCGATCGCCCGCTCGTGGGCGCGGCCGAGCACGGCCTCGGCCTCGGAGCCTTCCTCCAGCACGTAGCCCTCGGCGAAGAAGCCGTTGAACACCACCCGCGGCGGGCTGTTGGCCAGGAACGGGTCGGTGCGGGAAAAGCTGGTCACCGCGGCCTCGATCTCGGCGGCGGCCTGCGCGGCGGTCACGCCTGGATAGAGCGCGATGCGACAGTCGATCCGGCACCAGGCCGGGACCGAGGAGGCCCAGTCGCCGCCCTCGATCTTGCCGATGTTGAGGTTGATCGGGTGATCCTCGGCCTCGAAATGCGGGTGCGATGCCTTCTCGGCGTTCCAGCGGGCCTCTATCTCGCGCAACGCGCCGATCACCCGATAGGTGGCGTCGATCGCGTTGGCGCCCGCCCCCATCTCGCGGACATGGACCGGCACGCCCCGGACCTCGACGGTGAACCACAGCACGCCGGTATTGGCGCGCACGAGCTTCTCGTCCTCCGGCTCGGGGATCAGCACGGCGTCCGCCCGGTAGCCGCGCAGATGGGTCATCAGGGCGCCGTTGCCGGTAGATTCTTCCTCGACCACCGATTGCACCGTCACCGAGGACGCCGGCTGGAGGCCGAGGCGGGCGAGTGCGTCGAGGGCGAACAGGTTGGCGGCGTGCCCGGCCTTCATGTCGCCGGCGCCGCGGCCATACATCCAGTCGCCCTGGATCACCGGATCGAATGGCCGATGGGTCCAGAGGTCGAGGGGGCCGGGCGGCACCACGTCGACATGGGCCTGCAGGATCAGCGAGCGCCCGGTCTCGGTGCCGGGCCGGTGGTGGCAGACGACGATCGGCGCGTCCGAATGGTGCGTGGCGTCGATCTTCGAGCCGCCGGGATGGGCTGCGATGGCGTCCCGGTCCATGGCGAAGCGCTCGGTGGCGTAGCCGCGGGCGCGGAACTGCTCGAACACGTAATCCTGGCAGGCATGCTCCTCGCCCCGCACGGAGGCGAACCGGACCAGGGCCTGCGTATGGGCGACCTGATCGGCAAACCCCTCCGCCACGGAGGCTTCGATCTCGGCGGCGAGGGTGGGGTCGAGGGCCATGGGAACTCCGAACCAAGTCTGACCCGGAGGAGGCGCCCGGGCCCGGGCCGCTGTCAACCGGCGGTCGGCGGCAGCACGGTTCGTGCCGGCGCGACATCCATGGGCTCGATCGCGCCGGCCGGGCGCTCCGCGAAGCGTGACTGCGCAGGGGTGGAATCCGCCGGAACCTTGGCGTTGCCAAAGGCTTGGCGTGTCGGCAAACCATCGCGGTTTCGCAGGCGGAGTGGCACATGCGTATCGGTCTGGTCTCGGTCCTGTCCGGCCTGCTCGTGTGGGCCGCCGTCCCGGCTTCGGCCTCCGCGGACGTGCTGATCAATGTCGACAAGAGCGCGCAGCGCATGGAGGTCACGGTCGACGGGCAGCCGCGCTATTCCTGGCCCGTCTCGACCGGCGTCGAGAGCCACGACACCCCCTCCGGGTCCTTCCGCCCGTTCCGGATGGAGCGCACCCACTTCTCGAAGGAGTGGGACGATGCGCCGATGCCCTTCGCGATGTTCTTCACCAACCAGGGCCATGCCATCCACGGCACCAACCATGTCCGCAACCTGGGGCGGGCCGCGTCGCATGGCTGCGTGCGCCTGTCGGTGCGCAACGCCGCGACCCTGTTCAACCTCGTGAAGGCCGAGGGCATGGGCCGGACCCGGGTGGTGATCGAGGGGGCCGACATGCCGGTGGCCGATGGCGGGCGCGGCGGGATCCGCCTCGCCCGCCATCGCAGCCCCTACGGCGACTCGCTGCAGGCGGATGGCGACCAGATGGGCCGCCGGTCGTCGGCCTCTTACCGCCCGGCCTATGTGCCGGCCCCCGCCTACGGTTATCCGGCCGATACGGACGCGATGGACGGCTGGTAGGCCAGCCCGCCGCCCGGCGTCTGCGCCCCACGCGGCACAGGTCGCGTCCGCGGGAAACGTCACGCGCCGCGGGTCCCGCCCATTGCCGGGGCGGTCGTGCCGACTTAGCTCCACCGCGGCCACAGAGCCCGCGCGGCCCCTGCCGCGACCCGACACGGACGGAGACACCCCCGAGATGCCTTTCGCTTTCTGCCGGTCCCTCCCCCTCGCCGCCCTGGCGCTCGCCGCGGCCACGGTGCCGGGCTACGCCCTGGACGTGACGCGCACGGCCGACATCGCCGCGCCCCCGGCCAAGGTCTGGCAGACGATCGGCGAGTTCTGCGGCATCGGCGACTGGCACCCGGCCATCGAGAAATGCGCCCTGTCCGACAAGGACGGCATGAAGGTCCGCACCCTCAGCCTCAAGGGCGGCGGCACCATCAAGGAGGAGCAGGTCTCCCGGGACGACAAGGTGATGAGCTACACCTACACGATCCTGGAAAGCCCCCTGCCGGTCTCGGACTACAAGTCGACCCTCTCGGTCGCCCCCGAGGGCTCCGGCTCGAAGGTGACGTGGACCGGGACGTTCAACGCCAAGGGCGCCCCCGACACGGTCGCAGTCGACGCGGTCCAGGGCATCTACGATTCCGGCCTGAAGGCGCTGGCCGACAAGGCGAAGTAGCCGCTCACGATCCGGCGCGCGCCGTTCAACCGAGAATGATGGCAGCGCGCGCCAACCCGCTCCCGTGACAGCGGAATTCGGCAGGATCGGTGTCCGGCGTCCCGCGTCCCACGCGGGCAGAGCGTGTCGCGGCGGCGATTGATCCACTGCCAAGCTCGGCTCACAAACCGGGCGGCGCAGCCCCGCGCCGCAACAGGATGATCGCCGTGCCCGCGTCCCGTCTTCCGATGCGCCTCAGCCTCGCCGCCCTCGCCGTCGCGGCGCTGGCGGCCTGCCAGCAGCGTGCCACCCCGGCGGTCATGGAGCCCGCGCCCGTCATCCCGGCACCCCTGGCCCTGCCGACCGGCAGCGGCTGCGGCCCCGAGATCGCGCGCACCAAGGCGATCGTCGACAGCGACGTCGCCACCGGCAACCTCAACAAGCCCGTGGGCGACCGCTTCAATGCCGACCTCGCCCACGCCGCCGCGGAGTGTTCGGCCGGCAAGTCGGGCGAGGCGCTGCACCTGCTCGCCGCCGCCAAGAGCCGCTACGGCTACCGCTGAGCGCGGAGGTTTCCGGTTTCGCCGCCGTCGGGGATCGTGCCTTCGATCCTCGATGCTCGTCCAACCCACCCCCCTCATTCTGAGGTGCCGCAGCGACCGGAGGCCTCGAAGGAGCCCTCAGGGATCGCGCGGCCGGCCGGACACATCCTTCGCGGTCCGCGTCGCGGTCACCTCAGGCTGAGGCGGCCGGATGGGACAGGCGTAGCCCGGTCTAGATCACGAACAGCAGGTTCAGCCCGGCGCGCCGGAACCCTTCCTCGGCGATCTTGAGGTCGAGCCCGTAGGACGCGATGTCGTCCGCCACCGGGTCGAGACTCGGCGCCCGGTGCTGGTGCAGGTGCTTGATGTAGCTGTGGCAGGTCGTGCAGGTCTCGACCTGGACGTCCTTTGAGACCTCGTCGAGGCCGTAATAGCTGATCCCCTCGCCGGAGCCGCAGGCGGTGCAGCGGATCCGGACGTGGTTCCAGTAGGTGCCGCACAGCGAGCAGCTGAGGTAGCGGGCCTTGTCGGCCGGGGTCCAGCCGACCACGACGCTCGCCACAGGCGCGCCGCCGCAGCAGGGGCAGACGCCGTCGGCCACCGGCTTCAGGATCTTGCTGTCGAGCCGCGCCGCCTGCTCGGCGAGGCGGACCTGCAGGGCCGCCGAGACGAACACGCATTCGGCGATCCGGTCCACCGGCAGCGCCCCCTCGAACACCTGCAGGGCGAGGTCGAGACGGTCCTCCCGGGAGGCCGCGCGCAGGGACTCGCGCGCCGCCGCGGAGGCCTCGGGCGCGGTCGCGAGATTCACGGCGTCGAGCAACGCCAGCAGGCTGTCGTCGAAGCCCGGATCGGCCTCCAGGCTGTGCCGGGACAGGGGCGGCATCCCGTGCTCGCTCCGCAGCGCCAGATCGGCGCCGTCCGGCGGCGGCGGGAGCGCCACCTGGGCCTGGATCGCGGCCTGAGCGCGGGCGACCTCGGCGACGAACCGGAGATAGGCCTCCAGCGGGTGCCCGGGGGCGGCCTCGTCCAGACGGGCCGCACGGTCGGCGAACAGGGTCGTGGGGTCCGGCAGGCGCACGAACGGCACCGAGCCGGAAATCCCGATCTTGTCGGGATCGGGCTTCAGCTCGTTGAAGTCCCGGCGGCGGGGCTTCGGCGCCTCGGCTTGCGTCGGGGTGTTGTCCGCGGCCGGAGCCGCGGGTTTACGCTTGAAGAAATTGGCCACCAATCAGGATCCGCGCTTGTCCACCGAGCCGTGGCGCGCCTTGCCGCCGGCGATCTGCCGGAACCACTTGCGGTGATGCCGGTAGGCCCAGCCGCCCGTCACCGTGCCGCGGACCATCGCCCGGCCGGTGCCGCGCACCCAGATGCCGGCATAGATGTGCACCACGATGATCGCGATGGCGATCACGGCGGCGAGCGAGTGCGCCAGCAGCGCCCAGCGCTGGGTCTCGATCGAGGTGAAGCCGCCGAAATAGGTGTTCCAGATCACGAGGCCGGTGACGAACATCACGCCGATCAGCGCGGTCTGGCCCCAGAACACGCCCTTCTGGCCGGCATTGTACTTGCCGAGTTCCGGAAGCCGGTCCTCGCGGTTGGTGACCACGTCGCCGATGTGCTTCGTCCACTCGACATCGTCCTTGTTGGGGATGTTGAGCTTCCAGAAGCGGACGAACAGGAAGAAGAAGCTGACCGCCAGCGCCACGCCGAACCACGGGTGGATCGCCCGGGTCGCCTGCCCGCCGCCGAACAGGCCGGTGAGCGAGAACAGGTAGGGCGTGAACATCGCCAGACCCGAAAGGGTCAGCAGGGTGAACAGGATCGCGGTGATCCAATGGTTCACGCGCTGCACGCCCGTGTAGCGCGGGACGTACAGCACCTCCGGCGCCTCGGACTTGGCGTGGTGCAGGGGGCGGGAATCGCCGTCGCGGATATCGCTGTGGATCGTCATCGGCCTTCACCTGCCTGATGCGGCGCCGGCCCTGCGCCTCGGCGGAGGGGGCTCTGAAATTCAGGATAGGGCCTCTGGGCCCCGCCGTCTTCGGTTATCCGATCCCGCCCGTTTCCGAAGGGATCGCGGGTCCCCTCTCCCGTGCGGGAGAGGGACAGGGTGAGGGATGAGGACGATCCGGAGAAGGCGCAACCCGATCCCACGTCGACGACGTGCTCGATCCTGAACCTTCTCGACCCTCACCCCAACCCTCTCCCGCACGGGAGAGGGGGCGCGTCGCGTTTCCCGGGCCGCATTGGCAGCCCGGGATGCCGATCAATGCGGCCGTGCCTCGTCGCCGGTCTCCCGGCGCTTGGCCTCGTCGTACTCGACCGCCTCTTCCTCTTCCTCGGGCACGACCTCATTGGGGCCGGCCGTCACGTAGTGGAAGAAGCCCGCCACCGCGGCGAAGCCCATCGCGGCGAGACCGAACACCTTGGCCCCGCCCTTCCAGAAGGCGACGAGCGGCGAGATCTTCGGGTCGTTCGGCAGGCCCGCGTAGAGGCTCGGCTGGTCGGCATGGTGCAGCACGTACATGACGTGCGTCCCGCCGACGCCGGCCGGGTCGTAGAGCCCGGCATGCGCGAAGCCCCGCGACTTCAGATCCTCGACGCGGGTCTCAGCCTGCTCGATCATGGCCTGCTTGGTGCCGAACATGATCGAGCCGGTCGGGCAGGCCTTGGCGCAGGCCGGGGCCTGACCCACCGCCACCCGGTCCGAGCACAGGGTGCACTTGTACGCCTTGTGGTCGGTCTGGCTGATGCGCGGGATGTTGAAGGGGCAACCCTTCACGCAGTAGCCGCAGCCGATGCAGTTCTCCTCGATGAAGTCGACGATGCCGTTGGAGTACTGCACGATCGCGCCCGGCGACGGGCAGGCCTTCAGGCAGCCCGGCTCGGTGCAGTGCATGCAGCCGTCCTTGCGGATCAGCCATTCGAGGTTGTTGGTCTCCGGGTTCTCGTACTCGGTGAACCGCATCAGGGTCCACGACTTCGGCGTGAGGTCGTGGGGGTTCTGGTAGGTGCCCGTGTTGACACCGATGTCGTCGCGCAGGTCGTTCCACTCCTCGCAGGCCGATTGGCAGGCCTTGCAGCCGATGCACTTCGACACGTCGATGAGTTTGGCGACCTCCACCTGGCGGCGGATCTCCGGCGGCGTCTCCGTCGAGGCGGAGCGCTGGCGGATGTCGAGGGAGCTGTAGTCGGCCATTTCCGTGCTCCCCCCTTACGCGACCGCGTCCGACGGAGGCGTGGTCGGCTCGATATTCACGAGCCAGGCCTTGAACTCCGGCGTCTCGGTGTTCGCGTCGCCGACGACGGGCGTCAGCGAGTTCGGGTGCCATCCTTTCTTGGTCAGGCCCATGAAGCCCCAGTGCTGCGGGATGCCGACGACGTGGACGGGCTTGCCGTCGCAGATCAGCGGCTTGATGCGCTTGGTCACCAGGGCCTTGGCCTTGAGCGAGCCGCGCTTCGACCAGACGCGGACCCAGGAGCCCTTGGCGATGCCCTTCTCCTTGGCGAGCTCCTCCGAGATCTCCACGAAGGCCTCCGGCTGGAGGATCGCGTTGATCCGGGCGTGCTTGGTCCAGCCGTGGAAGTGCTCGGTCAGGCGGTAGCTCGTCGCCGCGTAGGGAAAGTCCTTCGCGTCGCCGAGATCGGCCAGATCGTCCTTGAAGATCCGGGACGCGGGCGCGCCCTTGATCCGCGGGAAGGCGAGGTTGGCCACCGGGGACTCGAAGGGCTCGTAATGCGTCGGGAACGGCCCGTCGCGCATGAGACCCCGGGTCCACAGGCGGGCGACGCCCTCCTGGTTGAGGATGAACGGGCCGACGCCCTTATCGGGGGCGACGGTGACGCCGTAGTCCGGCACGTCGAAGCCGATCCACTGCTTGCCGTTCCACTCGATGAGCTTCTTCTTCTCCGACCACGGGCGCCCCTCGGGGTCGCACGAGGCGCGGTTGTAGAGCACGCGCCGGTTGGCCGGCCACGCGAAGGCCCAGTTCGGAGCGATGCCGCGGTCGCCGGGATCCGTATTGTCCCGGCGGGCCATGGTGTTGCCCTTCTCGGTGTAGCAGCCCGAGTAGATCCAGCAGCCGCAGGCCGTGGTCCCGTCGTCCTTGAGCTGCGCGAAGCCGTCGACCTGCTTGCCCGCCGGGATGATGGTCCCGTTGAGGTCCGGGGTCGGCGCCACCGTGTAGCCGTTGAGCTCGCGGGCGAGCTCCGTCGGCGTGGGCGACTCGGCGATCGCGTAATCCCACTTCAGATTGACGATCGCGTCCGGGAACGCCCCGCCGTCCTTCTTGTAGGCGTTGCGGATCCGCAGGAAGATTTCCGACATGATCTCGATGTCGGAGCGGCACTCGCCCGGCGCGTCCTGCGCCTGCCAGTGCCACTGCAGCCAGCGGCTGGAGTTCGAGAGCGAGCCTTCCTCCTCCACGAACAGGGTGGTCGGAAGCTCGAACACCTCGGTCTGGATCTTGGTCGGATCGACGTCGTTGTACTCGCCGTGGTTTTCCCAGAACCGGGCCGTCTCCGTCTTGAGCGGATCCATCACCACGATGAACTTCATCTTGGAGAAGGCTTCCGTCATCTTGGCGCGATTCGGGAACGACATCAGGGGGTTGAAGCCCTGGATGACGTATCCGGT
Organism: Methylobacterium guangdongense; assembly: GCF_038442355.1. Lineage (NCBI taxonomy): Bacteria > Pseudomonadati > Pseudomonadota > Alphaproteobacteria > Hyphomicrobiales > Methylobacteriaceae > Methylobacterium > Methylobacterium guangdongense. Next base: position 104,158 of record NZ_JBBXMX010000013.1, read on the forward strand.
CATCTTGCCCTGCTTGGCGAGCTCGAACCCGCGCAGCACGTCGTAGGTCGGCACGTCGAGCTTGGGCAGGTAATCGTACGCCCAGTCGTTCTCCTTGGTGGCCTTGTCGCCCCACATCGCCTTCTGGAACGAAACGAAGAACTTGTTGTAGTTCTGCCAGTAGCTCGTCTGTCCGGGACGCAGCGGCTTGAACTGCCGCTTGGCGATGTAGCTCGCGTAGTCGGGCTCCTTCTCCACCGGGATGTTGAGATATCCGGGGATCAGGTTCGACATCAGCCCGATATCGGTCAGCCCCTGAATGTTGGAGTGACCGCGCAGCGCCTGCATACCGCCGCCGAGCATGCCGATGTTGCCGAGCAGGGTCTGCACGACGCACATCGAGCGGATGTTCTGCGAACCCTTCGAGTGGTGCGTCCAGCCCAGCGCGTAGAGCGACGCCATGGTGCGCTCGGGCGCGGCCGTCGTCGCCATCAACTCGCAGACCTTCAGGAAGGTCTCCTTGGGCGAGCCGCAGATCTTCTCGACCATCTCGGGGGTGTAGATCGAGACGTGCTTCTTCAGGAGCTGCATCACGCAGCGCGGGTGCTGCATCGTCTCGTCGACCACGGCGTAGCCGTCGGGGCCGATCTCGTAGTCCCAGGTGGTCTTGTCGTAGTCGCGCTTGTCCGCGTCGTAGCCCGTGAACAGCCCGTCCTGGAAGTCGTAGCCCTCCCGGACCACGTACCCGGCGTTGGTGTAGGCGGACACGTAGCGGTGTTGCAGCTTGTCGTTGTCGAGCAGGTACTTGGCCACGCCCGACAGGAACGCGATGTCGGTCCCCTGCCGGATCGGGCAGTAGAGATCGGCCACCGACGCCGTGCGGGTGAAGCGCGGATCGACGACGATCAGCTTGGCATTGTTATGGGCTTTCGCCTCAACGACCCACTTGAAGCCGCAGGGGTGCGCCTCGGCGGCATTGCCGCCCATCACGGTGATCACGTCCGCGTGCTTGATGTCCATCCAGAGGTTGGTCATCGCACCGCGTCCGAAGGAGGGCGCCAAACTGGCGACCGACGGACCGTGTCAAACCCTGGCCTGATTGTCGAAGACCAGGGCCCCCATGCTTCGGACTGTCTTGTAGGTCAGCCACGCCGTCTCGTTGGTGGTGGCCGAGGCCCCGAGGAAGCCCATCGTGGTCCAGCGGTTGACCGTGAGGTCGCCGTTCTTGGCCACGAAGTTCTTGTCCCGGTCCTCCTTCATGAGCTGCGCGATGCGGTCGAGGGCGAAGTCCCAGGACACGCGCTTGAACTCGGAGGAGCCCGGCGCCCGGTGGAGCGGGTACTTGGTGCGGGTCTCGGCATGCACGAAGTCGAGCAGCGCCGAGCCCTTCGGGCAGAGCGTGCCGCGGTTGATCGGGTGATCGGGATCACCCTCGATGTGCATCACCGAGGACCGGGCGTTCTTCGAACGGTCGCCCAGGCTGTACAGGATGACGCCGCACGCCACCGAGCAGTACGGGCAGGTGTTGCGGGTCTCGCGCATCTGCGCGAGCTTGAAGGGCCGCACCGCGGCGGCCATGGCGGGCTCGAGTCCGCCGAACCCGAGTGCGCCCAGCGAGCCGCCCGCGAGGCCGGCACCGGCCCCCTTGAGCAGGCCACGCCTTGAGACCTGGACCGTCATCTCCGCTCCATAAAAGCGATCTGGTATAATTCCAGGGTGTCCCAAAAAAGCGTGCGCGAGGCAAGTGCGGTTGCGTGACACAGATGTGACACGGATGGCCGCTGTGTTTCGGGCGATCCAGTACGTTCGCCCGACTAGTTATCATCCTCTTAGGAAATGATCTTTTTTACTTGCTCGGTGCGGCCGGATTCGTGCCGGACGGGCTCGCGGTGCGGTGGTCGAGGGGCGCCTGAGGCTCGGTCGCGGAGGACCCGCCGGGGTTCGCCTTGGGCACCGGACGGTCGGCATTCTCCTTGATCGACTGGCCGCCGGGGTTCGGCGCATCCTTGGCGGCGGATTCCTCGCGCGGAACGGGCGCCTGGCTCCAGCCGTCCTGCGCGCTCCTGGATTTGTCGCCCATCGCGTCGACGCCCTTGATCTCGCCCGGCTTCGTCTGGGCGAGGCCCGGCGAGGCGGCCGTCGTCACGGCGAGGATGGCCAGGGTCATCAGGGCGATCGAACGGGACACGCGCGGCTCCGGGCAACTTGGGGGTCTCAAGGGCGGGCAACGTGTCCCCCGCGGCGCCAGTTCCGGCCTGCGACAGCCCCGTTCCGGGCCCCACGGCCGGGTGGGCCCGGTCCGGACGGGATGCGCGGTGACGGGTCCTTAACCAAGCCCTGCGACTCTCGTGCAGTACCGCCGCGGGGATGTCCGACCATGCCGAAGCCGCATCCCGAGCGTCCGTCCCCGTCGGAACAGACGCCCGACACACCGCCCCTGGCCGCGGGCATCCGCCGCCATCTCGGCCGGAGCCTGCGCTCCCATTACGCCGAAGCCCTCGCGGCACCGGTCAGCCAGCGGCTGGAGGCCCTCATCGCGCAACTCGCGAAGCCCAAGGGCTGATCGAGAGGGCTGATCGAGGCTGCCATCCAGGGCAGCCCGCTGGCAGCGACGCTCCAGCCACGACGGCTCGAGGGTGCGCCAGCGCACATCAGATCGTTCGTTCTGTAAAACCGCCGGAGACGCTGAGATTCTTCCCCGCACGGCAGCGGCCGGAGAAGATCCATGCATTCCGACTCTATAGGGCGCTGACAGTGCTTGCTTTCTGGCCGGTTCCGCCGATCTTGCGGTGGCCGGCGGGCTCGGCAAGACCACGTCCGCGGCTTGACATCGTTCGATAAAAAGAACGATTTCGCACGCTCTTCGGGGCTTTCCCGCCCCGCGATGGACTGCGACTCGCCGGGGATCGGACGTGATGAAGAACGCTGCCGCGCGAGGGCGAGGTATCCGGGCGATCGGTCTGTCCCTGCTGGCCGGCGCCGGGCTGTGGGCCGGCATCGGGCCGGCCTCCGCCGAGACGGCCCTGCTCAACGTCTCCTACGATCCGACCCGGGAACTCTACCGCGAGATCAACGCCGCCTTCGCCGAGGACTGGAAAACCAAGACCGGCGAGGCGATCACGGTGCGGGCCTCGCATGGCGGTTCGGGCGCGCAGGCGCGCACGGTGATCGACGGGGTCGACGCCGATGTGGTCACCCTCGGCATCCCGTCGGACATCGATGCGATCGCCAAGCTCACGCACAAGATCCCGGAGGATTGGCGCACCAAGCTGCCCAACACGGCGACGCCCTACACCTCGACGGTGGTGTTCCTCGTCCGCAAGGGCAATCCGAAGGGCGTCAAGGACTGGGCCGACCTCGTGAAGCCCGACGTGAAGGTGATCACCCCGAACCCGAAGACCTCGGCGGGCGGGCGCTGGAACTTCCTCGCGGCCTGGGGCTACGCCTACAATCAGGACCAGGATGCCGCCAAGGCCGACGCCTTCGTGGGGCAGGTCTACAGGAACGTGCCGGTGCTCGACACCGGCGCCCGCGGCTCGACCGTGACCTTCGCGCAGCGCGGGCTCGGCGACGTGCTGCCGACCTGGGAGAACGAGGCCTACCTCGTGCTTCAGGAGTTCGGCGCCGACAAGTTCGACATCGTCTCGCCGCCGAGCTCGATCTACGCCGAGCCGCCGGTGGCCCTCGTGGCGGCCAATGCCGAGCGCAAGGGGACGACCAAGGCCGCGCAGGCCTATCTCGACTTCCTCTACGGCGACCGCGCGCAGGCGATCTTCGCCAAGCACCATTACCGGCCGATCAAGCGGGAGGCGGCGGCCCCGGCCGACCTCGCCCAGCTCCCCGAGATCAAGCTGTTCAAGATCGAGGACCTGCAGGGCTCCTGGGACGAGATCCAGAAGCGGAATTTCGACGCTGGCGGTCTGTTCGACCGGCTGAGCCGGGCTGGCCGCTGAGACGCGCGCCATGGTCGAGACCCCCCGTCTGAAACGCACCTTCCGCCGGCCGAGCGTGATCCCGGGTTTCGGGATCAGCTTCGGCTACACGCTGGCCTGCCTCGGTCTGATCGTCCTGCTGCCGCTGGCCGGCCTCGTGGTGAAGGCCTCCGGGCTCGGCCTGTCGGGGATCTGGGAGGTCGCCACCGATCCGCGGGTGGCCAGCGCCCTGCGGATCAGCTTCGGCGTCTCGGCCCTCGCGGCGCTCGTCGCCTCGGCCTTCGGCTTCCTGGTGGCCTGGGTGCTGACCCGCTACCGCTTCCCGGGCCGCAAGCTGGTCGACGCCGCCGTCGACCTGCCCTTCGCGCTGCCGACCGCGGTGGCCGGCATCGCGCTGGCCGCGCTCTACGCGCCGGACGGGCTGCTCGGGGCGCCGCTCGCCCGGCTCGGCATCCAGGCGGCCTACACGCCGGTGGGCATCTTCATCGCCATGGTGTTCATCGGCCTGCCCTTCGCGGTGCGGACCGTGCAGCCGCTGATCGCCGAGATCGACAAGGAGATCGAGGAGGCCTCGGCCACCCTCGGAGCGACGCGCCTCGTCACCCTCACCCGGGTGGTGCTGCCGCCGCTGATCCCGGCGGTGCTCACCGGCTTCGCCCTCGCCTTCGCCCGGGGGGTCGGCGAGTACGGCTCGATCATCTTCATCGCCGGCAACCTGCCCTACGTGTCGGAGATCGCGCCCCTGCTGATCGTCATCAAGCTGTCCGAGTTCGACTACGGCGGCGCGGCGGCCATCGCGACGATCATGCTCGGAATCTCGTTCCTGACGCTGCTCGCCATCAACCTCATCCAGGCCTGGTCACGGCGGCGGTTCGGCTATGTCTGAGATCTTTTCCCCCGCCTTCGTGCCGGCGACCAAGCCGGCCTCGGCCGCCTCCGAGGGGGCGGTCACCCGCGTGGTCCTGATCGGGATCGCGGTGGCGTTCCTGGCCGTGTTCCTGGTCCTGCCGCTCTTCGCGGTGTTCGCCCAGGCCTTCTCGAAGGGGCTCGGCGCCTTCCTGGACGCGTTCCGGGAGCCCGACGCCTGGAGCGCGATCCGCCTGACGCTCACCGTGGCGGCGATCGCGGTGCCGTTCAACGTGGTGTTCGGTCTGGCCGCTTCCTGGGCGATCGCCAAGTTCGAGTTCCCCGGCAAGGCGCTGCTGATCACCTTGATCGACCTGCCGTTCTCGGTCTCGCCGGTGGTCTCCGGCCTGATCTACGTGCTGCTGTTCGGCTCCCAGGGCCTGTTCGGCACCTGGCTGATCAACCACGGCGTCCAGATCCTGTTCGCCCTGCCCGGCATCGTGCTGGCGACGGTGTTCGTGACCTTCCCGTTCGTCGCCCGCGAGCTGATCCCGCTGATGCAGGAGCAGGGCACCGCGGAGGAGGAGGCCGCGCTGACGCTCGGCGCCTCGGGCCTGCACGCGTTCCGCACGGTGACGCTGCCCAATATCCGCTGGGGCCTGCTCTACAGCGTGCTCCTCTGCAATGCCCGGGCGATGGGCGAATTCGGAGCGGTGTCGGTGGTGTCGGGCCACATCCGCGGCCTGACCAACACCATCCCACTCCACGTGGAGATCCTCTACAATGAGTACAACTTCGTCGCCGCATTCGCGGTCGCTTCGCTCCTCGCCGTCCTTGCCCTCATCACCCTCGTCCTCAAATCCGTCCTCGAATGGCGCTTCGCCGGCGAACTCGCGCACGGCCGGGCGCACTGACGGCGCCCTGGATCGCCCCTCCACGGCGATCCGGGTCGAGAACGTCTCGAAGACCTTCGACACGGCGGCGGTGCTGCACGACCTGTCCCTCGACGTGCGGGCGGGCGAGCTGATCGGCCTGCTCGGCCCCTCGGGCTCGGGCAAGACGACGCTCCTGCGGATCATCGCCGGGCTCGACGCGCCGGACCGGGGCCGGATCCTGTTCGGCGACGACGACGCCACCGGGCTGGCCGTGCAGGAGCGGGCGGTGGGCTTCGTGTTCCAGCACTACGCCCTGTTCAAGCACATGAGCGTGGCCGACAACATCGCCTACGGGCTGAACGCGCGCCGCCGCGCCGACCGTCCGGCCAAGGCCGAGATCAAGCGCCGGGTCGGCGACCTTCTCGACCTGATCCGGCTCTCGGGCTTCGGCGACCGCTACCCGTCCCAGCTCTCCGGCGGCCAGCGGCAGCGGGTGGCGCTGGCACGCGCGCTGGCGGTCGAGCCGCGGGTGCTGCTCCTCGACGAGCCCTTCGGGGCGCTGGACGCCCAGGTGCGCAAGGACCTGCGCCGCTGGCTGCGCGAGATCCACGACCGGACCGGCCAGACCACGATCTTCGTGACCCACGATCAGGACGAGGCGCTGGAGCTGTCCGACCGGGTGGCGGTGCTGGATCGCGGCCGCCTGGAGCAGGTCGGTACGCCGGACGAGGTGCAGGAGAACCCGGCCTCCGCCACGGTGATGAAGTTCCTGGGCGATTCCGTCGAGGTCGAGGCGATCGCCGAGGGTGGCCGGGTGCGGGTGCGCGGGCGGGAGACGCCGGTCGTCGCGCCGGCCGGCACGATCGGCCCGGTCAAGCTTTACGTCCGCCCCTGGCAGCTGCAGCTCGCCGAGCCCGAATCCGCGCACCTGTCCGGCACCGTGCGCAGCTCGTACCGGACGCAAGGCCGCCAGCGGATCGAGGTGGCCGACGCGGAGGGGCGGGTGCTGGCGGTGGAGGATTCCGACGGCGTCCGCTACGCCGCCGGGCACCCGGTGGGGCTGCGGATCAACGGGGGGCACGTGTTCGGGTGAGGGAACACCCCGGGTGCGGGAGGTCGCGAGACCTCGTCAACCGGCGGTCGACGGGGGATCGATCTGGTCCCTAAAGGCGCGGATGCTGGGTTCGAGCGAGTCCGCCAGCCGGCGGGCGGCGGCGATCGACGGCGCGGCCGGGTCGGGCTGGAAGCTGTCGTAGTCGTGGGCGGCCCGGTGGCGAAACCGCCGCGCCTCATCGGCATCGGCCGCAGCCTCGGATGTGAGGATCGCTGGCCGGCTCCGATCGGGCAGCCTCACGGGGCGAGAGACGCGGCGCACGAGATCCGCGTGGGCGTTCGGACCGGTGGGAGCCTCTTCGCCCAGGATGTCGAGGATGCGGTGGAGGGCGCCTTCCAGCGCGGTGTAGCCGGCCTGCATCGCATGCTGAAGGCCCATCCGCGCCCGATAACCGTCGAGGTCGGGCTCGTCGAAGCCGCCCGCATCGTACAGGCGGGCGGTATTGCGGAAATGGCGGGTCGCCGCCGCGAGATCGTCTTCGACATCGAGCCAGCGCGTATCCGTCACGGCAGGTGTAGCCCGGTGGCCTCGACGCGCGCCGCGAACGCGGGTTTCGTCGTCGCCTGATCGAACGGGTCCAGCGCGAGGCCGTGCTCGGCGGACAGGTTTTCGAGAAAATCCCACGCCGCCCGCCGCCCGGCGTCGGGAAAGTCGATCATCACGTCGAGGTCGCTGTCGTGACCCATGCGACCCGTAACGAAGGACCCGAACACGACGAACCGGCCGCCCTCGCGGCTCGCGTAGTCCCGCATCCGGGCCACCATCGCATCGGCGGCTCGGATGCGCCGGGCGCGCTCGGCCTCCTTGCGCATGGGAACCGTGACGGGGGGTGGATCGGTGATCGACATCGCAAGACCCAGGCTGCCCTGTCCCGATGGCTTCCGAACGGAATCACGACGACCGCCACGCCGGCAGTCGTTTCTGATCCGACCCGCATCCGGCGCGGTTGCGGCTCTAGGGTCGGCATGCGTTCAGGTGATGCCGGATAAGCGTCCCCAAAGCGGGCCGCATCACCGCACGCTGTTCCTGAGCCAGTCGCGCACGGCGCGGATGTCGGCGCAGGCCATGGTCTCGGGGGTCGCGGCCACGTGGTAGGTCTCGCCCGGGATCACCGGGCCGAACGGGTGAACGAGCAGGCCCGCCTCGATTTCGGGCGCCGCAAGCACGAGGCTGGCCACGACGACGCCGTGGCCCGCGACCGCCGCCTGAAGGCCGTGGCCGTCGTCGGTGAGGCGCGGCCCCGCATCGACCGCGAGGCCGGTCAGGCCCGCCAGCCGTGCCCAGCGCCGCCAGTCGGGCGCGAGGCTCGGCTGTGTCCAGTCCACGTGCAGCAGCGTGGCGCGCCTCAAGTCCTCCGGGACGGACAGGCCGAGGCTCGGCGCGCACAGGACGCCGAACCGCTCGGACAGGAGCGGTTCCGAGACCAATCCGGGAAAAGGCCCTGCCCCGTAACGGACGGCGATATCCGCGACACCCCCGTCGAGTTCGACCAATGCGTCCGACGCGTGCAGCCGCAGATCGAAGCTCGGATGCTGCGCGCGGAACGCACCCAGCGCCGGCAGCAGGCGGCGCGCCGTGAACAAGGTCGTGGCGGTCAGCGTCACCGCCTTGCGGCCCGTCTGCGGGGACAGGTCGGCGAGGCCGCGTTCGAAGGCATCGAAGCCGTCGCGCAGGGCCGGATAGAGCCACTGGCCGGCCGCGGTCAGGGCCACGCGCCGGACCGCGCGGACGAACAGGGCCAGGCCCAAGGTCGCTTCGAGAAGCCGGATCTGATGGCTGATCGCGGTCGGCGTCACCCCGAGTTCGGCGGCGGCCCGGCGGAAGCTGAGATGGCGCGCGGCCGCCTCGAAGGCCCGCAGGGCCGCCAGGGGCGGCAGCCGGCGGCGCCGCAGGGATGAAGGAGACTCAGCCATCGGGTGAGCAATGCGCGTTCGTCAGCAGGGCTTTGATGGACGATGGTCCAGTCGCCAGCAACAGAGTCGATGAGGCTGACGTCCCCATGTCGCTCCCGGAACCCCTGCGCCTCCTGCATATCGATTCCAGCGCCCGCCCGGGCCTCTCCGGCCGCGACCGGCACGGCTCCCACACGCGGCGTCTGAGCCGCCGGTTCGTCGACCGCTGGTCCGCCCTCCGGCCCAGAGATGAGGTCACCGACCGGGATGTCGGAGCCGCGCCGCCGAATCCGGTCTCGGCGGCCTGGATCGCGGCCGCCTTCTGCCCGCCGGACCGGCGCGACGACGCGCAGCGCGCGGTGCTGGCGGAGAGCGACCGGCTGACCGCCGAGCTGATGGCGGCCGATCTCCTCGTCATCGGCGCGCCGATGTACAATTTCGGTGTGCCGGCCCCGCTCAAGGCGTGGATCGACAACATCGTGCGGGTCGGCGTGACCTTCGGCTTCGATCGGGCGCGTGCGGGCGAGCCGTACTGGCCGCTGCTGGCGCCGGGCAAGCGGCTGGTCATCCTGACGGCCCGGGGCGATTTCGGCTACGATCCGGGCGGTCGCCTCGCCGCTAGGAACCTCGTCGAGGCCGGTTTGACGGTGCCGCTCGCCTATATCGGGCTCACCGACAGCGACACCGTGGCCGTCGAGTATGACGAGTTCGCCGATGCGCGCCTGAGCGCCTCCCTCGCGCGGGCGGAGGCGGCGGTCGATCGGTTGGTCGAGCGGCTGAGCGCCGATCTCGGAGCGGGCTCAACCGTCATGTCCGCCCCGGAACCGTCTTCCTGAACTCCGCGGCTTCTCCTAGGCTCCCAACCCATGACCGCACCGAGCCGCGAATCCGCCCCCGACGTCCTCGCCGCCATCGGCCAGACCCCGCTGATCCGCCTGCGCCGAGCCTCCGAGGAGACCGGCTGCGCCATCTACGGCAAGGCCGAGTTCCTCAATCCCGGCCTGTCGGTGAAGGACCGCGCGGCGCTGTCCATCGTGCGGGACGCCGAGGCGAAGGGGCTGATCCGGCCGGGCGGCACCATCGTGGAGGGCACCGCCGGCAATACCGGCATCGGCCTCGCCCTGGTGGCCTCGGTGCGCGGCTACCGGACGCTGATCGTCATCCCGGTCACGCAGTCCGAAGAGAAGAAGCAGACCCTGCGGCTCGCGGGCGCGCGCCTCGTCGAGGTGCCGGCCGTGCCCTTCGCCAACCCGAACAACTACGTCCACGTCGCCCGGCGGCTCGCCGAAAAGCTCGCCGCCACGGAGCCGGCCGGCGCCTTCTTCGCCGACCAGTTCGACAACGTCGCCAACCGGCAGGCGCATGTGGACGGCACCGGCCCCGAGATCTGGGCGCAGACCGGCGGCCGGGTCGACGGCTTCGTCTGCGCGGCCGGGACCGGCGGCACGCTGGCCGGCACCGCCGAGGCCCTGCGCGCCCGCAATCCGCAGGTGAGGATCGCCCTCTCCGACCCGGAGGGCTCGGCGCTCTACGCGCACTACACCACCGGCACCCTGAAGGCCGAGGGATCCTCGATCACCGAGGGGATCGGCCAGGGGCGGATCACCGGGAACCTCGCGGGCTTCACGCCGGATCACGCCTTCCGCATCCCGGATCGCGAGGCCCTCGACATCGTGTTCGGGCTGATGCGGGAGGAGGGGCTGTCGCTCGGCGGCTCGTCGGGGATCAACATCGCCGGGGCGATCCGGCTGGCCCGGGAACTCGGGCCCGGCCATACCATCGTGACGATCCTGTGCGACGGGGCGGCGCGCTACGCCTCGAAACTGTTCAACCCGGCCTTCCTCGCGGAGCGCGACCTGCCGGTCCCGGGCTGGCTCGACACGCCGCAGGATCCGCTGCCGGACTGGCACGCCTGAGGCCCGCATCCCCATCCCGGGCCCTTCGACACAAAAGCGTGGTCCGCGGTTGAACGGAACGGAATGTCGCAGCGTTTGAACGGTCACGCTCGCACCAGCGCGACCGTCCGGAGAACGCGACCGATGTCCCTCGTCACCATTCTGCTCATCATTCTCATCATCCTGGCCTTCGGCGGCGGCGGCTTCCTCGGCGGCGGCGCCTATCGCGGTCCGGGCTTCGGCCTCGGCGGCATCCTGCTGATCGTGCTGATCGTGCTGCTGGTCACCGGCCGGCTGTAAGCAGCGCACCCGTCCTGGTTTCGAAAGGTCGAGACCTTTCGCGGGTCCAGGGCGGAGCCCCGGTGTCGGGCTGCGCCCGAGACGGTCGGGGCTTCGCCCCGACGGCCCACCCAAGGGCCAAGCCCTTCGGATACCCGGATCCCGGGTCGAGCGGACTCTAGAGCCGTGCCCGATCGCGTTGCAATCGTGCGCGGCTCTAAGCCTTTGTTTCAACGCGCTCTCTTGCGCCGAACCGGTGTCCACTTCGGCGGAGAGCACTCTAACGGCAGGCGATCCCCACCACCGCCTGCGCCACGGCCCCGGGCCCACCGGCCGGGGGCGCCTTCGCGGCGGCGATGCCCTGGCCCGCGAGGAAGGCGGTGATCGCCCCGGCCGGCACCACCGGGAGGCGCGCGGGCGGTACGATCCCGGCGACCCGGCGCGGCGTCGCCGGGTAACGGGCCACGAGCCCGACGAGCCGCCCGGCCCTGTCGAGCACCGGTGCGCCGGCCGAGCCCGGCTGGAGGGCCGCGACGACATCGCCCGCCACGGCGCTTCCGGGGGCGGCCACGACTCCGTCCGGGCTCGGCGCCAGGGCGATGAGGCCGACCTCGGCATCGACCGGCTCGGTCCGCGCCACGGATGGGATCGGCGCGGGCGCTCCGGGCGCTTCGAGAAGCACGAGTCCGGAGGGGTCGGCGGCGCGCTGACGGGCGGGCGCCGCGCCGATCCTGGGCGCGGCACAGCCCTCCAGCACGGAGGCCGCGGTGAGGACCCGGCCCGGCGCCACCGTGAGGCCGGCGCCCGCGACGGCAGAAGTCTGCGCCGCGCCGGTCTCGGGGCGGGCCGGAGCCGACGGGATCGCGACCGGCCCCGCCGGCGCGGCGGCGTCCGGGAACGGCACGAAGGCGTTCGCCACCGCGATCACCAGGCGATCGACCTCCGGCGCCAGGGCCTTGTCGTAGCCGAACAGGAAGCCACGCACCCCCGCCGGCCCGGCGGCGTAGCGGATGTAGGACAGACCGGCCCCGGTCTCGGCGGTGACCACCACGGTGTCGGGGCGTTTCAGCTTGTAGGTCACCTTGCGGCTCGGCAACGGCGCGGTCGCCTTTTCGAACAGCGTGTCGAGGGTCTCGCCTCCCGGCGGGTAGGCGCGGGTCTCCAGGGTCACCCGCCCGTCCTGGCTCTGCCAGCGCGTGCCCGCGGCGAGGGCGGTGCGCTTGGACAGCAGGCGCTCGGGCACGCCCATCACGGCTCCGCTGCCGGGATCCGGGGCGATCCGGAAGCGCGCCGCGTTCCGGGCCGCCGCGCCCGCCGCCAGCAGGGCCGCCCGGCCGCGCGGATCGAAGGGATCGGCGCCCTGGCTGCGGGCGCGGTAGGCGTTGAGCGCCTCGAAGGTCCGGCGCCCGAAGGCGCCCGACACCACGGCGTTGAAGTCGCCGGTCCAGACGAGGGCGTCCTGAAGCGCCTTGCGCTCCGGCTCGGGCAGGGCCTCGAAGGTGGCCTTCGCGGATTCGTAGGCGGCATAGGCCGGCACGGCGGCGGCCGGTGCCGCGCGGGACGGCTGCGGCTGGTTCTGTGCGGCGGCGGGTGCGGCGGCCAGCAGCAGCGCCAGCAGATGTGCGGCCCGCCGATGGCCTGCCCTCCGCGAACGGCCGCACCACGACGCACCCGAATCCATGACCGCCCTCCCCGACCGGAATCGCCCGGATCCTGGCAGAGGCCCCCTGGGCGGGCCAGACCGAATCCGTGCGGACGGCGTTCCACCGTCGTGCGCCCGCCGCCGGGATGCGCTACAGGGCTGATGTCCGGCCCGGGGCGGCAGCCGGACAGCCCGATCGGCCCTCCGGCCACGCGATGCCGCCATGGTTCGACGCGGAGCCCGGCATGACCGATGCGAGCAACACCTTCAAGAAGGCGCCCAAGCGCAAGCCCGCCAAGGGCAAGAGCGTCAGCGTCTCCCCCGAGATGCGGCAGGCCTATGCCGACCTGATCCGCGAGCGCGCGGAGAAGCAGGAGGCCTACGGCCGCCACCTGCCGCAGGACGAATCACGGCGGCGCTGAAACGGGGCTTTGATGGGCCAAGGTCCGGGTTTCCAAAGGGCAAGCCCCAGCCCTTTTAAGGTGTTTGGCGGTCTGATCGGATGCATCACCCTTTTCCCGGGCGCATGCAGCGTCAGCGGAATGCGACCCGGGACCCAGCGCACGACGTCGCGCAGCGTCGATCGGGATCGACCTGTGCCGCTGGCGCGGCACTTCCTCTGCTGGATCCCGAATCGGGTTCCGCTGGCGCTCCACCTGTCCGGGAAAGGGCGCGCGGTGCCCGCGATGCACGCTCGGCCAAACACCTTGAAACGGGCTGGGGCCTGCCCTTTGGCGGGTCCTCAGGGCGGAGCCCTGAGCGCTTGACCGGGGCTCCGCCCGGGACCCGCGAAAGGGCTCGCCCTTCCCAGACCAGGACTTCAGCCAGCCTCGGGGCCGAAGCCGTAGAGCCGGCGCGGATTGTCGACGAAGACCAGCCTGCGGAGGACCTCGTCCGGCACCCAGTCGGCCATCAGGTCGAGGAGCGCCGTGGTCCGCGGCGGCCCGTCCCAGGCGGCGACGTGGGGCCAGTCGGAACCCCAGAGGCAGCGCTCCGGTGCGGCGTCGTTGAGGGCGCGGGCGAAGGGAATCGTGTCGGCGTAGGGCGGCCCGGTCACCGAATCCCGGAACGCGCCCGAGAGCTTGACCCAGTTCCCGTCGGCGACGAGGCCGAGCAGCGCCTGGAAGCCCGGATGGTCCACCCCCGCCGAGGCCGGCATGTGGCCCATATGGTCGAAGACCAGCGGTACCGGCAGCCGCGACAGGCGGCCGGCGATCGGCGGCAACTCCCGGGCGTCGAGCAGGAACTGGAGATGCCAGCCCATCTCCCGGGCGAGCGCCCCGTAGGATTCGACCGCGTCGAGGCCGACTCCGCCGCCGAACAGCACGTTGAGGCGCAGGCCGACCACGCCGGAATCCTTCAGGGCGGCGAGTTCCGCGTCGGGCAGGCCGAGGGGGATCACCGCGATGCCGCGCAGGCGCTGCCGGTGGGCGCGCAGGGTCTCGACCATCAGCCGGTTGTCGGTGCCGTGGACGCTGACCTGAACCAGCACGCCGTTGGCCATGCCGGTCGCATCGAGCATCGCGAGATAGGTCTCCGCCGGGGCCGCCGGGGGCGTATAGCTGCGGTCCGGCACCAGCGGGTAGGCCGGCGGCAGGCCGATCACGTGGGCGTGGGTGTCGACCGCGCCCGCCGGCACGGCGTAGCGGGTCGGGCCGCCCGGATGCGGGTCCGGGGCGGGGCAGTCTCGGATCTCGGGCATGATCAGCTATCCGCGTGCAGGACCTTGCCGCGCGTCTCGGGCAGCGCGTAGGCGGCGAGGAAGAACACCCCGTAGGCGATGGCCGCAAAGATCGCGATCGCCGAGGCGAGGCCGACGCGCTCCGACAGGTAGCCCACGAGCGCCGGGAACAGCGCCCCGATGCCCCGGCCGAAATTGTAGCAGAACCCCTGCCCCGAGCCGCGCAGCCGCGTCGGGTAGAGTTCGGTCAGGAACGCGCCCATCCCGGAGAAGTAGCCGGAGGCGAAGAAGCCGAGTGGGAAGCCCAGCACCCAGAGCACGCCGTTCGAGAGCGGGATCTGCGTGTAGGCGACGATGACCGCGATCGCGCCCAGGGAGAAGATCAGGAACAGCGGCCGCCGCCCCAGCCGGTCGGCGAGCCACGCGCCGACGAGATAGCCGGTGAACGAGCCGATGATCAGCGCCGCGAGGTAACCCGTGGAGGAGACGACCGACAGGTGGCGCTCGGTGGTGAGGAAGCGCGGCACCCAGGTGGTGATCGCGTAATAGCCTCCCTGGCAGCCCGCCGCCGCCAGGGAGGCGAGGAGCGTCGTCTTGAGGATCGGGCCGGAGAAGATCTCCCAGATCCGCGGCCGGTCGCCGGTGGCGGCCGCCCGGGCCCGGGTCTCGACGGCGACCTGCGGCTCCTCGACGTAGCGGCGCAGGTAGAAGACTAGCAGGGCCGGCAGGGCGCCGACCGCGAACATCCAGCGCCACGCGGTCTCGGGCGGCAGGAGCGAGAACAAAACCGCCTGGGATAGGACCGCGAGCCCCCAGCCGATCGCCCAGCCCGACTGCACGGAGCCGACCGCCCGGCCGCGATACTCGGCCCGGATCGTCTCGCCGATCAGCACGGCGCCGGCCGCCCATTCGCCGCCGAAGCCGAGGCCGAGGATCGCCCGGGCGACGAGCAGCTGCTCGAAGTTCTGCACGAAGGCGCAGAGCAGCGAGAAGACCGAGAACCACAGGATCGTGATCTGGAGGGTGAGCACCCGGCCGATCCGGTCGGCGACGAAGCCCGCGAGCCAGCCGCCGAGCGCCGAGGCCAGCAGCGTCACCGTGGCGGCGAGCCCAGCCGTACCGGAATCCACGTGCCACAGGCTCATGATCGTCCCGATCACCAGCGGGTAGATCATGAAGTCCATGCCGTCGAGGCACCAGCCGGCGGCGCACGCCCAGAAGGTGTGGCGCTCCGGAGGCGTCATCGATCGGTAGAAAGCACCGAGGCTGGCGTTGCGGATCTCGACCGCGTCCACGCCGCCCGTGCCCTGTCCGGTTGCCGTGCTCATGCGCCCTCTCCCGCCGTGGAATACCGGTATCGGCGTGCCAAAGAGTGCTGTCCAACGCCGCGGCTCCGGCCGTCAAGGAAAAGGCCGCCCGGAGGCGGCCTTTCTTGGTCTCGTCGCTGTCGGATCGCGGCTCAGTAGCAGCGCTCGACCAGAACCCGGCGGTAGCCGTAGGGAGTCCAGCGCACCCGCGGAACGGTGTAGCAGCCGCCGCCGTAGCCGTAATCGCCATAGCCGTAGCCGACCGGGGCGTAGCCGCCGCCGTAGCCGTAGCCACCGTAGCCGTAACCCGGGTAGCCATAGCCGTAGCCGCCGTAGAGGCTGCCGGCCGCCAGACCCAGACCGACGCCGAGACCCAGGCCGCCGAGGCCGTAGCCGTAGCCGCCGCGATAGCCGTAGCCACGACCGTAGAAGCCGCGGCCGTAGCCGCCGCGATAGCCGAACCCGCCGCCGCGGAAGCCGACGCCGCGGTAGCCGCCGAAACCGCCCCGGTATCCGCCGAAGCCACCCCGGAACCCGCCGCCCCGGAAGCCGCCGAAGCCGCCACCGTGGAAACCGCCGCCGAAACCGCCGCCATGGAACCCGCCGCCGCCGAAGCCGCGCGCGTCCGCGCTGGCAGGCGCGAACGCCAGAGCGCCCGCCGCCAGCAGGGTCGAGCAGAGCACTGCACCCTTCATCACGTCATCTCCGTCGAAAACCGCCCTCGAGTGCTAGAAACGTCGACTGTACGAATCAGTTCAGGTGAAGACCGCGACGTGCCGCCGCTCTTCACGGCGCAAGCCCCGGGACGGCTTCAGGCTCGAAAATCGCCGCTTTCAGGGGCGACAGGCGCAGCGTTCGCCTCCCCGCGCAGCATGGAACGCGTCATGACGCTACGTCTGGCTCACGCCCTCTTGATCGCGCTCCTCGCGCTGACCACGCCGCGCGGTGCCCTGGCCGCACCGGCCGCGTCCGAGCCCTGCCGTGCCCTGGAGGCCCAGGGCGAGACCTTCACGGTCTGCACGATCGACCTGCGGCGGCAGCGGCTCAGGCTCTTCTGGCTGCAGCCGGACGGGCGGCCCTACGGATCGCTGGGCACGCTGGCCGAGGCGCAGGGCCGGCGCCTCGACTTCGCGATGAATGCCGGCATGTACGACAAGGATCAGGCGCCGGTCGGCCTCTACGTCGAGGGGGGGCGCGAGATGAAGTCCGTGTCCACCGCGGATGGGCCGGGCAACTTCCACCTCAAGCCGAACGGCGTGTTCTGGGTGAAGGGCGAGCGCGCGGGGGTGCTCGACACGCCCCATTACCTGCGCGCCAGGATCCGCCCGGACTACGCGACGCAATCCGGCCCGATGCTGGTGATCGACGGCCAGATCCACCCGAAGATTTCCGCCGACGGGCCGAGCCAGAAGATCCGCAACGGCGTTGGCGTGGTCGACGACGGGCACGTGGCGATCTTCGCGATCTCCGAGCGGCCGGTGACCTTCGGGGCATTCGCGCGGCTGTTCAAGGACGACCTCCACTGCCGCAACGCCCTGTTCCTCGACGGTTCGGTGTCGAGCCTCCACGCGCCGAATCTCGGCCGCACCGATATCAGCCGGCCGCTTGGGCCGTTGGTCGGGGCGGCGCCGCGGTAGGTGCAGGACCTAGTCTGGATGATCCCGCAACAGCGACAAGATGGATCATCGAGCCAGCACCGAGCGGCGCAGGCGCGTCCAGGATAGTACTACGGAGTGCGAACGGCTGTTGAATGCCTGATCGTATGAAGGGCGTATCTTAATACAATGAAATCTCTACACTTCAGTTGATCCAAATTATTTTGGCGCGCCTCCATCGAATCCGTTGCGGAATCAGAAGGCTGTCTGATCCGATCGCTCAACTCCTTTTTGGCGCAGGCCTCGCTACGCCTTTTACCACAGCCGTGAAGTCCGACCATTGCTCGATACGGAAGGCACGAATATTGCGTACCGATTTTGGAAACAACGCCTTGGAACGCAATGCCTAGATTACAAGGAATAGATTTGCCATATCCTCGTTCTCCGTGACGTACAGGCTGCCCTGCACGCGGTCGAATCCATGCTCGCCAAGCACAGCGGCAATGTCGGTGTATGCCTGCGACACGCCTCTCGGATGGTGCTTCTCGGTCTCAGCAACCACCAGATCGAAAGCTAACGCGTACATTCAATATGCTTCCGGGTCATCGGTCAGATGCGTCCAGCGGTACTCCGCTTTCTCTCCCGTCTCGATCATCGTGACCTCAATCATCCAGTCGCCGTCGGCTAACTGGTGAAGAGCTTGGCCAACTTCGTATTTTGGACCGAACGGTCCGAAGCTCTTGACCTTGCCGACCGGGACAGCTGGCGGCGTGACAACTGCCTGCATGATCATGTCCCTCATGCCCGGATCCATTTTCGCATCGCTTAACACAGCAAGGAGATGCAAGTTAAATCTGACTTTGCGTCACGACAAGAGGAAGAGGATCAGATGACGAAAGCACATCTCGATCCATTGAATCACTTTTCTCGGAAGGTTCGGCTCGACCTCACCGCTGCCCGAACGCCGTATCCTTGAAGAGGTCCTTGTACTCGCGCGGCTGCGAGCGCCAGTACTGCTTGGGCGCCCGTACCCGGGCGCCGAGCTCGGCCGCCGCGTGCCAGGGCCAGCGCGGGTCGTAGAGCATGGCGCGGGCCAGCGAGATCGCGTCCGCCTTGCCCTCCCGCAGGATCGCCTCGGCTTGGCCCGCTTCGGTGATCAGCCCGACCGCGATGGTGGTCAGCCCGGTCTCGGCCTTGATCCGCTCGGCGTAGGGCACCTGATAGCCCGGCCCGAGCTTGATCGCCTGCTTGGGCGAGACGCCCCCCGTGGAGACGTGGAGCGCCGGCGAGCCCGCGCGCTTCAACGCCTTGGCCAGCTCCACGGTCTCGTCGATGTCCCAGCCGTCCTCGACCCAGTCGGTGGCCGAGACGCGCAGCCAGACGGGGCTGCCCGCGGGCACGACGTCGCGCACCGCGTCGTAGATCTCGAGCGGGAAGCGCATCCGGTTCTCGAGGCTGCCGCCGTACTGGTCGGTGCGCGTGTTGGCGATCGGCGACAGGAACTGGTGCAGCAGGTAGCCGTGGGCGCCGTGGATCTCGACGGACTCGATGCCGAGCCGCACGGCGCGCTTGGCGGTGGCCACGAATTGATCCCGGACGCGCTTCAGGTCGGCGGCGTCGAGGGCGTGGGGCGGCACCTCGCCCTCCCCGTGCGCCAGGGCCGAGGGGGCCTCCGTGCGCCAGCCGTAAGCGTGCTCGGGCGGGATCTGCTGGCCGCCGTCCCAGGGCGCCGCGCTCGACGCCTTGCGGCCGGCATGGGCGATCTGGATGCAGATCGGGATCGGCGCGTATTCACGGATCGCGTCGAGCACGCGGCCGAGCGCCCGCTCGCAGCCGTCGTTGTAGAGGCCGAGATCCCAGGCGGTGATCCGCGCCTCGGGCGAGACCGCCGTGGCCTCCAGGGTCAGCAGGCCGGCCCCCGATAGGGCGAGCTGGCCCAGATGCATCATGTGCCAGTCGGTGGCCTCGCCGTCCCGGGCCGAATACTGGCACATCGGCGCGATCAGGATGCGGTTCTCGAGGGTGAGCGCGTCGAGCGTCAACGGTTCGAACAGGCGAGCGGTCATCGGCAACTCCCGGTGGAGGTCTCACTGTGGCGCAGGACGGGCGCAGGAGCCAGTGCGGTGCGGCACAGCACCCCTGCACCGTGCCATCGCGGGAACTTGCGGATATGGCCGACCGTTTTTTGGACTCCTGCCGCACCGCGGCAACCGACGCGAACCGCCTGAGGGGGCGAGATCGCTTGAGGTCGAGACAATGCTCACGAAAGTCGCCGCCCCGCTCCTCCTGGCCGCCGGTTACGCCGTCTTCGCGGCGCCGTCGCAGGCCCAGCCCGCCGCCTTCGGTGGCCCCAAGATGCTGATTTACGGAAACTATTGCGGCCCCGGCAACAACGCGCCGCGGCCGCCGATCGATGCCCTCGACGCGGCCTGCGCCCGGCACGATGCCTGCACGCCGGATGGCGGTCTGCCCACCGAGGCCTGCAACCTGCGCCTGCAGCAGGACGCGGCGCTGATCGCCCGCGATCCGCGCCAGCCCGAGAAGCTGCGCTCGATGGCCGGACTGATCGCCGCGACCGCGACCCTGATCCCGTCGGAGCGGGGCCAGCAGCGCGTGCCGACCGCGCTCGCCAGCCGGACGGCGCCGGAAGCCTATACGTCGAGCCTGCCCGCCCGCGCTCCGGATGCCGGCGTCGCGCAGGACGACGGGGACGATTCCGACGCCGATTGAGCGCGATCCGGCCGCCCGGGCTCAGGCCCGGGCGCGCGGTTCCAGCGTGTGGGACAGGAAGAAGCGGAGCATCGCCCGGCTCGCATCGGGACCCCGCGGCTCCGTGTAGGATCCGGTCGGGCTGCCCCCCGACCAGGCATGCCCGACGCCGTGCAGGCGCCACTGCTCCTGCATCGGCCGGCCCGCCGCGTCGCTCCAGACCGTGCGGGTATAGGCGATGCCCCCCGGGCTCGTCCCCCGCGTGACGGTCTGGGTGAGGCCCTGGGTAAGGCCGGCCTGGGCCATCACCTGATCGCCGTTGGCGGGATGGACGGTGCGGTCGCTGTCACCGTGGAACACGATGGTGGGCACCGCCTGACGGTTCGTCCGGGTCGGCCCGGCCTGCCCCTTCATCGCCGCGAGCGCGCCCGGCAGGTCGCGGGCGGCCCCGCAGGCCAATCCGGAATGGATCCCGACCGCCGCGAACAGATCCGGATAGGTCGCCGCCAGGATCGCGGCCGCGGCGCCGCCGGCCGAGAGCCCGGCCGCGTAGACCCGGGTCGGATCGGCCGAGAATTCCGTCATGACCGCCCGGGCGATGCCGGCGATGAGTTCCGGTTCCCCGCCTGCGCGCGCCTGATCGCCGACCGCGTACCAGTTCCAGCACCGCTGCATGTGTGCCGACTGCGCCTGCGCCGGATAGGCGACCAGGACTGTCTGCGCCTCGGCCAGCGCGTTCATCTGCGTGCCGGTGGCGAAATCGTCCGGATCCTGGGTGCAGCCGTGCAGCATCACCACGAGGGGCAGCGCCTGACCGGTATAGCCGCTCGGCACGTAGACCTTGTAGTGCCGGCTGCCGGCGGCGCCCGTGAACACCCGTTCCTCGAACCGTGCGCCGGGCGGGACCGGGACCGGTGACCGGCCCCGGGCGGGCGCGCGACCCCGCATCAAGGCCGACAGGTCGAGTTCCGGCTCCGCCGCCCTGCCCTGCCCTGGCCGGGGGGCCGTCCAGGCGCCGCCGGGGGCTTCGGGCGCCTCCATGTCGAGGATCGTCTCGCCGCCGGCCGGACCGGGGGAGGCCCCCGGTCGGCCATAGGTCTGCGCCCACTTGGCAAAGGCTTCCGTCTGCGCGCGCTGGAACCGCGCCATCCGCTCCGCGAGCCGGTCGGCGCCGGAGCCGGAGGCGTCGGAATTCAGACCCGCGCGCGGAGGCAGATCGAATTTGGAGGGGTCGAACTTGGAGAGGTCGAATTTGGAAACATCGACTTTCGAAAAGTCGAATTTCGGAAAGCGGAACATGGGCCGATCCTTCGGGACAGAGTTCGGACAGGGCCGGACGGTTCACCCGCCTCTGCGACCGGCTGCGGGGCGTCAGGCGATCCGGTCGGCCAGGGCGGCCTTGACGGCGGGGCTCGCCTGGAAGGTGCCGAGAACCTCCACGGAGGCGATGGCGGCGCGGGCGAGTTCCGGCGTGACGTCGCTTGCCACGGTGGCGAGGCCCAGCACCTGGATGTGCAGGGGCCGTCCGGCATCGCGTGCGGCTTCGAGCTCGGCGCGCCCGTAATGCGCGATTCCGAGGCGCAACTGGCGCCGGGCCACGGATTGGCGAACCGCGTCGTCGTGGCGTTCGAGCTGGTTGCGCACGGCGGTTCGGATGAAGTCGGCCCGGTTGGCGTAGAAGCCGTCCCGGACCATCAGGTCGACGCGGCCCAGATCGACGAAGCCGAGATTGACCGTGATCTTCTCGCTGTCCGGCACCTTCGGCCGGGGCTCGGGTCTGGGGCCGTTCATCGTCTCACCATCTCCAGGCCATCCGGTTGGATGGTCCAGAGATGGCTATAGGCTGGCGAAGCGCAAGGCGCACCGTCCCGAAAAGTCACGGTTTCGAAAGGGCGAACCCTTTCCCGTCTGCAGGGCAGAGCCCTGCAGACGGGTTCGATGCCCCCAACCAGGGGGCACCGAACCCGTGCGTCGGGATTTCACCCCGACACCCCACCAAAGGGCGTGGCCCTCTGGGATCCCTAGCTTTCGCCGATGCCGCGGTCCTTCAGGCTCTCGCCGATCTCGTCGAGGGCTGCCGCGTCGTCGATCGTGGCCGGCATCGTCCACGGTTCGTGGTCGGCGATGCGCTTCATGGTGGCGCGCAGGATCTTGCCCGAGCGGGTTTTGGGCAGCCGCGGCACGGTGAGCGCCAGCTTGAAGGCGGCGACCGGGCCGATCTCGTCGCGCACCTTGGCGACGAGTTCCTTCTCGATCGCCTCGGTGGGACGGTCGACGCCGGCCTTCAGCACCACGAAGCCGCAGGGCACCTCCCCCTTCAGGGCATCGCGGATGCCGATCACCGCGCACTCGGCCACGTCCGGATGGCCGGCCAGCACCGCCTCCATGCCCCCGGTCGAGAGGCGGTGGCCCGCCACGTTGATGATGTCGTCGGTCCGCCCCAGGACCGTGATGTAGCCGTCGCCGTCGATCACCCCGGCATCCGAGGTGTCGTAGTAGCCCGGGAAGGTCGCGAGGTAGCTCGACCGCATCCGCTCGTCCGAGCCCCAGAGGGTCGGCAGGCAGCCGGGCGGCAGGGGCAGGCGGATCGCGATGGTGCCCATCGTGTCGGCCGGGACGGGCTTGCCGCCCTCGTCCAGCACTTCGACCCGGTAGCCCGGCATCGGCACACAGGTGCTGCCGTGCTTCACCGGCAGCAGGCCGAGGCCCATCGGGTTGCCGGCGATCGGCCAGCCGGTCTCGGTCTGCCACCAATGGTCGATCACCGGCCGGTTCAGCACCCGCTCGGCCCAGGCGACCGAATCCGGATCCGCGCGCTCGCCGGCCAGGAACAGGCTGCGGAAGGCCGACAGGTCGTAAGCGGAGATCCGGGCGCCGGCGGAATCCTCCTTCTTGATCGCGCGCAGCGCCGTCGGCGCCGTGAACAGGCACACGACCCCGTATTCGGCGACCACCCGCCAGAAGGCGCCGGCATCGGGGGTGCCGACGGGTTTGCCCTCGTACAGCACCGTGGTGCAGCCGTGCAGGAGCGGCGCGTACACGATGTAGGAATGCCCGACGACCCAGCCGATGTCGGAGGCGCAGAAGTAGGTCTCGCCGGGCTGCACCCCGTAGAGATTGGGCATCGACCACGCGAGCGCCACGAGGTAGCCGCCCGTATCGCGGACCACGCCCTTGGGCTTCCCGGTCGTGCCGGAGGTGTAGAGGATGTAGAGCGGGTCGGTGGCGGCGACCGGCACGCAATCCGTCCGCTCCCCCGCCGCCGCGGCGTCCGCCACGGCCCCGGCCCAGTCGTGGTCCCGCCCCGACACGAGCGTCGCGGGGCCCTGCGGGCGCTGGAGGATCAGGCAGGAATCCGGCTTGTGGCGCGAGGCGTCGATCGCCGCATCCAGCAGCGGCTTGTAGGCGACCACGCGGTTCGGCTCGATCCCGCAGGAGGCGGCGAGCACCACCTTGGGCGCCGCGTCCTCGATCCGCACCGCCAGCTCGTTCGCCGCGAAGCCGCCGAACACCACGGAATGGACCGCGCCGAGCCGGGCGCAGGCCAGCATGCCGAACAAAGCCTCCGGCACCATCGGCATGTAGAGGATCACCCGGTCGCCCTTGCCGACGCCGAGCCCGGCCAGCACCGCGGCCAGCGTCGAGACTTCGTCGCGCAATGCCCGGTAGGTGATGCTGCGCTTCGTGCCGGTGACGGGGGAATCGTAGCGGATCGCCACCTGCTCCGCCCGGGGCCCGTCGGCGTGGCGATCGACGGCGTTGCGGCAGGCGTTGAGCGACCCGTCCGGGAACCAGCGGCCGTAGGGGCCGGATTCCGGCGCGAAGGCTCGGGTCGGCGCCTGCGCCCAGTCGATCGCCCGGGCCGCGTCGAGCCAGAACGCCTCCGGGTCGCGCAGGGCTGCGTCGTAGATTTCCGGATAGCGGCCCGGAAGGCTGGCTTTCGTCATCGACAGGCGTTCCCCGTGCCGCTCTCCGGCGGCGGGGGCAGAGTAGCGCATTCTCATGCGGGGGCGAGACGGGTTCGCGCCCGTTTAGAGGCCGGGAAGATGGTGCCGCTGCCGCGGCGCGTCTTGTGCTGGCTCCCGGGTCGCATTCCGCTTGCGCTGCATGCGCCCGGGAAAGGGCCGCGTGATTGACGGTCCACGGCCCTTTTCCCGGACAGGTGGAGCGTCAGCGGAACCTGTTCCGGGATCCAGCATAGGAAGCGCCGCGAAGCGGTCCTGCTTAAACACTAGGAAAACCGCCGCACCGGGGCTTCCGATGCGGCGGCATCTGTCTTGGTGGATCTGTTACTGTAGGAGGTGGATCAGCCGCTCAGTGCAGGGTGTCGCCGGCCCCCCGGAGCCGGTTGATCTCGTCCTTGAGGAGGAGTTTCCGTCGCTTCAGTTCGGCGATGTGGAGGTCGTTCGCCGAAGGCCTGTGGATCGCTTCGTGAATCTCACGCTCGAGGGCTTCGTGCTTCCGGGCGAGTTGGCTCAGATGCGTCTGCAGCGACATGAGTCGAATCTCCTGTCATCGTTTCGACACGCCAAGACTGACACAGGATGCCGCACCTGTTGAAGCGTTTTCTCCGGCTAAGCTTGGTGAAGGCTTTCCGGCATGGCTTGTCCCAGGGAAGGGCGTGACGCATGCTCTCATCGGGTGATGAGCGATCCTTTGGCCCGCAGGTGACGATGGCGGACGAGTCGGGTGAGAACGCGCAGTCGGACCTCCAGGCCGAGCTGGCCCGGTTGCGCGAGGAGCACCGGGATCTCGACAGCGCCATCGAGGCGCTGGAGCGCAGCGTCGCCGGCGATCAGCTGCAGATCCAGCGCCTGAAGAAGCGCAAGCTCACCCTGCGCGACCGGATCTTCCACATCGAGGACGCGATCACGCCGGACATCATCGCCTGATGCCGGTGGACGCCGTCCCGCGCAGCCTTGCCGCAGGGCCGCCGCGCCTGTAAGCGCCCTCTTTTGCCGGGATCAACGATGGCGTCGCCTCCGGTCGCGATCATCATGGGCAGCCAGTCCGATTGGGCGACCATGCGGCACGCCGCCGAGACGCTCGACGCGCTGGCCGTGCCCTACGACGCGCGGATCGTCTCGGCCCACCGCACGCCGGACCGGCTGGTCGCCTTCGCCAAGGGCGCGGTTGCGGCCGGGTTCAAGGTCGTGATCGCGGGGGCGGGTGGCGCCGCCCACCTGCCCGGCATGGCGGCGGCGATGACCCGGCTGCCGGTCTTCGGCGTGCCGGTGGAATCGAAGGCGCTCTCGGGCCAGGACAGCCTGCTCTCCATCGTGCAGATGCCGGCCGGCATCCCGGTGGGGACCCTGGCGATCGGCCGGGCCGGGGCGGTCAACGCGGCGTTGCTCGCCGCAGCGGTGCTGGCGCTCTCCGATCCGGATCTGGCGGAGCGTGTGGAAGCGTGGCGCGCGGCCCAGACCGCGTCGGTGGCCGAGCGGCCGGAGACGGAAGCGTGATCGTGACGGACGGGTTTCTCGCGTGACGGACAGGACCCTCGGCCCCGGCTCCACCCTCGGCATCGTCGGCGGCGGTCAGCTCGGGCGCATGATCGCGCTCGCGGCGGCGAATTACGGCCTCAAGGTGCACGTCTACGCCCCCGACCGCGACAGCCCCGCCTTCGACGTCGCGGCCCGCACCACCTGCGCGGCCTATGACGACGCCGGGGCCCTGGCGGCCTTCGCGCAGAGCGTCGACGTCGTCACCTACGAGTTCGAGAACATCCCCCACGCCACCGCCGACATCCTGGCGGCGCACGCCCCCCTGCACCCGAACGCGCGGGCACTCTCGACCACGCAGGACCGCCTGTCGGAGAAGGAATTCATCAACGGGCTCGGCATCCCGACCGCGCCGTTCCAGGCGGTCGACACGCCGGACGATCTCGACCGGGCGATCGCGGCGATCGGCCTGCCGGCGGTGCTCAAGACCCGCCGCTTCGGCTACGACGGCAAGGGCCAGCGCATCCTGCGGGAGCGGGCCGAGGGCGACCGCAACGCCCTGTTCGCCGAGTTCGGCGGCGCGCCGCTGATCCTCGAAGGGTTCGTGCCGTTCGAGCGCGAGGTCTCGGTGGTGGGGGCCCGCGCCCGGGACGGCAGCTTCGCGGCCTTCGACCTGTGCGAGAACGAGCACCGCGACCACATCCTGGCCCTGACCCGGGTGCCCGCCCCCGGCCTGACCCCCGAGACCGGCCGCGCGGCCCTCGACATCGCCCAGCGCATCGCCGACGCGCTCGATTATGTCGGCGTGCTCGCCGTGGAGATGTTCCTGGTGCGGGAGGATGGCGCCGAGCACCTCGTGGTCAACGAGATCGCGCCGCGGGTGCACAATTCCGGCCACTGGACCATCGAGGGCGCGCTGACCTCGCAATTCGCCCAGCACGTCCGGGCGGTCTGCGGCTGGCCGCTCGGCGATCCGGCCCGGACCGGCGGCCTGCCGGTGGAGATGCGCAACCTGATCGGCGCCCAGGCCGACGGTTGGCACGCCCTGCTGGCCGAGCCCGGCGCGCATCTGCACCTCTACGGCAAGGGCGAGGCCCGGCCCGGCCGCAAGATGGGGCACGTCACCCGGCTGGGATCCGAACCGGTCGGCTGAGGCCTCAAAGGCACACCCGTACCGTTGCGTGGCGGTCCGAGCGCCTGAGGCGGTGCCGACGCATGCGCGAGCCATACCTTCGCCACATCCCACCGCTTCCACCACGGCGTGGTCGGTGCCGAATGCTGCCGGTCGATTCACCCACGCCGGGACGGGCGACGGGTCGGATCGTGCAGGGGCGCTTCTTAAGCCGGCCTTCACCGTGATGCGCGACGGTGCCCCGGATCGGGTGTGCCCGGCGCGCGGCGCGGGCTCTGGAACGGCGAGGGGCGGGGCGGGCGCGCGAGATGCGGGCCGCGCCTCGGGGAGAGTGGGGCGATGATCGTACGCAACGGGCTGGCACGGAAGACGGCGCTGATCGGCGCGGCCCTGGTCTCGGCCGCGGCGCTCGCGGGCTGCGAAACCGTCGGGAGCGCCGCCGGACCGCGCCAATACGCGGTGCTGGAAACGGACACGACGGGCGCCACCACGGTCAACATCGCCTCGCTCTCCGAGGTGATCCAGCGCAATCCGAACGACGCGGCCGCCTACACGACCCGCGGGGCCGCCTATGCCCGCGCCGGCCAGTTCAACGACGCCATCGCGGACTTCACCAAGGCGATCCAGCTCGATCCGAACTCCGTGTCGGCCTACAACAACCGGGCGCTCGCCAGCCGCCAGATCGGCCGCGACGCCGCCGCGCTGCAGGACTTCAGCAAGGCGATCAGCGTCGATCCGAATTACGGCCCGGCCTATATCGGCCGCGCCAATGTCGAGCGCGCCCAGGGCAACCTCGATGCGGCGCTGAACGACCTCAACGTCGCGATCCGGCTCATGCCGGAATCGGCCGAGGCCTACCATGCCCGCGGCCTCGTGCGGCAGAAGCAGGGTCAGGAGACCCAGGCGATCGCCGATTTCGACGCCGCCATCGACCGCAACCCCTTCGTGGCCGCCCCCTACGCGGCCCGCGGCCAGAGCCTGATCGCCACCAACCAGTACGGCAAGGCGATCGAGGACTACAACGCGGCGCTCAACGTCAACAACAAGGACGCCACCTCCTGGGCGTATCGCGGCCTCGCCTACGAGAAGCAGGGCCAGCGCAAGGAGGCGATGGAGAATTACCAGCGCGCTGCGACCATCGAGCCCAACAACGCCGTCGCCCGCGCCGGCCTCGGCCGCGTGCAGGGCGGGGTGGGCTCGCTGTTCAATTGATCGCGCGAGGGTCCTGAAAACGGATCCCAAAGGACAAGTCCTTTGGCGGGTGCAGGGCAGGGCCCTGCGGTACAGGTCTCAGACCCCCTGGCGGGGGTCGGAGACCTGTTCGTCGGGGGTTCACCCCGACACCCCACTAAAGGGCCCGCCCTTTGGGAACCCGTCAGGCCGCCAGCAGCCCGTTCTCGTCCTGCGTGATCCGGCGCAGGTGGTGGGCGGTGTCGCCCAGCTGGTACTCGATAATGGCGAGCCGCTTGAAGTGGTGGGCGCCGATGTATTCGAGCGTCATGCCGATGCCGCCATGGAGCTGGACCGCCTCCTGGCCGACATAGCGGCAGGCCTTGTTGATCTGGACCTTCACGGCTGACAGGGCCGCGGCCCGCGCCTGCGCATCGGCCGTGTCCACCATCATGGCGGCGTAGAGCGCCATCGAGCGGGCTTGTTCCAGCTGGATCAGCATGTCCACGGCCCGGTGCTGCAGGGCCTGGAACGAGCCGACGCTGACGCCGAACTGCTTGCGGGTCTTGAGGTATTCCACCGTCAGCTTGTGGAGCGCATCCATGGAGCCGACCGCCTCGGCGGCGAGCGCGGCGATGCCGTGCTCCACCACCCGCTCCAGGAGCGGCAGGCCGCCCTCCGGGTCGCCGAGGGCCGCGTCGGCCGGCAGCGTGACGTCCGAGAAGGACACCTCGGCCGCCCTTCCGCCATCCTGAGTCGGGTAGGCCTCGATGGCGACGCCGGCGGCATCGGTCGGGACCAGGAATAGGCCGACCCCGTGCGGATCCCGCCGCTCCCCCGAGACCCGGGCCGAGACGATGATCAGCCCGGCCGCGTCGGCATTCGGCACGACGCTCTTGGCGCCACTCAGCACGAAGCCGTCGCCGCTGCGCCGGGCGGTCGTCGCTACGTCGGCGAGATCGTAGCGGGACTGGCGCTCGGTGTGGGCGAGGGTGAGGCGCAGATCGCCCGCGACGAGGCCGGGAACGAAGCGCTCCTTCTGCGCCGCGCTACCGCCGAGACGCAGGGCGGTCGAGCCCAGGACGAGGCTCGCCAGCAGCGGCTCGACCACGAGGTTGCGGCCCACCGCCTCCATGACCAGCAGGGTCTCGACCGGGCCGCCGCCGAACCCGCCCTCCTCTTCCGAGAAGGGCAGGCCGGGGATGCCGAGTTCGGCAAAGGCGGCCCAGCCCTCCGCGGGGAAGCCGAGCGGCGCCTTCAGCCGCGCCTGCCGGCTCTCCAGGGACGGGTAGAGATCGGCGGCCAGCCGCTCGACGCTGTCGCGCAGGAGCGACTGGTCCTCGTTCAGGTCAAAATCCATGGTGGTGTTCCTCGCGGATGATCGCGGCGGCGGCGTTCCTCCCACCAATTCCCCTCATCCTGAGGTGCGGCGCAGCCGCCTCGAAGGAGCCCTCCAGGGATCGCGCGGCCAGCTGGAGGGCTCCTTCGAGGCCCGCTGACGCGGGCACCTTAGGATGAGGGTGTGGGAGGGATGGGACCGTCGCTCACAACCCCAGAATGCCCTTGGCGATGACGTTGTGCTGGATCTCGTTCGAGCCGCCGTAGATCGAGACCTTGCGGTTGTTGAAGTAGCTCGGCGCGGCCGCATCGACCCAGTCGAAGCCCCCCGGCAGGTTGTTGGCCCCGGCCCCGCGCGCGGGCGCAGCCAGCGCGAACGGACCGGCCAGTTCCACGAGCAGTTCGGTCGCCGCCTGCTGGAGCTGCGAGCCGCGGATCTTGAGGAGCGAGGAGGCCGGATCCGGCTCCACCGAATCCGCCCGGCCCTTCTTGGCGGCCACCCGCATCTGGGTGATCTCCAGGGCCTTCAGCTCGACCTCGACCTCGGCAACGCGAGACCGGAAGGCGGGATCGTCCCACATCGTGCCGGGCCCGGCCGGCATCTCGCGGGCGAGCCGCTTGATCCGGGCGATCCGCTCCTTGGTCAGCCCGATCCGAGCGATGCCGGTACGCTCGTTGGCGAGCAGGAATTTCGCGTAGTCCCAGCCCTTGTTCTCCTCGCCGACCAGGTTCTCGACCGGCACGCGGACAGAGTCGAAGAAGACCTCGTTGACCTCGTGCCGGCCCTCCAGGGTGAGGATCGGCCGCACGGTGATGCCAGGGCTCTTCATGTCGATGAGCAGGAACGAGATGCCGCGCTGCTTCTTGGCCTCGAAATCGGTGCGGACGAGGCAAAAGATCCAGTCGGCGTGCTGGCCGAGCGTGGTCCAGGTCTTCTGGCCGTCGACGATATAGTGGTCGCCGTCGCGCACCGCCTTGGTCTTGAGCGAGGCGAGGTCGGAACCGGCGCCGGGCTCTGAGAACCCCTGGCACCACCAATCGTCGAGGTTGGCGGCGCGGGGGAGGAAGCGCTCCTTCTGGTCCTGCCGCCCGAAGGTCGCTAGCACCGGGCCGAACATGTAGCAGTTGAACTGCTGCGGCAGCGGCACCGCCGCCTGGAACAGCTCCTCGGTGTAGATGTAGCGCTGGATCGAGGTCCAATCCCGGCCGCCCCATTCCTGCGGCCAGTGCGGCACCGCCCAGCCCTTGGCGTTGAGGATCCGTTGGCTGGTGACGTAATCCTCCTTCGAGAGGCTGCGCCCCTCCGAGACCTTCTTCCGGATCTCGGCCGGGATCTCCGTCCGGCAGAAGGTCCGGACCTCGTCGCGGAACGCGATTTCCTCGTCGGTGAAGCGCAGGTCCATCGGTTCAGCTCCGGGCGATCTCGAACAGGCCGGCGCAGCCCTGGCCGCCGGCGACGCACATGGTCACGACGGCGTAGCGCGCCCCGCGGCGGCGGCCCTCCAGCAGGGCGTGGCCCACGAGTCGCGCCCCCGACATGCCGAACGGGTGGCCGACCGCAATGGCCCCGCCGTTGACGTTGACCGTCTCGGGGTCGATCCCGAGCGTGTCGCGGCAATAGACCGACTGGGACGCGAAGGCCTCGTTCAGCTCCCACAGGTCGATATCGGCGACGCGCAGGCCCTGCCGCTCCAGCAGCCGCGGCACCGCGAAGACCGGGCCGATGCCCATCTCGTCCGGCCCGCAGCCCGCCGAGGCGAAGCCCCGGAAGGTGCCGAGCGGCGTCAGGCCCCGGCGCGCCGCCTCGTCGGCCGACATCAGCACCGAGGCCGAGGCCCCGTCCGACAACTGGCTGGCATTGCCCGCCGTGATGAAGGCGCCCTCCCCGCGCACGGGCTTGAGCTTGGCGAGGCCCTCCAGGGTCGTGTCGGGCCGGTTGCCCTCGTCCTTGTCGAGCCGGGTCTCGACCTCGCGGGTCTCGCCGGTGGCCTTGTCGGTCACCGCCATGACGGCGCTCATCGGGACGATCTCGTCGTCGAACAGCCCGCGTTCCTGCGCGGCGGCGGTGCGGCGCTGGCTCTCCAGGGCGAAACGGTCCTGCGCCTCCCGGGAGATGCCGTAACGCTCCGCCACGATGTCGGCGGTCTCGATCATCGGCATGTAGATCGCCGGCAGATGGGCCTCCAGCCACGCGTTGCGGGTCAGCTCCCGCTGCACCTTCGGCTGGACGAGGCTGATCGACTCGACCCCGCCCGCCACCGCCACCGGCACGCCGTCGAGGATGATCCGCCGGGCCGCGCTGGCGATCGCCTCCAGGCCCGAGGCGCAGAAGCGCGAGACCGTGACCCCGGCCGACTCGACCGGGATCCCCGCCACCAGGGCGGCATGGCGGGCGACGTTGCCGCCCGTGGCGTTCTCCGGATAGCCGCAGCCGAGCACCACCTCCTCGACCGCCTCCGGCTCCAGCCGCGCCCGGTCCAGGGCGCCGCGGATCGCGTGGGCGGCCAGATCGGCGCCGCGGGTGAGGTTCAGCGCGCCGCGATGCGCCTTGCCGATGGGCGTGCGGGCGGTCGCGACGATCACCGCGTCGGTCATGCCGGAATCCTCTGGGGTTCCCAAAGGGCGTCACGCCCTTTGGTGGGGTGTCGGGGCGAGGCCCCGACGGATGCGGTCTCGGCCGTCAGCAGGGCGCTGCCCTGCACCCGCGAAAGCTCCCGGACCTTACGAAACCGGGACTTGGTTGGCGCGAACCGACACGGCATCAGGCCGAAGCCTTCCAGTCGGCGAAGCGGCCGCCCTCGGCGGCGAGGCGCTTCAAGAGCGGCGCCGGCTCCTGGCTGTCGTCGCCGGTCTCGGCCGCGAAGCGCGACAGCGCCTCGGCGATGGTCTTGAGGCCTACTGTGTCGGCCCAGTGCATCGGGCCGCCGCGCCAAGCCGGCCAGTTGTAGCCGTTGATCCAGATCGTATCGATGTCGCTCGGCCGGGCCGCGATGCCCTCCTCCAGGATCCGCGCGCCCTCGTTGACCATCGGGTACATCAGCCGCGCCACGATCTCGTCCGGCGTGAAGCTGCGGCGCGCGATGCCATGCTCGGCGGCGACCCGCGTGATCAGCGCCTCGACCTCCGGGTCGCGGGTGCCGGTGCGGGCGCCGTCCGGGTAGAGGTAGAAGCCGCGGCCGGTCTTCTGGCCGTAGCGCCCCATCTCGGCGAGGGAATCCGCCACCGGGGCCCGGCCGCCGAAATCCTTGCGCGAGCGCCAGCCGATATCGAGCCCCGCGAGGTCGCCCATGGCGAAGGGCCCCATCCGGAAGCCGAAACCGGTCACCGCCGCGTCGACCTCGTGCGGCAGCGCGCCTTCAAGCAGCAGGCGCTCGCCGGCGCGGCTGCGGCGCTCCAGCATGCGGTTGCCGACGAAGCCGAAGCAGACCCCCACCGTCACCGGCAGCTTGTTGAGGCGTTTGCCCAGGTCCAGCGCGGTGGCCAGCACCTCCGGCGCGGTTTTTTCCGCCCGGACCACCTCCACGAGGCGCATCACGTTGGCGGGGCTGAAGAAATGCAGGCCGAGCACGTCTTGCGGACGATTCGTCACCGCCGCGATGGCATTCACGTCGAGGTAGGAGGTGTTGCTGGCGAGAATCGCGCCGGGCTTGGCGATGGTGTCGAGCTTGGAGAAGATCTCGCGCTTGACGCCCATATCCTCGAAGGCCGCCTCGATGACGATGTCGGCGTCCTTGGCGTGATCCAGGCCGATCGCGCCGGTGATCCGGCCGATCCGCTCGTCGCGCTGGGCGTCGGTGATCGATCCGCGCTTGGCCGAACCGGCATAGAGGCCCTTCACGCGGTCGAGGCCGCGGGTCAGGGCGCCCTCCTCCGTCTCGATCACCGTGACCGGGATGCCGGCATTGGCGAAGCACATGGCGATCCCGCCGCCCATCGTGCCGGCGCCGATCACCGCGGCCGTGTGGATCGGGCGCCGGGGCGTGTCCTTCGGCAGGCCGGGGACCCGGGCGGCCTCGCGCTCGGCGAAGAAGGCGTAGCGCAGGGCCTTCGAGCGGGGATCCTCCACCAGGGTGCGGAACTCAGCCCGCTCGACCGCCACGGCGGCCTCGAAATCCTGCTCCAGGCCGGCGCGCACCGCCCGCACCAGGGCGTGGACGTTGGTGGCGTCGGGGTCGCGCTTCACCGCGTCGGCGGCCAGGGCCTCGAATTTCTCGCGCGCC
Organism: Methylobacterium guangdongense; assembly: GCF_038442355.1. Lineage (NCBI taxonomy): Bacteria > Pseudomonadati > Pseudomonadota > Alphaproteobacteria > Hyphomicrobiales > Methylobacteriaceae > Methylobacterium > Methylobacterium guangdongense. The sequence continues at coordinate 137,205 of NZ_JBBXMX010000013.1, forward strand.
GCCGGTGTCAGCTTGTCCGACCGGTCGCGCACCCGCGGAAGCCGGCCCGAATCGGCGATCTCCAGGGCGCGGGTGCGGGCTGCCGCCACGAGGTCGCCCAGCACCACGGCATCGACGATGCCGAGCGAAGCGGCCTTCTCGGCCGAGACCGGCTCGCCGGTGAGCATCATCGGGAAGGCCGCGTCCGGCCCGATCAGGCGCGGCAGGCGCTGCGTGCCCCCCGCCCCCGGGATGATCCCGAGCTTGATCTCCGGCAGGCCGAGCTTGGCGGCGGGCGCCGCGACCCGGCCGTGGCAGGCCATCGCCAGTTCGAGGCCGCCGCCGAGGGCCACGCCGTTGATGGCCGCCACCACGGGCTTCGGGCTGGCATCGAGGCGGTCCAGGATGTCGGGCAGGCTCGGCGGCTGCTGCGGCTTGCCGAACTCGGTGATGTCGGCCCCGCCGACGAACACCTTGCCCTCGGCGGCCAGCACGATCGCGCGGACCGATTCGTCCGCAATGGCCTGATCCAGGGCCCCGTCGAGGGCGGCCCGCAACGCGGCACCGAGCGCGTTGACCGGCGGGTTGGCGAGCGTGAGCACGGCCACGCCGCCATCGACCTCCTGACGAACCACCCGGGACTCCCTCGCGTCTTCTGCAATGCAGAACTCTGGTCTGCTTGTCGGCGACATGTTGGTCCGCGACGTCCACATCGTCAAGACTAAGTGGCGATCCCCTTAAGGATCCGACAACAGTTCTGCAGTGCAGAACATACGGCGTTTATCGGTTTGACCACGGCCGGGGCGCTATGTCATCAAAACCGTGTTGAACAAGGCTCGGTTGCGCGCGCCGTCGGGCAATCGTGGGCCGGGCTCTCGGAAGCAGGGGGAGAAGCGCCGTGCGCGGCATCGATCGGAGCGTGAACGCCTGTCAGGTTCGGGCGGGGAGCGGGCGGTGAGCGACGGTCCCGAGCAAGCCTCAGGGCGGCCCTCGAGCGGGCGCCTGCCCGAGGTCCTGCGCGGCCGGCTCGCCCTGCCGGTGATCTGCGCGCCGATGTTCATCGTCTCCGGGCCGGAGCTGGTGATCGCCCAGTGCCTGTCGGGGGTGGTCGGCTCCTTTCCGGCCCTCAATGCCCGGCCGGCCGAGCTGCTGGACGAGTGGCTGACGCGAATCACCCGCACCCTCGCGGACGCCCGTGCGGCCGACCCGTCGAAGCGAATCGCGCCCTTCGCGGTCAATCAGATCGTCCACGCCTCGAACGACCGGCTGGCGCAGGATGTCGAGGCCTGCGTCCGGCACCAAGTGCCGATCATCATCACCTCCCTGCGGGCGCCGGACGCGGTGATCCGACCGGTCCACGCCTATGGCGGGGTGGTGTTCCACGACGTCACCAACGTCCGCCACGCCGAGAAGGCGCTGGAGGCCGGCGTCGACGGGCTGATCCTGGTCTGCGCCGGGGCCGGGGGCCACGCGGGGACGCTGAGTCCCTTCGCGTTGATCGGCGAGATCCGGCGGTTCTACGATGGACCGCTGATCCTGTCGGGGGCGATCACCTCGGGCGCCTCGATCCTGGCCGCTCAGGCCATGGGCGCCGACCTCGCCTATATGGGCACCCGCTTCATCGCCACCCGGGAGGCGAACGCGGTCCCGGCCTACAAGGACATGATCACCGGCAGCGCCGCGTCCGACATCCTCTACACCCCCTACTTCACGGGCGTGCCGGGCAATTACCTGACGCCGAGCATCCGCGCGTCGGGGCTCGACCCCGACGCGCTGCCCGTCCGCGACAAGACCGCGATGAATTTCGGCAGCGGCAGCGTGAAGGCGTGGCGGGACGTCTGGGGCGCGGGCCAGGGGGTCGGCACCATCGCGGACGCGCCGGCGACGGCCGATCTCGTCGCGCGGCTCATCCGGGACTACGCGGCGGCGCGGGCGCGGATGGCCGGGGTGTCGGCGGATTACGCGGGCGAGGCCGCGCCGTGAGCATCCGCCTCGCCGATCCGGAGCCCGAGATCCGGCTGGTCACCATCGACCGGCCGGAGCGGCGCAACGCCCTCGATCGCGCCGCCTATGCGAGGCTGACCGAAGCCTTCCGGGCGGTGGCCGGAGACGAGAGCGTGGCCGCCGTGGTGCTCACCGGCGCGGGGGGCTGCTTCACGGCCGGCAACGACCTCAAGGACTTCCAGGACGTCGAGACCGGGGGCGCCAGCCCCGGCCTGACCTTCCTGAAGGCGCTGCGGGCCTGCCCGAAGCCGGTCGTGGCGGCGGTGGAGGGGCACGCGGTCGGCATCGGCACGACGCTGCTGCTCCATTGCGACCTCGCCTATGCGGGGGAGAGCGCCCGGTTCCGCCTGCCGTTCACGGCCCTGGGCCTCAGCCCCGAGGGCGGATCGAGCTACCTGCTGCCCCTGACGGCCGGATCGAAGCGCGCCGCCGAGCTGCTGATGCTCGGCGAGCCGTTCACGGCCGCGGAGGCCGTGTCGGCGGGCCTCGTCAACGCCGCCGTGCCGGAGGGGACGGCGCTGGCGATGGCCCTCGCCAAGGCCCGGTCCCTCGCCGCCCTGCCCCGGACCTCGATCGCCGCCACCAAGCGGGCCCTGCGTCGCGGTCAGGACGAGGCCGTTGCCCGCGCGCTGGCCGAGGAAGCGGAGGTGTTCCACGCGCTGCGCCGCGGCCCGGAGGCGCAGGCGGCCTTCGCGGCGTTCCTGCGCCGATGACGGCCGGAGAGACCCTGCTGGCCGGGCTCGATGCCGCCGGCTCCGGCCCCAAGGAGGACCGCCACTTCGTCACGGCGCTCGCCCGGGGTCTCTCTGTGCTCGCCTGCTTCGGGCCGGGCCGGACGAGCCTCGCCAACCACGACATCGCCGAAGCCTGCGGCCTGCCGCGCTCCACCGTGTCGCGGCTCACCTACACGCTGACCAAGCTCGGCTATCTCCAGCACATGCCCGAGATCGGCCGCTACCGGCTCGGCACCGCGACGATCGCGCTGAGCTCCGCGGCCCTCGGCGGGCTCGACGTGCGGGCCATCGCCCGGCCGGTGCTGCGGGCGGTGGCGGAGGCCGCCAACGCCTCGGTGGGGCTCGGCGTGCGCGACCGGCTCAGCATGCGCTACGTCGACTGCCAGCGCGGGCCGGCGGCGATCTCGCTCAACCTCGACACCGGCTCGCGCATCTCCCTCGCCCGGAGCGCCATGGGCCGCGCCTACGTGGCGGTCTGCCCCGACCGGGAACGCGCGGGCCTCTACGAGGATCTGGAGGCGCTGGACCCCGTGGCGTGGCCCGCGCTCCGGGCCGGCCTCGACCGGGCGGTGGAGGAGCACCGGGAGATCGGCTGCTGCACCTCGTTCGGCGAGTGGCAGGAGACGGTCTGCGCCATCGCGGTCGGGTTTCATCCCGGCGGCGGCCTGCCGCCCATGGCGGTCAATTGCGGCGCCCCCACCGTTATCACCGACGCGCGCTTCCTCCTGGACGTCGCGCGCCCGAAGCTGATCGAGGCCGTGCGCAGCCTCGACGGCGTGATGGGGGCCTGAGCCGTGAAGACGGGGTTTCCAAAGGGCGAGCCCTTTGGCGGGGTGTCGGGGCGGAGCCCGACAATCGGGCAAGGTCCGACGATCGGGCGAAGCCCGACACCAGGGCTCCGCCCTGGACCCGCAAAAGGTCGAAGACCTTTTGAAACCATGACTTTCCTGAGCCAAAATCCCCGTACCGAGGAGTCCTTCGATGGATGCTGATCCGGCTCACGATCTGCCGCTCGCCGGGATCCGGGTGCTCGACCTGTCCCGGGTCCTGGCCGGGCCCTGGTGCGCGCAGGTGCTGGGCGACCTCGGTGCCGACGTGATCAAGGTCGAGCACCCGGAACGCGGCGACGACACCCGCGACTGGGGCGTGCCCACCAGCCCCGGCAACACCTCGTATTTCGACAGCGTGAACCGCAACAAGCGCTCGATCGGCGTCGATCTCGCCACGCCGGAGGGGCTGGCGATCGTGAAGGCGCTCGCCCGCGAGAGCGACGTGCTGGTGCAGAACTTCAAGACCGGCGGGGCCGACAAGCTCGGCCTCGGCTACGCGGCGCTGTCGGCGGAGAATTCCGGGCTGATCTACTGCTCGATTGCCGGCTACAGTTCCGACGGGTCGGAGGCCGGCCGCCCCGGCTACGACCTCGTGGTGCAGGGCGAGTCCGGCGTGATGGCGCTGAACGGCGAGGCCGGCGGGCCACCCCTGAAGTTCGGGGTCGCGGCGGTGGACCTGTTCACCGGCCAGTTCGCCGCCCAGGCCGTGCTGGCGGCGCTCTACCAGCGGGAGCGGACTGGGCGCGGCAAGGCGATCGACCTCGCCCTGTTCGATTGCGGCGTGGCGCTGACGTCGTATTACGGCCTGGAGGCGCTGGCCCGGGGCATCGACCCGCCGCGCTACGGCAACGCCCATCCCTCGATCGTACCCTACGGGGTGTTCGAGGCCGCGGACGGGCCCGTGGTGATCACGGTGGGCAACAACGGCCAGTACCGGCGCTTCTGCGAGCAGGTGCTGGAGCGGCCGGACCTGATCGCCGATCCGCGCTTCGCTACCAACCTCGATCGCTCGAAGAACCGCGCCGCCTTCATCCCGGTGCTGGAAGCCGCCCTGGCGCAGTGGCAGCGCGGCCCGCTGATCGCCAAGCTGCGGGCGGCCGGCATCCCGTGCGGCGAGGTGATGGGCCTGCGGGAAGCGCTGACCTGCGATCGGGCCCAGGAGGCCGGGCTGGTGGTCGGCGGCGCCGACAACGCCCACGTGATCGCCCCGCCCTACCGGCTCGACGGGCGGCGCCTGCCGGTGCGCCGGATGCCGCCCGGCCTCGGGGATTCGAGTGCGGAGATCCTGGCGGAGCAGCTGGACTATCCGGCGGACGCGCAGGACGCGCTCAAGGCCAAGGGGGTGGTGCGGTAGCGGCGGCGCTGGTCCGCCTCACCCGCTCTGGCGTGTGTTCGCCAGCCGCGCCCGGGCATCGTCCAGCACCCGGTTCACCGCGGCGTCCCAGGCGACCCGCGGCCGCCAGCCGGTCATGGCGCGCAGAAGCCCGGCATCGCCGGCCGCCATCGGGATCTCGGCCGGGCGCACCCGCTCCGGGGCGACCCGGATCTCGAAGGGCACGCGGGCGCGTTCCCGCAGATCCTCCAGGACGCTGGCGATCGTGCGCGGCTGCCCGGAGCTGATGTTGAACACGCTGCCGTCCATCAGCGAGTCCGACTGGCCGATCAGGTCGGCATAGGCCTGCGCCACGTCGGCCACGTCGAGGAAGTCGCGGTGGGAGGAGAGGTTGCCGACCTCCAGGCAGGGCGGCACCAGCCCGGCCTCGATCCGGGCGATCTGACCCGCGAAGGAGGCCACCACGAAGCGCTCGTCCTGGCCCGGGCCGATATGGTTGAACGGCCGCAGCACCACGAGCTTCACGCCGATCCGGGGCAGGAGGTCGCGCAGGAGCTGCTCGCCCACCCATTTCGACCGGGCGTAGGTGTTGCGCGGCAGCGGCTCGGCCGCCTCCGTGAGGGCGTGGCCGGCCAGGAAGGCGCTGCCGTAGACCTCCCCCGAGCTGACATCGAAGAACGTGCAGCCCGGCACGGCGGCCACGGCGGCGACGAGGTTCATCAGGCCGTTGACGTTCACCCGCCAGGTCTGCCCGGGGCCGCTCGCGGAATCCGCCACCGAGGCGAGGCCCGCCAGATGCAGGATCTCGGTCGGCCGGAAGCGGGCCACGAAGCCGGCGAGCGCCGCCTCGTCGAGGAGATCCACGGTCTCGTAGGTCACGCCCGCCGGCAGGCGGGGCGCGCGGCCCCGGCCGATCCCCGCCACGCGGTCGCCCGCCGCAACCAGGAGCGGCAGGACATGCCCGCCGACGAAGCCGGCGGCGCCGGTGACGAGGATGCGCCTCACGTCCAGGCCGCGGCGGCGCAGGTGCGGGTGCGGCTCACCATCTAGCTCGACTTCCGGGTGCCCCAGCGCACGCCCATGCCCCCCTGGCGACCGCCCGGCGAGCTGCCGGCATCGGCGCCGATCGCCGGGCCGGAGGCCGTCTGGGGCCGATGCTGTGAGGTGGCCGCCAGCGGCTGCGGCGCCATCGTGTCGGGCACTTCGGACAGGTGCTCCAGGTCCCGCTCGGTGGAGAACTGGCCGGCCTTCCGGTAGGTCCAGAGATAGCCCGGCACCACCGCCTCGGCGGCGGTCGGGATGATCCCGATTCCCTCGAACGTCCGGCCCTCGGCCTTGGCGGCCTCCGAGACGACGTTGTCGTTCTGCAGCAGGATCACCTGATCGCGGGTGAGCTTGAGCGTGTCGGGCAGGAGGCCGAAGGTCAGGGTGTCGGCGATCTCGAGCAGGCGGGCCTGGAACTTGGCCGCCGGCAGGGGCAGATCGACCACGACGCGTTTGCGCCGGATGGTCTTGAGCATGTAGCGCACGAAGTGCTCCAGCGTGCCCACCTCCGGGCCGCCGAGCTCGTAGACCTTGCCGCCTGCGAGCGTGCCGTCGACCGCGCGGGCGATCGCCTCGGCGACGTCGCCCACGAAGGCCGGCTGGAAGCGCGACTGCCCACCCGCCAGCGGCAGGACCGGGAGCGCCCGGGCGAGCCCGGCGAAGCGGTTGAAGAAGCCGTCGCCCGGCCCGAAGATCAACGAGGGCCGGAACACCACCGCGTCCGGGCAGGCGGCGAGGACCTTCGCCTCACCCTCGGCCTTGGTCCGCGCGTAGAGCGAGGGCGAGGCCGGATCCGCCCCGATCGCCGAGACGTGGATCATCCGGGCGCCCTGCCGGGCGGCCGCGCGGGCGATCGTCTCGGCCCCGTCGACCTGCAGCCGCGCGAAGCTCTGGGAGCCGGTCTCCTGCAGGATGCCGACGAGGTTGATCAGCACGTCGGCGCGCTCCGCCGCGCGGGTCACCGAATCCGGGTAGCGGAGATTCGCCTGCACGGCCACGATCTGGTTGACCTGACCCAGGGGCTGCAGGAACAGCGCGAGATCCGGCCGCCGCACCGCGACGCGGATCCGGTAGCCGCGCTTGGCCAGCGCCCGCACCACGTGCCGGCCCAGGAAGCCGGAGCCGCCGTAGATCGTCACCAGCCGGTCCTGCGGCCGCAGGGGGGGCGGGGCGACCAGGGGCGCTGGCCCGCCGTCCGGGGAGGTGTGGGCCGTCGTGTTCGCGGTCGTGGTGTCTGGGCCGGTCATCGCCGTGGTCTCGGGCTCCGCGCGCGCCCCGGGGCGCCGTAACGGGGCCTACTTAGAGCGGGGCCGGAGGGCGTGGCAATCAGGTGTGTACGCCGATCGCGGTTTGCGGCGCTTCTCCGGGCCGGGGATCCCGCTTTCACCCGCCCGCGGGCCAGGGCTTCACGGAACGGCTGCCGGTCCCGCGCATTTCCCCCGTCTTCCGCGCCGCAACGGCTGGCGTGGTCCACCGGAGTGCGTGCGATGATTGTCGGGATGCTCGTCTCAGCGGCGATCGCCGTCTTCGGGCTGCTCGTCGCCCTCGGCTGGATCGGCCACCCGATCGATGCGCAGCTCGTGAGCAACTACGGCTGGAGCATCCTGACGATCGGTATCGCGCTGTTCGTGCTGTTCGCGTTCAGCCGGTTCAACCGGAGCCGCAAGGCGCGCGCCTCGGCCCGCTCGCTCGGCCACTCGGCCTGATCAGGCGACCCGGATCCGGCGGCGCACCTCGCGCGCCACGGCGGGCCGGCCGTTGGCCCGGCGGCTCACGGTCCGCGGGGCGCCGACCGTGATGCTCTGGGATTCCCGGGCGATGAAGGCGGTCGGCATCTCGGCCTGAAGATCGGCCTCCATGTCGCGCAGCGCCGTGTCGGAATGGGCCGGGTGCAGGTGGATGATGGCCAGCGCCTTCACGCCCGCGACCTGCGCCAGTTCGACGCCCTTCTGCCACGTGGAATGGCCCCAGCCCCGGCAGGTCGGATACTCGCCGTCGGTGAACATGCCGTCGTAGACCATCAGGTCGGCCCCGGCGACGAAGTCGGCCAGCGCCGGATCCGGCCAGGGGTCGCTGTGCTCGATATCGCTGATCAGGCACAGCCGCCGGCCGGCATGCTCGAAGCGGTAGCCCACCGAACCCTGCGGGTGGTTCAGCGCGATCGTGTCGACCCGCGTGCCGTCCGGGAAGGTCAGGGTCTGGCCCGCCTCGAAACCGTGATGGTTGAAGGTGCAGCACAGCTTGTCGAGCGTAACCGGGAAGAGCGGCGGCGCGAACAGGCGGTCGAGGGTCGGCCCGGCCGATTCGCCGCCGAGGTTGCCGCAATAGGTGTTGATCACCCGGTTGCAGTCGAGCACCGCGGGCTTGAAGAACGGGAGGCCCGCCGTGTGGTCGAGATGCAGGTGGCTGAACAGCAGGTCGACCTCCCGGGGAAGATCGGTCCGGTGGCCCTGCCCGAGATTGTAGATGCCCGAGCCCGCGTCCACGATGAACAAGCGCTCGCCGCAGCGGACTTCGAGGCAGGGGGTGCTGCCGCCGAACTCGGCGTATTGCGGGCCGCTGACCGGAGTCGAGCCGCGGACGCCCCAGAAGCGCAGTACGAGGTCCTGATTGGCCGCCTGGACGGTCGGCCCACACGAATTGGACATGGCGATCACGAATCTGCGGACGTCGATCCCGATCGGTTACGATCGAAACCCCGTCGCCGTTCCGGGAAGAATGCAAGGATTACGGCAGGCTGTCGGTTCAAGAGTACCGCGCGTCCCCTGCCGTACCATGAATTGGTGTGCCGTATGCCGCTGTGATGTGCGTCTGCGCACACAGATGAGGGGATCGGGCCGGCGCCTGCATGCCTCATGGGCTGTCGGCCGCCGCGACGAGGCCGGATGCCGAATCGGATGTATCGGCCGAGCCGAGGGTGAGCCCGCCGAGGCCGGCGGTCAGCCAGGAGGGCAGGCCGTCGCCGTAGCGCGTCGGGATCGGGCCGGCCAGCGCCCCGAACGGATCCGCGGCGCGCGCGTAGGCCGGCACGAAGCCGGCCATGTGCCGGGGTGACAGGGGAGAGGCCGCCGCCCAGGCGCTCCAGACCGATTCCGGGACCGGGCGCGCGGCGCGGTGACCCGGCACCACCACAACCTCCTGTCCCGCGTAGGCCAGGGCCTCGGGCCGGCTGATGTCGCCGACCACCCCGCCCCGGGCCGTGTAGGCCGCCCAGAAGGCGTTCTGGCCGCCGTCGGAATAGGTGGTTCGCACGGCCGGCTCCCCCGCCTCGGCGAGCGCGGCGGCCCGGGCCTCCTCGACGGCCTGGCGGGTCGCCACGGCCGCCTCGACGGTAGGGTTCTTGGACGGCGCGAAGGCGTAGCGGCCGGCGACCACCGAGACCTGAAGCTCCTCGCGGCTCGCCTCGAACCGGTCGGAGCCGGCCTTCAATTCGCGCCAGAACGCGATGTTCGGGTCGGTCCGGTGGCGGGCCATGGCCTCGGCGCTCATTCGGAACGGGTAGGACTGGAACTGGAACGCCGCCTGACCGCCCTTCAGGGCCTCCCGGGCGATGGCGTAGATCTCGCCGACCGTGCCGTTGGTCATGGCGAAGCAGCCCATCGACGAGCAGATGCCGTGGACCATCACGGCCGAGCCGGTGCCGCCATGGGCCCGGTCGTAGGCGTTAGGGTAGCCGACGTCGAACGACAGGTAATAGTGCGAATTCGGGTTCATCTGGCGCTTGGGCACCGTGTAGAACCCCTCCGGGGTCTGCCGGTCGCCGCTCCTGCGCTTGGGACCGAGCTGGCCGGACCAGCGGCAGATCGGGAAGGCCTTGATGAAGACGTAGCCGGACCGGCCCTTCTTCCAGACCTCGATCTCGGATTCCTTCTTGTAGGCCCGGAACAGCACCGGGGACGCGGCCGTGACGCCCTTCTGGGCCATCAGCGCGAGGGTCGCGGCCGGGATCGGCGCCTCGGCCTTGCCGGCCTGCGCGGCGGCGGGGCCGGATGCGGCCAGCAGGGCGAGGCCGGCGGCGCGGATGATCAGGGGCGTTCGAGGCATGTACCGTCCGCAAGGGGATCGGCCGGGATGGCGCCGGACGGGCACGGCAGCCCGACGTGACGCGGTAATGCGGCATCCGTGAGGCTGCCGTGCCGGCCGGTCTCAGGGGGGACCGGGTCCCCCTCCCTCCCCCGGGCCGCGTCGTCCTGCGGCCGCCCCGGCGGGACGGGGCGGCGTGTCGTCAGCGAAGAAGGTTCGGCGGCACCGGCGGGCTGGCGTTGAGCAGGGTGATGGTCACCCGCCGGTTCGGCGCGATGTAGGGGTTGTCGGGGAAGACCGGCTCGGTGTCGGCGCGACCCACCACGGAGGTGAAGTGATCGTTGGGAACCCCGGCCCCCGACAGGATCTCGCGCACGGCGAGCGCGCGCCCGGCGGTGAGGTTCCAGGGTTCGGCGGACCCCGCCGAGCCCGGGCGCACGGTGGACGTGTGGCCGGTGATCGTCAGGCCGTTGGGCAGCCGGCGCAGCGTCGGCGCGATCGCCTCCAGCACGCGCCGGGTGCGCTCGTAGGGCTCGACCGCGTTGTCGCGGAACATGGAGCGGCCGTCCTCGTCCACGAGGGACACGTTCACGCCCTCCTTGGTCGGCTCGATCACGATGTTCTTCGACAGCTCGGCGATGTCGGGCAGCGTCTGGAGCGCCTGCCGGAGGCTGGCGATGGCGCTCCAGTTGGCCTGCGCGCTGGCGGCCGAGCGGCTGGCATCGAGATCGCTGGCGCGGCCCGGACTGGTCGGGCGCGCCTTGTCCTGCTGGTCGGCCGAGCCCCGCTCCGCGTCGCGGGGCGTGGACGGCTTGTTGCCCGACGTGTCGAGGGCGCGGCCATACATGAGTCCGCCCGCGCCGCTGGTCGCGGGGCTCAGGGAGGCCGGCGCGAAGTATTCCGCCAGCCCGATCTTCTGCTCCTGCGTCGTCATGCTGATCAGCCACATCAGCAGAAAGAACGCCATCATGGCGGTCACGAAGTCCGCATAGGCGATCTTCCAGGCCCCGCCGTGGTGTGCGTGGGCGGCCCTCTTGACCTTCTTGATGATGATGATCGGCTGGGTCATCGCGTCCCTGCTGGAGATCGGGTCAGGCCTGGGCGGGCAGGGCGGCGGTTGCCGCTTCCACTTCGTTGAAGGTCGGGCGGACGTCGCTCATCAGGGCCTTGCGGGCGAATTCGACCGCCATCACCGGCGGCTGGCCGGCGATATGGGCGAGGAGCCCCGTCTTGAGGGACAGGTAGTACTTGGCCTCGGCCTCGAAGAGGCTCTTGAGCGACTGCGCCATCGGCCCGAAGAAGCCATAGGCGATGAAGACGCCGAAGAAGGTGCCGACGAGCGCGCCGCCGATCAGGTGGCCCAGCACCTCCGGCGGCTCCTTGATCGCCCCCATCGTCTTGATCACGCCGAGCACGGCGGCCACGATGCCGAGCGCCGGCGTCCCGTCGGCGAGCGACTGCATGGCCGAGACGATGCGCTCCTGCTCCTGATGGTGCGTCTGCAGCTCCTCATCCATGAGCGCGTCGATCTCGTGGACGTTGTTGGCGCCCAGCGTCACCATGCGCATGTAGTCGCAGACGAACTCGACGGCGTGATGGTTCGCGGCGAAGCTCGGGAAGGCGTTGAACAGCGCCGAGGCGCCCGGATCTTCGATATGCGGCTCGAGCGCCATCGAACCCTTCGACTTCGCGAGCTTGTACAGCGAATACTGCATTCCAAGCAGTTCGACATAGGATTGCTGGTTGTATTTGGGGCCCTTCACGAGCGTGCCCAGCATCGCGGGCACGGCCTTGAGCACCGGCCCGGTATTGCCGATGACGAAGGCGCCGATCGCTGCACCGAGGATGATGACGAACTCGAACGGCTGCCACAGGACGACCAGGTGGCCGCCCATCGCCGCGTAGCTGCCGAAGACGCAGGCGAAGACGATCAAAGTGCCGACGAGCAGCCGCATGATTTGCTGTCCTTGCGCGGCGACAGGTATAACCCGCGCGACGCTACCAATGACCCGGCAAATCTCCCATCTCGGTTAACGGCGGGTTTAGGACCGGGCCGGCGCCCGGACGGATCGCGATCGGGCTGACGTGGCCGCGTCGGCAGGCTGCGGCGACCAGACCCTGCCCCGGCGGACCCGCGTCGCGAACGGCCGCCCTATCTCGCCGGCATGGATCGCACCTTTCCCATGACCCGCGACGCCGCCCTCGACCGGCTGTCCGCCTTCCTCGCGCAGGCGGGCCCCGCCTATGCCGGCGCCCGCAACACCGATCGCGGGCCGGGCGCGGAGCCGACGACCTCGGCGCTCTCGCCCTACCTGCGCCGGCGGCTGATCACCGAGGCCGAGGTCGTGGAGGCGGCCGAGCGGGCGTTCGGCGAAGGCAGCGAGAAATTCGTGTCCGAGGTGTTCTGGCGGACCTACTTCAAGGGCCACCTGGAGACCCATCCCGGGGCCTGGACCGATGTCCTGTCCCTGGCCGCGGCGGACCGCGCGCGGCTGGCGGCCGAGCCGGGGCTGCGCCGCACCTACGCGGCCGCCGTCGAGGGCCGGACCGGCATCGACGGGTTCGACGCCTGGGCGCGCGAACTGGTCGAGACGGGCTGGCTGCACAATCACGCCCGGATGTGGTTCGCCTCGATCTGGATCTTCACCCTGCGCCTGCCCTGGGCGCTCGGGGCCGAGTTCTTCCTGGCGCAGCTGATCGACGGGGATCCGGCGAGCAACACCCTGTCGTGGCGCTGGGTCGCCGGCCTGCACACGCGGGGCAAGCACTATGTCGCCCGGGCCGAGAACATCCGGCGCTATACCGACGGCCGCTTCGATCCCGTCGGCCTCGATGAGTATCCGGATCCGCTGGACGAGCCCGCGCCGCCGCGGGAGGTCCCGCTGCCGCGGGCCGACGCGGCACCGGCCGGCGCCGTCGCGCTGCTCCTGCATCTCGATGACCTGAACCCGGAAAGCCTCCCGCTCGGCGAAGCCAGGATCGTGCGGGTCGGCGGCCATGTCGCCCACGCGCCGGGGGCGTCCGACCGGGTGCGGGAGGCCGATCGGGCCGCCATGGCCGACGCGCTGAAGCGGGCGGCGGCGCATTTCGCCTGTCCGGCGGACCTCGTCCCGGCGGCGTGGGACGCGGGCTGTCCGACGGTGACGGCCTGGGCGCCGGTCGGACCCTCGGCCGATGCGCTGCCGGCCGGCTGCCTGCGGGTTCGCCGCGACTGGGACGCGGCCGCGTGGCCCCTGGCCACCCGGGGCTATGCGCGCCTGCGGAAGGCCATCCCGCGGCTCATGCCGCGCTGAGCCGACGGATGAGCCGCGGGATGGCCGTCCCGGGCCGCCCTCACCGGCACGCCTGGTCCAGGGTTCCGTAGAGGTCCTTCAGGCCGGTGAGATCGACATCCTCGGTGATGGCCTCGTGCCACTTGTCGAGGATGCGGATCTGGAAGCGGTGGCCGTTCACGATGTCGGCCAGCGCCGCGCCGTCCAGGGTGATGAGGCCTTCGTTCTGCATGGCGCTCGACGGGATCGCCGGCGTCGACGCGGACCGGTCGTCGATCCTATATTGATAGTTGAAGATCGAATTCTTCGGCAGGCCCGTGACCACGAGCCTGTCCTTGAACACCTCGATGCGCGAGGGGGTCTTCGGCGCCAGAAGGCACGCCGCTTCGGTCGTCGGACCGCGGGCCGATTTCTTGAGGTCCCAGTTCCCCGCGCTGGACACGATCGGGTCGCCCGCCTGGGCAACGGCCGCCGGCAGGGTCAAGGCTGCCAGGGCGGTGAGCAACAACACGCGCATTCGGATCCCCCTCACCCGCCCGACCGCAGGTGCGGCGCGCGGACAGACCTAACGCACGGACCACCCGATGGGCGCCATCGAACCGTCGCAGGGCGGTGTCGCCCGGATTGGGGCCGCCTGACCTCCGCCATGCGGTGACGGACCGTGCCGGGTCCCGCCCCGGGCGCGGGGCTCACGCCACCGGGTCCGGCTCCGCCGCCGCGCGCACCGGCTCGGGCGCCACCACCGCGCTGTTCTCCACCGCGATCACCGCGTCGAAGGGGGCGGCCTCGTCCAGGGCGCCGGCCCCGGGCAGGCAGACGATCAGCCCGCGCCCGGCCCGCACCTGCCGCAGGCCGGCGAGGCGCTCGCGCAGGCCCTCCTTGCGCTCGTCGGCCGCGATGGCGACGACCAGGATGTCGGGGTCCCGGGCGAGGCATCGGACCAGTTCGATCGCCATCCGCTCCCGGGCGTTGATCGCGCCGTCCGCCAGCGCGCCGGTGCTGGGCTGGATCTCGACCTTGCTGTCGAGGCCGAGTTCGTAGACCGCGGCCTCCAGGCCCTCGTCGGCGAGCACGCGCCGCACCAGCGCCCGCACCCGCGGCTCGGCGTTGGCCTCGCCCAGGCTGATCCGGCCGAACAGCAGGTTCTCCTCGAGGCTGGCGGCCGGGTTGACCCGGCGGGGATCGTGGAACTCCACCGCCCCGGCGAGATGGGGCGGCAGCATCCGCGCGAAGGAGCGCCGGGCCTGGACCAGCCGCGCCTCGAAGGCGGCGTCGATCAGGCCGAAGCGATGGCGCGATTCGCTGTAGCGCAGGGCGAGCCCGATCAGCCGCATCCGGTCGCGCTGGCCCGCCGGCCCCCGGCGCAGGCCCCCGGCATCGGGCAGGCGCACCACGAGGTCCTCGAAATAGCCCCGCTCCGCGGCCTGGAACAGCGAGTAGGCGTCGAACAGCGGATGGTCGTTCGGCAGGTCGGCGAAGATCTCCACGGTGCTGCGCGCGACCGACAGGCCGATCTCGGTCAGCGGCCGCACCAGCCCCTCGGCCTCCAGCACCGCCCGCAGGTAGGGGTGGCGGGCGAAGCGCAGGGGCGCGAAGGCGCCGCCCACCGGCTCGCCGAACAGGATGTTCTCGCCGATGCTCGCCTGATGATTGTAGCGGTCGGGGTCGAACGGCTCGACGAGGCGCTCGGCTCCCTTGGCGGCGAGCGCCTGCCGCATGGTCCGGCGGGCCGCGACGATCGCCGTCGCGAGGCGGGGCCGGGCCGCGGGATCGAGCCGACCGGTCAGGCCGCGGGCATACACGAAGCCGTCGAGCCCGGTCAGCCGGCAGAGCCCGACCACGGCGATGTCGTCGGGCGCGCCGCCCGGGTCGGTGCCGTAGAGCAGGTTCTGGCGCAGGGAGCCCGCCATGAGGATCGCCTCGCCGGCCGCGAAGGCGATGCGGCGGGCGCGCTCGGCGGGGTCGAAGCCGCGCAGGTCCGTGCCCGCGTAGGTGACGGTGCCGGCGGTCGGCTCGACCTGCCCGGCCAGCACCGCCGCCAGAGCCCGGGCACCGCTGCCCCGGCTGCCGGTGATCGCCACGTGGCCCGGCATGGTCACCGCGACGTCGACGCCGGACAGCCGCTCGCCGGTGGTCGGGTCGAAGGCGCCGACCCCCTGGGTCGCCAGGAGGCCGGAGCGCGGCAGCGGCACCGGGGCGCCGGTCCGCGCCCGGCGGGTTTCGAGGGCGGCGATGATGCGGGCGAGGTCGCGGAAGCGCGGGCGCACGGCGCGGCGCACCGTCCAGAGCCGCGCGCAGATGGCGGCGAGCCAGCCCGCGAGGCCGAAGGCGCCCACCGCCGCCAGGAGGGCTGCCGGATCGACCGGCGCCGCCGGGGGCGCTCCGGGTCCCGTCGTGCGCCACAGGGCCGTGCCCACCGCGATCGCCGGCAGGATCACCGCCAGGGCGAGTGCCGGCGCCCGGGCATAGGCCAGCCGCGCCTCGGCCCGCGCCACGGTGCCGCGCATCGCGACCACGCGGGCCGCGATCCGCCGCCGCTCCAGGGCGGCCGCCCCGTGGTTGCGCACGGCCGGCAGGCGGCGCACGAGGTCGTTCAGGTTCTCCTCGGCCCGCACGCTGGTGCGCAGGCGCAGCTCCTGCCGGTCCCGGGCGCGCTCCAGCACCAGCCCGTAGGCGAGGCCGACCGCCCCGAGGCCGACCAGGGCGGCCGGGATCAGCCGGGGCGCCGCCAGGGCGGCGAAGCCCAGCGCCAGGATCAGCGCGGCAAGCGTCATCGCGGGCAGGACGATGCCGGCGGCGAGCAGCCGGTCGGCCCGCGCCAGCACCTCGCCGACGAGGCGGGCGAGGCTGCGCGCCTCGTCCCGGGCCCCCGCCGGAGCGTCGAGGATCGCCCGCAGCACCCCCTCCCGCACCGTGTCGGCGGCGCGGGCCTGGGCCTTGAAGCACAGGCGCGCCACCCACCAGCCGAGACCCGCCAGGATCAGCGCGCAGGCGGCGATGCACAGGAAGGCCGCGAGTTCGAGCCCGGCCGCCCGCATCGGCAGGCCGGGCGCCAGGACGAGTTCGCGGCCCTGCAACGGCACGGCTAGGCGCAGGAAGGCGAGGTCCGGCGCCTCGTCGCGGGGCAGCACCGCGACGAGGTCACGCAGGCAGAGCAGCGCCAGGGCGCAGAGCGGCGCACCGATCCCGACCGCGAGCGCCACGGCGGCCCCGTGCGCGCGCCGCGCGGCACGCCAGGTCAGGAGGAGGGGATCGGATTCCATGCGTCTCCGGGGGATCGGGGGATCGTCCGCGGCGTCCAATCGAGGCGGCCCCGGGCATAGGCCTTCGTGCCGGCCGCGGGAAGGGTTTCAGAGCCTCTCACAGCGCGCCCGTTGCACGGTTGCGGGCCGACGAAAGGCGGCCCATGAGCGGGCGTTCTGTGACGAGAGCCCGGGCCCGTGCGACATGTCGGTCCGCCTAACTCAAGTTCTAGCCTGGATCTGGAAGCGCTCTAGGTTGAGGTGGGTGGTGCAGTGCCGTGCGCGGCCCGATTGCGACCGGGAGTCGAGGGTGGGGCGAGGCTTGCGGCGACGGTGTGAGGTGAGCGAGCGCGATCGTCCGGCCCTCCTCCGGCGCGGGCGCGCCTGATGGCGCAGCTGTTCACGCCCGGCGCGGACGCGATCTACCGCCTCGCCCTGATGACCGGGGTCGCCTGCCTCGTCGGATTGCCGGTGCTGGCCGCCGGGATCGTGCGCTCGAACTACGTGACGGGCGTCGGCGTGGCGCCGGCCCAGCCGCTGCCGTTCAGCCACAAGCACCATTCCGGCGAACTCGGCGTCGATTGCCGCTACTGCCACACCACGGTCGAGAAGGAGGCCACCGCCGGCATCCCGCCGACCCATACCTGCATGACCTGCCACTCGCAGATCTGGACCGGCTCGGACATGCTCAAGCCGGTGCGCGACAGCTACGCGCAGGACAAGCCGCTGGAATGGAAGCGGCTGAACAAGCTGCCGCAATACGTCTACTACAACCACTCCGTCCACGTGACGAAGGGGATCGGCTGCTCGACCTGCCACGGCGACGTGACGTCGATGCAGATGACCTACCGGGCCAACGCCTTCGAGATGCAGTTCTGCCTCGATTGCCACCGGGCACCCGAGAAGTATGTGCGCACGCCCGATCAGGTCTGGAACATGAATTGGAAGCCGCCGGCCGATCAGGCGACGCTGGGTCCGAAGCTCGTCGCGCAATACCACATCCGCGGCGGCGCGCGGCTTACCGAGTGCGGGATCTGCCACCGATGACCGGCACCCCCGACCTCGCGGCACTCCGCGAGAAGCTCAGCCAGGGCGACGGCCCGCGCTTCTGGCGCAGCCTCGACGCCGTGGCCGACAGCCCGGAGTTTCGCGATTATCTCGCGGCCGAATTCCCGTCGGCCTCCCGGCTCGCCGCGGCGCCGGAGCGGCGCGGCTTCCTGAAGCTGATGGCGGCCTCCTTCGCGCTCGGTGGGCTGACCGCCTGCGGCGCCGGGAGCGGGCGCGACTACGAGGTGCCCTACGTCAACCAGCCCGAGCGGATCGTGCCGGGCACGGATCTGTCCTACGCCTCCTCGGCCCTGTTCGACGGGTTCGGCAACGGCGTGCTGGTCACGACCCGCAACGGGCGGCCGCTGAAGATCGAGGGCAATCCCGACCATCCCTGGAGCCGCGGCGGCACCGACGTGCTGGCCCAGGCCTCCGTGCTCGGGCTCTACGACCCGTTCCGGTCGCAGGCGGTGCAGCATCTCGGCCGGCCGAGTTCCTGGGCGGCGTTCCGGGCGGATCTGCAGGCGCAGATGCCGGCCTGGCGCGAGAACCGGGGCGAGGGACTCGCCCTGCTCACCGGGCCGGTGACCTCGCCGACGCTGGCCGCGCAGATCGCCCGGCTGCGGGCCGCCTACCCGGCGCTCCGCTGGCATGTCGGTGCGGGCGCGTCGCGCGACGGTCTCTACGAGGGCGCCCGCCGGGCCTATGGACGACCGCTGGAAACGCTGCCCGCGTTCGATCGGGCGCGCACCATCGTGGCGCTCGACGGCGATTTTCTGGATCTCGGACCGGGCCAAGTGGGGCTGTCCCGGCGGTGGATCGACGCCCGGCGGGCCGCCTACGCGGACGGGCGCCTCCTCACCCTGCACGCCGCCGCCCCGACCCCGACGCTGACCAGTGCCAAGGCGGATCACGGCGTCGTGGTCCCGGCCGGCCGGCTCGATGACCTCGCCCGGGATCTCCTCGGCATGGCCGGCGGCGGTACGGGGCCGGGGGGCGACGATCCGGTCGCCCGCTGGACGCGCGGGGCCGGCACGGCGCTCGCCGGGGCGCGGGGGGCCGGGATCGTCACGGCGGGCCTGACCGCGAGCCCGGATCTGCACGCCCTGGTCCACCGTCTGAACGGCGCGCTCGGCAATACCGGCGCGACCCTCCTGCACGTGGAGCCCGCCGCCGAGCCGGGGGCCGGCACGCTGGCCGAACTCGCGGAGGCGATGGAGCGCGGCACCGTCAAGGCGCTGATCGTGCTCGGCGCCAACCCGGTCTACGACGCGCCCGGCGCGCTCGATTTCGCCGCCCGGATGGCGCGCGTGCCGCTCAAGATCCACGCCGGCCTCTATTACGACGAGACCGGCGCCCATGCCGACTGGCACCTGCCGATCGCGCATCCGCTGGAATCCTGGGGCGATGTCCGCGCCCTCGACGGGACCGTGGGGCTGATCCAGCCGACGATCGCGCCGCTCTACAACGGCCGCACCCTGCCGCAGATGCTGGCCTTCCTGGCGGGCGGCGACGAGGCCGAGGACGCGCTGGCCCTCGTCAAGGCGCGCTGGCGCAGAGACGGCGAGGATGAGGCCGCCTTCGAGGCCCGGTTCTCGGAGGCCCTGCGCCGGGGGTTCTGGGCGGACAGCGCGCGGCCCGTCGAGACCGTGGCGCTGACGCAGGATGCCGCCTCCCCTGCCCCCGCCCTGCCCGTCGGCGGGATCGAGGTGCTGATCCGACCCGACCCGACGCTCTGGGACGGCACCCATGCCGACCTCGCGTGGCTTCAGGAACTGCCCAAGCCGCTCACCAAGGTGGTCTGGGAGAATGTGGTGGCGGTGAGCCCGCGGCTCGCCGAGCGCGAGGGCATCGCCACCGGGGACGTCCTGCGGATCGTGGCGGCGGGCCGCGCGGTCGAGGGGCCGGCCTGGATCCTGCCGGGTCAGGCCGACGACACCGTCACCCTGACGCTGGGCTACGGCCGGAACGTGCCGGACCACCTGTCCCGCGGCCTCGGCTACGATGCCGGGCCGCTCCGGCCGGTCGGCGCGTCCTGGCGGCTCTCCGGGGCAACGCTGACCAGGACCGGACGGCGCAGCCAGCCGGTCACCACCCAACACCTCGGCACGATGGAGGGCGAGGATCTCGTCCGCGTGCAGGCGCTCGGCGCAGCCCCGGTGGGCGACCCCAAGGGCGCGCCGGCGCCCGCCTCGTTCTATCCGCCCCCCGGGAGCCAGGATCGCTGGGTCGCGGCGCAATGGGGCATGGCCATCGACCTCGATGCCTGCACCGGATGCAACGCCTGCGTCACCGCCTGCCAGGCGGAGAACAACATCCCGGTGGTCGGCCGCGAGGAGGTCGCGCTGGGGCGCTGGATGGGCTGGCTGCGGATCGACCGCTACTATGCGGGCGAGCTCGACGCGCCGCGCACGCATTTCCAGCCGGTGCCCTGCATGCATTGCGAGCAGGCGCCCTGCGAACTCGGTTGCCCGGTCGAGGCGACGCTGCACGACAGCGAGGGGCTGAACCTCCAAGTCTACAACCGCTGCGTCGGAACCCGGACCTGCCAGAGCTACTGCCCCTACAAGGTCCGCCGGTTCAACTACCTCGACTATAGCGGCGGCATGACCCCGGTGGAGCAGCAGCAGCGCAACCCCGAGGTCACGGTCCGCGCCCGCGGCGTGATGGAGAAGTGTACCTACTGCATCCAGCGGATCACGGCGGCGCGGATCACCTCGGCCAAGGACGCGCACGCGCCGATCCCGGACGGCGCCGTCGAGACCGCCTGCCAGGGCGCCTGCCCGACCCGGGCGATCACCTTCGGCAACGTCGCCGATCCGGGGAGCCACGTCTCGGCGGCCCGCCGGGATCCCCGGGAATACGCGCTGCTCGGCCACCTCAACACGCGGCCGCGCACCACCTACCTCGCCGGGCTCGCGCCGCCCGCGGAACCCGGCGGGCGGGAGGGCTGAGCATGGCCGGTTCTGTCACGGGCGGCCCCCTGATCCGGCCCGACGAGACCCTCCAGGGCATCGGCGGCACGGTCACGGCGATCCCGCTGACCCATCCGCTCAACCGGCGCTGGTGGATCGCCTTCGCGGGGGCGGCCGCGCTGCTCGGCCTGTTCCTGCTCACCCTCGGCTATCTGCTCGCCGCGGGGCCCGGCATCTGGGGCAACAACAACGCCGTCGTCTGGGCGCTCGACATCGCGAGCTACGATTGGTGGATCGGCGTCGCCTCCGGCAGCCTGCTGGTGTCGGCCGTGCTCCTCCTGCTCGGGGCGGAGTGGCGCGGGGCGGTCAACCGGGTCGCCGAGACCCTGGCGCTGCTCGCCACCGCGGCGGCCGGACTCTACCCGATCATCCATCTCGGGCGGCCGTGGTTCTTCTTCTGGAACCTGCCCTACCCCAACACCTACGATCTCTGGCCGCAATTCCGCTCGCCGCTCCTGTGGGACGCGATCGACATCGTGTCGTTCCTCGTGATCTGCGTGAGCCTGTGGTTCATCGGCCTGCTGCCGGACCTCGCGACCTTGCGCGACCGGGCCTTCGCGGAGGCGATGCGCCAGGCCGACGCCAAGGCGCCGACTCGCAAGCTCGCCCTGCTGCGCGCCCAGGTCTACGGCATCGTCGCCTCGGGCTGGCGCGGCTCGGCGGCCCATTGGCAGATCTGGGTCCAGGCCTACCGGACCGTGGCGTTGCTCGGCGTGCTGCTGGTGGTCTCGGTCCAGACCGGCGCCTCGGTGATGCTGGCGGGCTCGCTGATGCCGGGCTGGCACAGCACGCTCGTGCCGGTGAGCTTCTTCGTCAACGCGGTCTATTCCGGCGTCGGCGTCACCGCGGTGATCGTGATGCTGATCCGCGTCGTCTACGGCCTCGACGGCCTGGTGACCCCGCGCCATCTCGACGTGCTCGGCCGCCTGCTGCTCTGCCTCGGCTGCGCCAGCGCCTATTGCTACGCCGCCGAGTATTTCGACACGTTCCTCAACGGCGACGCCCAGGCGCGCGGCGTCCTGGCCCGGCGCATGACCGGCGACCACGCTGTGATCTCGTGGACGGCGATCCTCTGCCTCGTGCTGCCGGCGCAGATCCTGTGGTCGGCGCGCGCCCGGACGGCGCCGCTCGCCCTGGCGGCGGTGGGGCTGCTCGTCGCCATCGGCGCCTATGCCGACCACGTCATGGTCCTCGTCGTGACCCTGACGCAGGACTTCTTGCCCTCCTCGCGGCTGCCCTACGGGGTCGACATCTGGGGCATCGCCACCTTCGCGGGCTCGGTCGGCCTGTTCCTGACCCTGCTGCTCCTGTTCCTGCGCTACCTGCCGGCGGTCTCGATCGTGGAGAGCCGGCGCCTCGCCCTGGCGAAAGCCCCGGGCGCCCAGGAGGCTGCCCGCGCCGCCGCGTCCCGGGCGGCGGCCCGGCCGGAGGAGAACGCCGGCCCTGGGCCGTTCTGGGGCGTCTCGGCGAGCTTCGCCAGCGAGGGCGATCTCGCGGCCGCGCTCCAGGCGGTGTCGGGGATCGGTCCGGACCACGTCCATCTCGACGGGCACGGGCCCGTGCCGATGCCCCGCACCCTCCGGCCGCTCGGCCTGGAGGGCCGCTCGATCCTGCCCTACGCGCTCGCCGGTGCGCTTCTCGGCGGCGCCGGCTTCTACGGGATGTGTGTCTTCGCCACCGCCTACGATTACGTGTTCCTGATCGGCGGGCGCCCGCGCCTGTCCTGGCCCTCCTTCGTGGTGCCGAGCCTCTCCTTCGCGATGATGGCGGGCTGCATCGCGATCCATCTCGCGCTGCTCGTGCTCAACCGCCTGCCGCGGCTGAACCATCCGGCCTTCAACATCCCGGGCTTCCTGCGCGTCTCGGACGACCGCTTCTTCCTGACCGCGGAGGCGCGGGACGATCGCTTCGATCCGGAGCGCATCGAGCGGAGGCTCGCGGGTATGCCGGCCGAGGCCGGGCGGCCCCTCGAGATCCGGCGGATCCCGCGATGAGGCGCGCCCTCCCCATGGTCCTCCTCGTCCTGGCGCCGCTCGCCGCCTGCGGCGAGGCCGACATGGCCGATCAGGCCCGGGCCAAGACCTGGGACAAGAACCCGTTCTTCCCGCGGGAGATCACCATGCGCCAGCCGGTCGCCGGCACGGTGCCGCGCCGCGATCCCGCCGCGCCGGCGCCACAGCCGCAGACGATCAGCCGGGACCTCCTCGACCGGGGGCAGCAGCAATACGCGGTGTTCTGCACCCCCTGCCACGGCCAGGACGGGCGCGGCCAGGGCATGATCGTGGCCCGCGGCTTCCCGCATGCCGGCAATCTCACCGGCGAGGACGTGCGCCGGGCCTCCGCGGCCGAACTCTACGACGCGATCTCGAACGGCCGGAAGGCGATGTTCGGCATGGCGCAGATGATCCCGTCCGCCGATCGCTGGGCGATCGTCGCGTATGTGCGCGCCCTCCAGCTCAGCCAGGACGCTCCGGTGGCGAGCCTGCCGGAGCCGGACCGGGCGCGGCTGGAGGCGTCGCGATGAGCCGCCCTGCCCTGCTCGGCCTCGCCGGCCTCGGCCTCCTGGCCCTCTGCCTGCTCGCCGGCGGCTGGCGCGGGGCGATGGCCTCGTATCTCGCCGCCTGGCTCGTCCTCCTCGCCCTGCCGGTCGGTGCCCTGCCGGTGGTCATCGTGGCCGAGCGCTTCGGCGGGCGCGTGAAGGCGCGCGGCGGCGTCGAGATGCTGGCGGGCCTGCGGCGGCTGATGGCGCTGATGCCGGTGGCGGCCGTGCTGGGCCTCCCCGTGCTCGCCGGCGCGGCGCTCCTCTATCCCTGGGTGCGGGAACCGGCGCACACGCCGCTCGCCGCGCTCTGGTTCACGGTGCCGTTCTTCGTGGCCCGGGTGATCGCCTATCTCGCCGCCTGGACCTGGCTGTCCTTCCGCTTCGCCAGCCCCTTCGACGCGCCCGGCGAGGGCCGGACCGTGCCGGCGGTGGGGCTCCACGCGGTGATCGGCACCCTGTTCGTCACCGACGTGATCGCCTCCCTCGATCCGCGCCTCGACTCCACCCTTTTGGGTCTCCTGGTCATGACCGCCTGGAGCGGTCTCGCCTTCGCGACGGCGATCCTGCTTGCCTGGGAGGAGCCCGAGCCCGTGGGGCGCGGCCGCACCGCGCCGGGGCGCGGCCGGCTGGTCCCCCTCGTGGTGCTGCTCGGCCTCTGGGCCTACCTGCACTTCGTGCAATTCCTGATCGTCTGGTCGGCGAACCTGCCGCCGGAGGTGGCGTGGTACTTCGCCCGCGGCGGCTGGCTCGGCCGGGCGCTGTCGATCGTGGCGGGCGCCGTGGTGGTGCTCGCCGCCCTGGCGACTCTGCGGCCGGGCCGCCCGACCACGCGGATCCTGGCCGGCGCCGCGCTCGCCGTGCACGCCCTGGAGATGTTCTGGCTGATCACCCCTGCGATCCGCGATCGGTTCGTGCTCCGCCCGAGCGACGCGCTCGCCGCCGGTGCCGTGGCCTGCCTCGCCGCCGCGCTGCGGCCGTTCCTGCGCCCGCGGGCCGACCGGGCGGCCTCCGTGGCCCGCCGCTCCGGGAGGCCGGCATGAGCGGCAACGGACCCTCCGGGCTGATCCCGGCGATCCTGGCCGGGCTGACGCTGCGCGGAAGCGGCATCCTGAACGGACGCCCGCCGCGCCCGCCCGCCAACACGCAGCGCGATCCGAACGATCCCGGGCACGAGACGCGCGACGTCAACGTCCGCAACACCGCCCTGGTCATGGCCGGCCTCGGCCTCACGGCGCTGGCGGTGATCGGCACCATGGTCTGGCTGATGCACACCGTCGCGGCGAGCCAGCGCCGGACCCTGCCGGCTCTGACGGCCCAGCAGACCGCACGGCTCGTCCCGCCGGCCCCGAATCTCCAGGCCAACCCCTATGCCGACATCGACCGCGAGCGGGCCGCCACCGAGGCCCGGATCGCCGGCTACGCCTACCGGGACGCGGCCCAGACCCGCGCCCGCATCCCGATCGGCCGCGCCATGGCGTTGACCGTGGGCCGCTCCCTCGAACCGTCGGAGCCCGCCGCGCGATGACGCCGAGCCACGAATCCCTCCAGCTCTGGCCCGCCGCGGTCTCCGCCACCGCGACCGAGACCGACCTGCTCATCCTGGCCTTCACGGTGCTGACGCTGCTGCTCACCGTGCCGGTCTTCGTGGCGATCACCTACTTCGCCGTGCGCTACCGGGAGGGCTCGGAGGCGAACCGCAGCCCGTCGGGCATCCGCTCGAACCTCATCGAGATCAGCTGGATGCTGATCCCGTTCCTGCTGACGCTGATCTTCTTCGTCTGGGGCGCGAAGCTGTTCATCCAGTCGAAGAACGCGCCCCCCGACGCCATGGTGGTCGAGGCGGTCGGCCGGCAATGGATGTGGAAGTTCCAGCACCCCACGGGCCAGTCCGAGATCAACAACCTGCACCTGCCGATCGGCCAGCCGATCCGCCTGCACATCATCAGCCAGGACGTGATCCACGCCCTCTACCTGCCGGCCGTGCGCATGCAGGTCGCCGCCCTGCCCGACCGCTACACCGACCTGTGGTTCAAGGCCGACAAGACCGGCACCTATCACCTCTACTGCTCGGAATATTGCGGCACCGACCATTCGGTGATGGGCGGCGAGGTCACCTTCATGAACCCCGGCGACTACCAGGACTGGCTGACCCATGCGGGCGCCCAGCAGGGCAAGGTCGCGGCGGGCCGCGCCCTCTACGAGGCCTATGGCTGCGCCGGCTGCCATGAGCCCGGCTCCGCCGTGAAGGCGCCGAGCCTCGCGGGCCTCTACGGCAGTCAAGTGAAGCTCGCCGACGGCCGCACCGTCACGGCCGATGACGGGTGGCTCCGCGAAAAGATCCTGAACCCCAACGGTGACCGGCTCGCCGACGGGTATAAGCAGATCATGCCGAGCTTCGCCGGCCGGATCCCGGCGGATGAGCTCGGGACCCTCATCGACTTCCTGAAATCCTATTCGCGCCCGGCCGCCGGCAAGGCCGCGGACGCGACGCCGGCGGGGGCGACACGATGAGCGCATCGGGCAGCATCGGCGGCACCGCCCGCCGCGAACCCCACACCCCGGAATCGACGATCGGGCGCAAGCCCGACTACCTGCACGCCGAATCGACCCTGCGCTCGTGGTTCCTCGCCACCGACCACAAGCGCATCGCGATCCTCTACCTCGCCTCGATCACCGGCTTCTTCGTCATCGGCGCCCTGGCGGCGGGCGTGGTGCGCCTCGCGCTGATCGTGCCGAACGGCGCGATCATGACCAACGACACCTACAACAAGGCCTTCACGATCCACGGCGTGGTGATGGTCTGGTTCTTCCTGATCCCGTCGATCCCCGCGACCTTCGGCAATTTTTTGATCCCCCTCATGATCGGGGCCAGGGACCTCGCCTTCCCGAAGCTCAACCTGACGAGCTGGTACGTGTTCATGGCGGGCGCCCTGTTCACCCTGGTCTCGGTGGTGCTGGGCGGCGTCGACACCGGCTGGACCTTCTATGCCCCGCTCTCCACGGCCTTCTCGAACACCTGGGTGCTGCCCGCCCTGATCGGCGTGACCATAGTGGGCTTCTCGTCGATCCTGACGGGGCTCAACTTCGTCGTCACGATCCACACCATGCGGGCCCCCGGCATGACGTGGTTCAAGCTGCCGATCTTCGTCTGGACGCACTACGCCACCAGCCTGATCTTCCTGCTCGCGACGCCCGTCATCACGACCGCGCTGATCCTGCTGATCGCCGAGCGCGCCTTCCACATCGGCGTGTTCGATCCGGCCTATGGCGGCGATCCGGTGCTGTTCCAGCACCTGTTCTGGTTCTACTCGCACCCGGCCGTGTACATCATGGTGCTGCCCGGCATGGGGGTGATCTCCGAGATCGTCCCGGCCTTCGCGCAGAAGAAGCTGTTCGGCTACCGGTTCGTCGCCTACGCGTCGATCGGGCTGGCCTCGGTGACCTTCTTCGTCTGGGGTCACCACATGTTCGTCAACGGCCAGAGCGACCTGGCCTCGCTGGTGTTCTCCGCGCTGTCCTTCGCGGTGGCGGTGCCCTCGGCCGTGAAGGTCTACAACTGGACCGCCACGATCCATAAGGGCAGCCTGCGCCTCGACACGCCGATGCTCTACGCGATGGGCTATATCGGCCTGTTCGTGCTCGGCGGCCTGACCGGCCTCTACCTCGCGACGCTCGCCATCAACCAGCACATCCACGCGACCTACTTTGTGGTCGCCCACTTCCACTACATCATGGTCGGCGGCACGGTGCTGGCGTTCCTGGGCGGCCTGCACTTCTGGTGGCCCAAGTTCACCGGCCGGATGTACAGCGAGCCCTGGGGGCGGATCTCGGCGCTGCTGATCTTCCTCGGCTTCAACGTGACCTTCTTCCCGCAGTTCATCCTCGGCTACCTGGGGATGCCGCGGCGCTACGCGACCTACCCGGCCGAGTTCCAGCTCCTCAACGTGCTGTCCTCGGCGGGCGCCACGATCCTGGCGGCGGGCTACATCTTCCCGATGCTCTACCTCGTCTATTCCCTGTGGTTCGGCCGAAAGGCGCCCGCCAACCCGTGGAACGCGAAGGGGCTCGAATGGGAGACCGCCTCCCCGCCGCCGACGCACAACTTCCTGTCCCCGCCCGAGGTGCCGCGCGTCCCCTACGACTACCCGATCCAGGCCCAGGAAGCCCGGGACCAGCACGGATGAGCGAGCCCCT
Source organism: Methylobacterium guangdongense (assembly GCF_038442355.1). NCBI lineage: Bacteria > Pseudomonadati > Pseudomonadota > Alphaproteobacteria > Hyphomicrobiales > Methylobacteriaceae > Methylobacterium > Methylobacterium guangdongense. The sequence continues at coordinate 164,424 of NZ_JBBXMX010000013.1, forward strand.
GGCCCAGGGCGTCGGCGTCGCCCGCGCCGAGCATTTCGAGAGCGTCGCCCAGCAGCGCCAGGCCGCGACGCTCGGTATCTGGGCGTGGCTGATCACCGAGCTGCTGCTGTTCTCGGCCCTGTTCCTGGTGGCGCTGATCACCCGGATCCAGCACCCCGAGGCGACGGTGGCGGCGGCCAAGCACCTCAAGTTCTGGATCGGCGCCACCAACACGGTGGTGCTGATCTGTTCCTCGCTCACCATGTCGATGGCGATCGAGTTCTCCCGGATGGGCTGGCAGCGCGCCATGGTCCGGGCGATGCTGGCGACCGCGGCTTTGGGCGGCCTGTTCCTCGTGCTGAAGGGCTACGAGTACTACGCCGACTGGGACGAGCACATGATGCCGTTCCTCAGCCATCGGCCCTTCGCGCTGGCCGAGACGCCGGCGGCGCGGCTGTTCGTGAACCTCTACTACGTGGCGACGCTCCTTCACGCGCTGCACCTGTTCACCGGCATCGGGCTCCTGCTCGGCATGACCTGGATGGCCGCCAAGGCCGGGTTCCTGGCGCGGCACCAGAACTGGATCGAGGTCTACGGCCTGTACTGGCACTTCATCGATCTGGTCTGGATCCTCGCCTTCCCGATCCTCTACGTGGTGAATCGGTAGGATGCGGAACCCCCTCGCCGCCTTGAGCGCCGACGACCGCGCCCTGCTCCGCAGGCGCCTGCGCACGCCGGTCTTGACCTTCCTGGCGCTCCTCGCCCTGCTCGCCGTCAACGTGACGCTCGGCGCCACCCTGCCCTTCGCGCAGGTCTGGATCGTCGAGCTTCTCGTCGTGGCGGTGATGGTGGCGCTGATCCTCCTCGTCTCCATGGAGGTGATCCACGAGCCGCCGCTGATCCGGCTGTTCTCAGGGCTCGGCTTCTTCTGGGTCGCCATCATGGTGGGGATGACGCTGACCGATTATCTCGCGCGGTAAGGCGCGTGAAAGCCGTTGTCGGGACGGCCGAACACTCCTACACGTCGCCGCTTCCCCGCATGGCCCGGCTGACAGACGATGTGCGAACTGCTCGGCATGAGCGCCAACGTGCCGACCGACATCCGCTTCTCCTTCGCGGGTCTCGCCCGGCGCGGCGGCGACACCGGGCCCCACGCCGACGGCTGGGGGATCAGCTTCTACGACGGCCGCACCTGCCGGAGCTTTCACGAGCCGGAGCCGAGCGCCCGCTCGCAGCTCGCCCGGCTCTTGCGCGACATGCCGATCAAGAGCCGGATCGTCGTCGCCCATGTGCGCAAGGCCAATCGCGGCCGGGTCAGCCTGGAGAACACCCATCCGTTCTCGCGGGAATTGTGGGGGCGCCGGTGGACCTTCGCGCATAACGGCCAGCTCAAGGGCGTGAAGAAGCTGCCGCTCGGCGGCTTCATGCCGATCGGCTCCACCGACAGCGAGCACGCCTTCTGCTGGATGCTCGGCCGCCTGCAGGACCGCTACAAGTCCCTGCCGCGGCCCGAGGCCCTGGACCGGGCCGTCGCCGACCTCGCCGGCGAGCTGCACGGCCTCGGCGTGTTCAACATGCTGCTGACCGACAGCCGCACCCTCTACGCCCATTGCGGCAAGCGCCTCTGCTACCTCACCCGCCGCGCGCCCTTCGGCAAGGCCACCCTGATCGACGAGGATTGGCAGGTCGACTTCGCCCGGGAGACCACCGAGCACGACATCGTCACGGTGATCGCCACGAAGGCCCTGACCCGGGACGAGCGCTGGACCGACCTCGAGCGCGGCGACGTCCTGACCCTGCGGGACGGGTCGATCCGCTTGTTGCGCGCGGCAACCTTATCATAAGTCAGTGGGCCGAGGGTGCATGCCCGCGTTTGATGCGCTAGAACGCCTGTAACAGGAGCGCATCGGCCCGAATTCGTCCTGTCTCGGGCCGGCAAGCGATCCGCCTCGACCCTTGAGGGACCACGGTCGAGCCACGATGAGCTGACGAGTGCGAACCGCATGACCCGCGACGACACCGATACCGTCCTGTCCCAGGAGGGCGGGACTCGGGATGGCCGCCCGAACCTGAACGCCGGCATCCGCACGCATCTCGGCGAGCACCTGCGCACCGTCTACGAGCGGATCGGCGAGGAGTCACTCCCGTCCCGCTTCGCCGAGCTGATCGAGAAGCTGGAGGCGGCGCTCCGCGCCCGGGGCGAGGCGATCGAGCCGGAATTCCGCAACGGCCTGCTGGCCGCCGTCCCCTCGCTGCGTGCCTTCGCGCTGTCGCTGACCTCGAACCCCGCCCGGTCCGACGATCTCGTGCAGGACACCCTGCTGAAGGGCTGGCAGCACCGGGCCCGGTTCCAGCCGGGCACCAACCTGAACGCGTGGCTGTTCACGATTCTACGCAACATCTTCTACTCGGATCACCGCAAGCGGGTCCGCGAGGTCGAGGATCAGGACGGCTCCTATGCCGCGCGCCTCGCCACCGCCCCGCACCAGGGCGACCGGCTCGACGTCGAGGATCTGCAATCGGCGCTGGCGAAGCTCCCGCCGGACCAGCGCGAGGCCCTGGTTCTGGTCGGTGCCGAGGGCGTGTCCTACGAGGAAGCCGCCACCATCATGGGCTGCAAGGTCGGCACCGTGAAGAGCCGCGTCAGCCGTGCCCGGGGCCGGCTGGCGGAGCTGCTCGGCTACGACGAGGAGGATCTCGGCTCCGACCGGTTCATCCAGTCGGCGATGCCCAAGGACGCGTAAGGCGGCGTTAGCCCTCGGCGATCCTCCGCAAAAAGCGATGCATCCGATTCCGGGTATCGGACGTTACCGGCCCGAGCTTCGCCGCGTGTCCGCGGCGGAACGCCACGGAACGGAGCAATCCCGTATGACCATCAAGACCCTTATCGCCGCTTCGGCCCTCGTCCTGTCGCTGCCGCTGGCTGCCCAGGCCCAGGGCACCATCCCGGGTGCCGAGCGCGGCGCCGCCGCGGGTGCCGATGCGGCCGGCCCGATCGGCGGGATCGTCGGCGGCGCCGTCGGTGCGGCCACCGGCACGGTGGGCGGCATCCTCGGCGTCGACATGGCCCCGCGCTTCCGCAGCTACGTCCGCGAGCGCAACGTCCGCTCGTACGACTATGACGGCCGCGTCGCCGTGGGCAGCACCCTGCCGTCCTCGGGCGTGACCTACTACGACGTCCCGAGCGAGTACCGCGTGCAGCCGGGCTACCGCTACACCGTGGTGAACGACCGCCCGGTGCTGGTCGACCGCGGTCACCGCATCGTCGAGGTGATCGACTAAGCCTGCGGGCCGGTCCCGCATCGGCCCATGGGACCCCGGAGCCCGGCTCCGGGGTCCCTTCTCCTTCTGCGGCTGTTGGCGCAACGCTTCATCCGACTGGCCGTTGATAGGCGGTTCGACCCGTGAGGCGACCATGAGCAACGATTCCCCCGATCCCGGCGCCGTGCTCCCCGAGCCGGTGCGCGACCATCTCGGCCAGCAGCTGCGCGGCGTCCTGCCGGTGGAGGCCGACAAGCCGCGCTTCCTCGGCGACGATTCCGTGCCCGAGGTGTTCGAGCCGCAGATCCGCCGGCTTGAGACCCGGCTGAAGACCCACGAGGAGGGCACCGGGGCGGTCGGTCAGGCCCTCGACCAGATCCTGGACGCCCTGGGCGTCAAGCCCGAGGAGCCGGACCGGCGCGGCAACTGACCGGTCAGACCCGGGGTTTCGCCGCCAGGAGATCGCGGATCTCCGAGAGCAGCTTCACGTCGGCCGGGACGGCTTCCGGCTCCTTGGGCTGGGCGTGCTGCAGGCGGTTCATCGCCCGGATCACGAGGAACAGCACGAAGGCCACGATTACGAAGTTCAGCGTCAGGGTCAGGAACTGGCCGTAGCCGAGGACCGCGCCCTGCTTCTTGGCGTCCGCGTAGGGCAGCCCGGCCTGCACCTTGGACGAGAGCGGGATGTAGTAGTTCGAGAAATCGAGCCCGCCGGTGACCGCGCCGATCACCGGCATGAAGATGTCCTGGACCGCCGAGTTGACGATCGCCCCGAAGGCGGCGCCGATGATCACGCCGACCGCGAGGTCGACCACGTTCCCGCGCAGCGCGAATTTCTTGAATTCTTCGAGCATCCCCGAATCCTCCTCGCCGGACACGGCCAAGGTAGGGGCGGATCCCGCGACGACCAGCGTCTAGTCCGAGGCGACGGCGACCGGCCGCTCCTCGGTGCCCGCGGCCTGCTCGGCCTTGAGGCGGCGGCGGTACTGCGCGGCGACCACCGGGATGGTCAGGAGATAGCCCCCGCTCACCGCCACCAGGGCCTCGAACGGGTAGCTGATCAGGATCCCGAAGGCCGCCACGCCGAACAGGAAGATCGGCAGCACGAGGCTGCGGGGCACCCGCTTGCCCATGGTCTTGCCCGAGTAGGTCGGCACGGTGGAGACCACCAGCAGGGCGATGCACAGCACGTAGATCAGGATCGCGGGCGCCGCCCAGCGCTCCAGGCCGAAGCCGAGGAAGTGCAGGTAGAGCGGCAGCATCGCGGTCAGCGCGCCCGCCGGGGCCGGCATGCCGACGAAGAAGTCCTTCTTCCATTCCGGGCGGTTCGGGTCGTCCAGCATCGCGTTGAAGCGGGCGAGCCGCAGCGCCATCGCGATGGCGAAGATCAGCGCGATGATCCAGCCGAGCGACTTCAGGTGGAACAGCGCGAAGCCGTAGAGGATGAGCGCCGGGGCGCAGCCGAAATTCACGAAGTCGGCCAGCGAATCGAGTTCCGCCCCGAAGCGCGAGGTGCCCTTGAGCAGCCGCGCCACCCGCCCGTCGATGCCGTCGAGCACGCCCGCCACCACCACGGCGATCACGGCGGGCTCGAACTTGCCCTCGAAGGCGAGGCGGATCGCGGTCAGCCCGAGGCAGAGCGCCATCAGGGTGATCATGTTGGGCGCGATCATCCGGAACGGCACCGGCTTGAACCGGCGCGGCCGCGGCTCGTTCGGATCGGGCGCGAAGGGCGGGAAGAGATCGTCCATGGTCGTCAGAGCACGCCGCCGTTACGGGGACACGTCAGCATGCTCGAACTCCCTTTGACCGCATGATGGATTCGGGAAACCGGATCCCACGTTTCCGCATCATGCTCTAGATCCGCTTGAACACCCGGTCCGGGCCGCCGCCGAGATCCGCCAGGATCGTCTCGCCGGCCACCGCCTTCTGGCCGAGGCCGACCAGCACGGTGGCGCCCGCCGGCAGGTAGACGTCGACCCGCGAGCCGAAGCGGATCAGGCCGAACCGCTCGCCGACGCCGAGCACGTCGCCCGCCGACACGAACCCGACGATGCGCCGGGCCACCAGCCCCGCGATCTGCACCACGCCGACGCGCTTCGGGCTTCCGCCATGGGTCGTCTCGATGACCATGCCGTTGCGCTCGTTGTCGTCGCTCGCCTTGTCGAGCTCGGCGTTGAGGAACAGGCCGGGCGTGTAGTGGATCTGGCCGATCCGGCCCGAGACCGGCACCCGGTTCACGTGGCAGTCGAACACGTTCATGAACACCGAGACCCGTAAGGTCGGCACCTGCGGCAGGTCGAGCTCGGGCGGGGGCAGGACGGTGGCGATGAGGTTCACGCGCCCGTCGGCCGGCGAGACCACGAGCCCGTCACCCACGGGCGTGACCCGCTCGGGATCGCGGAAGAAGTAGCAGACCCAGAGGGTCAGGATCAGGAAGATCCAGCCGAAGAACTGGGAGAAGTAGCCGGCGAGCACCGTGAGCACGATGCCGATCAGGATGAAGGGATAGCCCTCCTTGTGGATCGGCACGAGCGTCCGGCGGATCGTCTCGATGAGGTCGGTCATACTGTGGGGGCTCGGGGATCAGGGCTCTGCCGGGCGGATGGCAGTCTGCCGGGCCGACGTCAACTTTCACCGGAACGCCAGTCCGGTCCGGCGTCGGGCATCGAGCGGGGATCGCGGGCGGCATGGCGCAGGGCGATGACGATGATCGCGCCTTCCGCGATCTGATAGAAGAGCCAGTAGGGGTAGGGTGTCACGAGGATTCTACGCAGCGGCGGTGAATTGGTCCGGGTTCCGCTGCGCGGTTGCTCCAGAAGCCGGTCGAGCACGGCATCGAGGCGTGTCCGCACGCTGAGCGCGCCGGATGGCGACGTGTCCGCGATGCCGCTCAAGACAGAATCGATGTCCGCGAGGGCATCCGGCGTGAAGCGAAGCTTCACGGTCCGTGTTTCGCCCACACAGCCCGGACCTGCTCGTCCGTCGCGAACTCCCCACGTTCCGCCTGGGCGAGGGAAGGCGCCAGGTCCGCCTCCTCCTCGGGGGTCAGCCGGTACACGGGCTCGTCCGCCTCGCCGGCGAACAGCAGCAGCATGCGGGCGGCATCGTCCTGCATGGCATCGGGGAGCGCGCGGACGCGCGCGATGGCTCGTTCCAGGAGCTCGGTCATGGCGCCATGATACACGCCGCCGGTTCGGAGAGAAGTCATGCGCGGATCGTCTCCATCGGGTCGCTCATGGGTCTTTGGGGTTCGACGGCGCCGCCCGTGGGCGGATGGGCTCAGATGCGCGCCATCGTCCTCGCGCGCCTGCGGCGCCGGGGGCATGGCCCAAGAGACGAACACGCGGGACGCGGGACGCCGCGGGAACCCAGGTGTCGGCCAGATACGCGCGGGATCCGGTCCCCGCGGCGCCCGCGGCATCGACCGGGCGTGGTCCC
>NZ_JBBXMX010000014.1:0-138178 GCF_038442355.1 Methylobacterium guangdongense
CTTCGCCCGCCGCCTCAAGACCTTGCGCGGCCTCACGCCCTACGAAGCCATATGCAAGGCATGGTCGGCCGAGCCCAGCCGCTTCAGGTCAGACCCGCTCCACCAAATGCTGGGACCAAACATCTAGTGCTCACTCGCATGAACGAAGTGAGTGCGTCTGAGCACTCGGCAGACCTGCCTTGGCAGGCCGACACTGCGTCTGTTCAGGTCCTGGGTGTGTCGCAGATGTTCGACGCAAAACCGGCGGCCACGTCTGCGAAACCTGCTTGGAGCACCCTCCACCGACGTGGAGACCGGTTCGGCGCAAGAGAGCGCGCTCAAACAATGACCGACAGCCATGCCCGATGGCAACGCGATCGGGGCATGGCTCCGGCGCAGGCCCCAGTCCCTCGCGAGCTTCTGCCGCAGTATCGATGCGGGCCGCCCCGCGTTGCCGGGAGCCAACCCAGGAGACAGCATGGCGGACAAGGCTGACGTGACGACCTACACGGTGAAGCAGGCGCTGGCCGCCAAGGTCGCGGATCACATCGAGATCGCGATCGAGACGCAGGACGGCCCCACGCTGAAGCTCAAGGCGACCGCCGAGCAGCTCGATGCCCTGGTGGGCGATCTGGAGACCATCCTGGACGCCGACGACGCGGAGGGCGAGGCGGCCTGACGGCGGCCAAGCCCCGAACCGGCCGCGGCCCCCGATCGTGTCGCGATCGGGGGCCGCGGCCGGTGATGCGTGGCGCTCCCGGGCGGCAGACGCCTGAGCGAGACACGTTTGGACGAGATACGCCTGGACAAGACACCGGCTGGACGGTTCTTGAGCGGGCTATATCTGGTATGACTTCATCGGGGTGGATGCATCCGAGGAGGTCTCCCGTGTTCGGCCGCGTCTTCGCTTCCCGGAACGGCGAGTCCCACGGCCGGGCGCGCAGAGCGCCCTGCGCCGGAGCGGATGCCGGTTCGCCGCACGCGGGCGCCTCGGCGCACCGGCGGAGCACCGGGCCCTGGACCGCGTGACCGGACCGGAGGGCACCATGGCCGCAAGCCCACCGTCGGCCCCCTATCGCCTGCAATGCATCGTGCACCGGGAGAGCGCGAGCGGCATCATCATCCACGACGAGCAGATCCTCGCGCCGTCCGAGCACGCGGCCGTGGCGGACGCGAAGGCGCGCTTCGCGCAGTTGCTCGCCGGCCGCGCGGGCTCGGCCGCCCTGAGGGATCAGGCCGGGCGCGTCGTCTGGTCCAGGCGGCAGAACACCCCGTCCGGGGCCGGGGCGCCCGCGCCCGAGGGGTAGCGGGCCGGCGCGGTCAGCGCTGCGGCTCCAGGTCGATCACCGGGCCGCCCAGATCGAAGATCTCCTCGTCGGACGGATACCCGTCGTCGAGCTCGATCTCCTCCCGGCGCCGGAACGAGACCGACGACAGGACGCCGAGCGAAAGGGCGCCGGCCAAGAGGGCAACCAGGATCGCGACCGTCATGACGAACCCCCCAGGTGCGGCGTCGAGCGGCATCAAGCACCGGGAGGATTAAGACCCGGTTCCCACGGCGGCGCAAGGACAATGCAAGGGCAGCGCGCGCACAACGCAAGGGCAGGGCGGGCCGGATGCAGGCCGGATGCGGGGTAGCCTTAGCGCCGCTCGGGCACCGCGTCCTGCTGGCGGTCGACCTCGTCGCGCACGCCGCGGCCGGCCATCAGGATCTCGGTCATGAAGGCGGTGATCGCCGCGACGGTGCAGATCAGGGCCGCGCCGAAACAGGCGAACAGGACCGAGGCGGCGGCGCCGTCGCGCAGCGCCCCGACGAACAGGGTCAGCACGGCCAGGCCGATCAGGCAGCTTCCCAGCGAGGCGAGGGCGACCGCGACGTCGAGCACGAAGGAGCGCCGCCGCAGGTAGGTCAGCCGGCGCGCCAGGCGCCGCGCCTCGGCATCCGCCGCCCCCGCCGTCCCCGCCCGCGCGATCCGGGCGGCCTCCGCCGCGAGGGCATCGACCTTGTCGGCGATCCGGCCGAGGCGGGTCGAGAACACGTTGAGCAGCGTCGCGAGCGCCGAGAGCAGGAAGGCGGGCGCGAGCGCCACCTGGATGATGTGCGCGATGCTGTCGGGCTCGGTGGAGCTGAGCGAGAATCCGAACATCCCGCGCTAGGCCCGCGCGCGGGTCACGCGCCCCGGGCCTCCCGGGTGGCACCCGGAGCCGGCTCGGCGGGGGAGGGGGAATCGCGACGGCACCATGCCGGCAGGGTCACCACAGGATGACCCGCCCGTGCAAGCCGGTCACCGGAGCCGCCACACCCGCGGGTTGGTGACGACGGCGGCCAGGACGTAGCAGGCGAAGCCGAGCGGCGTCCCATAGGCCACGACGGCGACGCCGATTCCGATCCAGACCGCCAGGAGGGCGAGCATCGCCAGCAGGACGACCGGATTCATGCGCGCCTCGCGGAGCCGCGGCCGATGCGCCGTGCCATCACCCGGCCGCGCGCCGCAGCGCGGCCGGGTGCGGCTCCGGATCCCCGGCCGGCCCGTCCGTGCCGGTCATGCGGCGCTCGACGGCCGCCAGCGTGTCGAGCAGGCGCCTGCGGAGCCGGGCCGCGCCGTCCGCCTCCAGGGCCGCGACGTCGACGTAGAAGTCGATGCCCCGCGCGTGCTCGGAGAACACCGTATCCCCGGCCTCGCCCCCGGCTGCGCCCCTGGCCTCGGCGGTCAGGTCGCCCTCGACGGCGTAGGGGACCACGGCGCGGCTGATGCCCTTCATGCGGATCGAGTCCTGCGGGCTCGCCCGGACGATGTCGCTGACGAGGGCGTAGGTCTCGTAGCTCAGGGTGATGCCGCCCGGCGCCGCGGCCGCCTGCAGCCGGGCCGCGAGGTTCGCCTCGGCCCCGATGATCGTGTAGTCCATCCGCTCGTCCGAGCCGAAATTGCCGACGTTGCAATAGCCGGTGTTGATGCCGATCCGGGTCTGGAACGGGTGCTCGATCCCGGCCCGGCGCCAGCGGGCGCTCAGCTGGCCGAGGCGCTGCTGCATCGCGAGGGCCATCCGGACGCAGGCCTGCGCATCCTCGCGCACGCCCTTCGTCTCGGGATCGCCGAAGAACACCAGCATCGCGTCGCCGATATATTTGTCGACCGTGCCGCCGTGCTTCAGCGCGATGGCGGTCATCTCGGTGAAATACTCGTTCAGGAGCGCGGTCAGCTCCTCGGGCTGGAGCCGCTCGGTGGTGGCGGTGAAATCCTTGATGTCGGAGAAGAAGATCGTCAGCTTCTTGCGCTCGGTCGTCACCGACACGTCGCGCTCGCCGCTGAAGATGCTCCGGTAGACCTGGGGCGAGATGTACTTCGCGATCTGCACCGAGACCGCGGCCAGGAAGCCGTTCGATTCCGTCAGCTCGCGGTTCATCCGGTCGATGAGGCGGGATTGGCGCGCCTGCAGGAGCAGGACCGTGCTGCCGGCGAGCGCCGCCAGGATGAAGTAGCCCAGCAGGTACTTGAACGCGAAGACGTTGGCGGCGATCGACTGGTGCAGCACGATCTCCTGGATGCCGCGCACGTCGCCGACCTTCCAGTCGGTCTTCGGGCTCAAGGGATGCGCGTTGTGGCAGCGCACGCACGCCGACTCCATCCGGATCGGCGCGGCGATCCGCACCTGGCGGTCGAAGAACGAGCCCGCGGTCTCGCTGGTGAAGCCCGATTGCGGGTGGGCGCGCAGCTCCGCCAGGGCGCCGGCCTCGAACGCGTCGAGTTCGTGCGGCTTGCGGTCCTTGAACGGCAGGTCGGAGATGAAGCGGTACTTCACCGCCCCGTCCGCACCGCTGATCCGCTCGCCGAGTTCCAGGGAGAGCGTCGCGGGGATCGGGATGGCGTTCGGCACGCCCTTGTAGTCGTGCGTCGTGATCACCCGCCCCGTGGCGCCGTTGACCGCCTGGACGACGTCGCTGGCGTAGAAGCTGCGCATCTGGTCGATGATCCGGGCCGTCTCCACCGCCTGCGTCTGGAGCATCCGCTCCGACAGGCCGCGCAGGTCGAGCCAGACCGCCATCGGCAGGCCGGCGAGGCCGAGCAGGATGGCCGCGACGAGGAGCGGCGCCATGATCCGCTGCTGCCGCGCGGTCCGCTCGCTCACGCTGGACATCCGACGCTTCTCCACAAGCCGGTCCGCCACCCGAGCGCGATCCGCTTCCCGCGGCCGGGCGCATGAGGCCAGATCGACCGGCCTAGAACGCATGCCATTCCGGCAAGCCTACGCCGCCGAATACCGTCCTGCCAAGTGCAAGACGGCGCACCACAGGTTTTCGCCATGGGCGACCGGCCGCGATCACTGACCTCGTCCCCGCGACGACGCGCCAGTTCGTGGACGAGCGACGCCGTGATCTGGCGGCGCGGCCTGACGCAATGCGGGGGAGTGGCCGGGGCGCGGTGGAGACTGCGTCCACCCGGTCCCGGCACGAATCAGGGTCGAATCGTCAATTAATGTTAACCGCGCATTGCCGCATGCGGCCGTCTTGCGAGCCGGTGTCCGGTAGGTTTTAAATGTCCTCGAAGCTTCCTGGTTGGTCCTGGGAACGTTTACGATCGAACTCAAGCCCCGCCTGCCCCCGCGCAGCGGGGCTTCTTGTTTCGCGCCGCGTCCCGAACGGCGAGCCTCCGACGCACGTCAAACGATGCCCCCGGAACCAGGGCCTGGCGCGCCGCACCGGGGCCGGCGTCCGGATGGATGCTCCGGGATGGATGCTCCGGCCGGCCGGTCGGATACGCGTCTCCCTCCGCGCTGCAGCAATCTCCTGCGGGATGTGCTTAAACGCACTTGATTATTGGGCGCCCCAAAACATCAAGCTCGGCTGTTGCAGCGTTGCACTATCGCCCGGCATCAACCTGTCGTTCTGTGGTCCGGTACACATCCCGCCCAACGGGAGACAGAGGACCAGATGATCAAGAAGCTTCTTCTCGCGAGCGCCGCCACGGCCCTCCTGACCGGCGCCGCCTCGGCCGCCGACCTGCCGCGCCGGGCCGCCCCGCCGCCGATCTTCACCCCGGTTCCGGTGTTCACCTGGTCGGGCGCCTACTTCGGTATCAACGCCGGCTACGCGTTCGATGCCAGCAGCAACACCACCTCGAGCTTCGCCGTCCCGGCTCCGTACGGCAACGGCACGACGGCCTATTTCGGCCAGAACAACCAGGAAGGCTTCTCGGGCGGCGCCCAGATCGGCTACAACTTCCAGCTGACGCCGGGCAACGGCGTGGTGTTCGGCGTCGAGGCCGACGCCCAGTACCTCGACTTCGGCCGCAACCGGAACCGCTCGATCGTCACCGGCCCGCTGGCCGCCGGCTACTACGTGACCGACCCGCGCGGCCTGTCGAGCCTCGACTACTTCGGCACCGTGCGCGGCCGCCTCGGCTACGCCTTCGACCGCGTCCTCGTGTACGGCACCGGCGGCTTCGCCTACGGCTCGGGCTCCGCTGACCGTTCGTTCGGTGGCTACGTCGGCAACGACAGCTTCCGCACCGGCTACGCGGTCGGCGGCGGCATGGAGTACGCGCTCCCGGTCGACTCGTTCCTGAACTTCTTCCGCTCGTCGGCCGTGACGCTCAAGGTCGAAGGCCTGTACGTCAACCTCGACCGCAACACCCGCAACCAGGGTGCGCTCGTCATCAACGCCGCCAACAACTTCCCGGTCGCCTACAGCGCCGTCGGCCGCCGCAATGACGAGTTCGCCGTCATCCGCGCCGGCCTGAACTACAAGTTCGGCTCGTACTAAGACGCACCCCTGGAAACACCCGTCGGACCTGACGGCCCGACAGGTGTTCTCCCAGTGGTCGACCATCCGCGATGCGGCCCGCCGCATCGCCCCTCGACCCGAGCGTCCCCAGCCCGATCAGACTGGCCGCTCGCGCCGAGCGACGCCCCGGGAGCCTCTCCCGGGGCGTTTTTCGTTGGCGGGTGCTGGCCCCTCAGGCGTGGACGGCGTGCTCCAGCTGGGCCTTCGACATCTTCGACCGGCCGGGGACGTTCTGCGCCCGGGCCTTGCGCATCAGCTCGGCCTTGGTCGTCCCGGACTTGGCTGTCCCGGACTTGGCTGTCCCGGACTTGGCTGTCCCGGACTTGGCTGTCCCGGACTTGGCTGTCCCGGACTTGGCTGTCCCGGACTTGGCCTTGCCCTCGGCCTTCTTGGTCTTGCCGGTCTTGCGCGCCGCGGCGGATTTCTCGGCGGCCGCCTTCGGCTGCTTCGAGAACTGCTTGCCCTTGGCGGTATCGGCCCGCTTCTTGGCCGTGCTGGCGGCGTATTCCTTGTCGCTCAGCGTCTCGCGGGCCTTCTTGGGCAGGTAGCGCTCGCCGGTCTTGCCGCTCTCCTTGCCCGACTTCGTGTCCCACTCCTCCTCGGTCCACTGCTTGAGGTGGTTGTCGTCCGACTTCTTGCCCGCGTAGCCGCCGCCTTCCTTCTTGTATTCGGCGGTCGCCATCTGCGCCTTGCGGGCCGACCACTGACCCGGCTTGCCGCCCTTCTCCGACTTCGTGACCTGCTTCTTGACCTTCTCCCACAGCTTGGGATCGGTCTTCTTCGCGGTTCCGGCCATCGCTCTGTCTCCGAATAAAGATTTGGCAGACAACACCAAGCCCACCGCTCCGTTCCGGTGGTGCGCGGCCCGGGCGAAAATCGCATTGGATTGTTCGCCGGCAGCCCCGGCGATTTGGCCCCTGAGGATCGAACCCGAAGGCCCGGCCGCCGGTGGACGGCGGGGCCGGGCCGGGACGGCGCCGGTGGACGGCGGCCTCACGGCCCGCCCGCCCGGGCAACCCTGGGCAAAGGAACTGTTTGTTTCCAGATAGTTACGGCCGAGGTCAGCGTCCATTCAGGCAGGATGACCAATCTGCCCGGACCTCGCGCGCGGCCTGCCCGGCGCGAGCCCGAACAGAAGGGTTGATCATGATGCACGTGAAGATGCTCGCCGCCGCGGCGGCCGTCATCGGCGGCCTCGGCTTCGCTTCCGCCGGCGCAGCCCCCCTGACGCCGGCCCCTGCGGACACGCTGGCCGGCCCTGCCTCCGTGACCGGCGTGGCCTACGGCTGCGGTCCCGGCTGGGCGCCAGGTCCCTACGGCCGCTGCCGTCCGATCTACCGTCGGCCGCGCTTCTACGGCCCGCGCTGCTTCTTCCGTCCGACCCCGTTCGGACCGCGGCGCGTCTGTCGCTATTGAGCCGACCGGCGGCGGGGCCCGGCCCCGCCGAACCGTGATGCGGTCCCGGGGTTGAACCGACGGCGGGCCTCCGATCGGGTGATCGCGCCACGCACGGGAGACGCCATGGCCCGGGATCAGAGTGTGGGAACCGGCGATCCGGCGCGGGAGCGGGCGGCGGCCGAGCGGGCCGGCCGGAAACGGCTCGGCGAGAACGGGCGACCGCAGCAGCCACCGAAGCCCGCCCGCCCCGGCGACTGCCCCGGTGACCGCCCCGGTGACCGCCCTTCTGGACCCGACCCCGCACGCCATCGGGAGGGCGGCTGACGCGGCTCGGCGCGGCGCCGCGTCGAAACGGGTTTCCAAAGGGCTGCGCCCTTTGGTGGGTCGCCAGGGCGAAGCCTTGGCGCCCGGTCTGTCCAGCACGGCTGCAATCCGCCACAGGAACGCGGCTCCGCTTTCCACGCGGCCGGGTCCGATCCGACGAGACCGATCACGAGGCCGGCCGCGCAGAGCTGCGCTGCATCAGGGATCCCGATGGTGGCCGAGGCCACCGCCAGGGCCCGGGCCACGAAGGCCGACGGCAGGCCGGCCTCCTACTGGAGGTAGGCCACGAACATCTCGGCCACGGCCCGCGACGCGTAGGCCTCGGGACTCTCGCCCCGACGGATCGGGAAGGCCTCGGTCACCCTCCGGCCGGCGAGGATCCCGGCCACCTCGTCGGGCATCAGCCCGTCGTCCAGGGCGTTCGCGAGGGCGGTGTGCTCGTGGGTGGCGTGCTCGTGGGCGGGATGGGAGCGGACGCTCCGGGGCAGGGGGCCGGCAAGCGCCGCGGCGTGGAGATCGGAATGGGGGGTCGGGGAACCGTTATAGGTCAGCATCTCTGGTCGCCTTCCGTGTCGGGGGGGGGTGTCCTCTCCGCGTCTCGGACGCGGCAACACCACGGACAGGGCGACATCGTCGGGGCGATCCGATCCACGCTGGCGATCACGGCAAACCTCCCTTCGGCTCTGCATCGACGGTCGTATCGACGCTCGCTTCGACGGTCGTTGCGACCCGGGCAATCTAGCCGCCGGAGCCGGAAAAAGGCTGCTCATTTGAGAGGGCTTCGCAGCGGAGCTTATGCGCGGACCCCGCCCTCGGGAGCAGAAGATGTGAAGCCGGCTCGCCGCCGCGCGTCTCGACGCGGGGCGCCCGGCCTGCCACCATCGGACCCCGGGCGGTCGAGTCCGGGCAGGGACAGGCGGTCATGACCGGATCACGCACGCGCGCCTTGATCGTCCAGCCGGGGGGCGGCTTCGACAGGGTCGGATTCGGGGACCGACCGGTTCCGGAGCCCGGCCCCGGGGAGATCACCGTCCGCCTGCGGGCGAGTTCGCTCAACTACCACGACTACGCGGTGGTCAGCGGGATGTGGGGGCCGAGCGAGCCCCGCATCCCGATGTCCGACGGGGCCGGCGCGGTCGAGGCCGTCGGGCCCGGGCCGGCCGAGTTCGCGGTGGGCGATCCCGTGGTCAGCACGTTCTTCCCGACCTGGCTGGCGGGCACGCCGCGGGTCGAGGGCTTTGCCACCGTGCCGGGCGACGGGGTCGACGGCTACGCCCGGGAGCGGGTCACGGCGCCGTCCACCGCCTTCACCCACGCCCCCCGGGGCTGGGACCACGCCGAGGCGGCAACGCTGACCACCGCCGGCCTGACCGCGTGGCGGGCGCTCCACGCCGATGCCGGCCTCACGAGCGGCGACGTCGTCCTCGTCCAGGGCACCGGCGGCGTCTCGCTGTTCGCCCTGCAATTCGCGAAGGCCGCGGGCGCCACGGTGATCGCCACCTCCTCCAGCGACGCGAAGCTGGAGCGCCTGCGCGGGCTCGGCGCCGACCACGTCATCAACTACCGCGCCGACCCGGCCTGGGGCGAGACCGCCCGGCGGCTGACCGGGGGACGCGGCGTCGATCACGTCGTCGACGTCGGCGGGCCGGGGACGCTGGAGCAATCCATGGCGGCCGTGCGGGTCGCGGGCCACGTCTCGGTGATCGGCATTCTGTCGGGGGTGGCGGGCGCATTGCCCCTGGTCCCGGCGCTCCTGAAGCAGATCCGCCTGCAGGGCGTGCTGGTCGGCAGCCGGAGCCACCAGATCGCGATGATCCGCGGCATCGAGGCCTGCGGGCTGCGGCCCGTGATCGACAGCCGCTACCCGCTCGACGAGATCGTCGCGGCGTTCCGGCACCAGGAGAGCAACCGCCACTTCGGCAAGATCTGCCTCACGATTTGAGGAACCCGCCATGGCGTGCCGGATCGACGCCATCTGCCGGGTCTGGATCGCCTGCGAACGTTCGCCAATCGGCTCCACAGACCAGTAAACTAATCTGCATAAGTATTCATTCGAGAAAACCCTCTGTAGGCTTGTGCACCCAAGCCGGTGCGGAGGAACACCATGTCGAATCCGCTCGTGCGCAAGCTGGAATGCTACGTCCGGCTCTCCGAAGCGGATCGGTTGTGCTTGATCGATGCCGTCGGACCAGGGCGCCTGATCGCCGCGCGGACGGATATCATCCACGAGGGTGACGACCCGCGCGCCGTCAGCGTCATCCTCGACGGCTGGGCCTGCCGCTACCGGCAGTTCATCAACGGGCGCCGCCAGGTCGTCTCGTTCCTCCTGCCGGGCGACCCGTGCGACCCGCACGTCTTCCTCCTCGACGAGATGGATCACACGATCGGCGCGATCACGCCCGTCCTCCTCGGCCAGATCCCCGGCGCCGCGCTGCAGGCGATGACGGCCCGCAGCCCGCAGCTCGACCTCGCCTTCCACCGGGAGGCCCTCGCCACCGCGGCGGTGCAGCGCGAATGGACGATCAGCCTGGGCAGCCGCACCGGCATCGAGCGGCTCGCCCACCTGTTCTGCGAGCTGCAGGCCCGGCTGGAGGCGGTGGGCCTCGCGGAGGCCGGCACCTGCCCGATGCCGATCACCCAGAACGACCTCGGCGACGCGATGGGCCAGACCAGCGTGCACGTCAACCGTACGCTGCAGGAGCTGCGCGGCATGGGGCTGATCACCCTGCGCAGCCGGCGCCTCACCATCCACGACCCGGCCGCCCTAGCCCGGCTCGCCCATTTCGATCCGACCTATCTCCACATGACCGGCCCGGCCGGCCGCACCGTCGCGCAGCGCGCGTGATCCGCGCCCGGCCGGCCGGGCCCTCAGGCGGCGCGGATGCCGGCCAGGAAGCGGTCGACCTCCGTCGACAGGCGCTCGGACTGGCTCGCCAGGGCCGTCGCCGCCGTCAGCACATGATCGGCTGCAATCCCCGTCTGCTCCGAGGCCTCGGCCACGCCGGCGATGTTGATGGTCACCTCCGAGGCGCCCTGTGTCGCCTGGCCGACATTGCGCACGATCTCCTGGGTTGCCGCACCCTGCTCGTCCACGGCGGCCGCGATCGCGACCGCCATGCCGTTGATCTCGCGGATCCGGCCGATGATCGTGTCGATCGCCCCCACCGCCGCGCCGGTGACGCCCTGGATCCGGCCGACCTGCCCGGCGATTCCGTCGGTTGCCTGAGCGGTCCTCTCGGCGAGCGCCTTCACCTCGCCGGCGACGACCGCGAAGCCGCGGCCGGCCTCGCCGGCGCGCGCCGCCTCGATCGTGGCGTTGAGCGCCAGCAGGTTGGTCTGCTCGGCGATGGACGAGATCAGCCGCACCACCGTGTCGATTTCCGAGGCCGCCATCCGCAGCTCGGACACGAGGCCGGCGGCCTGATCGGCCTCATCGACCGCCTGCTGCGCCAATCCGGAGGAGCCGCTCGCCTGTCGGCCGATCTCCTGGATCGAACTGCCGAGCGCCTCGGTCGAGGCCGCAACGGTGTTGATGTTGGCCGTCGCCTCCTCGGCCGCGCGCGCCACCGTGCCCGACTGGCTCGCGGCCTCCTGGGCGGTCGTGGTCATCTGACGGGCCGTGGTCTGAAGTTCGCCTGCGGACGACGAGACGCGATCGACGATCGTGGCCACCGCCTGCTCGAAGGCCTGGGCCAGCTCCATTCTGTTGCGCCTGCGCTCGACGGAGGCGGCGGCCTCCGCCTGCCGCCGCAGCTCGGCTTCGGCGGCGGCGCTGCGGGCGACCATGACCTTGATCGCCTCGACCGCGCGGCCGACGATCCCGATCTCGTCGCCGCGCCGGGCCTCCGGGATCGCGGCCTCGACATCGCCCTCCGTCATCCGCTGCAAGCCGAGGACGAGGCGGTGAAGGGGCCGCGTGACGCCGAGCACGACGATCGCCACCGAGAGGCCGAGCGCAGCCAGCAGGGCCGCCAGGGCGGAGCCGATCAGGACCGTGCGCGCCTGCGCGGCCTCCTGCTGCGAGGCGATCTTCGCCTCGCTGAGGCGGGCGCTCGCCAGCGCCTCGTAATCCTGCGACACCTTGTCGAACTGCCGGCGGATCTCCCGGCTCTCCACGAGGCCGACCTGGATCGCCGTGTCCCGTTCGTCCCGGAAGGCGAGGGCGTTGGACCGATCGAGCAGATCGAAGTACGCCCGCGCGAGACGGCCGATGTTGCGCTGGATGTCTTGGATCTCCTTCCGACGCGACCCCGCAGCCAGCGTCTCGACATTGTCGGCCACGGCTTTGACGGCCCGATCATAGCGATCGCGGAAGGCCGGGATGTCGTCTTCCGGCTGGCCGATGATGATGTTGCGGTTCATCAGGCTGGCCTCGAGGAACTGCTCCCGGACCTGACCGAACATCTCCAGGCGCGAGAAATAGTAATCTACAAGATATCTATCACGTCTTTCCATGCTCTCGAGCGCATTGAGCGAATAACATACGATAAAAACACTTGCCATAATCATGATTATGATCGGTATAGATATCTTGACGATCAGTTTCGTATCTCTGAGTAGCCGCACGTATCCAACTCCCATTCGGAGGATGGAGCCGTGTAACACAGATTTTCTCGATTTTTGCTACAGAAATCCCAACGGCTATTATAATGACCGATACTATCTTGCTAATATTATAGATCAACTATCGACTTGCATTGCCGCTGGCACTATTGAAGTTGCGGAAGTGTTCGAATGCTCGGTCGACGCGAATCCCGGTCCCGTCCGAAAGGGGGGTCGGACCGACCTCCGCACCCGGCCGGCCGCCGCAATCCGGATGTCGTCGGGATGGGGCAAGGTGCACCGAAGACCGCACGCCGGATCCTGCGGCACGCGGGGAACGCCCCGCGCGGCGGGGGAGGGCGGAGAGGCGGCGACGCGTCCGTCCGCCGGCCCCCAGCGCCGTGCCCGATCCGCTGCGATCGGGCAGGGCTCCAGAGGGTCTCGTTGTCACGGGCCCGCTTGCGCCGAACCGGTGCCCGCTTCGTCGGAGGGCGCGCTGGTGCTCAGACGCACTCACTTCGTTCATGCGAGTGAGCACTAGCCCATTGTTCGAGCATCAATTTTTCCAGACTCGGCTGAAGCCTCCGTCTGGATCGATGCACTAGTCGAGCACGATGGGATAGCAACGCGCGCCGACCGTCGCGGCCAGCACCTGCACGGCGCCCACGGTCGAGACGTCGCCCGCCACATGGACCACGTCGGTGGCGCGCAGGCTCGGCAGGTGGGCGGTGAGGGGGCCGGAGCGGACGTCCGGCGGGCGCTGGCGGCCCCGGTCGGCGCAGAGCACGATCCGGCCGACGCCGGTGCGGCGCAGCCAGTCCAGGCTCTCGCGCATATAGAGGTCCAGCGCGTCCCGGGCGCCGACCGCGAGCGCCATCTCGCGGGCGGGCTCGACGTAGCGGGCCGCCCGGGCGATCGCCCAGATCGCGCCGAAGCCGGCGCCGGCCGCCACCAGGACGAGGCGCCCGCCCCCGGGGCGGTACTGCCCCCGGCCCACGGGCCCCTTGAGGCGCACGGGCTGGTCGAGCCGGATCGCGTCGACCCAGCCGCCCTCGGGATCGCGGGGGATGTGGAACACCGCCTCGTTGAGCTCGGCGGCGCCGTCGACCCGCAGGGTCGGGGCGAGCGTCAGGGTGGGCAGCCCCGCGAAGGTGACGCGGGCCTGATGGCCGGGCTCCAGGGTCGGGCGCTTGGTCAGGGTGGCCACGACCTCGACGATGCCGGGGCTGAGCCGGCGGATCTCCGTGACGGTGCCCTTGCGGAGGGCGACCGGGATCGGCGGCGCCTCCGCCTGTCCCGGGATCGGGGCGGCCGGCAGGCCCGGCCGGAGGGATTCGGGCCGGGCCCGGTGGGCCGGCGGACGGCGGGCGGGGCGCGCGGCGCCCTGATGCGCCACGCCCTGGCCGGCCAGCGGCGCGCCGGCCTGGGCCTGGATCGGCGCGATCATGCCCTCGGCCAGCGCCGCCTCCAGGGGCGTGTCGCCGGTCGAGACGCGCACCGACCGGCCGTTGACGACGAGCGAGCAGCGCGCGCCCATGGCCTTACCCCGCGTGGTCTGGAAAGGGATCACCGAAGGTGGATTCACGGGCGAGGGCGGGTTCACGGTGCCGGATCACTGGGCACGGATCAGGAGCGAATCGACCAAGGCCGCCCAGCGCTCGCGGGTCGCGCGGACATCGTCGCTGGCTGCGGATTCGGTGAGGACTTGGCGCTGCGCCCGCAGCGATTCGACTTCCTGCCGCTGGGCGCGAAGCACCGCTTTCATCACCTGAAGCTCGGTTTCGAGACGGGCGATGGCGTCGGCCTCCTCCGCATCGTCGAAGGCGTCTTCGTCGGGCTCGTTCTCGGGCGGGTCGGCGCGGTGGAGATCGTGACCGGGCAAGTCACGACCGGGCAGGGGCAGCCGGGTCCGAGCCTGCGGGTCCAGCCGGACCGGCCGGGCCATCAGGCGGCGCAAGAGATCGGAGCTGCCTGCCTGCTGATAACGCCGCGCCGCCTCAGCCATCCGCCTGTCCCCGTCCCGGGCGCCGACGCGCCCATCCATCAACAGGAGCTTGCGCGGACATGGTTAAGGCGGGCTTAACGATGGCGTTCGGATTTTATTGACGCCTCAACGACTTGCCCCTGCATTCCCGTGTGGCTCCCGGCGGTCTCATGCGTGGAGCGGGCCGGCCGATCCTGGCAAGGTCGACCGCCACCCGCATAGGAGTGTGTAGCTTTACGCAAATTCTTCGATGTCACCGGCCACAGGACACGACAGCGTCCCACTGCATCCAACCCACCACCTCATCCTGAGGTGACCGCGTCAGCGGGCCTCGAAGGAGGGCTCCAGGGATCGCAGTGGCCACTGGAGGGCTCCTTCGAGGCCTCCGCTGCGCTCCGGCACCTCAGGATGAGGGAGTGGGTTGGACGGCCGGAAGGCTTCCGGCCTCGTGTCGTATACCCTGGTCACCGGCAGTGGAGAGGGCAGCCATGACCCATATCGTGATGCTCGTGGATGAGGAGAGCGGCGCGTTCGGCGCATCCTTCCCCGACTTCCCTGGCGCCACCACGGTAGCCAGCGATCTCGACACGCTCTACCGGAAGGCCGCCGAGATGCTGGCTTTCCACGTCGCCGGTCTGGTGGAAGATAGGGACGAGATCCCGCGCGTGCGCACCCTGGACGAGTTGCGCGGCGATCCGGCCTTTCAGGCGGACAGCACCGGGGCCATGGTGGCGCTCGTCCAGGTCGAGCTGCCCGGGCGGGTGAACATCTCCATGGAGGAGGGCTTGCTTCGCCGTATCGACCGGGCCGCCGAGGCGACGGGCGAGAGCCGGTCCGCCTTCCTGGCACAGGCCGCCAAGGCGCGCCTCTCGGCCGGTGCCTGATCACCGAGCGTGAGGGCAGGGCCTTCGCGAAGCGTCAGGACACCGCGCCCTCCTCACGCCGCCTGCGCAGCCGCCGCCTGCATCACCCCGGCGACGAGCGTATAGGTCGCGACCCAAGCCGCCCGCACCTCCGGGGTGAAATCCGCCCCCAGCCCCTGCTCCAGGGTCCACATCAGGGCCTCGCCCACCGGCGCGTAATGGGCCGCCTGCGTGCCGTAGGCCACGTGCTTGCGCCCGAGATCCTGGAGCGCCGGCACCACCGTGTCCGGGTGGTTCAGGTTGGCCACCGCCAGCCCCAGCATGGCCATGAGCTTCGTCTTCTGCTCGGCCATGTCGTCGGGGAAGAGGGGGCGCACCTGCGGGGCGATCGCGAACAGGCGGCCGTAGAACAGGTCGGCCGCCGTCCCGGCGATCGGCCGCACCTTCGCGAAACTGTCCTGCACCAGCTTGATCTGTTCGGGGGTCATCGCAGCACCTGCCAGGGAATCACCGCCCCGGCAGGTTACACTCAGGCCACCCCTCGAGAACCAATCCAGGTTGGTATCAGGCGGCTTCCGGCGCGGCGCCGACGATCTGGCGGGCCTGCAGCAGGGTCATCGGCTCGCCGAAGGCCGGGCCCAGCGCGTATTCGCAGCCGAGCCCGGCCAGCGCCTGGGCGTCGGCCTCCGATTCGCAGCCCTCCGCCACGATGGCGAGGTTCAGCTCGCTCGCCATCCGGACGATCGAGCGCAGGATCGCGGTCTGGCCGGTGCCGATCTGGCGCACGAAGGTCGAATCGACCTTGATCGTGTCGAACGGGAAGCGCTGGAGATACGACAGGGCCGAGTAGCCGGTGCCGAAATCCGACAGGCACAGGCCGGCGCCGAGGTCGTGGATCCGCGCCAGCATCTGGGCGGCGTATTCCGGGTTCTCCATCACGAGGCTCTCGCTGAATTCCAGCTTGAGCGAGCCGGGCAGGGCGCCGGAGCGGGCCAGCACGGTCTTCACGTCGTGCAGCAGGTCGTGGCGCAGGAGCTGGCGCGAGGACAGGTTGCAGGCCGCGAAGATCGGCGGCTCGACCTCCAGGGAGCGCTGCCACGCCGCGAGTTCCAGCGCCGTGCGCTCCAGGGCGAAGATGCCGAGATTGACGATGAAGCCACTCTCCTCGGCGAGCGGCAGGAAGGTCGCGGCGGGGATGCGCCCGAGCTTCGGGTGGTCCCAGCGCAGCACGGTCTCGAAGCCCGCCACGGTGCGGTCTTCGAGCCGCACCACCGGCAGGAACAGCACCTTCAGCTCGTTGCGCTCGATCGCCTTGCGCAGGTCGCTCTCCAGCATCAGCCGGTCCGAGCGGTCGGTGCGCATGTGGGCGCGGAACACCTCGATCCGGTCGCCGCCGTTGCGCTTGGCCTGGATCATGGCGATCTCGGCGCTCTTGAACACCTCGTCGCGCTTCAGGTTGGCGCCGGCCTCGTAGAGCGCCAACCCGATGGAAACGGTCAAGAAGATCTCGCGGTCGGCGTAGGTGATCGGCGTGGCGATCGCCCGGCGGATCATCTCCGCAAACGCCAGGATCCGGTCGGGCTCGCGCTCGGAGACCAGGATCACCGCGAACTCGTCGCCCGCCACCCGGGCGAGGGTGTCCTGCGGGCGCAGCAACCGGCCGAGGCGGCGCGACAGGGTCAGCAGGATCGAATCGCCCGCCGACAGGCCGATCGCGTCGTTGATGCCCTTGAACCGGTCGACGTCGAGGACGATCACGGTGGGCTTGAGGCGCGGGTCCTGGCTGGCGAAGGCGAGGGCTGCGTCGAGGCGGTCGCCGAACAATTCGCGGTTCGGCAGGCCGGTGAGGCTGTCGTGCACCGCGTCGTGGAGCAGGCGCTCCTCGGCGGTCTTGATCTCGGTGACGTCCGCGATGGTGCCGACCACGCGGATCACCTCGCCGTCGGCGCCGATCACCGGGCGCGCCTTCAGCCGGTACCAGAAGAACGTGCCGGCCTCGGAGCGCAGGCGGAAATCGTGGACGATGCGGCCGCGCCGCTCCTCGATCACCGTGTCGAGGGCCGCCGAGTAGCGCTCCACGTCGAACGGGTGGAGGGCGCCCAGCCAGTTGGTCGCCGGCCCCTCCAGGGTGCCCCGGGCGAGGCCGAGCTGGGCCTCGATCTCCGGGCCGACGAAGACCCGGTCGGCCGGCACGTCCCAGTCGAACACCACGTCGCCGGCGCCCGTCAGCGCCAGCGCCCGGCGCTCGGTGTCGGAGACGAGGGCATGGCTGAGGCCGCCCCCCGCGAAGGCGTGCTGGAGCACCGTGAAGCCGATCAGCATCACGATCAGCACGAGGCCGCCGATCAGGGCCGGCTGCACGAGGTCGCTGCCGATCTGGCCGGTGACCGCGAACCCCGCCGCCGCCACCCAGACGACGAGGAGCAGCCAGGTCGGCACCAGCAGGATCGCCCGGTCGTAGCCGTTATGGACCGCGAGGTAGAGGATCAGCAGCAGGCCGATCCCGGCCACCGCGGCGATGGAGATCCGCGCCACGCCGGCCGCCACCGGCGGGTCGAACACCGCGAGCCCCACGAGGCCGGCCAGGAAGGCGAGCCAGAAGAACGCCACGTGGCTGTAGCGCACGTGCCAGCGGGCGAGGTTCAGGTAGGCGAACAGGAAGACCAGCAGCGTCGCCCCGAGCACCGCCTCGGCGGAGGCCCGGTAGACCCGCTCGGCCAGCTCGGTGACCGGGAAGACCCGCTGCAGGAAGCCGAAATCGATGCAGGCATAGGCCAGCACCGACCACGCCAGCGCGGCGGCGGCCGGGAAGATGATCGCGCCCTTGACCACGAACACGATGGTCAGGAACAGGGCCAGCAACCCGCTGATCCCGATGATGATGCCCTTGTAGAGGGTCAGGCCGGCGGATTTCCGGCGATAGGCGTCCTGGTCCCAGAGGTGGAGCTGGGGGATGTTGGCGCCGCGCAGCTCGGCCACGTAGGTGACGGTGGTGCCGGGATCGAGCGTGATCGTGAACTGGTCGGCCTCCGGGTTCTCGTCGCGCTCGGGCCGGATGCCCTGGCTCGCCGTGATGGCGGCGATCCGCGAGCCGCCGAGATCGGGCCAGATCACCCCGGAATCGACCAGCCGGAAATGCGGGGCGACGAGGATGCGGTCGATCTGCTCGTCGGTGTCGTTGGTGAGCGCGAACACGATCCAGTCGGGCCGGGCGCCGGCGTCGCGGGCCTTCACGACGATGCGGCGGACGATCCCGTCCTTGCCGGGTGCGGTCGAGATCTGGATCAGGTCGCCGTCGGAGCGGTAGCGCTCGATCGCGCCGGTCAGGTCGATCACCGGGGCGTCGAGGGTGACGCGCACCGCCTCCACGGCCTGAGCCGACCCGCTCAGCGCGAGGGCACCGACGAGACCGCCGACCAGGGTCAGGAGGAGGGCGAGGATGCGCAAGGGTATCTTGGTGTCCGGCCGTGCGAGAAGCGGCGTCAGCCGCCTTGGGCGGCCACGTTCGAGCGGATCGCGCCCCTTTGCGGCCAAATCAAGTTGCGGCTGCGATTGCGCGGCACGATCCAGAGCTGGTTTGACCGACGCTCCCGGGTTTCCAAAGGGCGTCAGCCCTTTGGCGGGTGCTCAGGGTGGAACCCTGAGATCGGGCGAAGCCCGACACCGGACGGGGTCCGGCACCGGACGGAAGTCCGGCACCGGGGCTCTGCCCTGGACCCGCGAAAGGGCCTCGCCCTTTCGAAACCAGGACTGGCGCTCAGGCCGCCCGGAGCGCGCCCGCGATCGTGTCGAGGGACGGCAGCTTGCGGATCGGGCCGATCGCCGCCAGCGTCGGCGTGCCCTTGAGCATCGCGGCGGCGGCGGCGCGGACGTCCTCGACCGTGACGGCGTCGACCTTGTCGATCACCTCCCCGGCGGGGATCACCCGGCCCCAGGCCAGGATCTGGCGGGCGTTGCGCTCGATCCGCCCGCCGGGCGTCTCCAGCGCCGAGAGCAGCGAGACCTTGAGCTGCGCCTTGGCGCGGGCGATCTCGACGGTGTCGAGGTCCCGGGCCGCCCGGGCGGTGGCGGCCAGCGTCACGTCGACGAGTTCGGGCAGGTCCGCCCCGGCGGTGCCGGCACCGATGCCGAACAGGCCGCAATCCGAGAACGGCCAGTGGAAGGCCTGGATCTCGTAGGCGAGGCCGCGGGTCTCGCGCACCTCCTGCCACAGCCGCGAGGTCAGGCCGCCGCCGAGCACCTGGGCGAACATGTGCAGCGCGTAGTAGCGCTCGTCCCGGAAGGAGAGGCCCGGCAGGCCGATCACCAGATTGGCCTGCTCGAGCTTGCGCGGCATCCGCCGCTCGCCGCCGCCATAGACCCCCGGCACCGCCGTGGGGGCGGGCTTGGCGGGGAGGGCGCCGAAATGGCGCTCGGCCGCCGCCACGATCGCCTCGTGGGTCACGGCCCCGGCGCCCGCCACCACGATGCGGTCCGGGGTGTATTCCCGGTCGAGATAGGCGCGGATCCCGGCCTCGTCGAAGCTCCGGATCGTCTCCGGGCGCCCGAGGATCGGCCGGCCGACCGGCTGGTCCGGGAAGGCGGCCTCCGTGAACGCGTCGTACACCACGTCGTCGGGGGTGTCCTCGACGGCGGCGTATTCCTGCAGGATCACGCCCTTCTCCCGGGCGAGCTCGCCCGCGTCGAACACCGAATCGGTGAGGATGTCGCCGATCACGTCGAGGGCGAGGTCCGCATCCTCGCCGAGCACCCGGGCGGTGTAGCTCGTCCCCTCGGTCGAGGTCGCGGCGTTGATCTCGCCGCCGACATTCTCGATCTCTTCCGCGATCTTCTGCGCCGAGCGGGTGCGCGTGCCCTTGAACGCCATGTGCTCGATGAGGTGGGACAGCCCGGCCTCGTCGGCGCGCTCGTTGCGCGAGCCGGCCCCGACCCAGACCCCGAGGCTGGCGGTGGCCACGCCCGGCATCGGCTCGGTGACCACCGTGACGCCGTTGGGAAGCCGCGTGGTGCGCAGCGACGGCGAGGCGGCGTGGGTGGAGAAATGCTGGTTCATCGACGGCTCGTCGCGCGGGGCGCCGGATGCGGCGCGGGTCCCCTCTCCCGTGCGGGAGAGGTCTGCTTTCGCAGAAAGCCGGGTGAGGGGTGCGACCTCTCCGGACAGTTCTCGATCCTCACCCCAACCCTCTCCCGCTCGGGAGAGGGGGCTCGTCGCGCGACTCGCGCCAAGCTCACGCACCCCTCGTGATGCGGGCGCGCTCGCGGATGAGCTTCTCCAGGGCGGCCTGGTCGTTCTCCACCCGGGTCAGGCGCTCGGGCCGGTCCATCAGGTCGGCGAGGTGCGGGGGCAGGGGCGGGCGCAGGCCGCCGGTGGCCTTCGCGACCGCGTCCGGGAACTTTGCCGGATGCGCGGTGCCCAGCGCGACGACCGGCGTGGACGGATCCTGCTCCAGGAGCCGCCGCCCGGCCCGGACGCCGATGGCGCTGTGGGGGTCGAGCACGACGCCGGTGGCCGCCTGGGTCAGGGCGATCTCTTCCATCACGTCGGGCTCCGGCACCGCCACCGCGTCGAACTCCGAGCGGATTGTGGCCAGCACCTCGGGGCTCAGCGAGAACCCGCCGGACTGCTTCAACCCGGCCATCAGCCGCGACAGGGACGAGGCATCGCGGCCGAGCGCCTCGAACAGCAGACGCTCGAAGTTCGAGGAGATCTGGATGTCCATGGAGGGCGAGGTCGTGGGCACCACGCCGCGCAGCGCGTAGGCGCCGTGCTCCAGGGTCCGCACCAGGATGTCGTTGGCGTTGGTGCCGATCATCAGCCGCCCGACCGGCAGGCCCATCTGCTTGGCGACCCAGCCGGCGAGCACGTCGCCGAAATTGCCGGTCGGCACCGCGAAGGAGACCGGCCGGTGGGGCGAACCCAGTGCCACCGCGCTGGTGAAGTAGTAGACCGCCTGCGCGGCGACCCGCGCCCAGTTGATCGAGTTGACGCCGGACAGCCGCACCGCGTCGGCGAAATCTGCGTGCTGGAACAGGGCTTTGACGAGGTTCTGGCAATCGTCGAACGTGCCGTCGACGGCGAGCGCGTGGACGTTGTCGGCCGGCACCGAGGTCATCTGCCGGCGCTGCACCTCCGAGACCCGCCCGTGCGGATAGAGGATGAACACGTCGACCCGGTCGAGCCCGCCGAAGGCCTCGACGGCGGCCGAGCCGGTATCGCCCGAGGTCGCGCCCACGATGGTGGCGCGGCTGCCGCGCTGGGTCAGCACGTGGTCCATCAGCCGCCCGAGCAGCTGCATCGCCACGTCCTTGAAGGCGAGCGTCGGCCCGTGGAAGAGCTCCAGCAGGAACAGGTTGTCGTCGAGCTGGGTCAGCGGGCAGACCGCCGGATGCCGGAACGTCGCGTAGGCCCCATCGATCATCCGGTCGAGGTCCGGGCCGGCGACGTCGCCGTCGATCAGCGGGCGCAGGACGCGCTTGGCGGCCTCGGCGTAGGGCCGGCCGGCGAGGGCGGCGATCTCCGGGCGGCCGATCTGCGGCCAGGTCTGCGGCACGTAGAGCCCGCCGTCGCGGGCGAGACCCGCGAGCAGGGCGTCCGAGAACGAGAGCGGCGCGGCCTCGCCGCGAGTCGAGACGTGGAGCACAGGGTCCTCCGAGGGAAGGCGCCCCCTCTACACGATGCCGGCGGGCCTGTCGAAAGCCGAAAGCGGCGCGGCCGGTCTGCCCACCCGGGGGCGGCCGGTTTAACCGGGGCTGAACGGGGCGGTTCAGGGCCGGTTCGGCGGAGGCCGCCCATGGATTGGCCGACCCGCGGCGATCGCGCCGGCGGGATGGATCCCTCGTCGAAGAGAGCCGACATGACCCGAATCATCGCCCTGGCGGGCGTCGCGGCCCTGCTGTCCGGCACCGTGGCCTTCGCCCAGGCGCCGCCTCCGCCTCCGCCCCCCGGCGGCCCGCGGCCCGGCCCCGAGGCCGGCGCTCCGCCACCCCCGCCGCCGGGCGGCCCCCGCCGCGGCCCGGGGGCCGACGCGCCGCCCCCGCCCGGAGGCCCGCAGCGCGGCCCCGACGGCCCGCCGCCGCCCCCTCCGCCGCCCCCTCCGCCGCCGAAGGGCGCGCATTTCATCATCGAGCGCGGCGATGCCCGCATCGACGTGAAATGCGCCGACGACGACACGACCAAGGCCTGCGCCGACATCACCCTGCAGATGCTCGACAAGCTCACGACGCTGAAGCCGGAACCCCGGTGATGCCGGGCCCGTCGCCGTGGAGGCGACGGGCCCCCAGACGTTCGTGCTTCAGGCGTTCGCGCCCGGCGCCTTGATCAGGCGGCAGCCGGTGATGCGCCACTGCCCGTCCGCGTCCCGGACGAGGCTGTACTCGGCGGTCCAGTCGACGCCGTACTCATCCTGGATCGCCACCGACTGGACCACGCTGTCGGCGCCGGTGTCCCGGCCCAGGCCGAACACGAAGCTGCGGTGCCGGTAGACCGGGCGGTACTGGGTGCGGACCATGCCGATGAACAGGTCGGCGTTCGGGAACAGCTCGCGGATCGCCGGGGCCGCCTGCGCGTAGGCCGCCGGTGCGTCGTCGCGCCCGAACGCCTCGACCTGCCGGGTGATCGTGGCCTGGGCCGCCGCGCGGGCGGCGTCGTCGGACGCCGCCGGTCCCGCGAGGCCGAAGACGAGGAGGAG
Source organism: Methylobacterium guangdongense (assembly GCF_038442355.1). Taxonomy (NCBI): domain Bacteria; kingdom Pseudomonadati; phylum Pseudomonadota; class Alphaproteobacteria; order Hyphomicrobiales; family Methylobacteriaceae; genus Methylobacterium; species Methylobacterium guangdongense. The sequence continues at coordinate 22,561 of NZ_JBBXMX010000014.1, forward strand.
GGCGGGCAACACGCGCATCGATGTCACTCCAGCTGGATGGGTCCGATATCCGTCATCGCCCCGTGAAGATGGTATTCGACCCGGCGGCGGCAATCGGGACACGGCCCGATACGTCGACGTGTCGCCGGATGGCCGCGCGAAGCCTGACTTCGCCGCCGCGGCAGGCCTCACCGACGGGGCCACGCCCGATGGCGTTACAAGCGTGCCCGGCCAGGGCCTTCGGGACGCGCGCTCGTGACGCGCATTCTCGCGCCGAACCGGCGTCCCGTTCGGCAGAGAGCGCCCTAAGCGCGAACGCGCTGGGCAGGCATCGCGCTCCGATTGTGCAAGTCGCTGAAAAGAGAAGCATTTTTCCGCCGAATCGCCGCCGCGGGTTTGATTCCCCATCCCGGTTTTGCAACCCTCCGGCCGACGCGGCCCGCTGCGAGTCGGAGTCGCGCGGAGTGCAGAGCGATGACGCAGAGTGCGGCCGAGACGGGACCTTCGGCCCCGGAGAATCCCGCCGGGGCGGCACCGGGCGGATCACAGGCCATGAGCGTCGGGGTGTTCATCCCGATCGGCAACAATGGCTGGCTGATCTCGGAGAACGCCCCGCAATACCGCCCGAGCTTCGCGCTCAACAAGGCGATCACCCTGAAGGCCGAGGGCTACGGGCTCGACTTCGCCCTGTCGATGATCAAGCTGCGCGGCTTCGGCGGCAAGACCGAGTTCTGGGACCACAACCTCGAATCCTTCACCCTGATGGCGGGGCTCGCCGCCGTCACCAGCCGGATCAAGCTGTTCGCCACCGCGGCGACCCTGTGCCTGCCGCCGGCCATCGTCGCCCGCATGGCGGCGACCATCGATTCGATCTCCGACGGGCGCTTCGGCGTGAACCTCGTCACCGGCTGGCAGAAACCGGAATACGACCAGATGGGCCTGTGGCCCGGCGACGCGCATTTCGCCAATCGGTACGACTACTTGTCCGAGTACGCTCAGATCCTGCGCGAGCTGTGGGAGACCGGGGCCAGCGACCGCAAGGGCACGTATTTCCAGATGAACGATTGCCGGCTGAGCCCCCGGCCGCAGGCGCCGATGAAGATCATCTGCGCCGGCCAGAGCGGGGCGGGCCTCGCCTTCACGGCGCAATACGCCGACTACAATTTCTGCCTGGGGAAAGGGGTCAACACGCCGACCGCCTTCGCCCCCGTGGTGGAGAAGCTCGCAGAGGCGAGCGCCAGGACCGGCCGACGGGTGACCTGCTACGCCCTGTTCATGATCATCGCCGACGAGACCGACGCCGCCGCGATGGCCACCTGGGCGCATTACCGGGCCGGGGCCGATGCCGAGGCGATCGCGTGGCTCGGCCTCCAGGGCGCGGCCGACACCAAGTCCGGCGGCGACACCAACGTGCGCCAGCTCGCCGACCCCGCCTCGGCGGTGAACCTCAACATGGGTACCCTGGTCGGCAGCTATGCCACCGTGGCGGCGATGCTCGACGCGATCATGACCATCGACGGGGTGGAGGGCGTGCTGCTCGTGTTCGACGATTTCCTCAAGGGTCTCGACGCCTTCGGGACCCGGATCCAGCCGCTGATGCGCACGCGCCGGCACGTCGCCACGGCGCGGCTGGGAGAGGTCGCGTGATGGACGCCCCCGCCGGATACCGCGATCCCCAGGGCCGCCACGGCAGCACCGTCCTGCCGGCCCGGCCCGAGCCGATCGCCTTCGATCCCGCCGCCACGGTGCTGATCGTGGTGGACGTGCAGAACGCCTATGCGAGCCCGGGCGGCTACCTCGACCTCGCGGGCTTCGACGTGTCGGGCACCGGCCCGGTGATCGCGCAGATCGCCCGGGCCGTGGCGGCGGCCCGGGCGGCCGGCATCCGGATCCTGTGGTTCCAGAACGGCTGGGATCCGGACTACGTGGAGGCGGGCGGCCCGGGCTCGCCGAACTGGCACAAGTCCAACGCCCTCAAGACCATGCGGCGGAAGCCGGAGAGGAACGCGCAGCTCCTCGCCAAGGGCTCCTGGGACTACGCCCTGGTCGACGCCCTGAAGCCGGAGCCCGGCGACCTGACGATCGGCAAGCCGCGCTACAGCGGCTTCTACAACACGCCCCTCGACAGCATGCTGCGCGCCCGGGGGATCAACACGCTGGTCTTCACCGGCATCGCCACCAACGTCTGCGTGGAATCGACCCTGCGGGACGGGTTCCACCGGGAATACTTCGGCATCGTGCTGGCCGACGCCACGCATCAGGCCGGGCCGGAGAGCCTGCACCACGGGGCGCTCGCCAATATCGAGACCTTCTTCGGCTGGGTCTCGGACGTCGCGTCGTTCGAGGCCGCCCTCGGACCGGTCTCACACGCCGCGGTTGATGAGTCCGGCCCCGATATGGCCGAATAAGTGCATCCCGCACCCGGCCGGTGACCGGCAGGGTGCAGGCGCGCCGCCCGATGCGGCGCCTCCCGCGTGGCCTGCCCGGCCCGGCCGACAGGTCGAACGGGAGCGCGCACGGGCATGCCGAAGCAGGTCGTCATTCCGCCGGGGACCGGCAAGCCGCTCGCCCCCTACGTGCCCGGGACGCTGGCCGACGGCGTGCTGTACGTCTCGGGCACGCTGCCGCTGGATGCGGAGGCCAACGTCGTCCATGCCGGCGACGCGGCCGCCCAGACCCGCCACGTGCTGGAGACCATCAAGGGCGTGGTCCAGGCCGCGGGCGGCACGATGGACGACGTCACCTTCAACCACGTCTTCCTGAAGGACTGGGCCGACTACGCGGCGATCAACGCCGTCTACGCGGCGTATTTCCCGGGCGAGAAGCCGGCGCGCTACTGCATCCAGTGCGGCCTCGTGAAGCCGGACGCGCTGGTGGAGATCGCCTCCGTGGCGCATCTCGGCCGGTGAGCCATCCGGTAAGCCCCGGCGCGGCTCCGCTCTATCACGCGGTGGCGGGCCCGGAGGACGGGCGGCCGGTGCTGCTCTCGCCGGGGCTCGGCGGCGGGGCCGGGTACTTCGCGCCGCAGATGGCGGCGCTCACGGCGCGCTTCCGGGTGGTGACCTACGACCATCGCGGGACCGGGCGGTCGCCCGACCGGCTCGACCCGGACCACGACATCCCCGCCATGGCCCGGGACGCGCTCTGCGTGCTGGACGCGGCCGGGATCGACCGCGCCGACGTGGTCGGTCATGCGCTGGGCGGCCTGATCGCCCTGCAGATGGCGCTCGCCGCGCCCGGGCGGGTCGGGCGGATCGTGGTGATCAACGGCTGGGACACCCTGGACCCGGCCACCCGCCGCTGCTTCTCGGCCCGCCGGGCGATCCTGGCCGGGGGCGGGCCGGAGGCCTTCGTGCGGGCGCAGGCGATCTTCCTGTACCCGGCCCCCTGGCTCTCCGCGCAGGCCGCGCGGGTCGCGGCCGACGAGGCCCACGCCCTGGCGCATTTCCCCGGGGCCGAGACCGTGCTCACGCGCATCGGCGCCCTGGAGCGCTTCGCCATCGCCGACCGGCTCGGGCGCATCCCGCACGAGACCCTGGTGATGGCCGCCCGGGACGACGTGCTGGTGCCCTACACGCGCTCCGAGCGCCTCGCGGTGGCGCTGCCCCGGGCCCGCCTCGCCCTCGCCCCCGAGGGCGGCCACGCCCACAGCGTGACCTGTCCGGAAGCCTTCAACCGGGACCTGCTGGACTTCCTCGATCGCCCCGCATGAGCAAGCCTGCGAGCTGCGGCAGGGCTGCGGCCAGGAGGGCGGCCGCGCGCAGCACCTCGGCGGCCTCGGCCGGAGAGCGGTGGACGAGGGCCAGGGCGAGCCGCAGGGGCACCTGCGCGCAGAAGCTCGCCGCGATCAGCACCAGGGCCGCGGCGGCGCCGTGATGCTTGCCGGCGTAGAGGATCTGGCTGCGCAGGAAGTAGAACAGCCGCCGCGCCCGCACCTGCCGGGTCGTGCCCTGGCCGAGGTGATGCGCGACCGCCCCCGCCACGTGCAACACGGCAAACCCCGCCGCCCGGGCGCGGGTGCAGAGGTCGGCATCCTCCCAGTAGACGAAGAAGCGCGGGTCGAACCCGCCGAGCGCCTGGAACAGGTCGCGGCGGATCATCAGGAAGGCGCCCATCACCTGATCGACGGCGCGATCCTCCGCGTGGTCCCATTCGAGGAGGAAGTGCGGGGGCACGAGGCCCAGCCGGTCGAGCGCCAGGGCGCGGCCGAGGAGGCCGAGCGCCGTGGGCGCCCGGGCGCAGGAGCGGGCCGTCCGCCCGTCGGGATCGACCAGCCGGGCGCCGACGATCCCGGTCCGCGGATCGGCCGTCAGCGCGGCCCGGGCCTGCCCAAGGGCGTCGGGCTCGACCTGCGTGTCGGGATTGAGGAACAGGATCGCGGGGGCCGCGCCCGCGGCGGCGCCCTGGTCGCAGGCCCGGCCGAAGCCGCGATTCTCCGCATTGCGGATCAGCCGGAGCGGGCGGGGCAGGGGCGGCAGGTTCTCCGTGGAGCCGTCGGTCGAGGCGTTGTCGACCACGATCACCTGCACGGATTCGGCCTCCCGCGCGGCCGAGAGGCTCGCGAGGCAGGCGCGCAGCAGCGCCCCCCCGTTCCAGTTGACGATCACCACGTCCAGGACCGGGGGGAGGGCGGGGCGGCCGGTCACGGCGGGTCCTTCTGCAGATCTCGGGGCAGATCCTCGGGCGGCCCGAGGCGGCCGAGAACGCCGTCGCGGGCGGCCCCGAGGAGCCGCAGCAGCACGGCGGGCCGCCAGCCCGAATCGGCCCAGTACAGCCCGGCCTGGAGCGGCAGGTAGGCGGCCTGGGCGAGCTTCCAGCGCAACGGCACGTGGGGCAGGCGCCACGCGTAGACCGCGTTGCGCAGGTAGGTCGCCATGCGGAACAGGGGCTGGCGCGGCATCGCGATCCCGAAGGCCCGGATCACCCCGCCGCCGACCCGGTGGGGGATCCCGACGTCGCGGGCGCAATAGCAGCCGTAGCCGAGGCTCCAGGCGCGAAAGCACCATTCGAGCTCGACCCCGTCGATGAAGAAATCGGCCCGGAACGGGCCGACCCGGTCGAACGCGGCGAGATCGATCAACGAACCGGAGGTCGCCAGGAACTGCACCGGGGCGAGGGCGCCATGGTCCGGGACGCCGGGGCGGCGCGGCGTGGCGGGCGCCTTGTGGCCGGCCGCCGGCGCCGGCGCCGGCGCCACCACCGCGGTCGGGATCCCGGCCCGCCGCAGCGCTCCGCGGGCGGCGAGCAGCCCGGCGGCGAGGTTTTCAGGCGGCTCGGCATCCTGATCGAGGAGCAGGAGCGTCTCCGCCCTCGTTTCGCGAGCCGCCGCCGCGATCCGGTTGAGCGCCGCCGCGATGCCGACGTTGCGCCCCGCCGACAGCAGCCTCACGCCGGCGCGCGCAAGACGTGCCGCGTCCGCAGCCGAAAGGCCGCCATTGTCGAAGGCGATCACCGTAGCGCCCGCGAGCGCGGCCTGGGTGAGGACACGCTCCACCTGATCCGGGCGCGGCCGGAACAGGGTCACCCCGAGGGCGAGGCGGCTGGATCGTGGATCAGACACCGTGCCGGCTCCGGTGCGGAGCACGGCGCCTCACGCCTGCTCCACCGCGGCGGTCGCCGCCTCCAGGGCGGCCGTGATGGCGGCGGCCTGCTCGGGGCTGAGCGGCCCGCGGGCGAGGCGCATCTGGAGGGCGAGCTTCAGCCCCTCCCTGGCGCGCACCAGGGAGGGCGGCGGGCCGTCGCCCCGGGCGGCCTCGGCCTGCGCCATCCGGGCGAGGATCGCCTCCAGGGTCGGGCGGTTGCCGTCGAGGACGGCCTGGCCCTCCGGGGTGATCGCGTGCAGCCGCTTGGTGCCCTCCCCGGGGGTCACCGTGACGTGGCCGAGTTCCTCCAGCAGCGTCAGCGTCGGGTAGACCGTGCCGGGGCTCGGGCTGTAGGCGCCGCCGACCCGCTCCTCGATGGCCTTGATGATCTCGTAGCCGTGCCGGGGCTTCTCGGCGATCAGGTGGAGGATCACGAGCCGCAGGTCGCCATGGGCGAAGAAGCGGGCGAGGTCGCCCCGGCCGCCGCGGCCGAACATCCGGCGGTCGCCGGGTCCGCGGCCGGGATGCCCGTGCCGCCCCCGGTGCTCGCCGCCCATCGGGCCGCGATGGGCCCGGAAGCGGTAGGCGTCGAAGGGATCGGCATGGAAGGGGTCCGGAAAGTCGGGATGCATGGCGTCGACTCAGTTCCGATATGTCGTTTTTATCGATATATCGGAACTCCCTCGTCTGCAAGGACCGACCGGCGACGCGAGCCGTGCGATGGCGGGAACGGCCGGTTGGGGCGGCGGCTTCACGGGATGGCCCACGGTTTACGCGCTCTGCCGGTTCGGTTAGTGCGGCGGCTCACCGTTACCCTTGGCCCTGCGCATCCGACTTGCCCCGACCGTCACCCATGATTCGATCCGAGATCCGCGCGGCGACCGCGCGCCGGGACGGCCCGCGGTGAACGCGTCTGCACGGAGGCCCGGCCCGCGCCGCGGCTCCGATCGGGCGCCGGCCAGGATCCAACGCCCCATCGACGAGGACGCCGCATGATCTCCGTCAACGAGGACATGAAACAGGAGATGCTGCGGCGGGGCATCTCGGTGCTGCATCCGGCGCCGTTCGGCCTGCCGGAGGATTGCACCTTCGAGCCGCCGTGCAGCATCAAGTGGATGGGGGTCGATTACTGCCTCACCATGGGGGCGTTCTCGTACGCGGTGAGCGGCTACTATTTCGGCGCCGACATCGCCCGCTACTGCTCGATCGGCGAGAGCGTGCAGATGGGGCGCGGCAGCCACCCGGTCCAATGCGGCTCGACCTCGCCGCTGTTCTACACGCACCATTCGGCGGTGTTCGACCGCGCCGATCCCCGGGCGGAGGATTACGAGATCTGCGGGCCCTATCTGTGGCCCAAGCGCGTGCGCATCGGCAACGATGTCTATATCGGCCACGGCGCCTTCCTGATGCCCGACATCACGATCGGCGACGGGGCGGTGGTGGGCGCCATGGCGGTGGTGACCAAGGACGTGCCGCCCTACGCGATCGTGGCCGGCAGCCCGGCCCGGGTGGTGAAGATGCGCTTCCCCGACGCCCTGATCGAGCGCTACCTGAAGGTGCAATGGTGGCGCTACGCCTTCTGGGACCTGCGCCAGTGCTCGATCACCGACCCGGAGAAATTCCTCGACGCCGTGGAGGAGCGGATTGCCGGCGGGATGCAGGAATACCGGCCGGAGTTGATTCCGCTCCGGTCCCTGGTGCCGGGGGGGTGAGGATCCAATTGCGGCGGCCCGCCCCTCCGTCCGCCAGGGGCGGAGGCGGCCGCCTCAGGACCGGCCATGCAGGAGACGGTGCCGGTCGGTCTCCGGAAGCGCCTTCCAGTACGCTGTCGCCGCGTGCACGTAGCCGAGTCCGACCGTTCCATCGGGGGCCGGCTCACCGCGCCCGGTGTAGTGGACCGCCCATTTCGTCTTGTAATTCATCGTCGCCAGTTCCGTCCGGGCGATCCGGAAGCCCCGCGCATTGATCGCAGCCCAGAGGACCTGATCACCAGCGCCGCTGAGTTCGACCGGCAGCGTCGCCCACAGGGCCGCGATCTCGACGGCCGCGCGGCCCAGCATCATCGTTCCCGTATCGGCGAACTGGGTGCCGTCGCTCTCCCAATCGAGCGGATCGAGGAGGCTGCGATCGAGACGCCGCAGCATCCTCCGGGACACACCGATCTCGGCTCCGGACAGCACCATCTGGTCGCGAAGGCTCGAGACGTGACGGCTCTCAAGCCAGTTGTCGGCATCCAGGAAGCAGACATGGGTGGCGCCGGTCTGAAAGGCGTGGAGCGCGCCCACACCGCGCGCGAAGTTGCCCGCATCCCGATGGGCCGACGGCAGGACGATGTGCTCGCAGGCCCACAAGCCGACGAGATGCTTCGGATACCCGTCCGCCACCATGATGTGCCGAACTTGAATGTCCTGCTGGAGCACACTCTGATGGGCGGACAGCAGATCTGCCAAGTCCTCACGGTAATACGGTGTAACGACAGCGAGGCTCATGGCCTACGAACGCCGAAACCACAATGCCGAGCGAAAACAGGCCCGTTGCACAGGCTAATCCTTCGTCTCAGCCTCATCCGATCGCTGCTCGGCATAAAATCCAGTTGTCGGGACGGAAGTGCGTCCCGATCTCTAGAACGCGAAGCTGTCCCGAAGCTGTAGGGGGGCTCCTGGGACGCCTGCGCCCGCCCGTTCGGGCGCGACGCTCAGCCCGCCTCGGCCGGCAGCGAAAGCCTCCTCACCGCCGCCGCCCCCAGCGCCCGCACCCCCAGCGCCAGATCGGCATCGCTGGTATCCTCCGCCCAATGGTGGCTGATGCCGCCGATCGAGGGGACGAACAGCATCGCGGCCGGCAGGATCCGGGCGACGTTCTGGGCGTCGTGGCCCGCGCCCGACGGCATCACCTGCCAGCCGCCCGGGCAGACCTGTTCGGCGGCCTCCGACAGGGCGCGCATCAGGTCCGGGTCGCAGGGGGCGGGGATCGCCTTGGAGAGGGCCGTCAGCGTGGCGGGGCAGCGCTCGCGCCGGTTCGATTCGCGCACCAGCGCCTCCAGACAGGCCTCCATCCGCTCCAGCACCGGCATCGCCACGTCGCGGAACTGGAAGAACACCTCCGCCCGACCCGGGATGATGCTGTAGCCGCCGGGATCCAGGGTGATCCGCCCCGTGGTCCAGGTGCTGCGCGGGCCGCAGACTGTCGGGAACGCCCGGTCGATCGCCGCGAGCAGCCGGACCGCCGAGAGACCCGCATCCCGGCGCTCCGCCATGGTGGTGCCGCCCGCATGGTCCTGGTTGCCTGCGAAGACGATCCGGAACTGCCAGATCGCCACGATGCCGCTCACCACCCCGAGGTGCAGCCCGGCCGATTCGAGCTGCGTGCCCTGCTCGATATGCATCTCCAGGAAGCCGCGGTAGCGCCCGGGATCGAGCCGCATCCGGGGCAGGCCGGCGAGGCCGGCGGCCTGCAGGGCGTCGCGCAGGGGCGTGCCGTCGGTGCGGTTGCGGGCTTCGTCGATCTCGGCCTCGGTGAGGTCGCCGATCGCCGAGCGGCTGCCCAGGAAGCCGCCCGAGAAATGCCCCTCCTCGTCCGCGAAGGCGACCACGTCGACCGGCAGCCCGGCCCGGGCCAGTGCCACCCCGCCGACGACCCCCAGCGCCCCGTCGAGCCAGCCGGCCTCGTTCTGGGTCTCGATATGGCTGCCGACCAGCAGATGCGGGCCGGGGCCGCGATGGCGCCCGAGCACGTTGCCGATCCCGTCGATGGATGCCGCCAGCCCGCAGGCCTCCAGCTTGGCCATCAGCCAGCGGCGGGATTCCATGTCGTCGGCCGAGAAGGTCGGCCGGTGGACGCCGGTGCGGAACCGGCCGATTTCGCGCAGTTCATACAGGTCGGCCAGGAAGGCCTGGGTGTCGATCTCGGTCATGCGGTTCCCGGGGTTTTACATCCGGACCGTGCAAGGCCCGTGCGCAGATCCGGGTTTCCGAAGGGCTACAAGCCCTTTGGCGGGGTGTCGGGGCAGGGCCCCGACATTGGGCTTCGCCCAAGCCCAGCGGGGCTCCGCCCTGCACCCGCAAAAGGGCTCGCCCTTTTGAATCCCGGGACTTGGCGCTACTCGGCCGCGACGGGCGTCCGGTCCGCCGGCTGCGCCATCCAGGCGGCGAGGTCGGCCCGGGCCCGGTCGGTCAAGGTGCGCTTCTTGAGGGCCGCCTTCTCGGGGCCGCGCAGGCGCCGGCCGGTCTCGTTGCGCGGGGCCTGCGCCAGGGGCGGGAACAGGCCGAAATTCACGTTCATCGGCTGGAACGAGCGCGGGGCGTTGGCCTCGCCATCGGCTTCCACATGGCCGCCCGTGATGTGGGCGATCAGCGCGCCCAGCGCCGTGGTCTGGGGCAGGGGGGCGAGCGGGTGCCCCGCCGCCTCGGCCACCGCGAAGCGGCCGGCCATCAGCCCGACCGCCGCGCTCTCCACGTAGCCCTCGCAGCCGGTGATCTGGCCGGCGAAGCGCAAGGCCGGGCGGGCCTTCAACCGGAGCGTGGCGTCGAGCAGGCGCGGGCTATCGAGATAGGTGTTCCGGTGCAGGCCCCCGAGGCGGGCGAACTCGGCCCGTTCCAGGCCGGGGATCGTGCGGAAGATCCGCATCTGCTCGGCGTAGGTCAGCTTCGTCTGGAAACCCACCATGTTGTAGAGGCTGCCCAGCGCGTTGTCCTGGCGCAGCTGGACGATCGCGCAGGGCTTGACCAGCGGGTCACGCGGGTTGGTGAGGCCCACGGGCTTCATCGGGCCGTGCCGCAGGGTCTCGGGCCCGCGCTCGGCCATCACCTCGATGGGCAGGCAGCCGTCGAAATAGGGCGTGCCCTCCCACTGCTTGAACCCGATCTTGTCGCCCGCCACGAGGGCGGCCACGAAGGCCTCGTACTGCGCGCGGTCCATCGGGCAGTTGAGGTAGTCGGCCCCCGTGCCGCCGGGGCCCGGCTTGTCGTAGCGCGACTGGAACCACGCCACGTCCATGTCGATCGAGTCGCGGTGGACGATCGGCGCGATGGCGTCGAAGAAGGCGAGGGACTCGGCGCCCGTCAGCCCGCGGATGCCTTCGGCCAGGGCCGGTGCGGTCAGCGGGCCGGTGGCGACGATGCAGGGTCCCCATTCCTCCGGCGGCAGGCCCTCGACCTCCCCGCGCACCAGCGTCACGTTGGGGTGCTGCTCCAGCGTTCGGGTCACCGCGGCGGAGAATCCCTCGCGGTCCACCGCCAGCGCCCCGCCGGCCGGCACTTGATTGGCGTCGGCCGCCCGCATGATCAGCGAGCCAAGCCGGCGCATCTCCTGGTGCAGCAGCCCGACGGCGTTGCCCTCGGGATCGTCCGACCGGAAGGAGTTCGAGCAGACCAGTTCGGCCAGCCCATCGGTCTGGTGGGCCTCGGTGCCGCGCACCGGGCGCATCTCGTGAAGGACGGCGCGATGGCCGGCCTCGGCCACCTGCCAGGCGGCCTCGGACCCGGCGAGGCCGCCGCCGACGATGTGGATGGTCTGTGTCATGCCTGAGAATAGCGAAGGACCGCCGCCCGGATCAACGGGCGGCGGTCCTTCGATGGAGTCTTGCGAACTGCGCGCGCTCTCAGGGATCAGACGCGGGCGATGCCGCGGATCTCGCTGCGGTTGATGCCGAGATCGGCCAGATCGCGATCCGAGAGGCGGGAGAGCTGGGTGACCGTGTCGCGGTACCGGAGATAGGCGCGGACGCGGCTCAGGACGCTACGGGCGGCGGACATGTTATGCTTTGACCTCTGTTCGGGCATCCGGTGGCGCATCGATGCGCATCGGTGCCTCTTGTTGGTGCAATGCACATATAAGCCCGCTGCAACGCAGCAGGAGTCGAAAGGTCAAGCATCAGCCCTGCAGTGATCGCATAACCCGCTTAAGATCTCGGCAACCTTTCCGAATGGTCATTCTTTGTGCGCATGTGGAACGCACCGCATACGCGAAGGGCGCCCCATCGGCCGATGGAGCGCCCTGTCTGTCGGACCGGTCGAGTCGCGCCTCAGTAGAACGGGCGCGGGCCGTAAAAGCCGTAGGGTCGGTAATAGGGGCGGGGCCGCGCGTAGCCGTAGCCGCCGTAATAGACCGGCCGCCGCCAGTGGCCGTAGGGGCGGGGCCCCCAGTTCGGGCGGCAGATGCCCCAGGGATTGGGGTGGAAGCCGGGGCCGCAGCCCCCGGCCGCCTGGGCGGAACCGGCAAGCCCGAGGCCACCGGCGATCGCGGCGGCCATAACGAGCGCCTTCGCGCGCGGCGCGCTCAGAAACGTCATGACTGGATCTCCTCTCGTCCTCCGGCGGATCGGCAGCCGGTCGAGGGAGATTCGGCTCCGCCGCCTGAACCGACGCTGAGCCCAAGGTTGTATCGGGTACAGGCTCGCGGCAGCATTCGGGCAACGCCGCGCGGACCGTGGCGGTTTCCCCGCCCCGGTTTCGTGGCGTCAGTGCAGCGAGGGCGTGCGCAGGAACGTCTCCCGGTCGGCGGAGACCAGGGCGAGCTTCACGCCACGCCCGTCGCGGCGGATGGTGAGCGGAACCCGCACCCCCGCCTCGCCGAGCGCCCAGACGCTGCGGAACAGGGCGGCGAGGTCCGCCAGCGGCTCGCCCGCCACGGCCTCGATCACGTCGCCGGCCTGGAGCCCGCCGGTCTCGGCCGGGCCGCCATCGGCCAGGCCCATCACCACGATGCCCTCCTCGCTCTCCGTGGCGTAGAGGCCGAGCCAGGGGCGCGGCGGCCGGTTCGCGCGGCCGCGCGTGGCGAGGTCGTCGAGGATCGGCGGCAGCAGATCGATGGGCACCACCATGTTGATCGGGCGCGCGCTCCCCGAACCGCCCTGCTGCAGCTGCAGCGAGCCGATGCCGAGCAATTCGCCCTGCGGCCCGATCAGCGCGGTGCCGCCCCAGTGCGGGTGCGCGGGGGCGGTGAACAGGGCCTCGTCGAGGACGTATTCCCAGTAGCCCGCGAATTCCTGCCGGGCGACCACCTCGACGGCGACGCAGCGCTGGCGCCCGCCCGCCCCCGCCAGCACCGCCCGGTCGCCGGTCCGCAGCCCGGCCGAACGGCCGAGCGGCAGGGCCGGCACGCCGAGGTCGCCCAGCGCCTGGACGAGGCCGAAGCCGGTGGCGGCGTCGAAGCCGAGGACGTGGCCGGGCACCGAGCGGCCATCCCGGGTGGTGAGCCAGACGCTCTCGGCCTCGGTCACGAGGTAGCCGATGGTGAGCACGAGGCCGTCCTCGCGGATCACCACGCCGTTGCCGGCGCGCTCCGTGCCCAGCGTCTCCGCCGTGAAGGCGCCGTCGGGCACCCGCGTCGACAGGGCCAGCACCGCCGAGAGCGCCCGGTCGAGGTCGTAGCCGTAATCCGCGGGCCGCGGCTGGGCCTGCGCGGGGATCTTCCACTCGCCCTGCGTCGCCATGAGAGTCCTTCGCCGAGAATCCTGCGCCGAGCGTCCTGCGCTCATCCGCACCCGGGCCGGAGCCGGATGCGCGAAAGACGACAAGATAGGATGTCCAGGCCGCCCGCGACACCCTGCAGGACGCCCCCCGCCCCATTGCCGCAGGGGTGAAAACGAAGAGGACCGCCCGGCCGGGGCCGGGCGGTCCATCGCGGGCGTCCGGTCCCCGCGCGGCGGGGACCGGGTTTCGCGCGTCTCAGTACTTGCGGACCAGCGGCGCCGGGATCGGCGAAGCGGCGGGGGCCGGCGAGTAGAGCGGGACGATGAAGCGGATCCAGCCGTCCGTGGAGTAGTCGCTGCGGGTGCGGCCGAACGCGTTGGTCAGGGTCGCGCCGGTCACGACGTCGCGGGCGACGTAGGCCTGAACGGTGAAGATCTTGAAGTCGTAGCCGATGAGGCCGCCGACCGCGAACCGGCCTCGGTTGTTGAAGGCCGCGCTGTACTGGCTGACGTCGAAGTTATACGTGCCGTAGGCGACCGGGCCGATCTCGAAGTTGCCGAACTTCTTCGTGGCGGTGATGTCGAAGTTCAGGGAGTCCGACAAGCGCAGCGGGCCGATGGCGGCGCCGACCTGGCCCGGGAAGCGGCCGGGCGAGTCGTAGATGTTGGCGGTCAGGTTGCCGGTGATGTTCCAGCCGTCGCCGGTGTAGCTGCCGGCGATGCCGAAGCGGTAGGTGTTCGAGGAGAGCTGCGGCAGGACCGGCGTGCCGACCGGGCTGACGCCGTAGGGCGAGAGCGCGTTCTGACGGAAGCCACCGTTGAACAGCGAGCCGCGGTCGCCGTCGAGGTCGTTCAGGTACACGCCGCCGAGCAAGCTGACGCCGAAGTTGCTGCCGAGGTCGAAGGCCCAGATGCCGCCGACGAAGGTGCCGACGTTGATCGAGATGTCCTTGTTGGGCGTGCCCGCTGCGTTGCGGGTGAAGGCGAACACGGTCGGGGGCGCCACGAGCAGCTCGACGCGGCCGCCGAACGGCACGAACGGGGTCGACCAGACCAGGACCGGGATGTTGACGGCCGTATCGGGATCGTTCCGGCCATCGGTGCGGCGGTAGGTGAACGTGTTGATGGCGTAGATGCCTTCCGGCAGCGGCGCGCCGACCGCGAGGCCGACCTGCTCGCCCGGCACCGTCGTGGTCTGCGCCTGCGCGATCGTCGAGGTCATGCCGACCGTGAGCGCGACCGATCCGGCCGCGAGCCAGTGCTTCATCATTTTCTCATTCCTTCCCAAGGTCCCAAGGCGTCCGTCCCGCATCCGGCATTTCCTTGCCGGTCTGCTCGCCTATCGCGGCTGCCGGCTTCGGATCTGCCGAGCGCCCCCACGGAGCCTGCCCGTCTCAACGTCTGCGACTATTCTACAGAGACCCTCGGAAAGACAGTGGAATGCTCGCTGAATTGCCAGAACCAGCCCAACCGTTGCCCAAAAGCCGCATTTTTGCGGCGATGCAACACTGTCCACAGGCCGCCTCCGGAGGCCCCATCCGGCAAAATATCGTTGAATGGTCAAGCTGTTGTAACCGCCCGTCGCGGGAGAATCCGGCAAGCCCGGGCGGAGGATCGGGCAGGAGGCCGAACGGGGCGGAGCGGTCCGGAATGGCGCCGGATCGGCGGCCGGACGGGTCCGCACGCGCGCGGAGCGCCGGGCGACGGCTCGAATCACCGCCCGCGCGGACCGGTCCCGGCCGGCACCCGGCAAAAACTGCCGCGCCGGCCAGCGCCGGCCCGGCTACTCGGCGGCGCTGCGGCGGGGGGCGGCCTGCGGGGCGGGCCGCCGCTCCAGCACCTCCCGCAGGAACCGGCCGGTGTGGCTGGCCTTGGACCGGGCGATCTCCTCCGGGGTCCCCTGCGCCACCACCCGGCCGCCGCCGTCGCCGCCCTCGGGACCCATGTCGATCACCCAGTCGGCGGTCTTGATCACTTCGAGGTTGTGCTCGATCACCACCACCGTGTTGCCCTGGTCGACCAGCTCGTGGAGCACCTCCATGAGCTTGGCGACGTCGTGGAAGTGCAGGCCGGTGGTCGGCTCGTCGAGGATGTAGAGGGTGCGGCCGGTGGCGCGCTTCGACAGCTCCTTGGAGAGCTTCACCCGCTGCGCCTCGCCCCCCGACAGGGTGGTGGCCTGCTGGCCGACATGGACGTAGTGCAGGCCGACCCGCTTCAGGGTCTCGAGCTTGTCGCGGATCGCCGGCACCGCCTTGAACAGCTCGGCCGCCTCCTCGACGGTGGAGTCGAGCACGTCGGCGATGGACTTGGCCCGGTACTTCACCTCCAGGGTCTCGCGGTCGTAGCGCTTGCCCTTGCAGACGTCGCAGGTGACGTAGACGTCGGGCAGGAAGTGCATCTCGATCTTGATGACGCCGTCGCCCGAGCAGGCCTCGCAGCGCCCGCCCTTCACGTTGAACGAGAAGCGCCCCGGCTGGTAGCCCCGCGCCTTGGCCTCGGGGAGGCCCGCGAACCAGTCGCGGATCGGCGTGAAGGCGCCGATATAGGTGGCGGGGTTCGAGCGCGGCGTGCGCCCGATCGGCGACTGGTCGATGTCGATGACCTTGTCGAGGTGCTCCAGCCCCTCCAGCCGCCCGTAGGGGGCCGGGTGCTCCAGGGCGCCGTTCAGCTTCTTGGCCACCGCCTTGTAGAGCGTGTCGATCACCAGGGTGGACTTGCCGCCCCCCGAGACGCCGGTGATGCAGGTGAAGGTGCCGAGCGGGATCTCGACGTCGACGTCCTTGAGGTTGTTGCCCCGGGCGCCGAACAGCCCGAGCTTGCCCTTCCGGCCCTTGCGACGCGCCGTCGGCGTGCGCACCGACATCGCGCCGGTGAGATACTTGGCGGTCAGCGAGGCCGGGTTGGCCAGCACCTCGGCGGGCGTCCCCTGCGCGATGATCTCGCCGCCGTGGATGCCCGCGCCCGGGCCGACATCGACCACGTAGTCGGCCTGCAGGATCGCGTCCTCGTCGTGCTCGACCACGATCACCGAATTGCCGAGGTCGCGCAGGCGCTTGAGCGTGCCGAGCAGCCGCTCGTTGTCGCGCTGGTGCAGGCCGATGGACGGCTCGTCCAGCACGTAGAGCACGCCGGTGAGCCCCGAGCCGATCTGGGAGGCCAGTCGGATGCGCTGGCTCTCGCCGCCCGAGAGCGAGCCGGAGCCGCGGGCGAGCGTCAGGTATTCGAGGCCGACATCCACCAGGAAGCTCAGCCGGTCGCGGATTTCCTTCAGGATCCGGACCGCGATCTCGTTCTGCTTGGCCGTCAGCTTCTCGGGCAGCTCCGAGAACCAGCGATGCGCCTCGGAGACCGAGAGGGCCGTGACATCGGCGATGTCCGCCATGGCGACCTTCACGGCGAGCGCCTCGGGCTTCAGCCGCTTGCCGCCGCAGGTGGCGCAGGGCGTCTCGCTCATGAAGCGGCCGATCTCCTCCCGGACGGCGTCGGAATCGCTCTCCTTGTAGCGGCGCTCCAGGTTCGGGATCACGCCCTCGAACGGCTTGTTGACCGTGTATTTGCGCAAGCCATCGTCGTAGGCGAAGCGGATCGCCTGCTTGCCCGATCCGTACAGCACGATGCTGCGGGCCGTGTCCGACAGGCTCTGCCAGGGCACGCCGGTCTTGAAGCCGAAATGCTCGGCCAGCGCGTCGAGGGTCTGGCCGTAATACGGCGAGGTCGACTTCGCCCAGGGGCCGACCGCGCCGCGCTTCAGGCTGAGGGCCGGATCGGAGATCACCAGCTCGGGGTCGATCCGCATCTCGTGGCCGATGCCGCTGCAGGTCGGGCAGGCGCCGAACGGGTTGTTGAACGAGAACAGCCGCGGCTCGATTTCCGCGATGGTGAAACCCGAGACCGGGCAGGCGAAGCGCGACGAGAAGGTGATGGTCCGGGGCGTCTCGCCCTCGGGGGCGTCGGCGAACACGACCTCCGCGATGCCGTCGGCGAGGTCCAGCGCGGTCTCGAAGGAATCCGCCAGCCGCGAGCCGATATCGGCGCGGACCACGATGCGGTCGACCACCACGTCGATGTCGTGCTTGAACTTCTTGTCGAGCTTCGGGACATCGTCGATGGCATAATATTCGCCGTTGACGCGCAGGCGCTGAAAACCCTTCTTCTGGTACTCGGCGATCTCTTTCCTGTATTCACCCTTCCGGCCGCGGACCACGGGGGCGAGCAGGTAGAGCCGGGTCTTCTCCGGCAGCTCCAGCACCCGGTCGACCATCTGCTGGACGGTCTGGCTCTCGATCGGCAGGCCGGTGGCGGGCGAGTAGGGGATGCCGACCCGCGCCCAAAGCAGGCGCATGTAGTCGTAGATCTCGGTGACCGTCCCCACGGTGGAGCGGGGGTTCTTGGAGGTGGTCTTCTGCTCGATGGAGATGGCCGGCGACAGCCCGTCGATCTGGTCGACATCGGGCTTCGACATCATCTCCAGGAACTGGCGGGCATAGGCCGACAGCGACTCGACGTAGCGGCGCTGCCCCTCGGCGTAGATCGTGTCGAAGGCGAGCGACGACTTGCCCGAGCCCGACAGCCCGGTGAACACGACGAGCTTGTCCCGCGGGATGGTCAGATCGACGTTCTTGAGATTGTGCTCCCGGGCGCCGCGGACCGCGATGACCCGCCGGTCCTCGATGGGGGCCGGGGCGGCGTCGAACAGGGCCTCCAGCTTGGCGTCGATGGCAGCCTCGTTCCGGGCGCCGGGGGGGCTGGATTTCGCGCGAACCGGTTTGGACGGGGCCTCCTTGGCGGTCGCCGGGGCTTTCGGAGGGGCTTTGGAAGGGGCTTTGACGGCAGCCTTGGGCGCGGCTTGCGCGGCGCCGGCGCGGCTTGCGGCACGACCTGGGGCACGACTTCCAGCTTGGGCTTTGGCCATGAGGGCGGCGGTCTTTCGCGGCGTCGACCGAGGCATCGACGAAGTCGGACGGATTCGCGCGCGGGCCAGCCGCCGCTCCGGCTCATGTCGAGCCCGAGGGGGCCTACGGCAAGATGCGGCCGGCGGGACACAGGCCCGTCATGCGCCGCCCTTGCTAGAACGAAACGCGTACGGCGGCAACCGCTCCGTGCGGCGGCACGACGGATGCAGTCATCGACGCCCCGGCCTATAAGAGAATTTGTGAAACATGCTTATCGTCGGAAGCGTGATTCTTCCGGGCAGACGATGGAGGCCCCATGGCGACCATGACGATTTCCCTGCCCGACCCGATGAAGGAGTGGATCGAGGCGCAGATCAAACAGGGCGATTATGCCAGCACAAGCGATTACGTCCGCGACCTCGTGCGCCGTGACCGCGAGCGGCGCGCCCAGACAGAACTGACGCTCGAGGATCTGCGCCGGATCGTCGACGAGGCCCGCGCCGGAGAACCAAGCCGCCGCAAGGTCCCCGAAATCCTCGCCCGGGCCAGGAAGCACGCGCAGTCTGATCGACCGCTGGATGAGTGACTATACCCTCACGGCGCGGGCTGAAGCGGATCTGTTCGACATCGCCGCCTTCGGCTACCGGCAGTTCGGTATCCGACAAGCGGAAGCCTATGTCGGCGACTTGGAACATGTCTTCCAGCTCCGTGCCGACAATCCCCGCATGGGCCGGAAGGCCGACGCGATCCGGCCCGGCGTGCACCGCCACGAATACGCCGCGCACGTCATCCTGTACGAGCCGGCGGAGGGCGGTGTCCTGATCCTGGCCATCATCCACGGCCGCAGCGTGAGGGGGCTCGACCTGTAGCGCGGGCTATCGCTGCGCCGCCTCACCCCTGAGACGCGACTCCATCGACAGGTGCCGATGCCAACGCGCGACGCGACCGACCCGGCCGCCCTCCGCGGTTCCGATAACCGCGCCGCAGCCCGGCAGCGCCTGTCCACGCGGCTGCTGTTCCTGATCGTCGGGATCGCCAACGCCACCTGGGCACCCCTGGTGCCGCTGGTGAAGGACCGCGCCGGCCTCGATGAGGCCGGGCTCGGCCTGCTGCTCCTCACCTTCGGGATCGGCTCGCTCCTGGCGATGCCGAGCGCCGGGGCGGCGGCCGCGCGGCTCGGATACCGGCCGGTCCTCCTCGCCGGCACGTTGGCGCTCGGCCTCGCCCTGCCGGTGCTGGCCCTGGCCTCCGGGCTCGTCCCGCTCACCCTCGCGCTGCTGCTGTTCGGCGCCGGGATGGGGGCGGTGGATTGCGTCATGAACCTGCAGGCCGTCGCGGTGGAGCGCGCCGGCGGGCGGCCGATGATGTCGGGCTTCCACGGGCTCTACAGCCTGGGCTGCATCCTGGGGGCGCTGATCGCCAGCGCCCTCCTGGCCGCCGGGCTCGGGGCGGGCGGGAGCGTGCTGCTGCTGGTCGGGGGCATCGCGGCCCTGTTCGCGGCGGCCTGGCCCGGCATCCTGCGGGCGGAGCGGGGCGGGGGGAGCCATGGTCCCGCCTTCGCGCTGCCCCGGGGCCCGGTGCTCGTCCTGGGCCTGCTCTGCGGCGTGGTGTTCCTCACCGAGGGCTCCGCCCTCGACTGGAGCGCCGTGTTCCTGATCCAGCAGCGGGGCCTCGATCCGGCCTGGGCGGCGCTCGGCTACGCGGCCTTCTCGGTCACCATGACGGCCGGCCGGCTCGGCGGGGACGCGATCGTGGCCCGGCTCGGCCGGGGGCGGGTGGTGGTCCTCGGCGGCCTGCTGGCGGCCGCGGGGCTCGCGCTCTCGGTGGTCGTCCCGTCCTGGGAGGCGGCGCTCGCCGGCTACGCCCTGGTCGGGGCGGGCTGCGCCAACATCGTCCCGGTCCTGTTCACCGCGGCGGGCCGCCAGACCGCGATGCCCGCGCGCGTGGCGGTGCCGGCGGTCACGACGCTGGGCTATGCCGGCGTGCTGGCGGGCCCGGCCCTGATCGGCTTCGTGGCGCAGGCGCTCGGCCTGCCGGGCGCCCTCCTGCTCGTGGCGGCCCTGCTCCTCGGCGTGGCGGCGACGGGGCGCTCCCTGCGAGTCTGAGCGCCCGATCCCCGGTCATGGTTTCGAAAGGTCGGGACCTTTCGCGGGTCCAGGGCAGAGCCCTGGTGTCGGGCTGCGCCCGAAGGCAGTCAGGGCTCTGCCCTGACAACCCGCCAAAGGGCGGAGCCCTTTGGGAACCCAAGATCCTCGAAGCTCACGCCTCCGCGTTGCGCGCCATGAAGGTGGCGGGCGTCCCGTCCTCCGGGTTCACGAAGATGATGTCGGTGGGCGCCCGCCGGGGGGTGTCGATCGACAGGAACACCACCGGGTCCCCGGGCTCGAGCGCCGGCATCGCGTGGACCGTGCCCTTCTCGAAGAACAGGAGCTGGCCGGGCCCGAACGCCGTCTCGGCGGCCGGATCGCCCAGCCAGACCCGGCCCCGGCCCGACAAACAGTAGAGGTACTCGTCGCAGGTGGCGTGATAGTGCGGCGGGGTCGGCCGGTAGATCCGGAACACCCGGGCGCTCGCCGCCTCCCGGTCGGTCAGGTAGGTGTCGACCAGGAGCGTCCGGGCGCTGTCGGGCAGGGCCGCCGCCAGCGCCGTCACGTCGAAGAGGCCGGTCCCCGCCGCGTCCGCCATCCCATCCTCCTCAATCGGCAAACCCTTCGAGCACGATCTTGCCCTTGGCGCGCCCGCTCTCGATCAGCGCGTGGGCGCGCGTCAGGTTCGTGGCGTCGATCCGCCCGTAATGCTCCCCCAGGGTGGTGCGCAGGCGCCCGGAATCAACCAAGCGCGCGACCTCGTCGAGGAGCGCCCCCTGGGCGGCGATGTCGGCGGTGGCGAACAGCGAGCGGGTGAACATGAACTCCCAGTGCAGCGACAGGCTCTTGCGCTTGAGGAGCCCGACATCGAGCTGCTCCGGATCGTCGATCAGGGCGAGGCGGCCCTGCGGGGCGATCAGCTCCACGATCTCCCCGAGATGGGCGTCGGTGTTGGTGGTGGAGAAGACGAGGCCCGGCGCGCCGAGGCCGAGGGCCGCCACCTCCGCCGCCAGGGGCTTGGCATGGTCGACCACATGGTGGGCGCCGAGATCCCGGCACCAGTGCGCGGTCTCGGGCCGCGACGCGGTGGCGATCACGGTGAGGTCGGTGAGTGCCCGGGCGAGCTGGATCGCCACCGAGCCGACGCCGCCCGCGCCGCCGACGATCAGGAGCGCCGGGGCTGCGCCCGGCACCGGCTTGCCCACGTCGAGCCGATCGAACAGGGTCTCCCAGGCGGTGATCGCGGTGAGCGGCAGGGCGGCGGCCTGCGCCCAGTCGAGGCTCTTCGGCTTGTGTCCGACGATGCGGGCATCGACGCAATGGTATTCGGCGTTGGTCCCCGGCCGGGTCAGGTCGCCCGCGTAGAACACCGCGTCGCCGACGGAAAAGCCCTGAACCTCCGCGCCGAGGGCGGCGACGGTGCCGGCCGCGTCCCAGCCCAGGACCTTGGCGCCGCCCGCCTCCGGCTCGGCCCGGCGCCGGACCTTGGTGTCGACCGGGTTCACCGACACCGCCTCGACCTTCACCAGCAGGTCGCGAGGGCCGGGCTCCGGCTGCGGCAGGTCGAGGGCGACCAGGGCTTCGGGATCGGTGATCGGCAGGGACTTGCGGTATCCGACGGCGCGCATCGCGGCCTCCTCTGGCTCAGCGCCGGAGAGATGCCGTCCGCCTTCACGGGGCGCAAGGGCGCACATAAAAGGCCCATAGTGCCGGAAATGATACCGTGGAAGGACCCCATGCCCCGCACCCGCCGCCATACCGGCAGCTGCAGCCCCGGCTGCGCCGTCGAGGCGACCCTCCGGCTCATCGACGGCAAGTGGAAGGGCGTGATCCTGTATCACCTGCTGGAGGGGACCCTGCGGTTCAGCGAGATCCGGCGGCGGCTCGCCAGCGTGACGCAGCGGATGCTCACGAATCAGTTGCGCGAGATGGAGGCGGACGGCCTGATCACGCGCATGGTCTACGCGCAGGTCCCGCCGAAGGTGGAATACAGCTTGACCGAGCGCGGGCGCTCCCTGGAACCTGTCATCCGCGCCCTGAAGATCTGGGGCGATCTGCACACCGATCGGGCAAATACCGTGCAAGACGCTGCTTAATGCGGCAGACCCAAGCCGAAGAACACCGAGAACCCTAACCGGATGTTCAGCACTGGGCGGGATGGTAAACAGTCACCTGCCGAACCCTTGCAGATCTTCCGATGATTCTCCTATCCTCGCTCCGCGCCCGCATCCTGGCGGTGGCGCTCGCCCCCTGCCTGGCCTTCGCGGGGGCGGCGGGTCTGGCCGTCTCCGACCAGTGGGCGCGCCGCGCCGAGATGGACCGGGTGGAGAGCCTCGTCGGCCTCGCCTCGCGGATCAGCGCCTTCGTGCACGAGGCCCAGCGCGAGCGCGGCGCCTCCAGCCTGTTCCTGGGGGCGAAGGGCGCGCAGTTCGGGCCGGAGCTCGCCGCCCAGCGCGGGCGCACCGACGCGGCGCTGGCGGGGCTGCCGGAGGCCATGACGGCCGCCACGGGCTTCGGCCCGGCCTTCGCGGCCCGCGGGGCGGGCTTCACCCAGGCGCTGGCGGGCCTCGCGGCCCAGCGCCGGGCGGTGGACGCCCTGACGCCGAGCGCGCCCGAGGCGGCGCGCTTCTACACCGGCCTGATCGGCGAGGGGCTCGGCCTCGTGCGGGCGATGGGCGGGGTGATCGACGAGGCCGGCCTCGCCGCCCGGGCGAACGCCTACGCGGCCTTCCTGGCGCTGAAGGAGGCCGCCGGCCAGGAGCGGGCGGCGGCCGCCGCGGCCTTCGCGTCGGGCAGCCTGGACCTTCCGGCCGCGCGCCGGCTCGTCACCCTCTCGGCCGAGCAGGCGACCTATGCCGGCCTGTTCCGGGCCGGGGCCGAGCCGCCCCAGGCCGCCCTGCTCGACGCCGCGGAGGCGACGGAGCCGGCCCGCGAAGTGGCACGCCTGCGCCAGGCCGCCCAGGAGACGATCCCCGGCACGCCGCTCGCGTTCCGCGACGCGCCTGCCTGGTTCCGCCTCGCCACGCAGCGCATCGACGCCCTGAAGGGCGTGGAGGACCGGCTGACCGCCGATCTCGTGGCGGCCGCCGGCGCCGTGCGCGCCCGGGCCGACCGGATGCTGACCCTGTGGGGCGCGGGGGGCTTGGCCCTGTTCGCCCTCTCGGTCGGATTCGCGGTCTGGCTCGGCACGGCGATCGCCCGGCCGCTCGGGCGGATGGCCGCGGTGCTGACGGCGATCGGCCGGGATGAGGAGACGGAGGACGCGGCCGATCTGTCGATCCCGTCGGGCGGCCCGCGCGAGGTCCGGGCGATCGCCGCGGCCGCCGGGGCGTTCCGCGACAGCGTCGCCGAGCGCCGCGCCGCCCGGGTCGCGCAGGAACGTCTCGCCACCGAGAATGCCGAGGCCCAGCGCGCGGTGGCGCTCGGCCTTGCCGACAGTTTCGAGCGCCAGGTCGGCGGCATCGTCGAGGCGGTCTCGGCGGCGGCCGCCCAGCTGGAGGCCTCCGCGCACGGCATGGCCCGGGCCGCCCAGGACACGACCGACCTCGGCCGGGCGGTGGCGGCATCGGCCGATTCGGCCGCGCGTTCGGCCGACACGGTGGCGGCGGCCACCGAAGAGCTCACCGCCTCGGTGCGGGAGATCGGCGTGCAGGTCGGGTCCTCGGCCGATCTCGCGGCCGCCGCGACCCGGGACGCCGACGGCATGGCGGGGGAGATCCGCCGCCTCGCGCAGGCCGCCGGCAGCATCGGGGAGATCGTCGCGATGATCTCGCAGATCGCCGGGCAGACCAACCTGCTCGCGCTCAACGCTACGATCGAGGCGGCCCGGGCCGGCGAGGCGGGCCGGGGCTTCGCGGTGGTCGCCGCCGAGGTCAAGGCGCTGGCCGATCAGACCGCCCGGGCCACCGGGGAGATCGGCGCCAAGGTCGCGGAGATCACCGGCTCCACGGAGGCCTCGGTCCGGTCGATCGGCGGCATCACCGGGGTGATCCGCAACCTCGCCCGGATTGGTGCCGAGATCGCCGCCATGGTCGAGGAGCAGGGCGCGGCCACCGCCGAGATCGCCCGGACCACGGCCCAGACCGCGCAGGATACCCGCGGGGTCTCGGGCCACATGGCGGGCGTGGGCGAGGCGGCCGGTACGGCGAGCCAGGGCTCGGCCCAGGTGCTGCAGGCGGCGGGCGACCTCGCCCGGCAGGCGGGCGCCCTGCGCGACGCCGTGGCGGGGTTCCTGGACCGGGTGCGGGCGGCCTGAGGGGAGGGGCCCCGGCGCGGGCGCCTGCGGTCGCGCAGCGGCCCGAACCCGCCGCCGGGGATCGACGGTTCGGGGGATCGGCGGTTCGGGGGATCGGCGGTTCGCCTGCGCGATGCTCCGGTCAGGGCGTGCAGGCGGGGAGACGGGACGCGAGCGCCAGCAGCGACCGTCTCAGTATGTCGGGGCGAACCGGCTTGTGGATGAGCGGGATCTCGCTGTCCAAGGCTTCGCGCAGGCGCGCCGGTGCGGTGTCGCCGGTGATGAGGAGCGCCGGGATCGGCTGCTGCCAGTGCCGCCTCAGAAGCGCGATGGCTTCGGCGCCCGTCTGGCCCTCGCGCAACCGGTAATCGCAGACCAGCACATCCGGTGCCGGCTCGCGCAAGAGGGCCCCGATCGCGTCGTCCGGCCGTTCGAAGGCCCAGCACACGCATCCCCAGCCGGTCAGGAGCGCCACCATCGCGTCGCGCACGATGGCATCGTCATCGACGATCACGATCCGGGTGCCGGCCAGCGCGCCGTTCGGGTCGCCGCCCTCGGGGGCATCCGGCGCACGGACGTCGTCGGTCACGGCCTCGCGTGTTCGGGGCACGCGGATCCGGAACACGCTGCCCTGCCCCTCCCGGGACGAGAGGGACAGCGCATGGCCCAGAGAGTCCGCGATCCCCCGCGCGATGGCCAGCCCGAGGCCGAGGCCCTTGTGGCGATCGCGCTCGGGATTGCCGAGCTGGTAGAACTCGCGGAAGATGTCGTCCTGCTTGGCCGCGGGGATGCCGATTCCCGTGTCGTAGACCTCGATCGAGACGTCGTCCCCCCGGCGGCGGCAGCCGATGAGGAGGCCGCCGCGGTCGGTGTAGCGGATGGCGTTGAGCACCAGATTGCGCAGGACCAGCTCCAGCAGCGCGGCATCGGAGACGACGGCCAGATCCGTCTGGAGCGTCCGGTAGATCAGGCTCTTGGCATCGGCCAGATGGGCGAGATCGTTCTCGATCCTGTCGAGGAGCGGCTGGAGTTCGAAGGCCCCCGGGCGAGGCGTCACGACCCCGGCTTCCAGGCGCGAGAAATCCAGCAGCGTGTTGAGCATGTCCGTCGAGGCGACGTTCGCCGCCTGGGCGTTCTGGAGGATCCGGCGCTGGGGGTCGCCCAGATCCGTCTGGCTCAACGCCTGCAGGAACAGGCCCAGGGCGTGGACGGGCTGGCGCAGATCGTGACTGGCCGCCGCGAGGAACTGCGACTTCGCGGTGTTGGCGTGCTCCGCGTCGAGACGGGCGCGGTGGGCCGCGGCGGTCTCGCCGCGCAACCGTTCGACGAGGGCGGTATTCTCGAAGCGGAGCTCGATCGATTCCCGGACGCGGCGGCTCGCGAGCACGACCTGGCCGTACTGCCCGGCGACGAACAGGAGCGCGCAGATCGCCAGCGCCCGGTAGGGTGCGCCGCCCAGCGACCAGAGGGTCCCGGCCGCCAGGAGGGCGACGGGGACGACGAGCGCGAGATAGAGGTGGCGCCGCGGTGCCAGGAGCGAGACGCCGTTGCTGCAGGTCGCCCCCAGCAGCGACATCGTCAGGATGCTGACCGCAGGCACCTGCAGCGGGAGCGCGATGCCGATCAGCGAGCCCAGGATCGTGCCTTCCACGATCTTGCTCAGGAAGACGACGCGCTCGACCCGGCGCGCGCGCCCGGGCTCGCTCACGACGTGGCGCGCATGCCGGGCGTAGCGGGCCGCCGCGACCCGCTCGAGGAGGAACGCGCCATACCAGCCCAGCAGGATGCCGTGCGGCGCCAGGGTCCACAGCACGATGAGCATCAGCGTCGAGACGAGGAAGCCGACGGCGACCGACTGCGCCACCCCGTCCAGGACAAGGCGCAATTCCTCGGCGACGATCCGGTGGTCCTGCGGCGGCGTCATCGGATCAGCCCGAGCTGTTGCGCCTTGAAGACGGCCTCCGCGCGCCGGGTGACGCCGAGGGCCGACAGCAGGCCCTGCACATGGCCGCGGACCGTATGCTCCGACAACCCGAGACGGCGCCCGATCATCTTGTTGGACAAGCCCCGTCCGACGAGGCCGAGCACCTCGGCCTGCCGCGGCGTCAGCGACGGACAGACGAGACCGGCGGCCGGCGGGGCGACGGCGGACCGGTGCAGGATCTCGCGCAGGACCGTCATCATCCGGTCCGGCCGATCGGCCTTGGACAGGAAGGCGCTGGCCCCCTGGGCGACCGCGGTGTCGACCGTATCGGGCTGATCCAGCGCGGAGACGATGACGATCCTGGCGGCAGGCCAGCGCCGCTGCAGGAGGCCCATCCCTTCCAGGCCGCCGATTCCGGGCAGCTGGATGTCGAGAAGGATGATCGTCGGAACGACCGCCACGAGGGCGAGGGCCTCGTGCAAGGACGCGCTGTCGAAGATCGGGATCCTGTCGAAGGCCGTCGAGAGCATCGACACGATGCCGGACCGAAACAGCGCGTGATCGTCGATGATGAGGATCGCTTCCTGCGCCATGCGAATCCTGTCTAAAGCAATCGTATCGGTGTCGTCACGCGGCGTGGACCAGTCCATCTGGACTGGTCCACGCCCTTGTTGGGCCGGCCCCCCCGCCGCGTGCCCGATCCGCTAGAAAGACCCCTTCGACGACCGCGGTCACGCTCCGGCCGGGTGTCGCGCGGGAGGCCGGGCGGGGAGGACATCATGCTGCACCAGCGCGCGCATCGTGATCCGCCCCGCGCGCGGCGGATCCCACGGCACCACCGCGGTTCCGTGCGCCCCCGGGCCGTCCGGAACGCCCGGAACGCCCGGAACGCGATGCGTGGCGGGCCTGCCCGCCGAAATCGAGCCCGGGGAGCGTGATGGCCCATTCACACCCGAAGCGCCGCGCCGTTGCCGGTTTGACGCGGCGCGGCCTCGCCTGCGCGGCACCCGTCCCGATGCGCCGTGCAGGGCGTGCCCTGATCGTGCGGTGGATCGGTGCGGCCGCGCTGAAGCGACGGAAGGCGGCCAGTCGCGCGGCCCTTCGCGCGGCCGGCGCACCGCCGGATCCCGACACGGTGGTCAGGCTCACCTGGGCCCAGACGTTCGGGCGCGGACCGAGCCGACAGGCCGGCACCTCGGATGTCCCGGCCCTCATCGTCGCGATGAGGCCGCGTACCGATACGCTGTGTGCGTGAGAGCGTGTGTTCGCGATACGTGTCGCGAGACTGGCGATGGCGCGTCGTCGATTCGACGGCGTGTCGGCGCCCCGGGACCAGGGGGCGAGACGTCCCCGGATCGAACCGGGGTGACCGGGTGACGGCCGCACGGCCACCCGATCGGGCCCGGACCCCGGCGGACCGGATTCCCCATTCCCGGCCGCGCCCTAGTTGACGACGCGAAGGCCCCGGGGCCGGATCGGGATTCATCGCACGCCCATGGCCAGCCTCAGCGTCGCGGTCGCGTTCGGCGTCCGCCTGCTCCTCGTGCTGCTGTTCCTGCCGTTCAGCGCCCTCGACAAGATCCTGAACTTCAGGGGCGCGGTCGGGCAGGCGCGCCAGGCCGTGCACGCCACCGCGCCCGCCACGGTGCTGATCCTGCTCGGGCTCACCGTGGAGATCGGGATGTCGCTGTGCATCCTGACCGGCACCGCCGACCGGGCCGCCGCCTTCGTGATGGCCGGCTATTGCGGGGTCACGGCGCTCCTGTGGAAACAGTTCTGGAAGCCGGGCGATTTCTGGTCCGGCGGCAAGGGCCGCGAACTGTTCTGGGATTTCCTAAAGAATTTCGCCCTCGCGGGCGGCTTCCTGCTCATCACCTTCGGCACGGGGGCCTCGACCGTCCAGGACTTCCTCGCCGATCCGCTCGGTTCGACCCATCCCTACGCGGTCGCATCCGGGCTTCCAAAGGGCTGAAGCCCTTTGGTGGGTCGTCAGGGCAAGGCCCCGACCGTCTCGGGCGCAGCCCGACACCGGACAACGTCCGGCACCAGGGCTCCGCCCTGGACCCGCGAAAGGGCTCACCCTCTCGAAACCCTGACAGGCCCTCAGCCCTTCGGCACGGTGGCGACCATAGAAGGCCGGCCCTCCACGACCGCGAACCACGCCGCCAGGGCGGGGCGGCCCTCGCGCCACGCGAGGTCGGGGAAGCGCAGGTCGAGGTAGCCCAGCGCGCAGGCCAGCGCGACCGTGCCGATGTCGAGCGCCGGCAGGTCGGCCGCCAGGGCCTCGAACCGGTCCAGCGCCGCCCCGATCTTGCCGACCTGTCCGGCCTCCCAGGCGTCCCAGCGCTGCGCCTCCGGGCGCAGGACGCGCTCGTAGCGGGTGAGCAACGCCGCATCGAGCAGCCCGTCGGCCAGCGCCTGCCGGGTCAGGGCATCCCAGCGGGCGTCGCCCTCGGGGAACAGGCGCGGACCGGTGGAGCGGCCGTCGAGGTATTCGCAGATCACCCGGCTGTCGTAGAGGGCGGTCCCGTCCTCCAGGATGAGGGCGGGGATCTTGCCGAGCGGGTTGTGGGCGGCGATCTCCGCGGCGGAGCCGGTCGGGGAAGCCGTGGCGGCCGTGACGGTGATCCGGTCGATCAGCCCGGTCTCGTGGGCGAGGACCAGCACCTTGCGGGCATACGGGGAGGCGGGGGAATAGAAGAGCTTCATCGGACCGTCCCGGTTGGTCGTGGCGCCGCGGGGGCGGCGCCGGACCTTGCACCGATGGGACCGGGAATCCAGTCCCCGGCGCGCCCGATCCGTCAGACCTTCCGGGTCATCCCGGGGCCGGCATGCACCACCCGGGTCCGGTGCGAGGGCTTGGCGCCCGCGCGCTTGGCACCCGTGCCCCTGGCACGCGCCCGCCAGGCGAGGATGGCGGTCGCCACCCGGTCGAGGACCAGCATGAACAGGCTTCCGAGGATCGCCAGCACGCAGGCGGCCCCGATCAGCACGCCCCAGATCCCGGGCGCCGGGATGATCATCAGGCACAGCAGGCCGAACACGGCCGCGCCAGGTATCCACTTCGCCATCGCGCTGACCGCCCGATCATCCGAGAGCCCCCTCAGATCGGCAGAGCCTACATCCAGAAGATAAGCGCTGTATTGATATAGGATATATCTCACGCAGATATGTTCATTTTGGTGAAATCATGAATCTTGTAGTATATGATATGTAAACAACCCGCGGGCCGGCGCCCGGGAGCGCTGCGGCCGGTGACAACGGGCACGCGCTGTCCGCGGAACGGGCCGGGTGCCGGGAATCCGGGCTTCTCGGGGGGCGCCGAATCGGGGTATCGAAGGTCCAGCCCATCGCGACGATGCGGGAGAGACCGGGATCCACCCACAGAGGGGGACCCGGCGCCGACGGAGCAACCGCCCCGGAAACTCTCAGGCACCGGAACCGTGTCGTCAGGGCGATCTGGAGAGCGGTGCAGCGGGCCAAGCCCGTGGGCACCCGCCGAAGGGGACGTCCGCGAAAGGCCTCGCCAGGGCCAGACCGGATCAAGCTCTCAGGCACCGGGACAGATGGGGCGCGCAACCGGCCGACCGCTTGAGGCGGCCTTCCCGCGTCCGCGTTCCGGAGTTCCACCCATGACCCACATCGCCGTGATCGGCGCCGGCATCACCGGCGTGACGACCGCCTATGCGCTTGCCCAGCGCGGCTACCGCGTCACCGTCCTCGACCGGCAGCGCTACGCCGCCATGGAGACCTCCTTCGCCAATGGCGGCCAGCTCTCGGCCTGCAACGCCGAGGTCTGGAACAAGGTCTCCACCGTGCTCCACGGCATCCAGTGGATGATGCGCCGCGACGCGCCGCTGCTGATGAACCCCACCCCGTCCTGGCACAAGCTGTCGTGGATGGCGGAATTCGTGCGCGAGATCGCCCATTACCGGCAGAACACCGTGGAGACCGTGCGGCTGGCGCTCAAGGCGCGCACGGCCCTGTTCGCCATGGCGGAGGCCGAGGGGATCGACTTCGACCTGAAGACCCGCGGCATCCTGCACTTCTACCGGGACCGGGCGAGCTTCGAGACGGCGCACGCCGTCAACGCCCTGCTGCGGGAGGGCGGGCTGGAGCGCT
Organism: Methylobacterium guangdongense; assembly: GCF_038442355.1. Classification (NCBI taxonomy): domain Bacteria; kingdom Pseudomonadati; phylum Pseudomonadota; class Alphaproteobacteria; order Hyphomicrobiales; family Methylobacteriaceae; genus Methylobacterium; species Methylobacterium guangdongense. Next base: position 52,792 of record NZ_JBBXMX010000014.1, read on the forward strand.
ACGCCGTGACCCCGGAGGAGATCCGCGCCATCGAGCCGACGCTGGCCGGGTCCTACGTGGGAGGCTACTTCACGCCCTCGGACGCCACCGGCGACATCCACAAGTTCACCCGGGGCCTGGCGGCGGCCTGCGCGCGCAAGGGGGTCCGCTTCGTCCAGGACGCCGAGGTCGCGACGATCGCGCCGGGGGAGGGGGGCTACGCCGTCGGCTGGCGACAAGCTGGGCATTCCGCCGGCCGCCCCGGGGAGGCGCCGCAGGTCCTGCAGGCCGACGCGGTGGTGATCTGCGCGGGCTGCGCCAGCCGGCACTTCGCGGCGATGCTCGGCGACCGGGTCAACGTCTACCCGGTGAAGGGCTACTCGATCACCGTGAACCTGCTGACCCCGGAGGCGCAGAAGGCGGCCCCGGAGGTGAGCATCCTCGACGAGGCGGCCAAGATCGTCACGAGCCGGCTCGGCGACGAGCGCCTGCGGGTGGCCGGCACCGCCGAGTTCAACGGCTTCAACCGCGACATCCGCCACGACCGGATCCAGCCGCTGGTCGACTGGACCCGGGAGCAGTTCCCGCTGGTCGACACCGACCGGGTGGTGGCCTGGAGCGGCCTGCGCCCGATGCTGCCCAACATGCTGCCCAAGGTCGGCCGGGGCCGCCGGCCCGGGGTGTTCTACAACACCGGCCACGGCCATCTCGGCTGGACCCTCTCGGGGGCCACGGCGGAACTCGTCGCCGAGGCGATCGCCGCCGAGCACGCGCCGGGGCAGACGATCCTGCCACTGGCGGCCTAAGTCTCGGGTTTCCAAAGGGCCCGAGGCCCTTTGGCGGGTTGTCAGGGCAAAGCCCTGACGCGCGGCGCGCGGTCCCACTCGCGAGACGGGGGGCGCGCCGCCCGAGATTATTTTGTATTCTCTTTCCGAACCGCCCCGGAATCCGAGCCGCGATGCCCCCCTCCGCCGCCTATCTCGACCCCGCCACCGGGGCGACCTACCCGATCGAGACGCCGCGCTGGCGCTCCGAGACGGGCGGTCCGCTGATGATCACGGATCTTCCCGGGATCGATCGTGGGGAGATCGACACGGCCGAGCGCTCCCTCTGGCGCTATGCCGCCGCGCTGCCGGTGGCGGTCGCCGATCCGGTCACGCTGGGGGAGGGCTGCACGCCGCTGGTGCGCCGGCCCTGGCGGGGCGGGCACGCGCATTTCAAGCTCGAATGGTTCGCGCCGTCCGGCAGCTTCAAGGACCGGGGCGCCTCCGTGATGCTGTCGATCCTGCGCCAGCAGGGGGTGGACGCGGTGCTGGAGGATTCCTCCGGCAATGGCGGGGCCGCGGTGGCGACCTACGCGGCGGCGGCCGGGATGCGGGCCAAGATCCTGGTCCCGGCCTCGACCTCGCCGGCCAAGACCGTGCAGATGCGCGCCGTCGGCGCCGAAGTCGAGCTGATCCCCGGCACCCGCCAGGACACCGCCGACGCCGCCGTCGCCCAGGCGGATTCGATCTTCTACGCCAGCCACAACTGGCAGGCCCACTTCCTCCAGGGCACCAAGACGCTGGCCTACGAGCTGTGGGAGGATCTGGGCTTTGCCGCGCCCGACCACGTCATCATCCCCTGCGGGGCGGGCAGCAACATCCTCGGCTGCGATATCGGCTTCTCGGAGCTGCTGCGCCGGGGGGCGATCGCCCGGCTCCCCCGCCTCTACGCGGTGCAGCCGGCCCATTGCGCGCCCCTGCATGCGGGCTTCGAGGCGGGCGCCGAGGATTTCGTGCCGGTCACGCCCCGCCCGACCCTGGCCGAGGGCGCCTCGATCGCCCAGCCGGTCCGGGGCCGGGCGGTGCTGGCGGCGCTCCGCCGCTCCGGCGGCGGCACCGTGGCGGTCTCCGAGGAATCCATCGAGGCGGCGCTGATGGAGCTCGCCCGGTCGGGTCTCTACGTCGAGCCGACCTGTGCCATGGCGGCGGCGGCGCTCACCGATCTCACCGCGCGCGGCGCGATCCGGCCCGGGGAGACCACCGTGGTGGTGCTCACCGGCACCGGCATCAAGGCGACGCCGCGCATCGCCGAGCTTCTGGGCCTCGCCCCCTGACGGGACCTGCCGACGCAACAAGATCCGGAGGAGACACCCATGCGCAACAACATCCCCGCCACCGTCGGGATGCCGGTCGAGGCGGTCGACACCCCCTGCCTGCTGGTCGATCTCGACGCCCTCGAGCGCAACATCGACAAGCTCGGCGGCTTCATGAAGGAGCGCGGCCTGCGCCACCGGGCGCATGCCAAGACCCACAAGTCGTCCGACATCGCCACCCTGCAGATCGAGCGGGGCGGCGCCTGCGGCGTCTGCTGCCAGAAGGTCAGCGAGGCCGAGGCGCTGGTGAGCGCCGGCATCCGCGACGTGCTGGTCTCCAATCAGGTGACCGCACCGCAGAAGATCGAGCGCCTCGCGGCCCTGGCCAAGCGGGCGCGGGTGCTGGTCTGCGTCGACGACCTCGGCAATGTCGACGACCTCTCGGCGGCGGCGGTCCAATACGGCGTCACCCTCGAATGCCTCGTGGAGATCGATGTCGGGGCCGGCCGCTGCGGCGTCGCGCCGGGCGAGCCTGCGGTGGCGATCGCCAAGAGGATCGCGGCGGCGCCGGGCTTGAGCTTCGGGGGCCTGCAGGCCTACCAGGGCAAGGCCCAGCACGTGCGCGATTTCGGCGAGCGCAAGGCCCTGATCCAGACGGCGATCGACGAGACGAAGCGCACCGTCGACCTGCTCAAGGCCGAGGGGCTCGCGTGCGCCATCGTGGCGGGGGCCGGCACCGGCAGCTTCGCGATGGAGGGCGGCAGCGGCGTCTACAACGAGCTGCAATGCGGCTCCTACGTCTTCATGGACGTGGACTACCAGCGGGTGAAGGACGCCGAGGGGCGCCCGATCACCGATTTCGAGAACAGCCTGTTCATCTATACGGCGATCATGAGCAAGGCGAAGGCGGATGTCGCGATCTGCGACGCCGGCCTGAAGGCGCAGAGCATCGACAGCGGCCTGCCGAAGGTCTTCGGCCGGGACGACGTGGAGTACATCAAGTGCTCCGACGAGCACGGGGTGCTGAGCGATCCCGGCAACGTGCTCAAGCTCAACGAGCGCCTGAAGCTGATCCCCGGCCATTGCGACCCGACGGTCAACGTCTACGACTGGTACGTGGGCGTGCGGGACGGCCGGGTCGAGGCGATCTGGCCGGTCACCGCCCGCGGCATGACGCTGTAACGGGATCCCAAAGGGCCGAGGCCCTTTGGCGGGTTCTCAGGGCGGAGCCCTGAGGTATTCACCAGGGCTCTGCCCTGGACCCGCAAAAGGTCTCGACCTTTTGAAACCATGACTCGGGAGGTCCAAGAACCCATGCGCTTCATCTCGGAGGAGGAATCGGCCGCGCTGGTCGATCACGCCATGGCGTTCGACGCGGCCCGGGAGGCGCTGATCGCCGCGGTGGCGCCGGGCACCACCCTGTTCCCGGCGGTGCTCGGGCACGGCTCGGAGCCGACCAACCGGTTCTCGATCAAGTCGGGCGCGACCGCCGACTATGCCGGGCTGAAGGTCGGCTCGTTCTGGCCCGGCAACCCGGACCGGGGCCTGCCCCGGCACAATTCGGTGATCCTGCTGTTCGACCAGGATGTCGGCCGGGTCGACACGGTGATCGAGGCGGGCCGCGTCAACGCCTACCGGACCGCCGCCGCCGATGCGGTGGCGGCCAGCGTGCTGGCCCGGCCGGATTCGGCGGTGCTCGCCGTGTTCGGCGCCGGCAACCAAGCGGAGTTCGAGGCCGCGGCTTTGGCCCGGGTGCTGCCGATCCGGACCGTGCTGGTCGTCGCCCGGGATGCCACCAAGGTCGCGGGCTTTGCCGAGCGCCTGGCGGGGCAGGGGGCCTCCGGGCTCGACGTGCGGGCGGTCTCACCGCAGGAGGCCTGCGAAGCCGCCGACGTGATCGTCACGGCGACGCCGGCCCGGGCGCCGCTGTTCGAGGCCGCATGGGTCCGCCCCGGCACGCATGTCGCCGCCATGGGGGCCGACGCCAGGGGCAAGCAGGAACTGCCCCCGGCCCTGCTGGAGCGCGCGGCCCTGTTCTGCGACCTGCCCGAGCAGTCGCGCACCATCGGCGAGTTCCAGCACGCCTCCGCACAGGCTCAAGGCGGTCTCACGGCGATCGGCGACGTGCTGCGGGGCGGGCAGGGGGGCGAGAAGGGGGGCGGTAACAGGGGTCGCGCCAGTGCAGAGGCGATCACCGTGTTCGACTCCTCCGGCATCGCCCTGCAGGACCTGACCATCGCCCGGGCGATCCTCGCCAAAGCCGACGCGCGCCTGTAGGGCAAGCCGGCGCCGGCCCTCCCCTGTCGGCGGAGGGCGGCATGCAGGACAGACAGATCCGGGTCATCGGCATCGGCACGGGCGATCCCGAGCACCTGACCCTCCAGGCGGTGCGGGCGCTCGCGGATGTCGACGCGGTGTTCGTGCTCGACAAGCGCGCCGAGACCGCCGACCTCGTCGCGATCCGCCGGCGGATCTGCGCGGCCCATATCGCCAAGCCCCATCGCGTCATCACCGTGGAGGATCCGCCCCGGGAGCGCCGTCCGGCCGATTACGGCAGCACCGTCGCGGCCTGGCACGCGGCCCGGGCCGAACGGCTGGAGGCGGCCTTCGCGGAGCATCTCGGGCCGGGGGAAGTGGGGGCGATTCTCGCCTGGGGCGATCCGGCCCTCTACGACAGCGTGCTGCGCATCCTCGACCGCATCGCCGCCCGCGGGCAGGTGGCGTTCACCCGGACGGTGATCCCCGGCCTGTCGAGCGTGCAGGTGCTCGCCGCCCGCCACGGCGTGCCGCTGAACGGCATCGGCGGATCGGTGCTGATCACCACCGGCCGGCGTCTCGCGGCGGGCTGGCCCCAAGGGGTCGAAGACGACGTCGACAGCGTCGTGGTGATGCTCGACGGCGATCCCGCCTTCGGCCCTCTCGACCCGGACCTGACGATCTTCTGGGGCGCCTATCTCGGCAGCCCGGACGAGATCCTGATCGCCGGACGGCTCGGTGACGTGGACGCGGAGATCCGCCGGGTCCGGGCCGAGGCCCGGGAGCGCCACGGCTGGATCATGGACATCTACCTGCTGCGCCGTGACCGCGCCGCCACGGACAAAGCCGACGGGTCCCGTTAGAGGGCGCTTCCACCGCGCAAGAATCCGGGATTCAAAAGGTCTGCGACCTTTTGCGGGTCCAGGGCAGAGCCCTGCTGTCGGGCTTCGCCCGATCGTCGGGCTCTGCCCGAGATCGGGGCTCTGCCCCGACACCCCGCCAAAGGGCCGAAGGCCCTTTGGGATCCCGGGATCAGGACCGATCGGGCTGGGGTGAAGACGGGCATGTCGGGACCGGAGCAGGGTATGCGCCTGCGGGATTATCAGCGGGCCAGCCTCGACGCGCTCGCGGCCGCCTGGGGGCGGGGAGGGGTGGAGACGGCAGCGCCCGGGCACCTGATCGTGCTGCCCACCGGCGCCGGCAAGTCGCTCGTGATCGCGGCGCTGGCCCGGGAGACCTTGGACGAGAACCCCCTCGCCCGGGTGGTGATCGTCACCCACAGCCGCGAGCTCGTCGCCCAGAATTTTTCCGAGCTCACCCGCGCCTGGCCGGAGGCGCCGGCCGGGATCTTCTCCGCCGGGCTCGGGCGGCGGGAGGCGGGCGCGCAGGTGCTGGTCTGCGGCATCCAGTCGGTGGCCGACCGGCTCGACGCCGTGGGGCCCCGCGACCTCGTGATCGTCGACGAGGCCCACCTGATCCCCCGGGCCGCCGAGACCCGCTACGGCCGGTTCCTGGCGGGCCTGCGGGCGCGCGCACCCGGGATGCGGGTGGCGGGCTTCACCGCGACCCCCTACCGGCTCGATTCGGGCCGGCTCGACGAGGGCCCGCATCGGCTGTTCTCCGGCATCGCCTACGAGGCCGACACCTTCACGCTGATCCGGCAGGGTTTTCTGGCGCCCCTCGTGTCCAAGGCGACGCTCACCCAGCTCGACGTCTCGGGCGTCGGGCGGCGCGCGGGCGACTACATCCCGGGGGAGCTGGAGGCGGCGGTCAACCGCGACGCCATCACCCGGGCCGCGGTGGCCGAACTCGCCGACTATGGACGCGGGCGCCGGGCCTGGCTCGCCTTCTGCGCCGGGCTCGCCCATGCCGAGGCCGTGCGCGACGCCGTGCGGGCGGAGGGCTATGCCTGCGAGACCGTCTCGGGCGAGACGCCCCGCCGGGAGCGCGACCGGATCGTCGCCGCCTTCCGGGCCGGACGGATCCGGTGCCTGACCTCGGTCGGCGTGCTGGGCACCGGCTTCAACGTCCCCGAGGTCGATCTCGTGGCGCTGCTGCGCCCGACCCGCAGCACCGGCCTCTACGTCCAGCAGGTCGGCCGGGCCCTGCGCCGTGCGCCGGGCAAGACCGACGCGCTGATCCTCGATTATGCCGGGCTGGTGCGGATGCACGGTCCGGTGGACGCGGTGACCGCCCGGAGCGCCGGGGAGATCCAGAGCCAGTTGCTGGGCGGGGCAGGGGGCCTGCGGGCCAAGCCCTGCCCCGGCTGCGGCGCCCTGATCCCCCTCAACGCCTCGACCTGCGAATCCTGCTGGACCGAGCCGGAGGTGGACGCGGAGGCGGATGCCCCGCACGCGGCCGCGGCCGACGACGAATGGCCGATCCTCTCGGCCGATCCGGGCGCCCAGGACCCCGGATCGGCCGGCCCCGCCCCCGCGGCGGACGGCGGCGGACAGGACGCGCCCAGGGACGCGCCCTGGCATCCGGTCACGGCGCTGGGGCTGGAGGCCGCGCCGGACGGGCTCGATCTCGTGCTCGGCTGGCGCGACGGGGCCGTGGAGGCCGCTTGGCACGTCCGCCTGCACCCGGAGCGCAGCGGCTACGCGCGCGAGAAGGCCGTGCAGTGGTGGCGCGGCCTCGGCGGCGGCCGGGATGCGCCCATGAGCAGCGCCGGATTCCTGGAGCGCGCCGATCGCCTGGTCCGCCCCGTGGCGATCCGGATCCGGCCGGGCCGGCTGACGGAGCAGATCGAGTGCCGGGCGGAGGACGGGCGCATCCTCGGCGATACCCGTCGGCGGTCCGGACGTGCGGCGTGACACGGGTGCGGGGAGGGGGCCGGGACCGCCCTCACCCGGATCCGCAGCGCCTCGGCCTGACGCCGGGCGGCTGGAAACCGGCACGCGCCCACGACGCGGCGTCGATCCGCCGACCGCTCCGGCCGGGAAACGCCCGCCTCGGCCGGCCGCGCCCCCGTCAGGCGTGCTTGCGAGGAGGCGGGTCGAACCACGGCGTCTCGTCGAACCACGGCGTGTCGAACTGGCATACCAAGCCCCCCTCACCCGGGCGGCGCAGCGCTTTGGTTCCATAATATATCTTATGCGAACACCGGATGGGGCGGCCGGGGGTTGGTCGGTGGAGGTCGTCGGGTGGCGTCTGGCTCGGCGGCATGATCACGGGTAGCGGGACGCCGGGCGGGCGCCCGCAGATGCCCGGCTGGAGCCTCCACCGGAGGACCTGCGGCGCGACAGGATTGGCGGTGCGCCACCGGGCGAGGGCCGTTCGGGCGCCCTCCCCGCCAAGGCCGCATCCGAGGCCATTTCCAAGACCGGCCCTGAGCAAGACCGGCCCCGAGAGCCGCACGCCCTCAGGGCCGCGCGCACCCGCGATATCGGCTGCGCGGCTTCGGGCAGGACGTTCGCGGCGAACGGTGTGGGGCAGGCGGTTCACCCGCACCCGTCAGCCGGGTCCGGGAGCGGTGCAGGGCGCCGCCGGCCTCGCGCCTGGGTCCTGATCAAGATTGATCGATCAGGCCCAGGACCGCCGGGAAATGATAAACCCTTGTTCATCCTAAATCTTTGTCCGTCCTTAACGGGCTCCGCCCTAGATTCGACCGCCGCCCGGTCTCGGCCCGAGAGTCGGGCGGCGGGATCGTTCGCATCAGGAGCTTCGTCGATGCTCAGGTTCCTCACGGCTCCGGCCGCCTGTCTGATCCTGTGCGGTGCCGCCGCCGCGCAGGACATGCCCGGGCTCGCGACGCTGGCCCCGCCCGATCTGGCGCAGTCGAGCGACCGGGCCCCCGAGCTGAAGGTCGATACCGGCCCCATCGAGACCCGTGCCCCCGAGGGCGATCCGTCCGTGTCGCGCGTGCTCGCGACCGGCGAGAGGCCCCCGCGTGGCGCCGAGGCGGGCGCGGGCCAGGCCGTCGCCGATCTGAAGGCCCCGCCCGGCCCTGCCCGGCCCTGGTGCGCGCAGGAGCGCCGGATCGGAACCGGGGCCGGCTTCTGCATGATCAACTGAGCCGCCCGGCCGGCGCATCACGGGGCCGCCTCATGGGACTGCTTCACGGGGCCGCGTAGACCGTGACTTCGTCGAAGCTGCCATCCGGCCCCGGCGCGTAGGTGAGGGAGGCGGCGAGCAGCAGCAGCACGGTCGTCCCGATCGCCACGGCGACCAGCAGGCGCGTGAGAACCTCCGCGTGGGCCCGGGCGGCATGGATCACCGCGCAGCCGAGCACGAAGGCACAGGCCTGCGCGGCCGGATTGGCGAGCGCCCCCGTCACCGCGCAGGTCCCGGCGCGCGCTCGAGGCCCCGATCCCCGCCGTTTCCGTCCATGACACCCCTACCCGGCCCGTCCGCGGCCCGGGCCCGAGCCCGGGCCCGGCATGGCCCCGCCGCGCCGCCAGCGCGCCCTGCCGGCGTGGAGACCGGCGCGACGGACGCGCGCGTCGCACCACGCGCCCGGAATCGATCCGATTGTCCGGCGCTGCACGACCCCACTATGAAGGACGCGGGGCCGGGCCGGGCCGGCCGTCGCGCATTCGTGACCGGCCGATCAGGCCGAGACCCCGTCCGCCGCCAGGGCGTAGGTGGCCTCGCCGACCCGCCGGAGGGGGCCACCCGGTCCGGACCGTTTCCACAACCGGGTGTTGAGGGCCGCCACGGGGTCGCGGCCCGGCAGGGTGAAGCCCTGCGCCGAGAGGGCGTCGAGGATCTCCGCCGCGTGCAGCGGCCGGCCGGCCCGCGCGAGGGCCGCGCAGGCGGCCTCCACCAGGGCCCGGCCGTAGCGTCGAGCCCCGGCGACGTCGTCCGCGAAGGCGATGGCCGGCGGGGCCGCCTCCGGTTCCGCCCAGGCCTCGGAAGGCCCCGGCGGGGGCGATCCGGTGGGCGCGCTTCCCCGGCCGGCCGCGCGCGCCGCGCCCGGCGCGGGATCCTCCGGAATCGCTCGGGCCGCAGCGGGGTGGGGGGCCGGGCTCGTGTCCCGCGGGCCGGTTCGCTCGGGCACCGGCGCCGGGACAGGCCCGGGGTCCGGAGCAGCATCCGGATCGGGTCCGCCGGCCCCTGCCCTCACGGACCCGAAGCGGCGGCCGAGTTCCCGATAGAGCACGAGATCCGCGATCTCCCGGTCGAGCGCCTCGCGCTGGCGCCGCAGCGCCGCCAGCCGCATCTCGATCTCGGCATCCGACAGGCCCATCGGTCATTCCTTCGCGTCGGAAGGAATATAACGCCTGTTCCAGGCAATGGGAATATCCCGGGCCGCGAATTCGGCCCCGGCAAGGGAATGTATCTTCCTTCCCGACCCAGCACCATTCTATTCCCTGTGGCGCGCCCGCATTCCCTTCGAGGCCGGCCGGGGCGGCACCAGCAGGGTGCTGGGATCGGCCGGATGCAGGGTCAGGCCGTTGTCGTCGAGCACGACCGGCAGGCGCGGAAAGACCTCGCGCAGATGGGCGAGATCCGCCTTGAAGGCCTGCCGGAAGCTGCGGATCGAGGCGTTCTCGGCCCCGAACTGCGCGTGGAGGTTGGTCCAGGTCAGCCGGAGCGGGCGCTGGAGCGACCGCAGCCGGTAGCCGGTCCAGAACAGCAGGTCGAGCTTGCGCGCCGAGCCCGAGAAGGCCCGGGCGGCCCGGATGTCGACCGGCAGGGCGTGCCGGATCAGGGTCTCGTAGAATTCCGGATCGAAGCGCACGGTGCGCTCCGCGGTCTCGTCCCCCTCGCCGGCCCGGGGGCGCCACAGCTCCAGGCTGCGGAAGGGCGGGACGTTGAGGGTGGTGGCGCTGTCGCGCCCGTCCCAGAGGCCGATCTGCATCGAGCAGGCGGCCAGCCGGTTCAGCTGTTCCTTGAACTGCCGGATGGTGCCGCGCTCGCCGCCGGTCACCGCGAACCCCATCTCGCGCATGAAGCCCGACAGGGTCTCGGCGACCTTCACGGTGGGGCTGCGCTGGCGCACCGCCTCGGTGCAGAGGTGGAGCAGCATCAGCCGGGCCTTCGGCCCGTAGGGCAGGCCCTGGGGCTCGAAGGCGCCGGTCTCCGGATCCTTGATCCGCCCGGCGATCAGGCTCAGCGAGTTGCGCCCGTAGGTGCGGGAGAATTCGCGCACCGGCCCGGGATCGCGGTAGGGCAGGCCGCACAGCGCCAGCACCGAATGGATGTGCTGCAGGCTCGACGGCAGGGCCGGCTCGCTCTCGATCACGAGCCGCACGGCGTCGCGGCGGCGCTGGTCGCGGGACAGGTTCGACCGTCGGCGCTCCTCCTCGCCGAGGAGGGCGGCCTGCGCGTCGCGCTCGCGCTGCCGGTGCAGCACGTGCTCGACGATCTGCGCGAACAGGAAGCCGCCGCGCGCCGCCTCGACCTCGGCCCGCAGGTCCGGATCGTGGATCCCGGCGATCTTCTCCTCGATGGTCATCGCCCCTCGGCTCGCGTCGCCCGGACGCGCCCTCCCCCGTGGACGGGATGGCGGCCCGATCCTGCCATGCCACGATTCGGCCGCCGGGGCCCGGGTCCGATCCGGTTTGTCCCGGCAATCCACGCTTCCCCACGGGGTCGCCCGAGGTGGTTGCCCGAAGTGTTGCCCGAAGAGCTGCCCGCGGGGTTAGAAGCGGAACCGCGCAGAGTCGCATACGGCCCGCGCCGGCCCGGTCCGGTCACGCAGAGTTCGATACGCCCCGGTCCCCGCATTCCGTCCCCGTTATCCACCGCCGCCGGCCGGATTCCGCGCCGAATTCGATACGCGGATGCGCAGACTCCGATACGGCACCCCGCCGACCCGGCGCAGACTCCGATACGCGGGCGCGCAGAGTTCGATGCGGCCCCGCGCAGAGTCGGATGCGCGAAGTGCCACCAACCCCCTGGCAGGACTGACGGATTTCGGACCGCATATAACCCACTGAACTGACTCTCTGAAAGACTCTTCCAGATAATCTTCCTACGTCGCCGAGCAGCGTTCGTTTCATCGAACGGCGCTGGGCAGAAGGAATTTTCACAGGGATTGAAGGGAATATCCGCGCCTTGTCCACAATCCGGGGGGACCCTCGATCGCGGGACGCGCCGACGCTCTGTGCCGAAGGCCCGCTTGACGTGGACGATGACGCCCGGTTTCTCGGGTCCTCCGAAGAGGGCGCCGCGAAAGGCCAAGCCGATGTCCCGCTCACCCGTCGCGTCCCCATGACGGACCGCCGCAACGACGATCGCCCGGCCAAGGGCCGGTCACCGGGCGGGCGTCCGCCCGGTTCCTGGCGACCGGGCGGGCGGCCCGGCCATCACCCCGCCCATCACCCCGCCTCGGCCGGTCCCCGGCGGGAGGCCGGGGCCGACGGGGCTGCCGTGCTCTACGGCTGGCACCCGGTGGTCCAGGCGCTGGGCAACGCGGACCGGGGCCTGCACCGGCTGCTCGCCACCGAGAACGCCGCCGCGCGCCTGGAGGCGGAGTTCGGCGGTGCCCTGCGGATCGCGCCCGAGCTGGTGCGGCCGAGCGAGATCGGCCGGCTGCTCGGGCCGGATGCGGTCCACCAGGGCCTGTATCTCGAAGCGGAGCCCCTCCCCGCCCCCGGGCTCGACGACCTGCCGGCCGACGCCCTGCTGCTGGCGCTCGATCAGATCACCGACCCGCACAATGTCGGGGCGATCGTGCGCACCGCCGCGGCCTTCGGGGTCGCGGGGATCGTCACCACGGCCCGCCACGCGCCGGGCGCCACCGGGGTCCTGGCGAAATCCGCCTCCGGCGGGCTGGAGCACGTGCCGTTCGTGACCGTGCGCAACCTCGCCGAGGCGCTGATCGAACTGGGCGAGCGGGGCTATACGCGCGTCGGGCTCGATTCCGAGGCGCCGGAAAGCCTCGACACCCTGACGGTCGCCCGGCCGCTGGTGATCGTGCTGGGCGCCGAGGGCAAGGGCCTGCGCGAGCGGACCCGGAGCTGCTGCGACGTGCTGGCCCGGATCCCGTTCTCGGGGGCGATCCGCAGCCTCAACGTCTCGAACGCCGCCGCCATCACCCTCTACGCCCTGGGCCGATCGAAGGCTTGAGCGGGCCGGATACATCCGGAAACACGGTCTTGGCGCGGTGTGGTGTTGTTTCATCTAGGCGATTACGGGAACCTGCCGTAAACTACGCGACGAGGGGGGCGTAGCCTCGAGGCGGCGCCGGATGTTGGACGATGCGTTTACCTACGGGGGCTGGGCCATCAGCCTGGTCGCCGTCGGCGTGTGGCTGTGGCTCGCGCGGCGGGCCTTCCCGAGCTTCGACGCCTTCGTGAGGGGGTTCGAGGACGAATTGCAGCTGGGCGCGAGCTCGGAGGAGCGCGCGCGCCATGCGCGCTGGCATCAGGTCCGGCAGGCCGCCGTGGCGCTGACCGCCGTGGCGGCCCTGTGCCTGTCGATCGGCTTCGCGATCCCGGACTGAATCGGGCGAGACCCGAGCGTCGGGGCCTGAGCGTCGGGGCTCGGCCCCGACACCCCGCCCAAGGGCTATCGCCCTTCGGGATACCGTGATGCGGCCGCGTAGGCTTGTTCGGCGATCGCCCCTGCCGTGGTGAGCCAGATCCGGTCCCGGTGGGCCGCGATGTGGGCGAGCGCCGCCCGCAGGGGCCGCAGCCTTTGGGGCTGCCCGACGATGTAGGGGTGGAGCGCGATCCCCATCACCAGGGGCGCCGCCGCGGATTGTTCCAGCATCTCGTCGAAGGCGTCGACGATCGCGTCGGCGAACTGGCGGCCGGTCTCCTTGCGGGCGACGATCGCCGGGATGTCGTTCAGCTCCTGGGGGTAGGGCACCGCGAGGATCTTACCCCCGCCGCGGGTCGCCATCCAGGTCGGCTGGTCGTCGTGGCACCAGTCGAGCAGGTAGCGGTAGCCGGCCTCGGCCAAGAGGTCGGGCGTGACCCGGGACTGCGAGATCCACGGGCCGAGCCAGCCCGCGGGCGCCCGCCCCTCCGCCCGGGTGAGGATCGCGGTCGCCTCCGCGATCAGGGTGCGCTCCTCCGCCTCCGGCAGCGTGCCCTGCCGCTCGGCATTGGTGCGGCCGTGGCCGACGATCTCGTCGCCCCGCGCCCGGAAGGCCTCGATCAGGCCGGGGCAGTCCCGGTAGAGCCGGCTGTTCGCCAGGACGCTCGCCGGCAGGCCCAGGGCGTCGAAGGTGTCGCGCAGCCGCCACGCCCCGACCCGGTTGCCCCAGTCCCGCCAGGCGTAGTTCAGCACGTCGGGCTGCGGGCCGCCCGGGGCCAGCTCGGCGCCGAGCCCCGTGCCGAAATCGAAGGTCTCGAGGTTCAGCGCGACATAGACGGCGAGCCGCCGCCCGCCGGGCCAGTCGTAGACCGGGCGGTCGGGCAGGGCGCTGTAGCCGTAGCGGCCGTGTCGGGCATCGTCCATCGCAGGGTCCGGGGTTCGGATCAGATCCCCGCGAGATAGGGCGGCGCACCGGCGAAGGTCATGGTTTCGAAAGGTCGAGACCTTTCGCGGGTGCAGGGCAGAGCCCTGCGGTACGGATCCCGGACCCCCTTCTCGGGGGTCCGGGATCCGTATGTCGGGGTTTCACCCCGACGCCCCACCAAAGGACTCGTCCTTTGGGATCCCCAGACCTCAGGCCCGGCACGTCGCGATCAGGCGGCGTAGGAAGCCCGCGCAGGCGTCGAGCTCGGCCCGGGTCACGTACTCGTCGGCCCGGTGGGCGCGGGCGATCGAGCCGGGGCCGATCACCACCGCGGGCACGCCGCCGAGCCGCTCGAACAGCCCGCCCTCCGTGCCGTACGAAACCTTGGCGTGGCTGTTGCGGCCGGCGAGCCGCTTGGCCAGGGTCACGACCGGCGCCTCCGGGTCGGTGTCGAGGCCCGGATAGTCGATCAGCGGCTCGACCGTGACCCCGCAGGCCGGGTCCACGGCCCGCATCAGCGGCGCCAGCGTGTCGGTGGCGTAGGCGATCGCCGACGCGGCCAGCGCCCCGGCATCGTCCGCGCCGATCGCCCGGTACTCGAAGCTGACGTGGCAGGTGTCGGGCACGATGTTGAGCGCCGCGCCGCCCTGGATCACGCTCGACAGGCCGGTGGTGTGGGGCACGTCGTAGAGGTCGTCGCGGGCGCCGTCCCGGGCCAGCGCCTCCGCGGACAGCCGGACGTGCTCGATGAACCGGGCGGCGTATTCCACCGCGTTGACCCCCTGGGGCGCGAGCGCCGAATGGCTGGCCCGGCCCCGGAAGGTGAGGCGGGCGGCGGACTTGCCCTTGTGGCCGACCACCACCTCCAGGCCCGTCGGCTCGCCCACGAAGCAGCCGAGCGGCGTCGGGTAGCGCTCCAGCATCCGGGCGATCAGCGGGCGCACGCCCAGGCAGCCGACCTCCTCGTCGTACGAGATCGCGAGGTGGAGCGGGGTCGCGAGATCCGCCGCGACCATCTCGGGCAGGAGCGCGAGGCAGACCGCCAGGAACCCCTTCATGTCGGAGGTGCCCCGCCCGTAGAGCCGCCCCCCCTCCTCCCGGAGGGTGAACGGGTCCGACGACCAGGGCTGGCCCTCCACCGGCACCACGTCGCTGTGGCCGGACAGAACGTAGCCGGGGCGGTCCGCGGACGGGCCGACGCTGAGGAGCAGCGCCGCCTTCTGGCCGGTGGCGTCCGGCACCCGCTCCACCGCGGCGCCGTGGCGGTGGCCATAGGCCTCCACCCAGTCGATCAGCGGCAGGTTCGAACGGTCGCTCACCGTGTCGAACCCGACGAGGGTGGCCAGCAGCGCCGCGGGATCGGGGGCGTCGGCGGGGGGCAGGGCGGTGGAGGGATCGGATTCTGGCATGGACCGCGCGACTCGTTCCGGGACAGACAGCTGTGTACGGGGTTTTCGGGCCGCCGGGGATCCCGGAACCGGAGCGGCCTGTGTCGCGTAGCTGCCGCAAGGCCCCTCCCCCGCCGGGCCCGCCCCGGACCTGCCCCGAACTTGCCCCGAGCCCATCGCATGCCCCCGTCGCCCCGGGCCCTCTTCGCCCTCCCGATTCGTGCCCTGTCGATCCTTGCCCTGCCGATCGTCGCCCTCCCGGTTCTGGCGGCGCTGCTGCCCGCCCCGGCCAAGGCCCGCCCGCACCGGCACCACCCGCGCCACGCGACCGACACCGACCGCACGATCGCCCGGATGGCCGCCCGCGACCGGCTCCGGGACTGGCAGGGGTGGCAAGAGTCCTGGCAGCAGGCCCGGCCGCTCGCCCGGATCTTCGCCCCGGCCACGCGGGAGCGGGTGGCGGCCCCGCCCTTCACCGGCTGGGGCTACGGCGGCACGATTCCCGGGGCGCCCCCCGGCTTCTGAACCCACCTCGACCCGGCTCCCCCACCCTGCCATGGTGTGCGAGCCGGGAGGTGCCGGAGACAACCCACAATGGTTCAAGCGTTCCGCCTCGACGATCCGACCCCGGCGGATCCGCGCCGCCGCTGGGCGTCCCTCGATCCCGACGCCCGGGACGCCTGCTACGACAACACCCGCGCGGTGGCCGACAGCGCGCAGCGGGTCGCCGCCCGGGACGCCGCCTCGGCGGCCTACCGGGCCGCGCATCCGGGGGCCCTCGACCGGCCCTACGGCCCGGGGCCCCGCAACGCCGTCGACCTCTATCCGGCCCGGGACGGCACGGCGCCCTGCCTCGTCTTCCTGCACGGGGGCTACTGGCAGCGGGGCGCCCGGGAGCTGTTCGCCTGCTTCGCGCAAGGCCCCAACGCCGCCGGCTGGTCGGTGGCGATGGTCGGCTACACCCTCGCCCCGGAGGCGAGCCTCACCCGGATCGCGGCCGAGATCGGGGCGGCCCTCGATTGGCTGGCCGCGCAGGGGCCGGGGCAGGGGATCCGCGGCCCGCTCGTCCTGTCGGGCTGGTCGGCGGGCGGGCTGCTCGCCGCGCTGCAGCTCGGCCACCCGGCCGTGGCGGCGGGTCTCGCCATCTCGGGCGTCTACGACCTCGCGCCCATCCGCGAGACCTATCTCGACGCCAAGCTCGCCCTGACCGACGCGGAGATCGAGACCCTCTCGCCCCTGCGCCGGCCGGTCTGCCCAAAGCCCCTGTGCATCGCCTACGGCACGGCCGAGCTGCCCGCGCTGATCCACGACGCCCGCAACCTCCACGCCCTGCGGGCGGCGGCCCATGCCCCCGGCCCCCTGCTGCCCGTGGCCGGGGCCGAGCATTTCTCCGTGCTCGACGCCCTGCGCCGGCCGGACGGGATCCTGGTGCGGGCGGCGCACGCCCTGCTCGGGGGCTGACGAGGAGGGTGACGACGCGGCTGACGACCCCGGACATGTCGAGTCATATTTGCAACTGGGGATAGAGATTCCGAGCTGCCGGATGACGATCGCACCTTGCTGAGCGCCCTGTCCCATGGTGAGACAGGCATCGGGACGACGGGGCGCCGAACCGGTTCGGCGGGCGCGGTCTCCGGCGGGGTCGGCCGGATCCGAGGGGGGATCGGATGCGGGTTTTCGCGCGATCGGACGCCCCTGCTGCCGTGCTGCCTCCGACGGCCCCACCTCTGTCCGAAGCCCCGGCCGGTCAGGCCGAGCCCCGGGTTCAGCCCTCGGTCGATCCCTCGGTCGATCCCGGGGCCGATTCGGGGGCCGATTCGGGGGCCGATGCCCGCATCCGCACCGGCCTGCGCCGCGGATGGCCGGTGCCCCGGCTGCGCGTGGTGCTGGCGCTGGGCTTCGGCACCCTCGGCCTGCTCGCCACCCTGGTGCTGGCCGCCCTGGTGAGCCGCGACGCGACCGCCCGGCTCGAGGCGGAGGTCGGCGGCCAGCTCGCCGAGATCGCCGGCCAGATGGCCCGCAGCCTCGATCTCGGCATGTTCGAGCGCTGGCGCGACATCCAGATCGCCGCCGCCTCCGACAGCCTGCGCGATCCGCGGTCCGGCACGGCGGCCAAGCGCGCCCTGATGGCGCGGCTGCAGGCGACCTACCCGGCCTACTCGATCATCGGCCTGATCGACGCGGACGGGCGCGTCGCGGTGACCAGCACCGGCGCCCTGGAGGGGGCGGACGTCTCCGGCCGCGACTATTTCCGCGCCGGCCGCGAGAAGCCCTTCGTGGGCGACGTGCATCCGGCGAAGCTCCTGCAGAGCCCGACCGCGCGGGAGCCCCTGCGTCTCCTCGACCTCGCGGCCCCGGTGCGGGGTGCGGATGGCCAGCCTGTCGGGGTGCTGGCCGCCCATCTCGACTGGACCTGGGCGCGCGACATGGCGCGCCTGCTCGAAGGCGCGTTCCGCGGCCATCGCGCCGGGGCCGAGATCCTGATCCTGGCGCGCGACGGCAGCGTGCTGCTCGGGCCTGCCGCCCTGCAGGGTTCCCCCCTCCCCGCGGATGTGCTGACCGGCGGGCGGCCCCTCGATCCGCAGGGCGCGAGCCGGGTCGGCCTGTGGCCCGATTCGACCGCGTCCTATCTCAGCGCCCGCGCCGCCACGGCCGGACACCGGGACTATCCCGGGCTCGGCTGGCAGGTGGTGGTGCGCCAGACCGCCGACCGGGCCCTGGCACCGGCCGCCGCCCTGCGCCGGCGCATCCTGATGGCGGGCAGCGCCGTGGCCCTCGCGGCGGCTTTGCTCGCCTGGCTGCTCGCCGGCCTGATCGCCCGGCCCCTGCGGGAGCTGGCCCTGGCCGCCGGCGCCCTCGGCAGCGACCGGCCGTTGCCGCCCCTGCCCCGCTCCCTGGTGCGCGAGGGCGCGCTGATCGCCGATGCCCTGGGCCATGCGGCGGACGAGCTCGCCCGCCGCGGCGAGGCCCACCGGCTGCTGATCGACGAACTCAACCACAGGGTGAAAAACACCCTGGCCACCGT
Source organism: Methylobacterium guangdongense (assembly GCF_038442355.1). Classification (NCBI taxonomy): domain Bacteria; kingdom Pseudomonadati; phylum Pseudomonadota; class Alphaproteobacteria; order Hyphomicrobiales; family Methylobacteriaceae; genus Methylobacterium; species Methylobacterium guangdongense. Next base: position 70,875 of record NZ_JBBXMX010000014.1, read on the forward strand.
GCAGTCGATGGCGGCGCAGAGCCTCAAGGATCTCGGCGGCGGCGCCGTCGCCGGGCGCGACGCCTTCGAGGCCCGCCTGCTCGCCCTGTCGCGCGCCCACGACATCCTGACCCGGGAGAGCTGGGCGAGCGCGGACCTGCGCGGGATGGCCGACCAGGCGGTGCGCCCCTTCCAGGGCGAGCCCGGCCCCGGCCGGGTCCCGCGCGTCGCCCTGGACGGGCCGGACCTGCGGCTGCCGCCCGAGGGAGCTCTGGCGCTCACGATGATCCTGCACGAATTGTGCACCAACGCGGTCAAGCACGGCGCCCTGTCGGTCCCGGGCGGCCGCGTGGCCCTGGCCTGGACGCTGGAGAGCGCTCCGGAGGGCCGGACCCTGCGCATGACCTGGCGCGAGCGCGGCGGTCCCCCGGTCGTGCCGCCGTCCCGGATGGGGTTCGGCACGCGCCTGCTGGAGCGGGGTTTTGCGGGGCGGAACACCGCGAGCCTGACCTACGCGGCCGAGGGTCTCGTCTACGCGGCGGCGAGCCCCCTGCCCGCGGGCTGCGCGGAGACCGGGCCGGCGCCGCGGCGCCTCCGGGCCGGGCGCGCTTAGGCGGGGCGCCTCCCGAGTGGGAGCGCGTTCGGACAGGGGGGTCTACTGACCTGCTTCCGAGCGCAGGGGCGAAGCAGAGGCTGCTCAGCCCTCCTGATGACACGGCACGAAGCGTCTGCCGTCCGGAAGTCTTCGCCGCTACGCGCAGCCGCACGACGCAATCCCATCGTGCGGCGTAATCCCGCTGCCGCGGGCGGATGTATTTCAACGTGCGCCTACGCACACAGTAATACTTGAGCCAAGGATTAAATTTCTCCCAATTCTACTGTGCTTAGACGCACATCGGTCCGGTCTGGTCATGCCTATGTTCACGACATCAGCGGCGACGCCCGGTCGTCCGCAGAGCCAGACCAGACATGGAGACACGACGATGCGCGCACGCCCCCTCTCCCTCCTCCGCCCGGCCCTCGGCCTCGCCGCCCTGGCCGCCGCCGTCGCGGCGCCCCTTGCGGCGCAGGCCGGCGAGGGCGGCGGCGGGAGCCGCCAGGTCGCCGGCGGCGGCCATATGAGCTCCTACGTCAGCGATCCCCACCACGATCCGCGCTCGCTCCACTCGCAGCGCCTGGGCACCGGCCAGATCCTCGGGGCGCCGATGCTCCACGAGCGGGCCGGGGCCGCGATGGTCCGCCGCCCGGTCGAGCCCCACTGGGCCTCCGGCACCGCGCCGCGCCGTCAGGTCCTGCGCTGACGTTATCCGGCCGCCGGGCCACGGCCCGGCCGGCCCTCCCCGCCCCTTCCCCGCTTCCTTCCCCGCTTCCTTCCCCCGCTTCCGCCCGTGTCAGGGATCCGCTCATGAACAACCTCGTCCAGGGCATCGCCAGCTTCCAGGGCACCGTCTTCCCCGGCCAGCGCGCGATGTACCAGCAGCTCGTGCGCGACGGTCAGCACCCGAGCGCGCTGATCATTGCGTGCGCGGATTCCCGGGTCTCGCCGGAGCACATCACCCAGGCTGGGCCGGGCGAGCTGTTCGTCTGCCGGAACGCCGGCAACATCGTGCCCCCGGCCTCCGACGTGATCGGCGGCGTGTCCTCAGCGATCGAGTACGCCGTGGTGGCCCTCAAGGTGCGCGACATCGTGGTCTGCGGCCATTCCGATTGCGGCGCGATGCACGGGCTGATGCACCGGGACGCGCTGGCGCGGATGCCCGCGGTCGCGGCCTGGCTGCGCCACGCGGAGGCCGCCGAGCGGATCGTCTGCGAGGCCTATCCGGAGGACATGGACGAGACGGCCCGCCACCACGCCCTGGCGCTGGAGAACGTGGTGGTGCAGCTCGCCAACCTGCGCACGCATCCGAGCGTCGCGGCCGCGCTGGCCAAGGGGACGCTGCGCCTGCACGGCTGGTTCTTCGAGATCGAGACCGGCGCCCTCCTGGCCTATGACGGCACGGACGGCCGCTTCCGGCCGATCGCGGAGGCCGACATGCCGGTGGCCCAGGCGTCCGGCGGCAGCCACCGGCGGGCGGCCTGAGCGGGCGGCGCCGGTCCTCTCTTCCCCTCCCGCCTGCGGGCCTTGCGGATTTACACTTTTAAGTCTGACGTCAACGCGCTGAAATGACAGCGCTTTTCCCCTCCCCCTTGTGGGGAGGGGCCAGGGGTGGGGGCGGTGCAGGATCGAACGTGACGGTGCCGTCTGCACCACCCCCACGCGGGATCTGCGATCCCCAAACTCCTCCCCACAAGGGGGAGGAGAGAGAGCTGCCCGATCTCAGGCCGCCATGGGCGCGTAGCGCTTGTGGCCCTTCACGTCGTAGCGGTCGAGCATCATGACCTTGTCCCAGACCCGGACGAAGTCCCTGACGAACCGCGCCTCCCCGTCGCGGCCCGCATAGGCGTCCGCGATGTTGCGCAGCTGCGCGTTCGACCCGAACACAAGGTCGCTGCGCGTGGCCTGGTACTTCGGCTGACCCGTCGCCCGGTCCTTGAGCGTGAAGGTCATGCCCTCCGCGTCGGCCTTCTCCCAGACGAGGTCGGTGTCGGTCACCGCCTTGAAGAAGTCCGTGCTCAGCACGCCGACCCGGTCGGTGAAGACGCCGTGGCGTCCGCCGTCGTGGTTGGCGTTCAGGGCCCGCAGGCCGGCGGTCAGGACCGCCCATTCCGGGGCCGTCAGGGTCATCAGGTTGGCCTTGTCGAGGAACAGCTCCTCCGGCGAGACGTTGCGGGCCACCGACCCGAACCCGTCAGCGACGTAGTTGCGGAACCCGTCCGCCACGGGCTTCAGCCACTCGAACATCTCGATGTCGGTGAGCTCCTGCGTGGTGTCGACCCGGCCCGGGGTGAACGGCACCGGGATTGCGGCGCCGGCCTCCGAGGCCGCCTTCTCCACGGCGACGCAGCCCCCGAGCACGATCAGGTCGGCGAGCGAGACCCGCTTGCCGTCGCTGCGGCGATCGTTGAACGCCGTCATCACCCCGCGCAGGGCCTCGACCACCGGGGCGGCCCTGCGGTTGACCGCCCAGTCCTTCTGGGGCGCCAGCGCCAGCCGCCCACCATTGGCGCCGCCGCGCTTGTCGCTGTCGCGGTAGGTCGCGGCCGCCGAGAAGGCCGTGAAGGCGAGGTCCGAGACCGACAGGCCCTTGTCGAGGATCGCCTGCTTCAGCGCGGCGATCTCGGGCTCGCCGACCGGCGCGTAGGCGGCGTCGGGCAGCGGGTCCTGCCACAGGAGCCCGTCCTCGATCGTCACCTCCGGGCCGAGGTATCGGTGCTTCGGCCCCATGTCGCGGTGGGTGAGCTTGTACCACGCCTTCGAGAAGGCCTGCGTGAAGGCGTCGAAATCCCCTAAGAACTTCTCGCAGACCTTGCGGTACTCCGGATCGACCTTGAGGGCGATGTCGGAGGTCATCATCATCAGCGGGTGCATCTGGCCCTCGACATGCGCGTCGGGGGTCTTGGGCGCATTCGGGTCCTTCGGGGTCCACTGCAGGGCGCCGGCCGGGCTCTTGGTCTGCTCCCACTCGTACTTGAAGAGGTTCTCCAGGTAGGCATTGTCCCACTGGGTCGGATCGGGGGTCCAGCTGCCCTCGATGCCGTTGGTCATCGTGTCCTTGCCGGAGCCCGCGCCTCGCGGGTTGTGCCAGCCCAGGCCCATCGCCTCCATGGGCGCCATCTCGGGCGGCGGGCCGATCTCCTTGGCGGGGGTCATGCCGTGGCTCTTGCCGAAGGCGTGGCCGCCCGCGATCAGCGCCACCGTCTCCTCGTTGTTCATGGCCATGCGGGTGAAGGTGACGCGGATGTCGTTCGCCGAACCCTGCGGGTCGCCGTTCGCGTAGGGCCCCTCCGGGTTCACGTAGATCAGCGACTGGTGGGAGGCGGCCAGCGGGTTCTCCAGGTCGTAGTCGGCATCGCCGTTCTTGCCGCGCCAGCGCTTGTCGCGGTTCACCATGTCGTCGAAGCTCGACACGCTGCCCATGTCGACCACCTCGGGCCCCCAGTAGGTGGCGTTGTCGGCCTCCCAGGCGTCGAGCCGGCCGCCGGCGAAGCCGTAGGTCGGCAGGCCCATGATCTCCAGGGCGCAATTGCCGGTGAGCACCATCAGGTCGGCCCACGACAGGGCGTTGCCGTACTTGTGCTTGATCGGCTGCAGGAGGCGGCGCGACTTGTCGGTGTTGCCGTTGTCCCACCAGCTGGAGATCGGCGCGAAGCGCTGCATGCCGGTGCCGGCGCCGCCCCGCCCGTCCGCGATCCGGTAGGTGCCGGCCGAGTGCCAGGCCATGCGGATCATCTGCGGCCCGTAATTGCCGTAGTCGGACGGCCACCACGCGACCGACGAGGTCAGGAACTGCTTGATGTCGTCCTTGAGCGCGTTGAGGTCGATCTTGGCGAACTCGGCGGCGTAGTCGAAATCCGGGCCCAGCGGATCGGCGGCCAGCCCGTTCTGGTGCAGCAGCTCGACCCGCAGGCGATGGGGATACCAGTTCTCCAGGGCAGGGCGGCCGCCGAAGGCACCGCCGATCCGGTCGCCCCCGAAGGGACACTGGCCCTTCATCTCGAACGTCTCGGTGTTGGTCTTGTCGATCCGCATGTCGTCCATCGGGAATCCCCTGTCTCGCGCGACCGGCGCGGACGGCCTGCGCCACAGTCCCGGAGGACGCGGCGGGCGAGGCGCCCGACGGCGGTCGGTGTCTGTCAACGTTCAGACTCCCGGCGAAATCTGGCCGCGGCCCCGGAAATCAAGGGCCTCCCGGCCCGCCGCGGGCTGCGCGGGTGTCGCCCGGCGTCACGTTCCGGCGACCAAGCCCATGGCCGGGCCGGTGGCTTGGCCGGCCGGCAGCGGCATTTTGCCCGATCGTCAGGGAAACCGCGGCCGCAGCCGGGCGAGGAGGTTTTGGCCCGGAAACCGGGCCGGCGGCCTCGGCAGGGCGGGCTCGGGGGCATCCCCGGGGATCGGGCCCACGGCGAAGCGCGCGCCGATCGACCAGAAGCCGTCCCGGCGGGTTCCCACCATGCCGAGGCCGATCGGCTCGGCCGTGACCTCGGGGCGCAGCCGTCCCGCGGCCCAGACGCGCTGCCAGCAGCCGCGCCGCGACAGGTCGGCGTCGCGCCAGCCGAGCCGGGCGTAGCCGGCCGCCGCGAAGATGCGCGTCCCGGAAAAATCCTCCGGGATCCAGACCCAGCTCGAGAACACGTGGATCGCGTCCCGGTCGAACCCGGCCGGATCGACCGTCCGGGTGAAGGCGCTGATCGCCGGCTCCCGGTGGCGGCCGACATGCCGGCGCAGGCGGCCCGACAGCGCCAGCGCCTCCGGGAAGGCCTCGGCCCCCAGGCGGGTCGGGCCTGCGCCGTGAACCAGCGCGTAGGCCCCGTCGACGAGGTGCATCCAGGGTTCCAGATCGGGTTCCCAGGCCTGCTCCGCCGGCGCGAACCGGCGCACCCGTCCCGCGATCAGGTGATCGCCGACGCGCCGGACGGGCTCCGGCCTCCAGGCTTGCCCGGCCTCGGTGACGCAGAGCAGCGTCGCGGGCCCATGCGCCCGGACCGCCTCGGCGAGGCGCGCGAAGCCGGAATCCGGCGCGTCGCGGCCGAGCTTGCGCACCAGGATCTTCGAGCCGTCGGCGAGCTCGTCCAGGAACTTGCGCTTGAGATGGGCGAGCCGGCCGTATTCCCGCTCCAGCAGCGCCTCCGGGGCGATCGAGCCGGCCGGGTGCCCGGTATTGGCCCAGATGTTGTACGCGAGGCTGTGGCAGTAATAGGTGCCGCCCGCGCTCACCGACAGGCGCAGGTCACCCGGCCCGCCGAAATCCGCGAAGCCGCAGCGCAGGCCGCGGATCAGGTCCTCCAGCGGCGTGTAGGAGAAGCGCAGCAGGCCGGAGGGCTCGACCCCGCCGTAGCGCTGCACGAACCCGAACTCGCAATTGTCGCCGAGGCTCCGGAAGGCGTGGAGCCGCCGGGCGAGGGCCTTGGCTGTCCCCTCCCCGCCCCCGGTCTCCGCCCCTGTCGTGTCGTGTTGCGCCATCGCGCCAGATCGCGGCGGCACGGGGTGTTTGTCCAGCCCTGCGGTTCGATCCGGAAGCCGGGCGTGAGCCTTTCGGGATGATCCGCGCCTCCGAGCCGGGAGCCCGGCGGGCGCGCGTGGCTCAGTGCAGACCCCGCGCGAGGGCCACGACCGCGCCGACGATCACGAGCGCCTGAAACCCGATCGAGCCGACCACCCATTTGATGATCTCGCCCTTGGTGGCCTCGATCCTGGCCTCCAGGCGCAGCTCCGCCTCGCGCAGGTCGGCCTTCGTGGAAAGCCGCAGTGCCTCGACATCGGTCTTCGTGGAGAGCCGCAGCGCCTCGATATCCGTCCGGACCATGGCGATGTCGGTCTTCGTCGCCAGATCGTTCTGGATCGCCTCCGAGACGGCATCGGCCAAGCCCTCCGCCTGCTCCGGCGACATCTTCGCCTTCTCGCGGAGCGTGCGGACGAAGCGGAGCGTATCGAAGGCGACGGCGGTCATGCGCCGAGACCCAGCCCGTGACCGGGCCTCTGCGCCATCGCCTGCGGCTCGGGGGCGGTCATCGGGGTCGGCCAGCGCGGCGGTTCGGATGCAATGACCGTGAGCCTAGCGATGCGCGCATCACGTGCAAGGGTCTCGTCCTGAAGGATCAGGTCCCGATCCCGGAAAAAAAGGATGCGTACACACAGTCTCAGCCCAGGGTTTTAGCCTTGGTCACACGTCCAATCTTTCGGGCGATGCCGACAGGGGCCGGATCCGGGCGGCGGTGATCGTCCGCTGCGCGGATCGTACGTCTCGATCGCCCTGCGCGGCTCAGGTGCCCAGCGGCACCTCCAGCCGGAAGCAGGCGCCCCGCGGCGTCTCCGGCGTCGTGAGCTGGCCGCCGAGCTGGCGGGTCAGGCTGCCGACGACCCGCATGCCGAGGCTCTTCGAGGCGCGCCCGATCTCGAAATCCGGCGGCAGCCCGACCCCGTCATCCGCCACCTCGACCACGAGGCTGCCGGGCCGGGGCTCCGCCCGGACCCGGATCTCGCCGCCCTCCGGATGCGTGTCCGGCGGGTAGGCGTATTTGAGCGCGTTGGTGACGAGTTCGTTGACCAGGAGCCCGATCGGGATCGCCCGGTCGGCCGAGATCCGGTACGGGGCGGCCGCGCAGGCGATCCGCTGGTCCGGACGGCCGCCGGCGAGGTTGGCCACGAGCTTCTCGAGGAACGGCGCGAGGTCGAGCTCGCCCGGGACGCCTTCCCCCTCCCCGTCACCCTGCCGCCAGAGCTGGTCGTGGACCCCCGCGATCGCCTCGACGCGGCTGCGCGCATCCGTCAGGGCGGCCTGCACGGCGGGCTCGGCCTCGGCGGCGCGGGCCTGGAGGGCGAGCAGGCTCGCCACGATGGCGAGGCTGTTCTTGACCCGGTGGCTCATCTCGCGGGCGAGCAGGTCCTGGCGGGCGAGCGCCGCGCGCAGCAGGCTCTCGGTGCGCTGGCGCTCGATGGCGCCGCCGAGCAGGTTGGCGAAGCCCTGCATGAAGGCGATGTCGGCCTCCGCGAACATGCCCTCGCGGGTGTCGTCCACCTCCAGCACCCCGAAGGCACCCTCCCGGTTCTCGATCAGCACGTTGATCGCCCGGCGGATGCCGTGCTCGGCCATGAGCTGGGGCGTGCGGAAGCGGGTCTCGTCCGCGAGGTGGTTCGAGATCACCGGCCGGCCCGTCTTCAGCGCGAAGCCCGCCGGCGAGGCGAGGTCGGCGCCGACCCGGGCCTTGCCGATCACGTCCGGTCCCCAGCCGACGCCCGCCCGCACCAGCAGCGTGTCGGCGCCGGGCCGGTATTCCAGGGCCTTGCAGAACTCCGCGCCCATGCCCTCCGCGCACAGCTCCGCGGCCCGCTGCAGCAGGTGGTCGACATCGGTCCCGCGCAGGGCCTCGACGCCGAACTCCGACAGGATGATCTGCTGGCGCAGACGGTAATCCAGATCGGGGTGCCCGGCATCGGGGCGTGCGGGCTCGGGGGGCGCGCTGGGGCTGGGTTCCACGGCGGTGAGGTCGGGTTTTGCGGTCATGGATCCCGACAGATTAGCAGGAAGGGCGTCCCGGCGCGACGCGTGCGTGCGGATGCCGCCGCACCCGTCGTCGCACCCCCGCCGCCGGCCGGAGCCCTCGGGGTCCGGCCGGCGTTCGTCCGTCGAACCCGATGCGAGGAGCGCACAGCATGGCCGACGACGTGAACGGACTCTCCGACAAGGCGCTCTCGATCTTCGCCTTCGCGGCCTACCATCGGCTGGTCAGCGGCGAGCGGGTCACCTCGGTGATCCGCAAGGACGGCGCCGGCCACGAGGCCGACCCGCAGGGCGTGATGGAGCTGGAGGAGCGCGGCCTCGTCACCGCGGGCGAGACCGATATCGAGCTCGGCGAGGCGGCGCAGCAGGCGGTCGAGACGATGGTGGCGGCGCTGCGCCGGGAGGTCGGCCGCTGAGGCCGAGGGCCGTCACGCGGGCGGCGCCTCCGCGGCGGGGCCTGCTTCCTGGCCCGTATCCTTGATGTGCCAGAGGGCGCGGGCCAGGATCGAGCGGTACGGCGCGAAGCCCGCCGCGACCGCGCGCGTGTCGGTCCGGCCGATCAGCCGGCGCAGGCAGCCCGCAGCCGCCACGTCGCCCTCCGGCCAGATGTCGGGGTCGTGGAAATGGAAGATGCCGACCATGTCGGCGGTCCAGGGGCCGACGCCGCGGATGCCGCACAGGATCGCGGCGCGCTCGGGATGCGGCAGCCCGGCCAGCTCCGGGCCGAGCAGGCCCGCCGCCTCGGCGGCGACGATCGCCTGCAGGGCCCGGACCTTGTTGCCCGAGAGGCCGCAGGCCCGCAGGCGATCCGGGTCGCCAGCCGCGAACAGCCCGCGCGGATCGCAGGCGGCCGCGACCGCGGCGGCCTCGATCCGCGCCCAGATCGCCCCGGCGGCCCGGGTGGAGAGCTGCTGGTTGACCACCGCGACGAACAGGCGCTCGGCCACGCATGCATGCGCCGCCGGCGCGATCCGGATCGGGCCGGTCCGCGCCAGGGCATCCCGCAGGGCCGGATACGCGCCGGCCGCCGCCAGGAGATGGGCATGGATGGCGGGATCGAGGGGTTCCAAAGGGCTACGCCCCTCGGTGGGGTGCCGGGGCGAAGCCCTGGCGCGTCGGGCGAAGCCCGACGACCGGGCGCTGCCCTGCACCCGCAAAAGGTCGCAGACCCTTTGAAACCAGGATGTTCGAGATGATCGCCATCGTGTGGAGCTATGATCTTGAGCCCGTTCGATAAACGGCTCTCGGCCAGCGGGCAATCGATCGGGCGGGCGTCATGACGGTCTTCTTCACCGCGGACACGCATTTCGGCGATCCGCACATCCTCCGGCACCAACGGCCCCGGTTCGGCACGATCGAGGCCCACGACGAGGCCCTGATCGCCCGGTGGAACGCGATCGTCGGCCCCGGGGACAGCGTCTGGCACCTCGGCGACTTCGCCGCCCATGCGAGCCGCGCGCATTGCGCGGCCGTCTTCGACCGGCTCAACGGGACGAAGCGCCTCGTCCGCGGCAACCACGATTCGAACCGCGTGCTGGACCTGCCCTGGGCCGAGCCGCCCGTGGACAGCGCCCGCCTGTCGCTTCCGGACGCCGAGGGCCGGGAACACCGGCTGTTCCTGTCGCACTACGCGCACCGGGCCTGGCCGGGCCTGTGGCGGGAGACGCGCCACCTCTACGGCCACAGCCACGGCTGGCTCGCCGACACGACCCGGTCCTGCGACGTCGGCGTCGATGCCTGCGAGGGGCGTCCGGTCACCCTCGACGCGATCCTGGCGCGGCAGGCGGCGGCCACCCTCGTGCCGGAGGAACTCGCCGCCCACGGTCAGCGCTGATTCCCATGCCGATTCCCTCAGGAGGCCGCACCGCCATGACCGACACACCTGCGCCACCGCCCGGCTGGGCCGAAGCCGCCCTCCAGGCCGGGACCGAGCTCGGACTCGGGAGCGCCTTTACGGCGATGGACCCGGCGGATCGGGACCGGGTCTGCCGCCGCGCCGGGCAGATCCTCGCCGGCCAGGGGCAGGCCCTGCCGCCCGGCGGGGACCGCGCGATGACGCGGCTGCTCGGCGGCGCCGATTCGGATGCGCCGGCCGACGACGCGCTCGCGCGCGACACGGCCGACACCGTCCTGGCCGAGACGGGCGAGGTGTTCGCGCCCGAGGACGACGCCTGAGAGCCCGGGCCCTGAGCTGCTCGCCAGGGCCCTGCCTGGACCCGCTTTCGAAACCGGAACGGGCTCGAAAAGGCCGGTGCACAGCCGGACCTTCGAAAAACTCCGTGGTGCCGGACGGTTGCCGTCGCCCGGGCCGGGGCCGATGTAGGGGGCATGCCCCAGTTCGACCCGCAGCGCGCCGACACGAGACCCGCCGCACGGACCGCCCCCGGCGGGACACAGCCCGCCCTGCGGGTGGTCCCGATCGCGGGCCGTCCGAACCTCGACGCGCAGACGCGCGTGCGCCTCGGCCACGAGCTGCGGGCGCTGTACGATCCGGTGATCGACGAGGCTCTGGATCCGCGGCTGGCGGAGCTGCTGCAGCAGCTCGACGCGGACCGGGCGGGGGGCGCTTCGGGCTGACGGCCCGGCCCGGGGAGCCGACGGGCCCCCTGAAGGGGGCTCCCATCGGTGGATCGGGGGGATGTCACACCGACGGGAGCCGAGCCGAGCCGACGGATCGACCCAACCCGCTTCATATCGCCCAGGTCTGCACCCGGGCGCTTTCACCTAAGTCAAATTCCGCGCCGAATACATCCGGATAAGCGCCGAATTTTCATATTCGGCGTTGAAAACCCGGCCCGGTGCGGGCGCCGGTCAGGCCGTGGTGCCGGTCACCGACAGCATGACGCCGTCATTGCCGATCTCGGCCCCGCTGTAGCCGAGCATCCGGGCGAGCTGCTCCCGGGCGCGCCAGACCCGGCTCTTCACCGTGCCGATCCGGCAGTTCATCACGGCGGCGGCCTCCTCGTAGCTCAGGTTCTCGATCGCCACGAGGACCAGCGCCTCCCGCATCATCGGCGCGAGCCGGTCCAGGGCGGCACGCACGTCCTGCAGGTCGAGATGTCCGCCCTGCTCGGGGATGCTGGTCAGCCGCTCGGCGTGGTTGCCGTCGGAATCCGCCACCTCCCGGCCCTGCTTGCGGTGCTGGCTGTAGAAGACGTTGCGCAGGATCGTGAACAGCCACGCTTCCAGGTTGGTGCCGGGGGTGAAGCCGCCCCGGCCGCGCCAGCCGCGCAGCAGCGTGTCCTGCACGAGGTCGTCGGCCGCCGCCGGGTCGCGGGTCAGCGAGACGGCGAAGCGGTGCAGCGCCGGCACCACCTCCAGCAGCCCGGCGCGGAACGTCGCCTCCCGCTCGCCCGCGGCCTGGGCGAGGGCGGTCTCGAGCCGGGCCAGGAGCTCGGCGAAGCGGTCCGAGGCGGTCCCCTGCGCCGGGCCGATCCGGTCGTAGGCGTGGCCGAGCAGGGTGCCCAGATGCGTGCGCACCGCCTCCGGCAGGCCGTGCCGGGGGTCCGCGGCGGCCACATCGTGAGCGACATCCTCGACGGGGTCCTCGAAAGGATCGGCGACGGGATCGAGGCGGGATGAGCCTTCGGGTGCGGGCATTCAGGTCCGGTCGTCGGCGATCGGGCCGGTCGGACCCGTGGACCGGTTGTGGCGCGCCGGGGCGGCCCATGCCGCAACATGGGTTAGCGGTTTGTTCGAACGCCAATCGGCCGCGGAGGCCCTGCGGGACCTCGGGCGTCAGGCCCGCCGCCGTGCCGCCGCGACCCCGGCCAGCAGGGCCGCACAGGCTGCCGCGGCGGCGAGGCCGACGCTCAGCGTCCCCGCGGAGGGCACGCCCTTGGCGGCGCGCATGCCCCCGCTGGCGGAGGTCCCCTGCGGCACCGGCTCGCGCAGGGCGCCGTAGGTGCGCGGGCCCGGATCGGCCCGGTCCAGGGCGCGGCGGAAGCCGAAGCCCATCAGGTGCTCGGTCGGGTACGGGGCCAGCGCGTAGCCGACCTGCGCGAGGCGGGCCGGCCAGCCGACCGCGACCTCGTCGCGGGGGTGGTGCACGAGGCGGAGGAAGGTTTCGGCCACCGCCTCGGGGGCGTAGAACAGGTGGCCGGGGTTGAGCCGCTTGGCCGTGACGTTGGCGCCGTGCTCCAGGCCCGGCGTGTCGACGATGGCGGGAAACACCCCGCAGACGTGGATGTGCCGGTGCCGGGCGAGTTCCTGGCGCAGGCTCGCCGAGAAGCCGCGCAGGCCGAACTTGCTCGCCGTATAGGCGGCCGCGAAGGGCGTCGGCGCCCAGCCGCCCATGGAGATCGTGTTGATCAGCGTGCCCCGGCCGCGGTCGAGGAAGTGCGGCAGCACCGCGTAGGCCCCGTGGATGGCGCCCAGCAGGTTCACCGCGATGGTCTGCCGGTGCAGGTCGAGCGGCGCGTCGAGCAGGGGGCCGAACACGCCGGTGCCGGCGTTGTTGATCCAGACGTCGATCCCGCCGAAGCCGCGCAGGGCCTCGGCGGCCAGGGCCGCCACGGCCTCCGGGTCGGTGACGTCGGTGGGCACCGCCAGGGCCTCGGCGCCGGCCGCGCACAGGTCCCGGGCGAGGCGATCGAGCACCCCGGCCCGGCGGGCGGCGAGCACCACCCGGGCGCCCCGGGCCGCGAAGGCCTCGGCGGCGGCCCGGCCGATGCCGCTCGACGCCCCGGTGATGACGACGGTGCGGCCGTTCAGGTGGGCCATGCCGGTTCTCCAGGCTGGGTTGCGATCGCCCGCGTGAGGATGGGGTGCGAGGATGGGGTGCGATGGGCTGCGGCTGCACGGCGAACCGCAGCGCGCGATGGGGCGTTCCCCCTGACGGCTGCGGCTTTTCGAACGCGCCGTCGCGCGCCGGACTGCCGTGCCTGCTCCCTGCTCCCGTCCGCCCGAGGTCCGCCGATGCCAGCCCCCGAACCCGCCCGCCCCGAGGCCGTCGGCCCGCAGGGCCCCGCATCGACGGTCTGGACGCTGGCGCTGGCCACCGCGCTGATCGGCCTCGTGGCCCTCCCGCGCCGGACGGGGCCGGCCCGGGACCGGGATTCGGATCCCGCCTCCGGCCAGGACGGCGCGCGCCGGCCCTCCCCCTCGCACGCGGGCGGCGCGGCGCAGGTCGTCGCCCAAACCCAGGCCGATCGCGGGCGCAAGGCCGCGACGCCCACCGAGATCCCCGCCAAGGGCTGGAAGGACATTGCCCTGCGCACCTACCGCGACATCGGCGAGAACCGCCTGTCGTTGATCGCGGCGGGCGTCACCTTCTTCACCCTACTGGCGATCTTCCCCGCGGTGGCGGCCCTGGTCTCGTGCTACGGCCTCGTGGCCGACGCCTCGACCATCAACGCGCAGCTCGCCAGCCTGCAGGGCATCCTGCCCCAGGGGGCGCTGGAGATCATCGGCGATCAGGTCAAGCACCTGAACGCGCAGGGCGACACCACGCTGGGGTTCAGCCTGGTCCTCGGCATCGCCCTGTCGGTCTGGAGCGCCAATGGCGGCGTGAAGCACGTCTTCGACGCGCTCAACCTCGTCTACAACGAACGCGAGAAGCGGAACGTCATCGTCCTCAACCTCATCTCCCTCGGCTTCACCGCGGGGGCGCTGCTGTTCCTCGTCCTGGCGCTGGCCGCGGTCGTGGTCCTGCCGGTGGTGCTCGCCTTCATCGGCCTCGGCACCGATGCGTGGTGGCTGACGCTGCTGCGCTGGCCGGCTTTGCTCGTGGCGGTCCTGGGCGGGCTCGCCCTGCTCTACCGCTACGGCCCCAGCCGGGACGCGCCGCGCTGGCGCTGGGTCACGCCGGGGAGCGTGCTCGCGGCCGTGCTGTGGATCGCCGCGTCGCTGGCGTTCTCCTGGTACGTCGCCCATTTCGGCAGCTACAACAAGACCTACGGCTCGCTCGGGGCGGCCATCGGCTTCATGACCTGGATCTGGCTCTCGACCATGATCGTGCTGGTCGGCGCCCAGCTGAACGCCGAGATGGAGCACCAGACCGCCGAGGATACCACGGTCGGCGAACCGCAGCCGCTCGGCACCCGCCGGGCGCGCATGGCCGATACGGTGGGGGCCGCCGCGACCTAGCGCGCCGGGGCCCGCACGGGGCAGGTCACAGAGCAGGTCACAGAGCAGGTCACGGGCCAGCTCAGCGCCGGCAGCCGCAAGCAATGACGGGTTCCGCTGCCGGACCGGGCGAGGCTTTGCGACGTATCACGCCCGGCGTGAAGGTCCCGCTGGGCATACTAACACAGGTTGGCGCGCGCTTTTCCGGTCCGGGCACAAGCAGATCAAGAACATCCTGGCTCCGCGCTCTGGGAAACCGTCTGCCGTGTGCCGATTGAAATATCCGTGCCTGACAACCTGATCGATATCTTCGACGCCGCCCCGTGCGCCGAGCCGGACGCGCGTGTCCGCCGGCCGTCCGGGTCCGGGTCCGGCTTAGCCGCGAAGCCGCGGATGCGGGCCGGGCCGGCGGCATGAGGCCGGTTCGTGCCCGCCCCGCCGGCATCGCCGCGCTCTGACCGGAGGCGGGCGTGGAGAATCCGTTCGTAAGGAAGATGGAGCGGCATGTCGGCCTCACGCCCGAGGACCGGGCGATCCTCGACGGTCTCGCGCGCCAGCACATCCGCCACATCCCGGGCCGCCAGGACATCGAGGGGCCGCACACCGAGCCGTATCACACGCACCTCATCCTCGACGGCTGGGCCTGCCGCTACAAGCAGTTCCCGGACGGTCGCCGGGCGATCGTCGCCCTGCTCCTGCCGGGGGACCTGTGCGATCCGTTCGTGTACCGCCGGGCGCGCATGGACCACGCCATCGGGGCGCTGACCCCCGTCACGGTCGCGCGGATCACCCCCGAGCAGATCGGCGACGCGGTCCGCGGCCGGCCCGCCATCGAGGAGGGCCTGTGGCGGGAGATGCTCACCACCACGGCGATCCACCGCGAGTGGATCGCCAGCGTGGGGCGCCGCTCGGCGATCGAGCGGCTGGCGCACCTGTTCTGCGAGCTGCACCTGCGGCTCGCCTGGGCGGGGCTGGCGGACGGGACCACGCTGCCCATGCCGGTGACCCAGCCGGACCTCGCCGACGCCCTCGGCCAGACGAGCGTCCACATCAACCGCACCCTCAAGGAGCTGCGCACCGGCGGCCTCATCGCCCTGCGCAGCCGGCGCCTGACGATCCGCGACCTGGACGGCCTGCGGGAGCGGGGCCTGTTCGACCCCGCCTACCTGCAGACGGCCTGACCGGAGCGGGCGATACGCCGCGGCTCCGGTCGTCGTCGGAGTCCCCCGGCGAACCTTGCCTTGGAGCCGATGCGGCCGATCTGAGCGCAATCGCCCGATCCGTGGCAGGCCGACCGGCAGACGATGCACATCCACCTCGACGCCCTCGGCGGCGTAGCCGGCGACATGTTCGCCGCCGCGCTGCTGGACGCCTTTCCCGAGCACCAAGCGGGCGTGGGCGCCAGCATCCGGGCGGTCGATGCCCGCATCGCCTGCGCGCTGCAGCCGCACAACGACGGCATCCTGCGCGGGACGCGCTTTTCCGTGTCCGTACCCGGCGACGCGGCCGAGCATGGTCACGGCGATCCCCCGCACGCGCACCACGGCCATGATCGCGGCCACAGCCACGACCACAGCCACGACCACAGCCACGACCACAGCCACGACCACAGCCACGGCCACGGCCACGGCCATGACCACCATGCGCACGATCAGGGCCACCATCACGGCCCCGGCCACGGTCACCGGCCCTGGTCGGAGATCCGCGCCGCGCTGAACGCCGCGGATCTCGCGCCTTCGGTCCGGGCGCACGCACTCGGCATCTTCGGGCACCTCGCCGACGCCGAGGCGCGGGTCCACGGCATCGCGGTCGACGCGGTCGCGTTCCACGAGGTCGGCGCCTTCGATTCGATCGCCGACATCGTGGCGGCCGCCCACCTGATCGCCGCCCTGGAGGCCCGGAGCTGGAGCGTCTCGGCCCTGCCGCTCGGTTCGGGCCGGGTGCGGACCCAGCACGGCCCCCTCCCCGTCCCGGCGCCGGCCACGACGCTGCTGCTCGACGGTTTCGCCACCCTCGACGACGGGATCCCCGGCGAGCGCGTCACCCCCACCGGGGCGGCGATCCTGCGGTATCTCTGCGGCGACGATCCCGGGCGGGGCCGACCGCGCGGCATCCTCGGGCGCACCGGCATCGGCTTCGGCACGAAGGTGCTGCCGGGCCTGAGCAACTGCCTGCGCGCCCTCGTGCTGGAGGACGCCGCCGCGTCCCGCCCGGGCCGGCGGGATCTCGCGGTGATCGCCTTCGAGGTCGACGACCAGTCCGGCGAGGATCTCGCCATGGGCCTCGACCGGCTGCGGGCCGAGCCCGGGATCCTTGACGTCGTGCAGGCGCCGGTCCTCGGCAAGAAGGGCCGGATGATGGCCCACATCCAGGTCCTGGTGCGGCCGGAGGGCCTGGAGGCGGCGATCGCGGCCTGCTTCCGGGAGACCACCACGATCGGCCTGCGTTACCACCGGGTGGAGGGCGCGGTGCTGGATCGGGAATCCCATACGGTCGAGCAGGCGGGCCGGCCGGTCCGGGTGAAGGTCGTTGACCGCCCGGGCGGACGCACCGCCAAGGCCGAGGCCGACGACGCCCGCGCCCATGCGGGCCACGCGACGCGGGCGGCCCTGCGCCGCGAGGCCGAGCGGCTCGCGCTGGAACAGGAGCAGGAGGAGCGGTGACGCGCCAGCATCTCGAAGCAATCCTCGCCGGGCTCGGCCCCGTGGCGGTGGCGGTGAGCGGCGGGGTCGACAGCCTGACGCTGGCCACCCTCGCCCACCGGCTGGCGCCGGGGGCGGCCCTCATGGTCCACGCGGTCTCGCTGGCGGTGCCCGGGGAGGCGACCGCGCGCGTGCGCGCCGAGGCCGCCCGGGAGGGCTGGTCCTTACGGGTGATCGAGGCCGGCGAGTTCGCCGACCCTTCCTACCGGGCGAACCCGGTCAACCGCTGCTTCTTCTGCAAGACCAACCTGTACGGCGCGGTCCGGCGGGTGACCGACCGGCAGATCCTGTCGGGCGCCAATCGCGACGACCTCGGCGAGTACCGCCCCGGCCTCGACGCCGCCCGGGAGCACGGCGTGCGCCACCCCTACGTGGAGGCCGGGTTCGACAAGGCCGCCGTGCGGGCGCTCGCCCGCGACCTCGGCCTCGGCGCGGTGGCGGAGCTGCCGGCGGCGCCCTGCCTGTCGAGCCGGGTCGAGACCGGCATCGCGATCGAGCCGGAGACCCTGACCTTCATCCACGCGGTCGAGCGGCTGGTGGGCGGTGCCCTCGGTGCCGGGGCCGGCGCCAAGCGGGCGGTCCGCTGCCGGGTGCGCGCCGAGGGCGTGGTGGTGGAACTCGATCCCGGGAGCTTGGCGGCCCTCGACGCCGCAGATCGCGAAACGCTCGGGGCGGACATCCGGACCCTCGCGCCGCCGCGTCTCGCCGGCCCGGTCCGGTTCGCGCCCTACCGGGTCGGCAGCGCCTTCCTGGTGCAGCGGGGAGAGGCCCGGACATGAGCGTCGCGGAGGAATTCACCCTCGATTTCGCCCGGTCCGAGCGGATCGGCCTGGAGGAGGCGATCTTCTGCGCCGGCAAGAGCCCGGAGCAGATCGACGCGATCCTGGAGGCCGCGCGCGCCCGCGGCGCCCCGCTCCTCCTGACCCGCCTCGATCCGGAGAAGCGCGACCGGCTCAACCCGGCGGCGCGGCTCGACTATTGCCCGGTCTCGCGCACGGCGGTGTTCGGGGAAGCGCCCCGGGTCACCGGCCCCGCCCGGGTCGCCGTGGTGGCGGCCGGCACCTCGGACGTGCCGGTCGCCCGCGAGGCCCTGCGGGTGCTGGCCTATGGCGGACGGGCGGCCTCGCTCTTCGCCGATGTCGGCGTCGCCGGCCTGTGGCGGCTGACCACGCGCTTGGAAGACATCCGCGCGCATCCGGTGGTGATCGTCGCCGCCGGCATGGACGCGGCTTTGCCCAGCGTCGTCGGCGGCCTCGTGGCCGGCGCGGTGATCGCGGTCCCGACCTCCGTGGGCTACGGCGTCGCGGCGGGCGGGCGCGCCGCCCTCGAGGCGGTGCTGGCGAGCTGCGCGCCGGGCATCACGGTGGTCAACATCGACAACGGCTACGGCGCCGCCTGCGCCGCCCTGCGCCTGCTCCACGCGGCAGGACGCCTCGCCGAGGAGCGCGAACGATGACCCCGCCCGACGCATTACCTCCCCGCACCCCGACATTCTCGAACGGAGACAGCCGATGGAACGCCGCAGCTTCCTACAGGGCGCCGTGCTCGGCGCCGGACTTTCCGGCGCGAGCTTGGCTGGCACCGGCAGCGCAGGTGCGGCCGTGAACGCCCCCGCGCTCCCTGGCAACCGCCCGCAGGACCCGGCGGACCTGCCCTTCGTCACCGATCCCGGCGAGCGCCGGGGCGAGATGCTCTACCGGACGTTCGGGAAGACGTCGGAACAGATCTCGGCGATCGGCATGGGCGGGTTCCATCTCGGCAAGAGCGCCGTGACCGACGACGAGGCGACGCGGCTGATCCATGCCGGGATCGACCGCGGCATCACCTTCATGGACAATTGCTGGGACTACAACGACGGGCGCTCCGAGCTGCGCATGGGCGCGGCCCTGGCCCAGGGCGGCTACCGCGACAAGGTCTTCCTGATGTCCAAGATGGACGGGCGGACCAAGGAGGAGGCGATCAAGCAGATCGACCAGTCGCTCCTGCGCCTGCGCACCGACCGGATCGACCTCGTCCAGCACCACGAGATCCTGCGCTACGACGATCCGGACCGGGTCTTCGCCGAGGGCGGCGCCATGGAGGGCTTCCTGGAGGCGAAGAAGCAGGGCAAGCTCCGCTACATCGGCTTCACCGGCCACAAGGACCCGCGCATCCACCTGCAGATGCTGGAGGTGGCGGCCGAGCGCGGCTTCCACTTCGATTCCGTGCAGATGCCCGTCAACGTGATGGACGCGCATTTCCGCTCGTTCAGCCACCTCGTGCTGCCGTATCTCGTGCAGAACGGCATCGCGCCGCTCGCCATGAAGACGTTCGGCGACGGGGTGATCCTGAAGGCGGACGCGCCGATCAAGCCGATCGAGTACCTGCACTTCTCGCTGAACCTGCCGGTCTCGGTGGTGATCACCGGCATCCAGAACCAGCGCGACCTCGACCAGGCCTTCGAGGCGGTGAAGACCTTCAAGCCGATGGACAAGGCGGCGGTGGCCGAGCTGCTGTCGCGCTCGAAGCCCTACGCGCTGGAGGGCAAGTACGAGCTGTTCAAGACGAGCGCCACCTTCGACGGCACCGCCAAGAACGCGGCGTGGCTGGGCGACGACGTGCAGAGCGTGAAGAAGCTCGCGCCGACGATGGAGTAGAGCGGGTCGCAGAATGACGCGCCCACCCTCCCCCCTTTGCGGGGGAGGGTGGCCCCCGAAGGGGGTCGGGAGAGGGGCAGCGCGACGGTGCAGAACGGACCTGTGCCAGACATGAAGGCGGCGCCTTGTCCGGAAGCGTCGCTCCCCTCTCCCGGCCCCTGCTGACGCAGGGGCCACCCTCCCCCGCAGAGGGGGGAGGGAGAAGCGGCCCCCTCACGCCACATCCTCCAGCCGGATCGGCAGGCTGCGGATCCGGCGGCCGGTGGCGTGGTGGATGGCGTTGGCGATGGCCGCGTTCACCCCGATGATCCCGAGCTCGCCCAGGCCCTTCAGCCCCAGCGCGTCGACCTGGTCGTCGGGATCGGGCACCAGCAGCGCCTCCACCTCCGGGGCGTCGGCCGCGGTGGGGACGAGGTACTCGGCCAGATCCGGGTTGCGGTAGGTGGCGCCGTCCACCACCGTCTCTTCGAGGAGCGCCGAGCCCAGCCCCCAGATCATCCCGCCTATGAGCTGGCTCTTCGCGGTCAGCGGGTTGAGGATCCGCCCCGCCGCGAAGGCGCCGGTCAGCCGCGCCACCCGGATCTCGCCGGTCTCGGCATGGACGTGAACTTGCGCGAACTGCGCCCCGAACCCCCAGGACACGGCCTTGCCGCCCCCGCCGAGGGTGAGCCCGATATGGCCCCGCCGCAGGCCCGCGAGCGCCTTCTCGTGGTCGCCGCCCGCCGGCACGAAATCCGCGACGGTCTCGACGCCCTCCGGGCCGACGGCCTCAGCCAGCGCGATCCCGGTCCCGTCCGGCGCCGCGAGCCGCCCGCCCGCGAGGCGCAAGGAGCCCGGATCCCGGCCGGCGAGGCGCCCGCCCTGCCCGGTCGCGGCCTGCGCCAGGGTCTCGCGGATCTGCCGGCAGCCGAGCGCCAGGGCGTTCATCAGGCTGGTCGTCGTGCTCGACCCGCCCGAGATGCCCGCCGGCGGCAGCTCCGTGTCGCCGAGCCGGACCGTCACCCGCTCCACCGGCACCCCGAGCCCGTCCGCCGCACCCATCGCGAGCAGCGTGGTGATGCCGTTGCCGATCTCGTGGTGCGCGCAGGCCACCTCCGCCGACTCGTCCGGGCCGAGCCGGACCCGCATGGTCGCGGCGGCGATCTTGACCGGTCGCACCGAGGTCGCGCAGCCGAGCCCCACCCGCCAGGGGCCGTCGCGCATCGCGCCGGGGCGCGGCACCCGGCGCGACCAGCCGAAGGCCCGCGCCCCCGCGTCGAAGCAGGCCATCAGCGGCCGGGTCGAGAACGGCTTTTTCGAGACCGGATCGACCGCCGTGTCGTTGCGCCGGCGCAGTTCGATCGGGTCCATGGCGAGCGCCACCGCCATCTCGTCGACGGCGCTCTCCAGGGCGAACAGGAACGGCACCTCCGGCGGCGCCCGCATCGGCCCCGGCGTGTTGCGGTCGACCCGCACGGCCCGCTCCTCGGTGCGGATGTTCGGGCAGGCGTAGAGGCTCGCCGTCACCTCGGCGCCCTCCATGACGAAGGGATCGAAGCGCGAGGTCACCGTCTCGGCCTCGTGGACGAGGGCGGTGAACCGGCCCGTCCGGTCGGCGCCGAGGCGGATGGCGTGGCGCGATTCCGGCCGGTAATTGGCGATGGTGAAGCATTGCCGCCGGCTCGGCACGAGGGAGACCGGCCGGCCGAGGCGCCTGGCCGCGAGCGCGACCAGCGCGGTGTGCTGCGACAGGGCGAATTTCGAGCCGAAATGGCCGCCGATCAGGCCCGCCACCACCCGCACGTTGCCGGGATCGAGCCCGAGCTGCGCCGCGAGCCCGTGCTGGACGGCGCCGACATAGCGGGTCGGCTCGTGCACGGTGAGCGTCTCGCCGTCCCAGGCGGCCCGGGTGGTGAACAGCTCGATCGGGTTGTGGTGCTGGACCGGCGTCTCGTAGCGCGCCGCGATCCGCAGGGCCGCCTCCGCTAAGCCGGCTTCGGCGTCGCCCCGTTCGATGTCCGCGTGCTGGGCTTTCAGGTCGGCGAGGCGCACGGTCTCGGCGCCGGGGGCGTCGAAGCCGCCGGCGGCGGGCTCGGCCGCGTAGGAGACCTTCACGGCGCCCGCCGCCGCCTCGGCGGCCTCCTGGGTCTCGGCGACCACCAGGGCCACGATCTGGCCGGCATAGGCGACGGCGTCGGACTCCAGGGGCCGGTGCGAACTGTTGGCGTAGCCGCCGGCCATCAGGTGCTTCACCGGGGCGACCGCGCCGGCAAATTCCCGATGGGTGAAGATGGCGAGCAGGCCCGGCACGGCCTTCGCGTCATCGAGGTCGAACCCGGTGATCCGGCCCCGGGCGATGGTGCTGGTCACCAGGGCGGCGTGGGCAACGTTCGCCTCAGCGCCGGTGCGATCGGAACTGTAGAGGGCCCGGCCGGTGACCTTGTCGGGGCCCTCGACCCGGGTGTGGGGGCGGCCGAGATGGCCGCCGGTGTCCTGCGCGCCCGAATCCATGCCGCCCTCCCCGTCCGCGGCCGGTGGGGCCGCGTCAGGGGGAGAATCGCCGTGGGGGCGGTTCGGCTCCCCGGATGGTGGGGCGACAGGATGCAGCGGCGGCCGTGCGAGAGCTTCCCCAAGCAGATCTGCGTCGGCAGGCCCGACGGTCACGACACAGGCTCAGGAAGCCTCGGCAGACCCGCTCTCCGATCCTCCACCTCATCCTGAGGTGCCGGAGCGAAGCGGAGGCCTCGAAGGAGCCCTCCAGGGGCGCAGTGCTTTCTGGAGCCCTCCTTCGAGGCCCGCTTCGCGGTCGCCTCAGGATGAGGTGGTTGGGTGGGATCGCCTGATGAGCTTCGGATGGAAGAGACAGCGGCGAATTCCTCCGCGGTCAGGACGTCGCGGGCCGGGCGCATCTCCCGCAGCTCGGCTTCCGTCGGGACGGGGGCGTCCGTGTCGGTCAGGGGCGGCTTGCGAGCCATAGCGCGCGTTCCTTACGGGGCGCGCGAAGGATACCGGCCGCGCCGATGGCACACCAGCGCGGCCGGGATCGGATCAGTTCAGGACCTTCCCGTCCGGGCCGACCTTCACTTCCTGTTCCTTGTCGGCGCCGGCGACCTTGATCTCATACTGGACCGCGGAGCCGTCCTTCTCGACCTCGGCCTCGTAGGCCTTGCCGCCGCCGGCCTTCTGCTCGGCGATGGCGAGGGCGTCCTTCAGGGAGGTCTTGGCGTTCTGGAAGTCGGAGGCCTTCAGGCGGGTGAAGTAGCGCTCGAAGGGCTGGTTCTCGGTCTTGTAGAGCGCGCCGGTGTCGGCGTTGATGCCGTACTCGACCAGCTTGCCGCTCGGGTAGACGACCTTCACGCTGTAATGGGCCGGGTCCTTGCTGTCGGCCTTCTCGAAATCGGCGTCGATGGCGCGGCCGCCCTTCTCGTCGCCCTGCGACTCGGCGGTGGTCAGCGCCTGGGCGAGGCCGACCTTGGCGATCTTGGCGACCTGCCACTCCTTCATGTTGCTGTCGGCCTTGGAGGCCGGCTCGGCGGGGGTCGAGGTGGCGGTCTGGGCCAGCGTGAGGCTCGTGGAGAGCGCGAGCAGGCCGGCTGCGGCGGCGAGACGGGTGATCATGGCGGGTATCCCTGTTCCGGGTTCTTTCACGGGAGCGTGAAACGCCGGCTCCGGGATACGGTTGCCCCCGCGCGGGAAAAAATGCCGCCCGGCGCCCCGGATGGCGCGGCCCGCCGCTCCGCCTGTATGAGGGGCCGACCCACCCGACACGGAGCCGCCCATGACCGCGAACGAACCCGAGGCGCTGGACGAATTCACGCGCCTGCACGCCAAGCTGTCGGCCCTGGAGATCGTGCTCGGCGTCCTGATCGGGCGGCTCTCCGAGGAGAACCCGGAAATCCGCGAGGACGTGAAGCGCGACGTGGCGGCGATCCTGTCGGACCTGCCGATCGACGGCCCGAGCGAGGACATGATCGCCGCCGAGGTCCGCCGGGCCGCCGAGGTCCTGACCAGCGTGTCGATCGGCTAGCGCATCGGATCGGATCTGAGATCCGGTCCGATGCGCTAGGTCTTTGTTTTTGCATCATCCCGAAAGCCGGTGTCCACCTTTCGGGATGATGCTCCATCCCGGTCCGGGGATCCCAAAGGGCAAGCCCTTTGGCGGGGCGTCGGGGCAGCGCCCCGACATCACGCTGCGCCCTCAGCGCGGCGGCATCCGCAGCGCCCCGTCGAGGCGGATCGTCTCGCCGTTGAGCATCGGGTTCTCGCAGATGTGCCGGACCAGGGCGGCGTATTCGTCCGGCCGTCCGAGCCGGGGCGGGAACGGCACGCTCTGGCCGAGCGTGTCCTGCACCTCCTGGGGGAGACCCGCCATCATGGGCGTCTCGAAGATGCCGGGGGCGATCGTCACCACGCGGATGCCGTGCCGGGCGAGTTCCCGGGCGATCGGCAGCGTCATGGAGACCACCCCGCCCTTCGAGGCCGCGTAGGCGGCCTGCCCGATCTGGCCGTCGAAGGCCGCGATCGAGGCGGTGTTGACGATCACCCCCCGGGCGCCGTGTTCGTCCGGCGCCTCCCGGGCGATCGCCTCGGCGGCCAGCCGGATCATGTTGAACGTGCCCACGAGGTTGATCGAGACCGCCCGGGCGAAGCTGTCGAGCCGGTGCGGCCCGTCGCGGCCGACGACCTTCTCGCCCGGCGCGATCCCGGCGCAGTTCACGAGCCCGTGCAGGTGCCCGAACGCGTCGAGCGCCGTCCGGACGGCCGCCGCGCCATCGGCCTCGCGGGTGACGTCGGTCTCGGCGAAGCGCGCCGCCGTGCCGAGTTCCGCCGCCACCCGGGCGCCGGATTCCGGGGCGATGTCGGCCACCACCACCCGGGCGCCCGCCGCCGCGAGGCCGCGGGCCGTCGCCGCCCCCAGGCCCGAGCCCGCCCCGGTGACGATGAAGACGCGATCCTGGATCATCCTGGCCTCCCCCGATGGGTCCGGGCCGCCGCGGATGCGCCGCGCCCGGCCGTGACGGACCCGACGTAGCGCGCCCCGGCGGGACCCGGAAGCCGCCGGCGCCGCGATCGGGGTGTGGTCCGGCCGATTGACGTGTGAAAAATTCCCACATATAGATCCGACCAGAAGCGGCGCTGTATTGATTCGTCTATCCAAATGTTTCCGGCACGGAAACATCGTTTCGTAAGCTAGTCTCGCGCGCGTTTCCGCTCGAAGACTGTCGAGTCGCCTTACCGAAATCCCGACCCGTGCCCGCACCGGCCTTCCGGGCGGCCGATGCCTCACGCCTGCACAGGACAGCCCATGCGCGCCCCCTGGTTCGAGACCGTCGCCCGCCGCTGGCATCATGGAAGGCGCGTCGGGCGGTACTGGGCGGTGCGGTCGCCCGAGATCCGCGCCGCCCTGCGCGCAGCCACGCCGGACAGCGTGTTGCTGGTGGGCAATTCCCATGCGGAATACATCGGGCGCCCGGATCTCGGCGGCCGGCCCAGCCTCAACATCGCGGTCGGCGGCAGCACCGCGGCCGATTGCGCCCGGCATCTCGCGACGCTGCACCGCACGGTCCTGCACCGGGCGGACCGGCACGTGCCGGTCCGCTGCGCGGCCTCCGTGCTGATCATCGGCACCAACGACATCATGGGCTGGCGCCATCCGGAGCGGCCCCGGAGCGCGGATCGGTTCGCCGCGGAGGTCCGGCGCATCCTGGGCTTCCTGGAGGCGTGGTCGGCGCAGGTCTTCGTCGCCGCCGTCCCGCCGGTCGGCGCCTGGGCGACCGGCCGGGATCCGGAGGCCGTCGCGGTTTTTTCCGAGCGGCTCGCGGCGCTCTGTGCCGAGCGGGGCCACGGCTTCTTCGACCCGTTCGCGGCGCTCCGCGCCGGCCAGGGGGGACGCATCGAGGGACGCATCGAGGGACGCATCGGGGGACGCATCGGGGGATGCATCGGGGAACGCGTCGGGGGCCTTGCCGGATCGGGCCTCTACCGGGACGGCGTGCACATGGCCGATTACACGCGCCTGGCCGCCGAAATCGCCCGACTGGTGGTGATCGACCCGCGTCCGCCCGGACCACCCGCCGCCCGCCCGGCCACCCCAAACCGGGCGGCTCCGCTCCGGGTCCTCCGGGCGGCCTGGGCCGGCCGGCCGTGAGGTGTCTGGGCCGCCCGTTCGCGCGCCTTCGGCTCCGGCCGAGGCGCCGCCTCCGCCCGGTGCGCGTCTGGCCCGGGGAGGCGGCGCTGTGGCTCGACGAGAACGGCGTCCGGCATCCCCGGGCGGCGCGGCACGTGCTGGCGGCCCTGGCGGGCCGCGTCACGGGCCGCCTCACTCATGGCCGATACGCCGCCCGCACCGCGGAGGGCAGCACGATCCTGACCGGTCCGGTCAGCGCCCTGGCGCTGCACGACGCGGAGGCCACGATCCAGTTCGTTGTCCGGGTCACGCCCTATGGGTATGGCGAGGAGGCCTTTTAGGGCGGGCCGTCCACGTCCGGCGGGTGCGACCGTCCCTCCGGGCCCCTAGGGCGGGCTCGTGCACAGCAGGACCGGCGTGCAGGCCGTCCGGAAGCCCGCCCGGGTGAGGAGCGCCTCGACGGCGGCGTCGGCCGGGCCGTGCAGAAATACGGGCGCGAACATAGGCGCGAACACGGGCGCGAACACGGGCGCGAACACGGGCGCGAACACGGGCGCGAACACTTGGGCCGCCCCGCGCGCCCGCGCCGCGCGCAGGGCCGCGACGGTCACGGCGGTGCCCAGGCCCCGGCGCTGCCGGTCGAACCGGGTGGCGACGTTGTACAGCCCGGCCGTGTTGCCGCGCAGGTAGAGGCTCGCGCAGGCCGCCGGGCCGGCGGCGTCGCGCAGGACGAGGTGGAGCGGCGCGAGGCCGGGCCGGGCCTTCGCCGCCCGCAGGGCCGGCAGATAGGTGCGGCGCAGATGCGTCCGCACCGCCGGATCGTCCGACAGGTTGGCGAAGACCCCCTCGAAATCCGGCCCCGGCGCGGGCGTGGCCTGCAGGGTGAGGGCGCCGTCCGCCGGGGCCGGCGCCGGCAGCGGCCGCGCCACCATCCAGCGCGCCGGGCGGAGGATCGCGGGCTCGAACAGGCCGCGCAGCAGGGCGACCTCCGCGGCATCCCGGGCCAGGAAGGCCGGCGTCCGGGCGCGCCCCAGGGCCGCCGCCCCCGCCCAGGCGAACTGGTCGGGCCGGCGCACCCCGTAGGCGAAGTTCAGGGTCGGGTCCGGGACGCTGCGCGACCAGACGTAGCCCGCGCCCCCGGGCCCCTGCGCGACGCCGTCGATCAGGGAGCCCGTGAGCGCGGCCACGTGGGCGTCGCGCAGGACCGCGAAGGCGGGCGCGCCGTCCCGCATGGTCAGACGGCCGGACCCGGCGCCCACGCCGCCCGTGTCTTGCTCAGGTAGCGTCTCAGGATCGACACGCGCGCCCTCGTGGTACTCTCGCGAAGACCGGGCTATCATGCACAGGATCGGCACACCAAGGATTATTGTCCGGAATTGGAACGATTAAAATCTAAGTTCTATTGCCGGTCATGATCCTGGACCGACAGATCTGCTGTCGAATCGGCTCGAAAGTTTATCAGAATACTGCCCTTGATCTGCCGGCCGGCACGGCGCGGATCGATTCACGGCGCGCCAGGATGCGGGCGGCCGTGTATGCTGGCGGCCTATCGATTCGGATCGTACGGCGGGTGCGGACCGTCAGCCCGCGCGCGGCAGGAGACTTGAGCCCGGCGATGCCGTCCTTCGATACGCCCGTTCCGGTCGGTACCTTCGCGCTGCTGGTCTTCGCCTTCGCGGTGAAGCAGCTCGGGGCGGATTTCCTGCTCCAGACCACCTGGATGGCGTACGGGAAGGACCGGGCTTCCGCCTGGATCCTCCCGCTCTGCGCCCATACCGGCCTGCACGGGCTCGGCACGCTCCTGATCGCGCTGCCGGTCAAGCCGGCCCTGTGGTGGCTGGCGCTGGTGGATTTCGCGGTCCACACCCTGATCGACCGCGGCAAGGGGCTGATCGGCCGGCGCACGCACTACCCGCCCACCGACACCCGGTTCTGGTGGCTGATCGGCATCGACCAGTTCCTCCACACCGTGACCCATATCGGGCTGGCGGCGATCCTGGCGGTGGCCTGAACCGGGCGGGGTCTATGCTCGCGCCTGATCGGCCCGGGTGTGCGGCCGGCGGCCTCGACCCGGGCCGGACGCGCCGATGCCCGGCGCGGCGTCCCGAAACCGGCCCCCTGTGACGGCCTGCCGAAGCCGTTCCGGCCTCGACGATTCCGCAACAGACCGGCGGCCCGCGCCGCCGGCGCAGCTAGAGCCGTGCCCGATCGCGTTGCCATCGTGCGCGGCTCTAAGCCTTTGTTTCAACGCGCTCTCTTACGCCGAACCGGTGTCCACTTCGGCGGAGAGCGCTCTAACCGGGTCGGTGATCGGGGTGATCGGCGGGGCCGGCGCCATCGACCACCGTCCCGGAGGCATGGGGATGATCCGCCATGAAGCGCTCGAAGGTGGCGCGGTCCTTGGCGCGCTTCAGCGTGTCGACGAAGCGCTCGAAATCCTGGAGCCGGGTTTCGAGCGCGCGGCGCTGCGCCTCGATCCGGTCGATCTCGCCCGCGCGCCACGCGTCGAAGGCGGTGTTGCCGCTGGTCCGGGCCGATGTGAACCAGGGCCGTTCGCGGGGCGCAAAGCCACGCCCGAACGGCCGGCGCAGACGGTCCAGGCCGGGGAGGCCGGACAGCCGGAGATCGTACCGGCCGAGCGCCTGCCGCGCCACGACGACGAGGCCGGCAAAGCCCCCGATATAGAGGGCCTCATGGATGACGGGCATGATGGGCATGTGAAAGCTCCCCGCGCGCCGCGGCGCCGTTGACGAGAGCCGGAGCATGCCGCCGTGGTCCGCATGCAGCCTGAACCGGCCGGTTCAGACCGGGTTAAGCTTCGCGGCGATGAACGCGGCACCGGGTGACCGCAGGCGAAGCCGACGCGGATGGACCGGCCGGGCAAGGCCATTCAGACCCCGCCGCTCCCGGTTTCCGCAGGACGCCGCTCAGTGCAGCTCCACCTCGAGCAGCCGGTTGGTGTCGGTGAGCTTGCCGGCCAGTTCGAGGATCAGGAAGCGCTGGACGCGCAGCGCGAGGTCGGGGCGCTCCCGCTCCATCCGGGCGAGGCCGTCCCGGTCGATGCCGACGACCCGGCAGGGGCTCTCGGCCACGGCCGTGGCGGTCCGCTGGCCGCCCTGCACCAGCGCGACCTCGCCGATCACCGTGCCGGCCGCGGTGGTGCGCAGGCGCATGTGGGGCCGCCCCGGCAGCGCGATCTCGACCGAGACGAGGCCCTCTTCGAGGAAGTACAGGGCGTCGGCCGCCTCGCCCTGGCGCATCAGGGTCTCGCCGGTCTCCAGGGCGCGGATCGTCACGTAGGGCGCCAGCTCGCCGGGCTCGATCGTGCAGCCCAGCTGGTCCGACAGGTGCCGGGCGAAGGACGCCGTCGCGCCGGCCTCGGGGATCCCCGCCTCCGCCAGCAGCGTCGCCTCCGCGTCCCGCAGGGCCTCGTCGAGGGTCGGCAGGGCGCGGATCCGCGGCCCGGCCATGAGGCCGTTGCGCGCGATCTGCCGGAGCATCGTCGGCCCGAGATGGGCCAGGAGCACGTCGAAGCCGCGGGCCTCGGCGCGCTGCCCGATCTTGCGGAACGCCAGGAGGGCGGAGCTGTCGAGCCCGACGCAGTCCCGGAAGTCCAGGATCAGCACCCGCAGGGTCGCGGGCTCCGCGGTGACCCGCCGGTGGATCGCCCGGCCGTTGAGGAAGAACAGGAAGCCCTGCAGCGTGTAGATCCGCGTGCGGGTTCCGGCCTCGCGCAGCCGGGCCGCGGTCTCGGGGGCGCGGATGATGCTGCTGCGCCGCTCCGCCCCGGACAAAGCCCGGCGGATGGTCGGGATCTGCGCGTACTGGACGGCGAAGATCAGCATCGCCAGCAGGATGCCGGTCAGGAAGCCCGCGGTCGCCCCGAACAGGGCGGTGGCCGCGCACACGGCGGCCGCCACCGCGACCTCCCAGGGCAGCAGCGTCCGGTGGGCGCGGGAGAGGTTGAGCAGGTGCCCCAACGCGATGGCGATCAGGGCGCCGCCGGCCAGCGGGCGCGGCAGCAGGCCCAGGGCGCCCGCGCCGAACAGCAGCAGGGCCGCCATGACGGCGAGCGTCAGCCACCGGCCGAGCCACTGCCCGCCGCCGATGTTGTGCAGGTGCAGCGTCGAGGTCCGGTCGAAGCCCATCACCGGGCTGCCGAACAGGCTGCCGAGGGCGTTCGTCCAGCCCGAGGCGACGAACACCCGGTCGATGTCGAAGTCGCGCCGCAGGTCCAGCTCGACGCTGACGACGTAGAGGATCTGGAGGATGACCGCGACCAGGATCGCGGTGGCGATCTTCGGCAGGACCGGCAGGAGCAGGGCGGGGTCGAAGGCCGACAGGCTGGCGATCGCCGGGGCGCGCAGCAGCGGACCCGGCGGCAGCGGGTCGATCAGCCAGCCGGCCGCCTGCGCGGCGGCGGTGTCGAGGCCCCGCACCGACAGGCCGAGATGCACCAGCGCGAAGCTGGCGATGACGACGGCCGGGACGGTGCTCCAGTGCGGGACGCGCCGGGGCAACAGGAAGGCGCAGACACCGATGCCGAGCGTCAGGGCGATGCGCCCGAGCGTGCCGGGATCGGCGAGGCCGGCCGCCGCCGATCCCGGGTCGAACAGGCCGAGCACGGCCGCCACCGCGTCGTCGAGATGGGCTCCGATCTGCACGCCGCTGCGCAGGAGCAGCAGGCCGACGCCGCCGAGGAAGCCGGTGAGGATCGGATAGGGCAGCAGCTGGGCCACCAGCGAGGCCCGCAGGGTGCCGAGCGACACGAAGGCGAGGCCGGTCAGCAGGGTCGTGGTGCCGCAGGCGAGCAGGACGATCGGGCCGATCGCGTCCGGATCGGTCACGCCCGCCGCGCGCAGCTGGCCGGCGACCGCGGCCGCGATCGCGGCCTGCACGATCGCGGCCGCCCCGAAGAACGACAGGGAGACCACCGCGTCCCGCTTGAGCACCGCGAAGACGAGCCCGCCCAGCACGTAGGCCGACAGCATCGCCGCCACGCCGGCATTGAGGCTCGCGGTGAGCGGGCCGGAGAAGATGAGCTGCGCGAAGACGATCAGATCGAGCACGACCATCATGGTGGCCACGCAGCCGCCCAGGATCGTCCGCGACAGGTGCGCCGAGGCCGCGCGCGCCGCGCTTCCGGCTGAGATCGTGTCGGTGGTGGTCATCGGCGCGGGATCCAGAGCTTCGCGATTCCCGCGGGGCCGGGACACGGACCAGCGCGCGATCCCGTGGGACCGTTGGAATCAGGCTCGCCTGGACTAGCGCCTCGCCATCGCGGCCGCACGCTTAAAAATTCGTGTTGATCGCGGGTCGTGTCCAGACATTCCGGCCGCGTGATCCGAGGGAGATCTGGGCGCAGGGGGGCCGAGTCTGATTTGGGATCCGGGCGATGCGCCGCGGCGGCCGCCAACACTTCGCGCGGACCTGCCGGCGTGCCGTCCTGGCAGGATGTGCGCTCCGCACCCTGTTCCCGGCCGGGGCGGACCGGTTCCGCGCGGGTGGTCGTCGGGCTCATGCATCTTCGCCGACGCGCTCTCCTCCCCTGGTCCCTCCCCACAAGGGCGACGGGCTACACAGGTTTGCGGTCTCGGCGGGGCGCGCTTGCCCGCCCGGAGGAGCGCGGGGCCCCTCTCCCGAGCGGGAGAGGGACAGGGTGAGGGTCGAGAACCGTCAGAATGAAGCGCCCAGCCTCGGCGCATCGATCCTCTGCTCGATCCTGAGAGTTCTCATCCCTCACCCCAACCCTCTCCCGCACGGGAGAGGGGGCCCGTCGCGCGCGCTCATGAGCCGCCGACCTGAAACCTGTGTCGCCCGCAGCCAGAAGGGGACATGAAAAGCGCTTTCTTCCGAGAGGGCTGGTCGCGGACCCGGATGCGTGAAGCCGCCGGCCTGCCCGCCCCGGCCCGCGTCAGGCCAGCAGCTTGCGGGCGATCAGGACGCGCTGGATCTCGCGCGTGCCGCCGCCGATCCGGGCGTGCCGGAGCACCCGGTCGAACAACGTCAGGGGCAGTTCGCGGGATTCGCCCATCGCGCCGCGGATCTGGATCGCGCGGTCGAGGCGGCGCGCGCGCCAGTCGGTCGCGGCCATCCTCACGAGGGCGGCCTCGGCCCGGACGTCCTGCGCCTCGCGGTCGCGCGGGAGGCCGAGATCGGCGGCCCGGGACCGCGCCGCTGGGCTGGCCGACCCCGAAGCTCGGGGAGCATAACGCCATCCTGTCCGATTGATCGTCCGATCGCCTGTCCGACCGAGGCTTCCATCCGAGGCATCCATGCACGAGACCTACGCCACCCTGACGACCGAGCGACCGCACGCCGACGTGCTCCTCGTGACCCTCAACCGGCCCGAGGCCGCGAACGCGATGAACACCCAGATGGGCCGCGACCTGTTCACGCTGTTCGACGGGCTCATCGCCGGGCCGGACCGGTGCCGCGCCGTCGTGCTGACCGGGTCCGGCGAGACGGCGTTCTGCGCCGGCGGCGACCTCAAGGAGCGCAACGGCATGACCGACGCGGCCTGGCAGGACCAGCACCTCATCTTCGAGCGCGGCATCCGGGCCCTCGTCGAGTGCCCGGTCCCGGTCATCGCAGCGGTGAACGGGGCCGCCTATGGCGGCGGCTGCGAGATCGCGCTGGCCTGCGACTTCATCTACGCGGCCCGGCACGCCCGCTTCGCGCTGCCCGAGGTGACGCTCGGCATCATGCCGGGGGCGGGCGGCACGCAGACCCTGCCGCGCGCGGTGGGCGAGCGGCGCGCCAAGGAACTGCTCCTGACCGGCCGCCCCTGGTCGGCCGGCGAGGCGGCGGCGTGGGGCATGGTCAACCGGGTCTGCGACGGCGGGCAGCTCCGCGCCGAGGCCCTCGACACGGCCGCCGCCATCGCGGCGAACGCGCCGATCTCCATCCGCCAGGCCAAGCGCGCGCTGCACCACGGCCTGTCCCTGTCGCTCGCCGACGGGATGCTGTTCGAGATCGAGGCCTACAACCGCATGGTCCCGACCGAGGACCGGCGCGAGGGCATCCGCTCGTTCAACGAGAAGCGGAAGCCGGTCTTCACGGGCCGCTGAGAACGCGCCGGGCGCGGTCGAGCTCGGCGCGGACCATCCGGAGCGGCACGACGCGGTCCGCCGGGTCTGCGCCCGGTATCCGGGCGCCTATGGGCGCGACCTCGACGCGTCCTCCGGCGCCCCGACGGACGTCGTCCGCGACCTCACGGGGGGCGGGTTCCGCGGCGCGCTGATCCGTCCCCGTCGCCTCGGAATGCGTGGGCGACGGGAACGGCCGCTTCGGGCTTCACACGCTGCGGGCGACCCGGATGCCACATCCGGGTCGGGCATCGCCGTTCCTGGCCGTGGACGGGGCCGGGCACCGGGTCGCCTGCGCGGCGCCACCGGTCGTCGCGCAGGCGCTGGACGCGTGGCTGAACCCGGCCTGAGCCCCCCCCGGTCACCACCCCGCCGATCGAAACGCCGGGCCTGTGTGCGAAATGTCGCATTCATCCGGCAGTCAGGACGCTAGCGTTAATCTATGGCCACGCTGGTGGAAACACTTTGTTACATCAGCACTGCTTCAGAGTTCGCGCCAATGATCGACCGAGCGGGGCACGGTCCAATATCGAGATTGTTTCGCCGGGTCCGGAACTGGTACGAGAGTTTGCCCGTGTCGGCTGCTGTCTCGTTCCGGGCCTGTTTTCTGCTTGTCTGGACCATGATTGTCACGGTGGTCACGTACAGCCTGGTTGATTTGATGCCGTCCTGATGGTGCGCCGCAATATTGGATCTGCTTGCTAAGCTAGAAGGGATCGGTCTACGTAAGCAGACCCTATCGGCAGTCCGGTGGACGGCATGCTCTACATCCTGATCGCGGCCCTGGGCGTTGCCGTCGCCCGCCAATTCTCGTGGTTCGGCGTCTTCGCCATCAGCACGGTGCTGGCCGTCGCCCTGGGGGTCGAGGGTGCGCTCCACGACCGGACCCTGCTGAAGGTGCTGCATCGGGACTGGGAGGTCATCGTCACCTTCCAGTCGGCCTATGTCGCCCATATCGTGTGGGACGCGTACGGCCCGCGCCTGATGGCCCGGTTCGGCCGGTAGGCGGCCGCCCCTCCCCCCCCTTTCCCCTCCGCCCTTCGCCGGTCCGTCCGCGATCAGGCGCGGCCGACGAGCTGCAGGCCGCCCCGCTTGGGCGCCGTGGGCGGCGCGGGATCCTGTCCGGCCGCGATGCGGGTCTGGTTCCGGCCGCCCGCCTTGGCGGCGTAGAGCGCACCGTCGGCGAGCCGGTACAGGTCCACGGTCGTGCCCCCCGGCTCCGCGCTGGCGAGCCCGATGCTGACCGTGACGGCCCCCGCGCCGATCCCCGCGGACGGGACCGCCAGTGCGGCGACCTCCGCGTGGACCCGGTCGGCGATGCGCCCCGCGCCCGCGCCGTCGGTCTCCGGCAGCAGGATGGCGAATTCCTCGCCGCCGATGCGGCTGACGAGATCCTGCGGCCGGTGGACGCTCGCGGCGAGGCGGCGGGCCAGCGCCTTCAGGATCGCGTCGCCCACCGGGTGCCCGTACCGGTCGTTGTAGCGCTTGAAGTGATCCGCATCGACGATCAGCAGGGCCAGCGGCCGGCCGTCGCGCCGGGCCGTCTCGGTCGCCGCCGCGAAGGTCTCCTCGAACCGGCGGCGGTTCGGCAGGCCGGTGAGCGCGTCGGTGCGCGACAGGGCGGCCAGCTCCGCCTGGGCCGCCTCCCGGCGGCGCAGCTCCCGCCCGAACAGCAGCGAGAGCGCGATCGTGAGGCCGCACAGCACCAGCGTGATGCCGCCGATGATGAGCGCCTTGGCGAGCCAGGCCGCCTCCACGTCCCGGGTCGCGAGGGCGACGTTCAGGATCAGCGGCAGCGTCCCGATCGGCGCGAAGGTGTAGAAGCGCTCGACCCCGTCGCGCACGGAGGTGCTGATGAAGCTGCCCTGGCGGTCATGCACGAAGCGCCGGAAGGTCGGGGCCTGCGCGATGTTCGCCCCGAGATCGGCCTCCGCGTGGGGGTAGCGCATGAGGCGCGTGCCGTCCGCGAGGTACAGGTTGATCGCGCCGCCGGGCCCGAGGTCGAGCTCGCCGAACAGGTGCTGGAAGTAGGACAGCTTCACGGTGCCCAGGACCACGCCGCCGAAGCTGCCGTCGGGCCGGTTGATGCGCCGGCTGAACGGCAGCATCCGCTCCCCGGTGAGCCGCGAGACGATCGGGGCGCCGATCGACAGGCCCAGCCCGTCGCGCGCCTGATGGACCGTGAAGTAAGCGCGGTCGGCGTAGTTGCCCGCCCGCGGCGGCAGCGCGCCGATGTCGTCGGTGACGTTGCCCTGCGCGTCGAGCACCAGCATCACGCCGAGGTCGCGGGCGGTCGCGGCGCGGTCGAACAGGATCAGCTGGCGCATCCGCGGGTCGGCCTGCGCGAGGCCGGGCGCCGTGAGGTTCTCCACGGTGGCCTGGAGCGAGAGGTCGTAGAGCTCGACGGTGCGCGCGATGTCGCGTTCCAGGACCTGCAGGAGGTTCCGGGAGGTCTGCTCGGCCCGGTCCCAGGCATCCCGGCGCAGGTCGGCCAGCATCAGGCCGGTGACCGCCACCATGCCGACCGGGGCCAGGACCCCCAGCGCCATCCACGTCCGGGCCGACCGGAGCCAGACGGAGAGGCGGCCCAGGGGGATGTGGCCCAAGGGGATATGGCCCCACGGAACCATCGGTCTATCCACGCAAACTTACCAATCAATATTGGTATATCTGGAGTCATGACCAAATCGTTACGTGAATTCGGCGGATCCGAGCGGGATGCCGATGCGCCGCCCGGTCCCGGGCCGGTCTGCCGGCCGGTTTTAAAGTATCCACAGCCGATCTTCGGGCGCGCAATTCTGTACCGATACCCGGAAGAGCTGCGATGAACTATATGACGCGTCTGTGGAGCGCGAGACCGGCATGTCGGACGAGGATGCCTTCGCCCAGGAGATCGCGGCGCTCCTGATCGCCGACATCAAGACCTCGGGGGCGCGCAGCCGGGCCGAGCTGGAGGAGGCCTGCCGGGTCTCGCTCCGGAGCCTGCTGGGCGACGCCGCGGTGCCGCAGCAGATCGCCGTGCTGATGCCGATCGGCCTGGAACGCTGGCCCCGGGTGGTCGTGCAGGGCCGGCGCCTGCCGGACGTCTGAGCGCGATGTCTTGGTTTCGAATATCTTGGTTTCGAAAGGTCTGCGACCTTTCGCGGGTCCAGGGCAGAGCCCTGGTGCCGGACTTCGTCCGGTGTCGGGCTTCGCCCTGACAACCCACCAAAGGGCCCGGCCTTTGGGAACCCCGACTTGGAAACCTCGACCTGGGCTCAGCGCCCGATCACGCCGGTGCCGGTGCCGGGGGGCAGCGCGTTCGGGCCGGTGTTGGGGGCCGGCGTCGCGGCCTGGTTCCGCTGGATGTCCATGCGCAGCATGTCGGACTGGGTGGTCTGCTCCTGGCGCAGGCCGCGCAGCTGGCTGTTCGTTTCCATCGCCCGGTTGGCGGCGTTGGGATTGGTCTGCTGGACCTGGGCCAGGGCGGGCGTGGCGGCCGCGAGGCAGAGGCCGGCGAGGAGGAGGGTGCGCATGGCGGTGCTTCCGGTGGGATGTCTCTGCCGGGGTGACGGATCGCGGGCCCGCCCAGTTCCGCGAACGCCCCCGGGGGCGACGCCATGGCCCATCCCGCACGACCCACCCCACACGGCTTGGTTAGCCGATCCCTCCCGGGCGGCGCGCCTCTTTACGCGTTGTTAACGGCTCCCGGAGGACTCTGCCGGCGACGCGGGGGAGTGGTCGGGGATGCGTGTTCTCACGGAGGCGGACGAGCAAGCGGTCGAGCGTCTGACGCTCCAGCTGCTCAACGACGCCTATTGCGATCTCGCGGCCGTGCTTCGCGGCGCGCAGCCCCAGGCGGCCGCCGCGATCCTCGGCGTGATGGAGCAGCGGGTGACCGACGTGCTCAGCCGGATCTGCCAGCAGGGCCTGGAGGGCCCGGCCTCGGTGGCGATCGCGATCGCGGTGGGCGAGCGGATCGGCGCGATCATGGATCAGGCCCACGGCCGCGACGCGCGCTCGGCCCTCGCGGCCTGACGCTGATACCCCGTTGCCATGATCCCGACCCGGGGCCAGGATCATGGCGCCCGGCGGACGAGAGCCGCCGCGCGGGCGAACCGCGCTGAGCCGGGCTCACCGCGGTTCGATCTCAGCCCTCTGCGAAGACCTCCGGATCGGTGCGCGCCAGCATCCGCTTGAACGCGGCCCACTCGTTGTCGGGCGCGCCCTGGACGACGACGCGGTCGTAGCCGGCGGCGTATTGCCCGGCGGTCTTGGTGGCGATCGCGGCCGAGGGCCGGATCACCGGCGCCCCCGCGGCCTGGATCGCGAGCTGCGCCCGGCACGACCGCTCCATGTTGTGCATCAGCCGGAACGCCTCGCCGACGGTGCGCCCGCAGGTCAGCAGCCCGTGGTTGCGCAGGACCATGACGGGCTTGTCGCCGAGATCGGCCACGAGGCGCTGGCGCTCGTCGAGGTCGAGGGCAATGCCCTCATAGGCGTGGTAGGCGAGCCGCCCCGTGAACTGCATCGACCACTGGTTCAGGGGCAGGAGCCCCTCCTCCTGGCAGGAGACCGCGACGCCCGCCACCGTGTGGGTGTGGAGCACGCAGACCGCGTCGTGGCGGGCGGCGTGGATGGCGCTGTGGATCGTGAACCCGGCCGGGTTGATGCCGAGCCCCATCGGATCCTCGATCACCCGCCCGTCGATATCGACGGTGACGAGGTTCTGAGGCGTCACCTCCTCGAAGCGCATCCCGTAGGGGTTGATGAGGAACCGGTGCCCGCCCCCCGGCAGCCGCGCCGAGATGTGGGTGTAGATGCTGTCGTCGAGCCCCAGCCGGTGGATCAGCCGGTAGGCCGCCGCGAGATCGACCCGCATGGTCCGGGTCTCGGCGGCGAGGTCGGGGTTTTCGTGGTCGTTCGCGACGAGGGCGGGTGAGGCGGCGTTCATGCGACGGCTCCCTGGTGGGGCTTGGGATCGCGGGGCGACGCGGGCGGTCCCGGTACAGCCGCAAGGTGCACCATCGCTTGTTCGGCGTACAGGGCGGTCGGTTTCGAGCCGGCCCAGAGGCTCACCCAATCGCGCTGCCCCAGGACATGACGGTGAGCACGGACGGATTTGGCGTGCGCGACGGGCCCCTCTCCCGGGCGGGAGAGGGTCGGGGTGAGGGACGAGAAGGTCCAGGATCGAGCACGCCCTCAACGCGCGTTCACGGCGCGCCTCTTCCGGAAAGTCCTCATCCCGC
Source organism: Methylobacterium guangdongense (assembly GCF_038442355.1). NCBI lineage: Bacteria > Pseudomonadati > Pseudomonadota > Alphaproteobacteria > Hyphomicrobiales > Methylobacteriaceae > Methylobacterium > Methylobacterium guangdongense. Next base: position 108,779 of record NZ_JBBXMX010000014.1, read on the forward strand.
ACCCGGCTTTCTGCGAAAGCAGACCTCTCCCGCACGGGAGAGGAGACCCGCATCCCATCCGGCAACGATGGCATCGCTGTCGTGTCCGATGCGCATTGCCATCGCGTCAGGCGGGCTCGCCACTCAGATCGAGACGGGCCTGAACGGAGCGTGCGGCCACGCTCAGGCGCAGGCCGTGCTGCTCGATGAGGCCTGCCTCGACCAGGGCGGTCACATCCTCGTGGACGCGCCGGTAATCCCGGCCGACGCTTCCGGCCAGGGCACGGATCGAGGGGGCCGGCTCGCGGGCGAGGTGCTTGAGCAGGCGCAAGCGGGTCGCGGACAGGACCGAGAGCAACGTCTCGAAGTCATGGAACACCAGCACGCGGCGGGGTTCGCGCACCTCACCCCGCTCGGCGGCTTCCCACGCTTCGACGAATTGCTGCCCCAGTTCCTCGGCCGAGGTTCCGACCTCGACGTCGATGTCGCCGCTCATAGCTCACCTCCGCGCATCGCGCGCACCTCGTCGAGGAACACGCGGACCAACTCGCGCACCGATACGAACGTGTAAGGCGTCTCGACGTCCCCTCGATGCACGTGATCCCCCTTGCCGGCTTCGTTGTCGTAGCTCAGGAGCCGGGTCCCCGGCACGCCGTAGAAGAGGCGGTACTTAAACCCGTGTGTCGAGCCGCGAACGCACTCCGTGCCCGGCAGTCGCCACGCGACGAGTTGAAGGATCGCCCCGTCCGGATACGTCTTCTTCGCATCGAGAATCAGAGTCGCAGCCGCCATGCCAACATATGGCAACGCGGGCATATGTCAGGCAAGACATCATGACATATACGGTCTGCGGCCGCCCTTCCTGCGTATCCTGATTTGCAGCTCCCGGTACGCCGCAATCCTATCAAGCTACCTTGACAAAATTCCTAATACATGCTCCAAGTCTCTCACCCCGCCGCGACGCGTCGTGAGACGCTTCGGGGCGTCGGTCCGGTCAGCCGCCGGGCCGGCGGCGGTGGGGCGGTGCCCGCGTCTGCCGTCGGCTGCGGCAGCCCCGGGCGCGGGAGCTCGACACCCCCCGGCTCGGGCTGGGCGGCGGCCGGCGGAGGAAATGCCCCGGTCGTACACCCGAGGAGGGCGACCCTGTCCTGGGCGGTGCGGCGGTTAGACGGCGCCTTCCATTACGAGGAGGCGTGCGACGAAGGCTCGCTCGGAAGCCGCCGGGGTGCCGCAGGGCAACCCGGAGGACTTAGCGTCTGCGAGCCCCCCGCGTGACGGACACCGGATGCAGGATCGGACGCAGGGGTCGAGACCGGCCCCGGCGTCCGCGGGACGCCGGGAAGCCGGCATTTGCAACGTTGCGTTCGGGCTTCGCGGCGTCCCGCGTCACCCCGGCGGCGTGCGGGTTTGGCCATGTCCCCGGCGGCGCAGCGCGCGGGGCCGCGCGGGTGTGCCCGAAGGGCCTCCATGAGGGACTGCTTACGGCGGCAGACCGGAGCGCGGGTCCCCTCTCCCGAGCGGGAGAGGGACAGGGTGAGGGACGAGAACCGTCAGAACGAGGCGCGCCCTGTCGGCGCATTGATGGCGTGCCTTATCCTGAGACTTCTCGTCCCTCACCCCAACCCTCTCCCGCTCGGGAGAGGGGGCAGGTCGCGCCCCGCAGGGTCGATGCGTGACCGTCGCGGCCCGCCCCCTACCCCGCCAACACCGCCTCGATCCCCGCCCCGAGCGCCAGGAGCCGCCGGTCCTGCCCGTTCCGGGCGAGGAGCATCAGCCCCGCCGGCCGGGCGAGGTCCGGCATCGGCAGCGACAGGCCGGTGAGGTCGAAAAAGTTGCCGAAGGCGGTGTTGCGCAGCATCAGCCGGTTGGCCGCCAGGAAGGTCGCATCGTCGGCCTCCAGCGGGGCGATGAGCGGCGCCGTCGTGGCGGTCGCCGGCAGCGCCAGCAGGTCGAGGGGCGCGAGCCGCCCGTCGAGGGCCGCGATCAACTCGGCGCGGCGGCGCAGCGTCCGGATGTAGCGCGTCGCCGGGGCCGCCCGGCCGGCCAGGATCCGGCGGTGGACCCGCGGGTCGTAGCGGTCGGCCTGCGCGTCGAGCCAGTCGGCGTGGATCGCGGCGGCCTCGATCGCCGCCAGCGACCCGTCCGGCAGGGCCGCATCCATCGCGGCGAGCAGATCGTCGATCGGGTGGTCGATCACCCGGGCGCCCGCCGCCGAGAGCCGCGCCAGCGCCCGCTCGAACGCCTCGGCCACCAGGGGCTCGGTCTCGGTGAACAGCAGGCCCCGGGGCACGCCGATCCGCAGGCCCGCCACCGGCAGCGCGTCGAGGGTTGCGGGCTCCTCGCCCGCCATCACGGCATCGGCGGCGGCGCACTCGGCCACGGTCCGGGCGAGCGGCCCGAGGGAATCGAGGGCGTAGGAGAGCGGGAAGGCGCCGGCCAGGGGCACCCGCCGGGCGGTCGGCTTGAACCCGACCACGCCGTTGAGGGAGGCCGGGATCCGCACCGAGCCGCCGGTGTCGGAGCCGATCGAGACGTCGCTCGTCCCCTGCCCCACCGAGACCCCGGCCCCGGCGGACGAGCCCCCGGGGATGCGGGCCGGATCGGCGGCGTTGCCGGGGGTGCCGTAATGCGGGTTCAGCCCGAGGCCCGAGAACGCAAATTCCGACATGTTGGTCTTGGCCAGGATCACCGCCCCGGCCCGGCGCAGGCGGGCGACCACCGGGGCGTCGGCCGCCGCCGGGGGCGCTCCCGCCAGCAGGACCGAGCCGGCCGTGGTGGTCTCGCCCGCCACGTCGAACAGGTCCTTGATCGAGACGATCGCGCCGTCGAGCGGCCCGAGGGAGAGCCCGTCCCGGCGCCGGGCATCGGCGGCATCCGCCGCCGCCCGGGCGGAATCCGGGTAGAGGCGGGTGAACACCGCCGGGTCCCCCGTCCGGATCCGCTCCAGACGCTCCTCGAGGGTGTCGCGTACGCTCATCATCCTCACCGCATGTTGCTTCGAAGGGCCCCCGTCATGGTTTCGAAAGGGCTCGCCCTTTCGCGGGTCCAGGGCGGAGCCCTGGTGTCTCGGGGGCTCTGCCCCCGAGCCCCGCCCAAGGGCTCGCCCTTGGGAAACCCGGACTCCCGGGTCAAATCAGAGCGTACCCGGATAGGCGCCGCCGTCCATCAGCAGGTTCTGGCCGGTGATGAAGCCGGCGTGCCGGCTGCACAGGAACGCGCAGGCCGCCCCGAACTCGTCGGGATCGCCGAACCGGCCCGCGGGATTCTCCCGGGCGCGGGCCTCGAGGAACGCCTCCACGCTGAGGCCGGCCTTGGCGGCCAGCGCCCCGGCATTGCCGCGGATCCGGTCGGTGTCGAACGGGCCGGGCAGCAGGCCGTTGATCGTCACCCCGTGCCGCACGGTCTGCCGGGCGAGGCCCGCCACGAAGCCGGTCAGCCCCGCCCGGGCGCCGTTCGACAGGCCGAGATGGGCGATCGGCGCCTTCACGGCCGCCGAGGTGATGTTGACGATCCGGCCGAACTTCCGGTCGATCATCCCGTCGACGGTCGCCTTGATGAGCGCGATCGGCGCCAGCATGTTGGCGTCGAGCGCCCGGATCCAGGCGTCCCGGTCCCAGTCGCGAAAGTCGCCCGGGGGCGGGCCGCCCGCGTTGTTGACCAGGATGTCGGGCTCCGGGCAGGCGGCGAGCGCGGCGGCCCGGCCGGCCTCGGTGGCGATGTCGCCGACGGCGGTGGTGACGGCGGCGCCGGTCTCCCGGCGGATCTCCTCGGCGGTCCGCTCCAGGGTCTCGGCGGTGCGGCCGGTGATCGTCACCGCGACGCCCTCCCGGGCGAGCGCCAGGGCGCAGCCCCGGCCCAGCCCCTTGCTCGCCGCGCAGACCAGCGCCCGGCGCCCGCTCAAGCCGAGATCCATCGTGAAGCCTCCCTGAGTCGGCCCCTTCGCGGGGGCGTCCCGAGGGTCATAGCGCGCCGCGGGGCAGACCCGAAACCCGCCGCGCGTTCAGGCGCAGACGCGCAAGCCCGCCCGCTCGGCCTCCTGGCGGGCGAGGCTGAGGACGCGGCGGCGTGCCTGGCCGTCGCCGATCGCCAGCCAGTGGCGCACCAGGGCCAGGAGCTCGCCGGCCTCCACGTCCAGGGCGTCCGGGTCCGGGGCCGCATCGGTGAGGAAGGCCTCGACCGGCAGGTCGAGTTCGCGGGCGAGCCGCTCGAGCATGGCGCTCCGGCGTCCCGACCGATGGGCCGTCGCGGGCTTGCGCGCGCTTCCGGCAGGCAGCGGCTGAGCCGACGCCACGAGCGTGAACTGGGTCATCCCCCGAAACCGGCGGCGGCGCCGGAGGGTTTCGCCCCGCCCCGGCGGGGTGGCGGCAGGGTAAACGCGCCCTTAACGGGCTATCCTCACCACGTGCGCGGGTCGCGGGGGCCGGTGAGGTCGGGCAGCGTCTCCCGCTCCGGGGCGACCCACCCGGCCCACAGCAGCGCCACCACCCCGGCGAGGAGCGGAAGCGCCGCGCTGAGGACGATGCTGAGCGTCACGGCGATCCTGCCGGCAGAGTGCGAACGGATCCGGGAATCCTGCCCCGACAGGCGTATGCGCGGCCTTAAGGCGGTCGCTCGCATTGCGTCGACCCGGACACGGGCACAGCCCCGCCGGGCCGGGCGGCCGGCTTCATCGGACTGTTACAGGGCCGGATTACGGGCGGCCGATACGGCTGGCACGGAGGGGGGCCCGAATGACGGCGCGTTACTGCATCGATCCGCTCGATCCGTACGCGCAGGCGCAGGTGCTCGTCACCTACCGGGAGGGCCGGCCGCTCCCCACCCTCACGTCGGTCCTCGACCGCCAGGGCCGCGATCTGCTGCCGGACCTGTCGGAGGCCTGTATCCGGATCCTGCAGCTCGAGATCGCGGTGTATTACGGCCCCGGCGATCCCTTCGCCTGGGCGCTGCACGCGGTCGACGTCGTGGCCGCCCCGGCGCGCGCGTAAGGCCAGGGCCGACTCAGGCCAGGGCCGGTTCCCCGGTGAGGGCGCTGAACTCGCTGACCATGCATTCGTGCATGCGCCGCAGCCACGCCCGCGCCTCGGCGGTCTGGGCCTCCGCCCGCTCGATCCGCTCGGCCGCCGCGCGGACCTGATGCTCGGCGCGCTCCGCCCGGGCCACCGCCTCGCGCAGCAGGGATTCGGCGTGCAGCGCCCGATCCTCGGCGGCGCGCGCGGCCGATTCCGCCTCCCGCACGGAGCGCTGGGCCTCCCGCATCGAGTCCCGGGCGCTCGTCTGAAGGTTGCGCACCCGGGTCGCGAGGCCGCGCACCGCGGTCAGGGAGGCCGACCAGTCGTCGGGCTCCGGGGCGGCGATCGGGCCGGCAAGCGCGGCTTGCCCCGAGAACAGGGCGACCACCCGGTCGACCGGATCGCCCCGCCGGTCGGGCGGCGCCGCGAAGGCCGCGCTGGCGGAGCCGCTCATGCCGCGGCCTGATCGGTCATGTCGGAGAATTCGGCCAGGATCGCCTCCTGGACGCGCCCGAGCCACTCCTCGGCGTGCCGCGCCCGCTCCTCGGCGGCCCGGGCCCGCGCCTCGGCCGCCTTGGCGCGTTCCTCGGCGGCGATGACCTGCGCCTCGGCGCGCACCTGGACGTCCCGGGCCTGCATCTCCGCGATGCGGGCCCGCTCGTTGGAGGCGTTGATGTCCTCCCGGACCCGCTCCAGCACGTGCTCGATGCGCTCCTCCCGCTCCCGGGCCTGCGCCTCGACCCCGCGCGCCTGCCGGGCCGCGGCCTGGACCCGCAGGATCAGCGCGTCCCAATCCTGCGGCGGCGCGGGCGGTGTCGCATGGGGCTGTGCGTGAGGCTGCATCTGCGGCGATGCAGGCTCGGCCGGCTCCTGCACCGACGAGACGACCCGCAGGATGCTGCCGGGGCCGGCCTCGGGCACGGCGCCGAATTCCTGCTTGAGCCGTTCCGCGGGCCGGAAGCGCGGGTCGTTCAGAAGCCTCTGCAGCTCGCTCACGGACCTACTGCTCCCTACAGGCCAGATCTGATCCAACTAAACCGGTAAAAATGGTTAACGGACAGTTAAAACCGGGCTGATCCGACGCGAATGTTGGGGCAGATGCGATCCTCATGAGCCGTCTCAGGGCATTCGCGCGGCGGCGCGCACGCATCGCCGGAGGATGTTCATCAACGACAGGATGGTGAACCCCCATCTCCGGGCGCAAAGCGCCGTCCCGGTGGCTCCGGGCGGTCGAGCGCGGCGCGCCGGACGGCTTCCGCGTGGATCGCCGGGACTGGATCTGGACGAGTTCCGAGGCCGGGGTGCAGGTCTTCTCGGCGGAGGGGCACCGGCTCGGGCTGATCCCGACCCCGCAGACCGGCTCGAACTGTTGCTTCGGTCCCGGCGAGGCCCGACTGTTCATCACCGCACAGCAGTCTCCCCATGCGATCGATCCGGTGGGTGGGTGAGCCGCGGCGTCGAGGCCGACCTGGCCGGGCCTGGGCCTTCCTCGGGTCACCCCGGGACCCGTCAGCGCCACTGCTCCTTCGTGCAGGCCAGGAGATAGACGGTGCGCATGCAGCGCTCCTTGTCGTCCTGCGAATGGGCGTTGCCCATGCAGGCATCCATCCCGGAGGTGAGCAGCAGGCGGTCGATGTCGTTCTTGGATTCGCAGGTGAAGATCGGCTGGAAGCCCTCGAACCGGCTGACCTGCCAGAAGATTGCGACGAACAGCAGCAGGCAGAAGGCGCAGACGAGGAGCCGGCTGTCGTAGAACCAGTGCCTGCGCTCGTCCGTCATGACGGCCATACGAACTTTCGGCTGCGGTTCGCTGAACCCGCTTCAGGTCCGCCGAACCTGAGATCACTGCGCCGCGTCTGGGTGGACCGTCTGGTGAGTGGTGGAGACGACAGGGATCGAACCTGTGACCTTTCCCATGTCAAGGGAATGCACTACCGCTGTGCTACGTCTCCCCATCGACTGCGATCAGGTTCATCGAACCTGGAGGCTGTCGAAGAATCCAGAGATCTCAGCGACTAATGAGGAGGGTCCACCACCCTGTCAAGGTAGCGCTCTCCCGCTGAGCTCTGGCCCGGGCCGGAGCCGTGCGGGCTCCGGTGGGCGGGGCCTATAGCCCTTGCCCGGCCGGGGCGCAAGCGGAACCTACTTTCCAAGACGCCACGCACGGCCGGTCCGGGCGCCGGGCCGGGCGCCGGTCCGGGCAAGGTGCACGGGCCCGGAAAAATGCGCTATGGGCCTGCCACCCGGCATCCGGCCGCGCCCCAGGGCGCCGGCCCGCCGCCTCACGCTTCGAGACATGCGCCGCATCTTCGACCACGATCAGGGTGATTCGACCCGCGAGCTCGGATCCGCGGGGACCGGGATCGTCGCTGCGGCCGACGAGAGCCGGCGCTGATGGCGTCCGTGTCCAGGTCCGATAGTCCCGAGCCCACCCTTCCGCCGGCGCAGATCACAGGCTTCGGCCGCGCACCGCGCTCCCTTCCGGCGCGCGCGGCGGCGGACGGCTTGCGCGTCGCCCTGCCGGGCCTCGCGGGCCGCTGGGTCGAGATCGTCCTGGCGAACGACCCGGCCGAGGGCCGCGAGGCCGTTCCGGACATCAGCTTCGTCGGACCCGACGGGCGCCCGGGCTCGCTCCTGCCCCAGGAGGCGCGGGGCGGTGGCGCCTTCGCGTGGATCGGTCGCCTGCCCGAGGACGTGACGGAGCTGCGCGTCGTCGACCCGTCCGGTCGAGTGCCGGCCCGGCTGCGCCGGATCGCCCTGCGCCCCCTCGCCCGGCCGATCCTGGCCGGGCGCGGCCTCCTGCGCGAGCCGGGCCTGACCGCGCAGGCCCTCACCTGGCGCGTCCTCGGCAAGAAGGTCCGAGCCCGGGGCTTCCTCGGCCGGGCCCTGCGCCACCGGCGGGTGAGCGGCTACGAGGCGTGGCTCGGCACCCACGCCCTGCGCCGGCCCGAGCGGGACGGGATCTCTGCCGAGATCGCCGCCTGGGCCGATCCGCCCCTGATCTCCGTGCTGATGCCGGTCCACGACCCCGACCCGAAGGTGCTGAAGGCCGCCCTCGCCTCGCTCGGCGCGCAGCTCTATCCCCATTGGGAACTCTGCGTCGTCGACGACGCCTCGACGCGGCCCGCGATTCCGAAGATCCTGTCCAAAGCGGCCGGGGCCGACCCGCGCATCCGCGTCCTGACCCGATCCGAGAACGGCCACATCGCCCGGGCGACCAACGACGCGCTGGGGCTGGCCCGGGGCGTCGCCTGCGCCTTCATGGATCACGACGACGCGCTCACCGTGGACGCGCTCTACGAGGTCGCCCGGGCTTTGCGCCGCGATCCCGACCTCGTGCTGGTCTACAGCGACGAGGACAAGATCGATCGCCGCGGCCGCCGCTTCGACCCGCATTTCAAGGCGGGCTTCGACCGGGAGCTGCTCTACGCGCAGAACTACATCAACCATCTCACGGTGGTGCGCACCGAATCCCTGCGGGCCGTCGGCGGCCTGCGGCCCGGCTTCGAGGGCAGCCAGGATCACGACCTGCTGCTCCGGCTCACCGACGGCCTCGATCCGGCGCGCATCCGCCACATCCCGCGGGTGCTCTACCACTGGCGCGCCGCGCAGGGCTCCGGCACCTTCTCGGACCGGTCGCTCGCCCGGGCGGAGGCCGCGCGCCTGCGCGCCCTGGCGGAGGTCGCAGCCCCCTGGGGCGGGCGGGCCGTGCCCGGGCCCAACGGCTTCAACCGCCTGATCCGGCCCCTGCCGGAGCCGCCGCCCCGGGTCTCGGCGATCATCCCGACCCGGGACCGCGCCGAGATCCTGTCGGTGACCCTCGACGGGCTCCTGACCGCCACCGACTACCCCGACATCGAGGTCATCATCCTCGACAACGACAGCCGCGAGCCCGAGACCGCCGCCCTGTTCGCCCGCTACCGGGACGATCCGCGGGTGCGCGTCGTGCCGGTGCCGGGGGCCTTCAATTTCTCCGATCTCTCCAATCGAGGTGCGGCAGCGGCTACGGGGTCGGTGCTCCTGTTCCTCAACAACGACATCGAGGTGCTGGAGCCGGGCTGGCTTACCGAGATGGTCCGCCACGCGGTCCGGCCGGACGTCGGCGCCGTGGGGGCGAAGCTTCTCTATCCCGACCGGACCATCCAGCACGGCGGCATCGTGCTGGGGATCGGGGGCGTGGCCGGGCACAGCCATCTCGGCGTGCCCGACGCGGATCCGGGCTATTTTTGCCGCATGGTGATCGCCCACGAGGTGTCGGCGGTGACGGGCGCCTGCCTCGCCATGCGGGCGGCGGTCTTCGCCGAGGTGGGCGGTTTCGACGCGGTCGCCCTGAAGGTCGCCTTCAACGACGTGGACCTCTGCCTGAAGATCCGCCGGGCCGACTACCGGATCATCTGGACGCCGTTCGCCAAGCTCATTCACCACGAGTCGAAGAGCCGCGGCGCCGAGGATACGCCCGAGAAGCAGAAGCGCTTCGAGGGCGAGGTGCTCACCATGCTCGACCGCTGGGGCCCGGAGCTGCGCGCCGACCCGTACTACAACATCAACCTGTCACGGAATTCCGCGCACTACCGCGTCTGAACGGCCCGGCCGACTCGGCAGGGCGGGCACGGTGCTATGCATGCGTCAGTGGGTGAACTTGCGTCCAGGGCCGGTTGCGATACCTCTGGACATGCCGCAAGAGGCAGTTCCGGCCAAGGCGCCCCGATCGGCGCGCGGCGAGGGCGACAATCCGAGATGAGCGCGAACACCCCGACGGTCACAGGCCTTGAGCGCGATGCCCAGCAGGCGATGGGGGACCACAAGGTCCATCCCAACGAGATCGCTATTGGTGTCGTGATCGGGCGTGCCTCCGAATACTTCGACTTCTTCGTGTTCGGCATCGCCTGCGTGCTGGTCTTCCCAAAAGTGTTCTTTCCCTTCGTGGATCCACTGAAGGGCACACTCTACGCCTTCGCGATCTTCGCCCTCGCCTTCATCGCCCGCCCGATCGGCACCGTGCTCTTCATGGCGATCGACCGGCGCCACGGGCGCAGCGTCAAGCTCACCACGGCCCTGTTCCTGCTCGGCGGATCGACGGCGGCGGTGAGCTTCCTGCCGCGCTACGACAGCATCGGCATCTCGGCGGTCTACATCCTGGCCGGCCTGCGGATCCTGCAGGGCCTCGCGCTGGGCGGTGCCTGGGACGGCCTCGCCTCGCTGCTCGCCATGAACGCCCCCCGGGAGCGGCGCGGCTGGTACGCGATGATCCCGCAGCTCGGCGCGCCGCTCGGCTTCATGGTGGCGAGCGCCCTGTTCGCGTTCTTCCTGGTCAACCTCGATGAGGCCGACTTCATCGACTGGGGCTGGCGCTTCCCGTTCTACTGCGCCTTCACCATCAACGTGGTGGCCCTGTTCGCCCGGCTGCGCCTCGTCGCCACCGACGAGTTCGCCCGGATGATGGACCTCGACCGGCTGCGCCCGGTCCCGGCGCTGGAGCTGTTCCGCCACCACGCGGGCGACGTGATCCGCGGCGCCTTCGTGCCGCTGGCCGCCTTCGCGCTGTTCCACCTCGTGACGATCTTCCCGATCGCGTGGCTGGCGCTGAACAGCACCACCCGCTCGCCGGGCGAGTTCCTGATCGTGCAGTTCTCCGGTGCCATCGTGTGCGCCGGCGCGGTGGCGGCCTCCGGGCTGATCGCTGACCAGATCGGCCGCCGCAACGCCCTGATCATGAGCAGCGCGCTGATCGCGTTCTTCGCGGTCGGCAGCATCATCGCGCCGCTCCTGTTCGGCGAGAGCGCGATCGGCCAGACCATCTACGTCACGATCGGCTTCATGCTGCTCGGGCTCGCCTACGGCCAGACCGCGGGCGCGGTCACGGCTCGCCTCGGCAACCACTACCGCTACACGGGCGCCGCGCTGACCTCCGACTTTGCGTGGCTGCTCGGGGCGGGCTTTGCCCCCCTCGTCGCGCTGTTCCTGTCGCAGCGTTACGGGCTGGCGATGATCGGGGTCTACCTCCTGTCGGGCGCGGTCTGCAGCCTCGTGGCCCTGTTCACCGATCGCTCGGAACTGCGCCAGATGTAGCCGATGCGGCCGGCGGCGCAGGCCGCGCGGCCCCTTCGATGGCTGACAGGAACGCCGCCTCGCGCGGCACGGCTGAAACGCCGCGGCAGCGGCATGGCAGAAGCGCCGCGCAAGCGGCCTGGGAAGACGAGACGCGTGCTGTGATCGTAACGACCCATCAATCGGACAGGACCGACCGGATGCGTGCCCCGGCTCGCCGCGGGCGGCGCCTGCTGCCGCTCCTCGCCCTGCCGCTCCTGACGATGCTGGGCGGCTGCAACTTCGTGGTGCTGCACCCGGCCGGCTACGTGGCCGAGCAGCAGCGCAACCTCGTGCTGGCCGCCACCGGGCTGATGCTCCTGATCATCGTGCCGGTGATCGCCTTCACGCTGATCTTCGCGTGGCGCTACCGGGCCACCAACGAGGACGCGGTCTACGATCCCGAATGGCACCACTCGACCCAGCTCGAGGTGCTGATCTGGACGGCGCCGCTGATGATCATCATCGCGCTGGGCGCGCTGACCTGGATCGGGACTCACACCCTCGATCCGTTCCGGCCCCTGAGCAAGATCGACGCGAAGCGCGACGTCCCGGCGGGCACGCAGCCGCTGGAGATCGAGGCGGTGGCGATGGATTGGAAGTGGCTGTTCCTCTACCCGCAATACGGGATCGCCACGGTCAACGAGGTCGCCGCGCCGGTGGACCGGCCGATCCGTTTCAAGATCACCGCCACCGACGTGATGAACACGTTCTACGTGCCGACGCTCGCCGGCATGGTCTACGCGATGCCGGGCATGCAGACGCAGCTCCATGCGGTGATCAACCGCGAGGGCGCCTGGGAAGGCCGCTCGGCGCATTACAGCGGCGCCGGCTTCTCCAACATGTTCTTCAAGTTCCACGGCCTGACCAACGAGGGCTTCGACCAGTGGATCGCCAAGGCCAAGGCCTCGAACGGCGTGCTGACCCAGGAGGCCTACCTGAAGCTCGAGGAGCCGAGCGAGGCCGAGCCGGCCCGCTACTACAAGTCCTATATGCAGGGCCTCTATGACCGGATTATCGGCATGTGCCCCCGGCCCGACCAGATGTGCGTCGGCGAGATGGTGAAGATCGACGCGCGGGGCGGTGCCTCGGGTGAGGAGGCGGAGGCGAACTACAAGCGGCTGCAATACGACAACCGCCTCGCCGAGCGCGGTATCGAGGGGCCGGGCGCCACGGCGCCGGCCTCCGGGACCGGCCCGCACGGCCAGACGCAGCCCGAGGGCATGCGGCCGCGGCCCGATATGGGCAACCCGGATGTCCGGGGTCAGACGTCGCCCGACAGCCAGGGCAAGGGCTCCGGTGAGGGCCAGAGCGAGGGCGGCCAGATCGCCCCGAAGCAGCTGAACCAATGAGGCCGCGCGCGATGCCAGAGGACTCCACACACATAACCGGCGGTCGCCGTCGAACCCACTGAACGGGCCGATCCCATGTTCGCAAACCTGGACTTACAGCAACTGCTCTTCGGACGATTTACGATCGAGCAGATCCCCTATCACGAGCCGATCCTGCAGGCGACGTTCGCCGGCGTGGCGGTGGTCGGCCTCGCGGTGCTCGGGGTCATCACCTATTACCGCTTCTGGGGGCCGATGTGGCGTGACTGGATCACGTCGATCGACCACAAGAAAATCGGCATCATGTACTGCATCTTCGCGTCCGTGATGCTGCTGCGCGGCTTCGCCGACGCGATCCTGATGCGCTCGCAGCAGGCGGTCGCCTTCGGCGACCAGCAGGGCTTCCTGCCGCCGCACCACTACGATCAGATCTTCACTGCCCACGGCATGATCATGATCTTCTTCGTGGCGATGCCGTTCGTCACGGGGCTCATGAACTTCGCCGTGCCGCTGCAGATCGGCGCCCGCGACGTCGCCTTCCCGTTCCTGAACAACTTCAGCTTCTGGATGACGGTGGCCGGCGGCATGCTGGTGATGGTCTCGCTGTTCGTCGGCGAGTTCTCCCGGGCGACCTGGCTCGCCTACCCGCCGCTCTCGGAGGCCTCCATGAGCCCCGGCGTCGGCGTCGACTACTACATCTGGGCGCTGCAGATCGCCGGCATCGGGACGCTGCTGTCGGGCATCAACCTGATCGCCACCATCGTGAAGATGCGGGCGCCCGGCATGACCATGATGAAGCTGCCGATCTTCGTCTGGTCGTCGCTGTGCACCAACATCCTGATCGTGGCCGCCTTCCCGATCCTCACGGCCGTTCTCGCGATGCTGTCGCTCGACCGCTACGTCGGCACGCATTTCTTCACGAACGACCTCGGCGGCAACGCCATGCTGTACTTCAACCTGATCTGGATCTGGGGTCACCCGGAGGTCTACATCCTGATCCTGCCGGCCTTCGGCGTGTTCTCGGAGATCACCTCGACCTTCTGCGGCAAGCGCCTGTTCGGCTACACCTCGATGGTCTACGCGCTGGTGGTGATCACCATCCTCGCCTACCTCGTGTGGCTGCACCACTTCTTCACGATGGGCTCGGGCGCGGACGTGAACTCGTTCTTCGGGATCACGACCATGATCATCTCGATCCCGACGGGCGCGAAGATCTTCAACTGGATGTTCACGATGTACCGCGGCCGGATCCGGTTCGAGGTGCCGATGATGTGGGTGGTGGCGTTCATCGTCACCTTCGTGATCGGCGGCATGACCGGCGTCCTCCTGGCGGTTCCCCCGGCCGACTTCGTGCTGCACAACTCGCTGTTCCTGATCGCGCACTTCCACAACGTGATCATCGGCGGCGTGCTGTTCGGCATGTTCGCCGGCGTGACCTTCTGGTTCCCCAAGGCCTTCGGCTTCAAGCTCGACGACTTCTGGGGGAAGGTGGCCCTCGGGTTCTGGGTGACCGGCTTCTACGTCGCCTTCATGCCGCTCTACGTGCTCGGCCTGATGGGCGTGACCCGGCGCATGCAGCATTTCGACGACCCGTCGCTGCAGATCTGGTTCGTGATCGCGGCCATCGGCGCGGCGCTCATCGCCTGCGGCATCGCCTCGCAGATCGTGATGTTCGTGGTCTCGATCCGCAACCGCGACAAGCTGCGCGATCTCACCGGCGATCCGTGGGGCGGCCGGACCCTCGAATGGTCCACCTCCTCGCCGCCGCCGGACTACAACTTCGCCTTCACGCCGGTGGTCCACGATTCCGATGCGTGGTGGGACATGAAGAACCGCGGCTTCGCGCGGCCCATGACCGGCTACAAGCCGATCCACATGCCCAAGAACACTGCCACCGGCGCGATCCTGGCGGGCCTGAACTTCGCCTTCGGCATCGCGATGATCTGGTACGTGTGGTGGCTCGCGGCGCTCAGCTTCCTGGCGATCTTCGTCGTGGCGATCGCCCATACCTTCAACTACAAGCGCGACTACTACATCCCGGCCGACACGGTGAGTCGGACGGAAGGTCAGCGGACGCGCGAACTGGAGATGGCGTGATCCGATGATGCACGCAGACACCGCACCCCCCGGCGCCGCGGCGCCGGTCTTCTACCAGACCGACGAGGAGGGCCATCACTCCGAGGGCTCGACCATGCTCGGGTTCTGGCTCTACCTGATGAGCGACTGCCTCATCTTCGCGACCCTGTTCGCGACCTACGGGGTGCTCGGGCGCAGCTACGCGGCCGGGCCGACCCCGAAGGAGCTGTTCGACCTGCCGGGCATCGCGGTGAACACCGCCATGCTGCTGTTCTCGTCCATCACCTATGGCTTCGCCATGCTGGAGATGGACCGGGACCGGGTGAAGCAGACGCAGATCTGGCTGGCGGTGACCGGCCTGTTCGGCGCGGCCTTCGTGGCGCTGGAGATCCGGGAGTTCGTTCACCTGTTCCACGAGGGCGCGCCGCCCTGGCGCAGCGCCTTCCTGTCCTCGTTCTACACCCTGGTGTCGACCCACGGCCTGCACGTCTCCATGGGCATCCTGTGGCTGATCGTGCTGATGGTGCAGGTCAGCAAGCACGGGCTGATCGTCGAGAACAAGCGCCGGCTGATGTGCCTGTCGATGTTCTGGCACTTCCTCGACCTGATCTGGATCGGGGTCTTCACCGTCGTCTACCTGATGGGAGTGCTCGAATGAGCGCCGACGCGCACCACGTGGCCGCCGCGGGGCACGGCCACCACGACGCCCACAGCGAGGGCGGCCACGGTTCCTTCCAGAGCTACATGACGGGCTTCGTCCTGTCGGTGATCCTGACGGTGATCCCGTTCTGGCTGGTGATGGGCAACGTGCTCGACAACAGCCTCGTCACCTCCCTGGTCATCCTGGCGCTCGGCGGCGTCCAGATGGTCGTGCACGTCATCTACTTCCTGCACATGAGCACGAAGTCGGAGGGCGGCTGGACCTTCATGGCGCTGATCTTCACCATCACGCTCGTGGTGATCATGCTCGCCGGCTCGGTGTGGGTGATGTACCACCTCAACCACAACATGATGCCGATGGATGCCCACGACGTCATGAACAACGCCCGCTGAGCGCGCGTCCGGAGATGGGTCCCGCGGGGCCGGGAGGGGGCTCAGGTCCCTCCCCGGCCCCGATTTCGTTGCTGCGGCGCATCGTGTTCGGCGTCGGCGCGGCGCTCGTGTTCGTCGTCCTGCTCGGGTTGGGCACGTGGCAGGTGGAGCGGCGGGCCTGGAAGCTCGACCTGATCGCCCGGGTCGATGCGCGGGTCCACGCGCCGCCCGTGCCGGCCCCGGGCCCTACGGACTGGCCGCGTGTCGGCCCCGACGACGCCTACCGGCACGTCCGTCTCTCCGGCACCTTCCTCAACGACCGCGAGACCCTGGTGCAGGCCGTCACCGAACGCGGCGGCGGCTTCTGGGTGCTCACGCCCCTGCGCCGGCCGGACGGCAGCCTCGTGCTGATCAACCGCGGCTTCGTGCCCGGCGACCGGCGGGATCCGGCGACCCGGGCGGCCGGGCAGGTCGCGGGCGCGACCACGGTGACCGGCCTCCTGCGGCTGACCGAGCCCAGGGGCGCGTTCCTGCGCTCCAACGACCCCAAGGACGACCGCTGGTACTCCCGGGACGTCGCCGCCATCGCGGCCGCGCGCGGTCTCACCGACGTCGCCCCCTATTTCGTGGACGCCGACGCGGCGCCCAATCCCGGCGGCCTGCCGGTGGGCGGCCTCACGGTGATCGCCTTCCCCAACAACCACCTCGTCTACGCGCTCACGTGGTACGGGATGGCGCTGATGCTGGCGGGGGTGGTGGTGTACCTGCTGCGCAGTCGGCGCAGGGAAGTCCGGGTTTCCAAAGGGCGAGAGCCCTTTGGCGGGTGATCAGGGCAGAGCCCTGATGTTGGGCTTCGTCCGAACCCAGCAGGGCTCTGCCCTGCACCCGCAAAAGGTCCCGGACCTTTTGAATCCGGACCGAAGGCTCGACCACAGGGGAGTAGCCCCCTCCGAGCGCGTCTCTATAATGGCATGACAAACGCCAGAACGAGTCAACGCCATGACCTCCCGCATCCCGAACTTCGCCGAAATCCCGCTCGCCGGCGAATCGCTCGCGATCGTGGCCCCGGCGCTCGGTGAGCCCTGGATGACCCCGGAGGGCATCCCGGTGAAGGGACAGTACGGTCCGGAAGACCGGGAGGGTCTCGAGTTCCTGAACACCTATCCGGGGATCGCGCCGTTCCTGCGCGGCCCCTACCCGACCATGTACGTCACCCAGCCCTGGACGATCCGGCAATATGCCGGCTTCTCCACGGCCGAGGATTCGAACGCCTTCTACCGGCGCAACCTCGCGGCCGGTCAGAAGGGCCTGTCGGTGGCCTTCGATCTCGCCACCCACCGGGGCTACGATTCCGACCATCCCCGCGTCTCGGGCGATGTCGGCATGGCGGGTGTCGCGATCGACTCGATCTACGACATGCGCACGCTGTTCTCCGGCATCCCGCTGGACGAGATGACCGTGTCGATGACGATGAACGGCGCGGTGCTGCCGATCCTCGCCCTCTACATCGTCGCCGCCGAGGAGCAGGGCGTGCCGCCGCAGAAGCTCGCCGGCACGATCCAGAACGACATCCTCAAGGAGTTCATGGTCCGCAACACCTACATCTATCCCCCCAAAGGATCGATGCGGATCATCTCCGACATCTTCGCCTACACGTCGAAGAACATGCCGAAGTTCAATTCGATCTCGATCTCCGGCTACCACATGCAGGAGGCCGGGGCGACGAACGACCTCGAGCTTGCCTACACGCTCGCCGACGGCGTCGAGTACATCAAGGCGGGCCTCGCCGCCGGGCTGACCATCGACCAGTTCGCCCCGCGCCTGTCGTTCTTCTGGGCGATCTCGACCAACTTCTTCATGGAGGTCGCCAAGATGCGGGCCGCGCGCCTGATCTGGGCGAAGCTCGTGAAGGGGTTCGATCCCAAATCGGAAAAATCGCTCGCCCTGCGCACCCATTCGCAGACTTCGGGCTGGTCGCTCACCGCGCAGGACGTGTTCAACAACGTCACCCGCACCAACATCGAGGCGATGGCGGCGACGCAGGGGGGTACGCAATCGCTCCACACCAACGCGCTCGACGAGGCGCTGGCCCTGCCGACCGACTTCTCGGCCCGGATTGCCCGCAACACCCAGCTGTTCCTGCAGCAGGAGAGCGGCACCACGCGGATCGTCGATCCCTGGGGCGGTTCCTACTACGTGGAGAAGCTGACCGCCGACATGGTGGCGCGCGCCTGGGAGCATATCCGCGAGGTCGACGGGCTCGGCGGCATGGCCAAGGCGATCGAGGCCGGCATCCCGAAGCTGCGGATCGAGGAGGCCGCCGCCCGCGCCCAGGCGCGGATCGATTCCGGCCGGCAGACGATCGTCGGCGTGAACAAGTTCCGGGCCGACGACGAGATGGCGATCGAGCTGCTGCGGGTCGACAACGGCAATGTCCGGCGGCTGCAGATCGACAAGCTGAAGCGCCTGCGCGCCGAGCGCGACGAGGCGGCGGTGACGGCCCGGCTCGACGCGCTCACCCAGGCGGCCGACGGCGCCGGCAACCTGCTGGAACTCGCCGTCGAGGCCGCCCGCGCCAAGGCGACGGTGGGCGAGATTTCCGAGGCCCTGGAGAAGGCCTGGGGCCGGCACCGCGCCGAGATCCGCTCGATCTCCGGCGTCTACAAGCGTGAGGTGGGGGGCATGTCGCCTGTGGTCGAGGAAGTCCGGGCGCTGGTCGAGGCGTTCGAGGAGAGCGACGGCCGCCGGCCGCGCATCCTGGTCGCCAAGATGGGCCAGGACGGGCACGACCGCGGCCAGAAGGTGATCGCCTCGGCCTTCGCGGATCTCGGCTTCGACGTGGATATCGGGCCGCTCTTCGCTACCCCGGCGGAGGCCGCCCGGCAGGCGGTTGAGAACGACGTGCACATCGTCGGCGTCTCGTCGCTGGCGGCCGGCCACCTGACGCTGGTGCCGGAGCTGAAGGCGGCGCTCACCGAGCAGGGCCGCGACGACGTGATGATCGCCATCGGCGGCGTGATTCCGCCGGGGGATTACGAGGCCCTGACGGCGGCGGGCGCGGCGGCGATCTTCCCGCCCGGCACGGTCATCGCCGAGGCGGCGGCCAAGCTGATCCGGGCCTTGAACGAGCGGCTGGGCTACGGGGTGCGACAGGCCGCGGAGTAGGGCGACCTTCCCGAGGCGGCCGGACGGGCCGCCTCGATCCCTCCCACCCACGCCCTCATCCTGAGGTGCCGGAGCGCAGCGGAGGCCTCGAAGGAGGTTGCCAGTCCGCTGCGCGATCCCCGGAGCCTTCCTTCGGGACCCGCCGGCGCGGGCGCTTCGGAGATGAGGGGTTTGGGTTGGATTCCGCCGGTGCGACCGGGATCGACCGCTCAGTTCAGCGCCTGCGGGTCCGCCTCCGTGAGGAAGGCCCCGACGGCGTGGAGGAACTGCATGCGGTTCTTCTCCATGATCACCGTGTGGGTGCCCTCCCCCAGCTCGACGAAGCGCTTGTAGGGGGCGTGCGTCAGCTTGGTGAAGTACTCCTGCGCCTGATAGCTTGGCAGGTCGGCGTCCCACTCGGCGTGGATGATCAGCACCGGCACGCGGATCTCGCCCGGATCGTAGAGCGGCTTGCCGGCCTGCCAGTATTCCTTCGAGTCGGCCACGACGCCGTTCGGCGCCCGCAGCACGGGCGGTGACTGCTTGGCGCCCACCGCATCCGTCGCGAAGGTCGCGTCCGCCCATTGGTCGAACCAGCCCGGGGGGATCAGCGCGGCGGCCTTGTCCTCCGGCACGCCCGTCAGCCAGCGCGCCCTGGCGCTGTCCCGGCTCACGCTGCGATAGGCGCCGAGGGGCCCGCTGCTGCCGATCAGGGCCGGCGTGCGCGCCAGCCATTGCGGCGCGTAGAGGACGAGCCGGTTGACCGTGTCGTTGTGGGTGCTGGTGTAGAGCCCCATGGTGGAGGTGCCCCACGACCAGCCCATCAGGTCGATCTTCTCGACCTCGCGTCGCTTCAGGATGAAGTCGACCACCTGCCCCACCACCTTGGCGGCATCGGGCGTGCGCATGAAGGGTGCGTTGTCCGAGGCCGATGCGTCCATGACCTTGGGGCGGCCGGACAGTCCATAGCCGGGCAGGTCCACGAGGTAGACGTCGAAACCCAGGCCCGCGAAGTAATCCATCGCCGACATCCCGCCGAGCGGCAGGTCGAAGGCCGTGGAAGCCGGGTAGGTCGCACCGTGGACGTAGAGCAGGATGCGGTCGCCCGGGAACCGGTCGATCCCGGCGGGTCGCTTGTTGCGCACGTAGATGTCGATGCCGGGCTCGCTCCAGGGCAGGCGAAACTCTTCGGTCTCCAGCCGGTTCGCCGGTGCGGCCGCCGCCGGAAGGGCCGTGACCGCCGCGCCGGCGGCCAGGGCCCCGATCAGATGACGCCGCGGAAGGCCTTGCCCCGGCTGCGGGCCGTCACGATGCGGTCGCGTCCGCGATGATCTGTCCGACATGGCGTTCTCCCACCCGCCTTCGCGGCGGCGTCCGGGACTTGAACCGGTCGCACGGGCCCGGCGCAACGGTCCGCGGCGCGCACCATTGGACAGCGGACCGGTTCCGTCTCCCGAAACGTTTTGAAAAAGCCCGCGCTGCGCGCTCCGCCCTGGTGACGCCGCGCCTCTGGACGGGCATGGAAGCGCAGGATCCCGGGAGACGCCCGCTCATGACGACTCCGACCACCGTCGCCACCACGCCCTTCCCCGACCAGAAGCCGGGCACCTCCGGCCTGCGCAAGAAGGTGCCGGTGTTCCGGCAGACGAACTACGTCGAGAACTTCGTCCAGGCGATCTTCGATACCCTGCCCGACAAGGACGGTGCCACCCTGGTGCTCGGCGGCGACGGCCGGTTCCTCAACCGCGAGGTGGTGCAGACAACGCTGCGGCTGGCCGCCGGCAACGGGTTCGGCCAGGTGCTGGTCGGGCAAGGCGGCCTGCTCTCGACGCCGGCCGCCTCCTGCGTGATCCGGAAGGCCAAGGCGCTCGGCGGCATCATCCTGTCGGCGAGCCACAATCCGGGCGGGCCGGAGGGCGATTTCGGCATCAAGTTCAATGCCGCCAATGGCGGGCCGGCGCCGGAATCCCTCACCAACGCCATCTTCGCGCGCGCCAAGGCACTGACCGAATACCGGCTCGTCGAAGCCCCGGATCTCGACCTCGACACCCGCGGCGACACCCGCCTCGGCGCCATGACGGTCACGGTGATCGACCCGGTGGCCGATTACGCCGAACTGATGCGCACGCTGATCGACTTCGACGCGGTGTCCCGCCTGTTCGCCTCCGGCTTCCGCATGCGCTTCGACGCCATGAGCGCGGTGACCGGCCCCTACGCGACCGCGATCCTCGAAGGGATGCTCGGCGCCCCGAAGGGCACGGTGGTCAATGCCGAGCCGAAGGAGGATTTCGGCGGCCACCACCCGGATCCGAACCCGGTCCATTGCCACGACCTGTTCGAATTGATGCAGGGTCCCGACGCGCCGGATTTCGGCGCAGCCTCGGACGGCGACGGCGACCGCAACATGATCGTGGCGCCGGGCCTGTTCGTGACGCCGAGCGATAGCCTCGCCCTGCTCGCCGCCCATGCCCACCGGGCGCCGGGCTACGCGGGCGGTCTTGCGGGCGTCGCGCGATCCATGCCCACGAGCCGCGCCGCCGACCGGGTCGCGGCCGCGCTGGGCATCAAGGCCTACGAGACGCCCACCGGCTGGAAGTTTTTTGGCAATCTCCTCGACGCGGGCCTCATCACCCTGTGCGGCGAGGAGAGCGCCGGCACCGGCTCGAACCACGTGCGCGAGAAGGATGGGCTCTGGGCGGTGCTGCTCTGGCTCAACATCCTCGCCGCCACGGGCGAGCGGGCCAACGCGCTGGTGCGGGCGCACTGGCGCACCTACGGGCGCGACTATTACGCCCGCCACGACTACGAGGAGGTCGATTCGGACGCCGCCAACGGCTTGATGGACGGCCTGCGCGACAAGCTCGCCGGGCTGCCGGGCACGCGGATCGGCGCGCTCACCGTCTCGACCGCCGACGAGTTCGCCTATCGCGATCCGGTCGATGGCTCCCTCACCGAGCACCAGGGCATCCGGATCGGCTTCGCCGAGGATGCGCGGGCGGTGTTCCGTCTCTCGGGCACCGGCACCGCCGGGGCGACGCTGCGGGTCTATCTGGAGCGCTACGAGAACGCGCCGGACCGGTTGGACCTGCCCGTGGCCGAGGTTCTGGCCCCGGTGGTGGAAGCGGCGCGCGCGATCGCCGAGATCGAGCCCCGCACCGGCCGGTCCGAGCCGAGCGTGGTGACCTGAACGGGGTTTCCGAAGGGCAAGCCCTGTGGCGGGGTGTCGGGGCAGCGACCCGGCATCGCCACCGCGTCGTGGCGGTATCAACGCTCAAGCTGCGGGCAGGCCGATGCCGGGGATCTCCTTCACCATGTGCACGGTGATGTCGTCGTCCCGGGTCCGGCCCGGGCCGTCATAGAGCGCCTCCCGCTCCACCCGGTAGCCGAGCGACGCGTAGAGGCGCAGGTTCGCGACGTACTTCTTGTTGGTGTAGAGGCGCAGCCGCGCCAGCCCCGCCTCGGCGGCGATGTCCTCGGCGAGGCCGAGCAGCCGGGTGCCGAGGCCCCGCCCCTGGAAGGCCGGATGCACGGCGACGTTGACGATCAGCAGATGGTCGCCCTCGGCCTGCGTCTCGATCAGCGCGGCGAGGTCCGCACCGGCCCGCAGCAGATCGAACCGGTGAACCCCCACGGAGGTGGCGTAATCCGCCTGCATCGGCGTGGGCAGGCGCCCGATCAGCGGGATCCACTTGGTGTAGGCCGCCTCGACCAGCGCCCGGATCGCCTCCGCGTCCGCCGGCCCACCGCGCCGGACCACAACCCCCTCGTCCATCCCAAATCCCCCGGTGGTTGACCGCACGGCGGCCTTCCCCTATGACGCAGCCCGTCGATGGGGCTCCGCACGGGGCCCCTTGGCGTTTTCACGCGCACCCGTGGGCGGGATTCCCCGCCCTGTCGTCCCGGGCCTTCGCCCGGGAAAAGGAGGGCGCGTTCCTCAATCCCGTCACGCGAGGACGCGAAACATGTCGAAGCGGATTCAGGCGAAGCACAAGCTCGACCGCCGCATGGGCCAGAACATCTGGGGCCGCCCGAAGAGCCCCGTCAACCGCCGCGAGTACGGCCCGGGCCAGCACGGCCAGCGCCGCAAGGGCAAGATGAGCGACTTCGGCACGCAGCTGCGCGCCAAGCAGAAGCTCAAGGGCTATTACGGCAACATCACCGAGAAGCAGTTCCGCCGCTACTACGCCGAGGCGATCCGTCTGCGCGGCGATTCCGGCGAGAACCTCGTCGGCCTGCTCGAGCGCCGCCTCGACGCCGTGGTCTACCGGGCGAAGTTCGTCGCGACCCCGTTCGCGGCGCGCCAGTTCGTCAACCACGGCCACGTCAAGGTGAACGGCGTCCGCGTCAACATCCCGAGCTATCAGGTGAAGGCCGGCGACCTGATCGAGGTCAAGGAGTCGTCCCGCCAGCTCGAGATCGTGATCGTGGCGACTCAGCTCTCCGAGCGCGACGTGCCGGACTACATCGAGGCCGATCACGCCAAGATGACCGCTCGGGTCACCCGCATCCCCACCCTGTCCGAGGTGCCCTACCCGGTGCAGATGGAGCCGAACCTCGTCATCGAGTTCTACTCCCGCTAAGATCCGACCGGAGACGGTCCTGACGGAGGGGCTGCCCATCGGGCGGCCCCTTTGCGTTTGTCCGGTCTCAGCAACCGTGGCAGATCGAGCCCATCGTGTTGCGCATCTTGCTGTCCCAGGCCTTTGAACGGGCTTCCGCCGCCTTCTGGGCCTTGACCATCTCCGCCTCGTTCACGGGGCGCGGCGTCCCGGTGACCGGCATGCCGGTGCCGGGGGGCTTGGTCTGGCCGGTGGCGGTGATCTGCCGGCCGTGCGGGACGGCGAGGGCCTGATCGGCGGCCGGTGCGGCAGGCGTGGCGGCGGAACCCCGGTTCGGTCCCTGGGCCAGCGCCGGAGCCGCCCCGAGCAGGACGCCCAGGATCACCGCGTGACGGATCGTTGCCATGAACCAGATCTCCCCGGCGGGGTCCCGTAGACCTGCCCCGCCCCCTCTCGCCACGATCCTAGCGGATTCGGACTCCGAAATCACACCGTCGGCGGGGCCCCGATGAGCGGCGCAATGCCCCCCCGGAACCGGCGCGAAGCGGTGGTGGCGGCGCTGGCGCGACTCGCCCCACGCCTGCCGACCTTCGAGGCCGAGGCCATCCTGGACCGGGCGCTGGCGAGTCCGGGTCTGCGCCGGGCCGCGCCCGAGACCGCGGCGCGCCTTGCCCTCGTGACCTATGCCCGCCACGTCTTCACCGATTACGACGACCTCCTGGCTGACGGCTACGACCGGGACAGTGCCCGGCACTTCGTCCTCGATGACCTCAACGCGGCGCTCGTCGCCTGGGGCGCCGCGCCGATTCCCGAGGCGGAGGCTGAGCAGGACGCCGGGGCAATGGGCGTAGACGAGCCGCACGAGGATCCGGACCCGGATCTGCGTTGAGGCGGTCGCGCGCAGGGTGAGCTTGCTGTAGGAAACCAGCCGGGCCGCCCGGTGCGGCAGGGGAAGCCAAACCCATGAAGATCAGCGCGCGCAACGTCCTCAAGGGCACGGTCGTCTCGGTCGACAAGGGGGCGACCACGTCCCACGTGAAGATCGAGATCAGCCCCGGGCAAGTGGTCACGGCCTCGATCACCAACGAGGCGGTCGATGCGCTCAAGCTCGTCGCCGGCGGTTCCGCCTACGCGGTGATCAAGGCCTCCGACGTGATGGTCGCGGTTGATTGAGTCCGCATCGCGCGGACGGATCGCGGCGGGGTTTCGAAAGGGCGAGCCCTTTGGAAACCCCCGGCCTTGAGAGGTCTCAGCCGTTGCGGAACGTGTAGCTGTAGCCGTTCAGCGCCGGCGCGCCGCCGAGATGGGCGTAGAGCACCTTCGAGCCCTTCGGGAAGAAGCCCTTCTGCACGAGGTCGATCATGCCCTGCATCGACTTCCCCTCGTAGACCGGGTCGGTGATCATCCCCTCGAGCCGGGCCGAGAGCCGGATCGCCTCCACGGTCTCCTTCGAGGGCACGCCGTAGACCGGGTAGGCATAATCCTCGTTGAGCACCACGTCGTCGGCGACGATGTCGCCCGCGCCGACCAGGGCGGCGGTGTTCTGGGCGATGTCGAGGACCTGGGCCTTGGTCTGGGCCGGGGTGCAGGAGGCATCGATGCCGATGACGTTGCGGGCGCGGCCGTCGGCCGAGAAGCCCACCAGCATGCCGGCATGGGTCGAGCCCGTCACCGTGCAGACCACCACGTAATCGAAGCGCAGGCCCATCTCGGCCTCCTGCTTCCGGACCTCCTCGGCGAAGCCGACATAGCCGAGCCCGCCGTACTTGTGCACCGAGGCGCCGGCCGGGATTGCGTAGGGCTTGCCGCCCTCGGCCTCGACCTCGGCGAGCGCCCGCTTCCAGGAATCACGGATGCCGATGTCGAATCCGTCATCCACGAGCTGCGTCTGCGCGCCCATGATCCGCGACAGGAGGATGTTGCCGACCCGGTCGTAGACCGCATCCTCGTGGGGCACCCAGGCCTCCTGGATCAGCCGGCACTTCATCCCGATCTTGGCGGCGACCGCCGCGACCATGCGGGTGTGGTTCGACTGCACGCCGCCGATCGACACCAGCGTGTCGGCTCCGCTCGCGATGGCATCCGGCACGATGTATTCGAGCTTGCGCAGCTTGTTGCCGCCATAGGCGAGACCCGAATTGCAATCCTCGCGCTTGGCGTAGATCTCCACCTCCCCACCGAGATGCGCGGTCAGGCGCTTCAGAGGCTCGATCGGCGTCGGGCCGAAGGTCAGGGGATAGCGCTCGAATTTGTCCAGCATCGGGTCTCTCCGGGTCTCGGGTCGCGTCCGGGGGCAGGAGTGGTCTCCGTCGGGCCCGGATGCGTCGAAGCGAGGCCTCGACGATGGCCCGGCTCGAGCCGGGCTCCGTTTTCGAGGCGCAGGGAAAATTACCCGATCCGTGATGAAAGGTGCTCTCGATCTTTCCGTCCAGAAAAGCGCCTGCTTGCGCAGTTGCGCGAATTGACTGCAAAGAATTCCGGATCTTGCGCCGTTTCTGAAAGAAACATCCATGTCAGTAGGGCTCGACCGGATCGACCAGAAGATCCTCCGCCTTCTCCAGGCGGACGGGCGCATGGCCAATGCCGAGATCGCCGAGCGCGTCGGCACCAGTGCGGCCACCTGCCATCGCCGGATCCAGCGTCTGTTCGCCGAGGGGTTCGTGCGGGCGGTCCGGGCGTTGATCGATCCGATGCGGGTCGGGCGCGGCACCCTGGTCTTCGTTGGCGTCGTGCTCGACCGTTCGACGCCGGAAAGCTTCTCGGAGTTCGAGGCCGCCGTGCGGGCGATTCCCGTGCTCCTCGACTGCCACCTCGTGGCCGGCGATTTCGACTACATGCTGAAGATCCGGGTCTCCGACATGGCCGATTTCAACCGCCTCCACAGCGCCACGCTGATCGGCCTGCCGGGCGTGCGCCAGACTCGCACCTTCTTCGTCATGAAGGAGGTGATCGACAACGCGCCGCTCGACCTGTGAGGTGCCCTACCCCTCTCCGCGCCGCACCTTCCGAAAAGCCTCCCACCGGTCGAGCCGCTCGGCGATGCGGGTCTCGTAGCCGCGCTCGGTCGGCTGGTAGAGATGCTGGCGGCCCAGCGCGTCGGGCCAGTAATCCTGTCCCGAGAAGGCGTCCGGCTCGTCGTGGTCGTAGCGGTAGCCCTCGCCGTAGCCGATCCGCCTCATCAGCTTGGTCGGTGCGTTGAGGATCGTGCGCGGCGGCGGCAGGGAGCCCGCCTCCTTGGCGAGGCGCGTCGCGGCCTTGTAGGCCTCGTAGACCGCGTTCGATTTCGGCGCGCAGGCGAGGTAGATCGCCGCTTGGGCCAGCGCCAGCTCGCCCTCGGGGCTGCCGAGGAAGTCGAACGCGTCCTTGGCGGCGTTGGCCACCACCAGGGCCTGCGGATCGGCAAGCCCGATATCCTCCACCGCCATCCGCACCAGCCGGCGGGCGATGAACAGCCGGTCCTCGCCGGCATCGAGCATCCGGCAGAGATAGTAGAGCGCCGCGTCCGGATCGGACCCGCGGACGGTCTTATGGAGCGCCGAGATCAGGTTGTAATGGCCCTCCTGCGCCTTGTCGTAGATCGGCGCCCGCCGCTGTACGATCTCTTGCAGAGAATCGGCGTCGAGGGTCTCGCCTGCTTGCGCCGAGCGCCAGACCTCCTCGGCGAGCGTCAGGGCCGCCCGGCCGTCGCCGTCGGCCATGCGGACGAGGACGCCGCGCGCCTCCTCGGTGAGCGGCAGTGCCTGGCCGGTCAGCGCCTCGGCCCGGACCAGGAGCCGCGCGATCGCCCCCGGGTTGAGGGCCCGGAACAGCAGCACCCGGGCCCGGGACAGGAGCGCGGCGTTCAGCTCGAAGGAGGGGTTCTCCGTCGTCGCGCCCACCAGCGTAACGGTCCCGTCCTCCATCACGGGCAGGAAGGCGTCGAGCTGCGCCCGGTTGAACCGGTGGATCTCGTCCACGAACAGCAGGGTCCCCTGCCCGGTCGCCCGGCGCTTGCGGGCGGCCTCGAACACCTTGCGCAGGTCGGGCACACCCGAAAAGATCGCCGAGATCTGCTCGAAATGCAGGTCGGTGCCCTGGGCGAGCAGGCGCGCCACCGTGGTCTTGCCGGTGCCGGGCGGTCCCCAGAAGATCAGCGAACCGAGCGTCCGTCCGCGCAGCAGGCGGGTGAGCGCCCCGCCCTCCCCGGTCAGGTGCTCCTGGCCGACGACTTCGGCGAGGGTCTGCGGGCGCAGCCGGTCCGCCAGCGGGCGGGCAGCCTCGGCACCGGGGGCGCGGGCGGAATCCGGCATCGCGGGCGGCTCTGCGGAGGCGAACAGGTCGGACATCCGCGCATCAACACCGGCCGTGGGCGGGGGCGCAAGCCGGTCGCCCGCGATCGCCTGGGATCAGCCGCCGACCACCGAGGTGATGACCTCGCCGTTGCGGTTGATCGTGATCTCCCAGGCGTTGAGGCTGTTGCGGGTCACCCGCTCGAGATCCTTGGTGGTCGTCACCGGCACGCCGTTGACCGCCAGGATCAGGTCGCCCTTCTGCAGCCCGACCCGGGCCGCGACGGAGTTGTCGTCCACCGCCTGCACGGCGACGCCGTCGGCGGGAAAATCGACCTGCATCTCCTCGGCCATGGCGGGCGAGGTGTTGACCAGCGTCGTGCCCAGGAAGGGCGAGCGGGTCTTCACCTTGAGCGCGTCCCGCGGGCGCGTCTCCGGGGCGGGCGCCAGCTTGACCGTCACGGTCTGGCGGGTCGTGCCGCGCAGGATGCCGAACCGGGTCTGGCCCTGGACCCCCTTGAGCGCGAAGCGGTAGCCGAAGGCCTCCGGGTCGGCGACCTCCTGGCCGTCGACCGTGAGGATCAGGTCGCCGCGCTTCAGGCCGGCCTCCTCGGCCGGGCTCTTGGCCTGCAGGCTCGCCACCAGCACCCCGGTCGGGTGGTCGAGGCCCATGCTGTCGGCGATGTCGGGGGTGACGCTCTGGATTCGCGCCCCGAGCCAGGGCCGGCGCACCACGCTCGCCCCCTCGCGGGCCGCGTCGACCACCGCCTTGACCATGCCCACGGGGATCGCGAAGCCGATGCCGTGGCTGCCGCCCGATTGCGAGTAGATCGCGGTGTTGATGCCGACCAGCTGCCCCTTCAGGTCGACCAGGGCACCGCCGGAATTGCCCGGGTTGATCGCCGCGTCGGTCTGGATGAAGTACTGGTAATCGGCCGAGCCCACCTGCGTGCGCGCCAGGGCCGAGACGATGCCCTGCGTCACCGTCTGGCCGACGCCGAACGGGTTGCCGATCGCCATCACGAAGTCGCCGACCTCCAGGGCATCGGCATCGCCGAACGGCATCGGCACGAGGCCCTTCGGCGGATCCTTGAGCTTGAGCACCGCGAGGTCGGTGCGGGTGTCGCGCATCACGATCGTGGCCTCGAACTCCCGCCGGTCGGCGAGCGCGATGCGCACCTCGTTCATGTTGTCGATGACGTGGTTGTTGGTGATGACGAGACCGTCGGCATCGACCAGCACACCCGAACCCAGGGAGCGCTGCGCCCGGTCGCCCCGGGGGCCGCGGCCGCCCTCTGGCTCGCCGAAGAACCGGCGCATGAACTCCTCCATGGCGCTGGTGCGGGCGCTGGAGCGCTTGTCCACGTGGGAGGCGTAGACGTTGACCACCGAAGGCGCCGCGCGCTTCACCACGGGGGCGAAGGAGAGCTGCACGTCGGCCTTGCTGAGGGGCACGACCTTGCTGGGCGTCCCCTCCTTCGCGCTCTCCGTGCGCGCCATCTGAGCCGCGGCCGGGCCGGCGGCCAGCAAGGCTGCGACGAGGGCGGGCAGGGCAAGGCGAGTCAGCATACAGAGGCCTCCGACGACTGGGCGGCGCCGTCCAGGACGAGGCGGACGCGCACGCTGTGGCCCTACGCTATCGAGGCCGATTGCGGCAGGTCCACGACACCGTCGCCGCAGGCCGTGCAGGCCATGACCGTACCGCGGGCCAGGCTTTGACGCGGAATCGAAACGAACGAGGCCGAGCAACAAAAAACCCGCCCGTTCTGAGGAACGGACGGGTTTTTAGGGATCGATTTGGTTGCGGGGACAGGATTTGAACCTGTGACCTTCAGGTTATGAGCCTGACGAGCTACCGGGCTGCTCCACCCCGCGCCAAGTGTGTGCGGCTGGTCCGGGGCGCCGGCTCTGTGTG
>NZ_JBBXMX010000015.1:0-135840 GCF_038442355.1 Methylobacterium guangdongense
GGGACCACGCCCGGTCGATGCCGCGGGCGCCGCGGGGACCGGATCCCGCGCGTATCTGGCCGACACCTGGGTTCCCGCGGCGTCCCGCGTCCCGCGTGTTCGTCTCTTGGGCCATGCCCCCGGCGCCACAGGCGCGCGGGGACGATGACGCACAGCGTGAGGACAGGCTGGGGCAGGCCGGGTCAGGGATGCGGGGAGATGCGCCGCACCGTTGTTCCCTCGCCGAAAAAATCGGTCTACACGGCCGCTCCCCCGAAACCGCTTACCTGCCGCGTATGCAGGACTGAGCCCGGAGACTCGTGATCCATGCCGATTCTCACCTTCCCCGACGGCAACACCCGGGAGATCGCCGCCGGCACCACCGGCCGCGCCGTGGTCGAGGGCATCGCCAAGTCGCTGGCCAAGCGCACCGTCGCCATGGCGCTCGACGGCACGGTCGCCGACCTCGACGATCCGATCGCGCGCGACGCCCGCATCGAGTTCCTGGATCGCACCGATCCGCGCAGCCTGGAGCTGATCCGGCACGATTGCGCGCACGTGCTCGCCGAGGCGGTGCAAGCGCTCTGGCCGGAGACCCAGGTCACGATCGGCCCGGTGATCGAGAACGGCTTCTATTACGACTTCTACCGCGAGACCCCGTTCACGCCGGAGGACTTCCCGAAGATCGAGGCGAAGATGCGCGAAATCATCGCGCGCGACGCCCCCTTCACCAAGGAGGTCTGGACGCGCGAGGACGTGCGGGCGCTGTTCGCCGGCAAGGACGAAAAATTCAAGGTCGAGCTGGTCGACGCGATCCCGCCCGGCGAGGATCTGAAGATCTACCGGCAGGGCGACTGGTTCGACCTGTGCCGCGGCCCGCACATGACCTCGACCGCCAAGGTCGGCACCGCCTTCAAGCTGATGAAGGTCGCGGGCGCCTACTGGCGCGGTGATTCGAACAACCCGATGCTGACCCGCATCTACGGCACCGCTTGGGCGGCGCAGGCCGATCTCGACGATTACCTGCACCGGCTGGAGGAGGCCGAGCGCCGGGACCACCGCCGCCTCGGCCGCGAGATGAACCTGTTCCACTTCCAGGAGGAGGGGCCGGGCGTCGTCTTCTGGCACGCCAAGGGCTGGACGATCTTCCAGGAGCTGATCGCCTACATGCGCCGGCGCCTGCGCGGCGACTACGCCGAGGTGAACGCCCCGCAGATCCTCGACAAGGCCCTGTGGGAGACCTCCGGCCACTGGGGCTGGTACCGGGAGAACATGTTCGCCGCGCAGTCGGCGGGCGAGGAGGCCGAGGACAAGCGCTGGTTCGCCCTCAAGCCGATGAACTGCCCGGGCCACGTGCAGATCTTCAAGCACGGGTTGAAATCCTACCGCGACCTGCCCCTGCGCATGGCCGAGTTCGGGATCGTGCACCGCTACGAGCCGTCCGGCGCCATGCACGGGCTGATGCGCGTGCGCGGCTTCACGCAGGACGACGCCCACGTGTTCTGCACCGAGGACCAGCTCGCCGACGAGTGCCTGAAGATCAACGACCTGATCCTCTCGACCTACGCGGATTTCGGCTTCGACCAGATCGTCGTCAAGCTCTCGACCCGGCCCGAGAAGCGCGTCGGCTCCGACGCCCTCTGGGACCATGCCGAGGAGGTGATGACCCGGGTGCTGGCCCAGATCGAGGCGCAGTCGGCCGGCCGGATCAAGACCGCGGTCAACCCGGGGGAGGGCGCGTTCTACGGGCCCAAATTCGAGTACGTGCTGCGCGACGCCATCGGCCGCGACTGGCAATGCGGCACCACGCAGGTGGACTTCAACCTGCCCGAGCGGTTCGGCGCCTTCTACATCGACGCCGACGGCGCCCGGAAGCCGCCCGTGATGGTCCACCGGGCGATCTGCGGCTCGATGGAGCGCTTCACCGGCATCCTGATCGAGCACTTCGCCGGGCATTTCCCGCTCTGGCTCGCGCCCGTGCAGGTGGTGGTGGCGACGATCACCGGCGAGGCCGACGCCTACGCCCGGGACGTCATCCGCACCCTGGAGCGGGCCGGCCTGCGGGTCGAGGCAGATCTGCGCAACGAGAAGATCAACTACAAGGTCCGCGAGCACTCGCTGGCCAAGGTGCCGGTGCTGCTGGCACTCGGCAAGCGCGAGGCGGAGGAGCGGACGGTCTCGATCCGCCGGCTTGGCAGCCAGCAGACCCGCACGCTGCCGCTGACCGAGGCGGTGGCGACCTTCGTCGAGGAGGCGACCGCCCCGGACATCCGCCGGGCGCAGGCCGTGGCCGAGGCGGTCCCGACGAGCGACACGGTGCTCGACGGGCATCATGACGTGCAGCCGGCGCCCTGAGGGGCGTTGGTTTCCAGGCAGGGTTTGGCAGCCTACATATCCGCGGGCATTTCCCTCCCCCCCTCTGCGGGGGAGGGTGGCCCCTGCGAAGCAGGGGTCGGGTCGGGACGAAGTCCCACAAGGGGGGAACCCGGCTTCAGGAAGGGGCGCGACCGTCAGAATGGGCAGTGCTCTGTTCCGCACCGTCGCTCCCCTCTCCCGCCCCCCTTCGGGGGCCACCGTCCCCCGCAGAGGGGGGAGGGCGAGCTGCGGCATTGTTCGTTCTCATCCTCGAACAGAGATCTTTGACAACTCTACCCGCGGCAATCTGGCGACTGATCAGAGACATCCGGAGGAAGCCATGACCCGCATCGTCGGCCTCCTCATCCTGGGCGTCCTCGCGACTGGTGCCGCGGCGCAGAACGAGCTGGCCTGCGAGACCGTCCGCCTGGATTCCGGATCGTGCCGGCAGGACGAGACCGGCGCCCCGGCCTTCGAGCCGTCCGCCGACGGGCCGTCCTGGTGGGCCGGATGGCGCTGAGGCTCAGCCGCGCTCAGCGCGCCTTCTCGTGCTCCGCGAGGCCGACCGCCTTGTAATCGTAGGTCGGGTAGAACTCGGTGCGGTAGGCGCCCCAGGCGGTATCCTCGAGGACGCGGTTGACCTCCCGGAGCCGGGTGGCGGGCAGCCGCAGCACGATGATCTGCCCGATGCCCATCACGACGTTCCACGAGACGACCTCGATCCCGGGGGGCGGGAAGGCCTTGTAGAAGCCTTGGCGGGCGAGCTGCGCGTTCAGCTCGGCCAGGGGGCGCGACTGGTCATGGCGCAGGAAGACCGTCAGCAGGACGGCGTTGTCCGGCGTCGCGGTCGCGGAGCCCGCCGGGGGCGGGGGTGCCGTCTGCGCCTGCGCCGGCAGGGCGCAGAGCAGCGCGAGCGCCGCAAACGATCCGATCACACCTGTTGCTCGTCTCATCCGTCCTCCTCGAACCCCGTCAGCCCGGCTCGATGTCATACGAGAGGCGCAGGCGCAGGCGGACCACGCCCTGCGCGTCGCGCACAGCGATGACGTAATCCTGCCGCTCCTGCGGATCCGACAGGCCCTGGGCGATACGCGTCATCATCCGCACCGCCTGCGTCCGTGCCGCTGTCAGATCGGGGACATCAAAACCTTCCTGGTCACGAACGAGGTTGGTACCGTCATGGATATCGATGAAATAGCGGGGCACGGGCCTGAGCTCAGCGAGCGCATCGGCCCGCAAGAATCATTATCCGTTGTTTCTACGTAGTTTCAGCCCAACTATAAACCTGCATCACGCAGCGCACCTATCAAGACACAGGTGCCTGTCGGCACAGGGGTCAGCCGCCAAGCAGGCTCTCGGCGAAATCGTCCGGAATGTCGCCGAACTGGCCGAGGATCGTGACGCTGTCGAGTTCGCCGGTCTCATCATCGGCGACGACCTTCAGGGCCGCCGCGCCGGGCAGACGGGCGGCCAGCGCCTCCGCCTTCTTGAGGGCGCCAAACTCGCTCTGCGCGGGTTCCTGGCGGGCGGGGCGCAGGCGCTTGCGATGCAGCTCGAACGGCTGCACCAGGAAGGTGGTCTTCAGGGCCATGACGATCTCCTCGGTGCGGACAACGTTCGTGACCGAGGCTGCCGCGCACGCCTCACAGGCTGCGGGTGGTCACCCCGAGCGCCAAGAGCACGTAGGCGCCGATGAAGAACCATTGCCGGTGCGCCACCACCGTCCGTCCGACCATGGGGATCCGCGTGTACAGGCTGGCGACCGCCAGACCGATCAGGACGGCCGACACAAGGAAGGTCAGGAGACGGGGGGCGGAGAGCGTGGGCATGGTTCATGCTGGCGGCGGCAGGCTTACCGGACCGTTACCGGTCGAGCCCGGGGACGAAGGGCCGCTCGGCCGTCAACGGCCCCTTGGAACCCGGGAGCAACCCGAGCTCGGCGAGCCACAGCGCCACGATCGCCGCCGCGATGAGTGTCGCCAGCGAGGCCAGCCGGCCGGTCCATTGCCGCAGGACGACCATCATCACCAGGACGACGAGCAGGGCGAAGATGAGGGCCAGCAGGAGCATGGGTGGGCCATGCCACGCCGCGGCGGCGCCGTCACCACGGCGATCGCGCGCCGCAGACGCGCCGATCGGATACCTCAAGCCCGATACCGCAGATATGACTGAACTCTAGGTGCATTGCTGAATCGTTTCGCAGCCCTGGAAAGACACTCCCGCAGTCGACCGCGCCGCCGCGTCGCTGCTGCCAAGATCTGGCAAGCGATTGCCGAAAATACCCGCTTGCTGGCCGTGCCGGGCATGCCAATCATGCACCGGATGCCGGTTCATGAACAATTTTGTAACTTGCATTCAGCGGACGGAAGTAGCAAATCACTTGCGAGGGGCACACTAGGAATGTTGAAGTGACAGAAGAAACCACCGGGTCCACCCCCAACTTCATCGAGCTCGCCGGCGACATCGTCGCCGCTTACGTGTCGAACAATCCCGTCCCGGCCGCGGAGCTGCCGGCGCTGATCGCCCGCGTGCATGGGGCGATCGCAGGCCTCGTCTCGGGCTCCCTGACCCAGGAGACCGGCGCGACCGCGCAGGCCGAGGTCGACCGGCCGAGCCCCGCCCAGATCCGCAAGTCGGTCCGGCCGGACGGGATCGTCAGCTTCATCGACGGCAAGACCTACAAGACGCTCAAGCGCCACCTGACCAGCCATGGGCTGGACCCGCGGGCCTACCGGGACCGCTACGGCCTGCCGGGCGATTACCCGATGGTCGCCCCGGCCTACGCCGAGCAGCGTTCCGCCCTGGCGAAGGCGATCGGCCTCGGCCAGCCCGGCGCCATGGCCGAGCGCGAGCGCAAGGGCCGTCGGGCCGCCTGACGGCAAACGCCATCGAACAGACAGTCCAGGGATGCCCCGTTCCGAGCCGCTTGCGCGGCTCAGCAACGGGGCTTCGGGCGTTCGGTCGCGACCCGAGGCCGGCGGACCGCTGCATCGTTGCTGCGGCGCCACACTCGTCCGCGACGTTGCTCGACACGGACAAGCTGCCACACTCTGCACATAGCGTCTGCGCACGCCGGATCCCGAGACGCGAACAAGGGATGGGCGAGATGAAGCGCGAGCAGACGAAGCCGAATACGGTCGTGCCTTTTCCGGCGCATATTGCCCCCGCCGTGGCCGACGAGGACACCGCGTCGATCATCGCCGTGCTGCAGGATCACCTGGCGCTCGCCCGCGAGGGCCGGCTGCGTTCGGTGGCGATCGTGTCCGTCTCGGCGGACGGCGAGGCGATCGGAACGCAATGGTCGTGCAAGAGTGCGGATATCAGCAGCCTGATCGGCAAGCTGACGGTGCTCGCCCACGATCTGATGGCCGCGCGGAAGTGATCGCCCCGTTCTGAGCTGCGCGGCCGGTGCGGCCGACCTTCGGACAGACCGCCGAGAGTGGCCGACGATGAGACGCACCCTGCTCGCGGCCCTGCTCGCCGCCGCACCGATACCCGGCGGATTCGCCCTGGCCGAGGACACACCGGACACGGCGGCGTCCAGACGCACCGCGACCCTCGATGAGCTGGTCCGGATCGTGGGCGCTCAGGCCGGCATCGTGCTGTATTGCCGGACGCTCTATACTGTGGACGACGCGATCTCCGACGGTCTGTCGCGGACGGCCCGCCGTGCCCTCGAAGCCGCCCTGGGTCGTCGTCGGGCCGAGACCGCCATCGCCGCGGAGGGCCGGCGTGTCGCGGACGAGATCGCATCGGTCGGCGCCGACCGTTGGTGCGCCGACCAGCGTGACATCCTCAACACCGACGGCGTTCGGGTCTTCCTCGATTAGAACACCGTATACAGACGCGGATGACGGCCCGGCGGAGGGATGCGCGGTCCGACCGTGATCGAGAGCCGCCCTCTGCTGTGGCGCCATAGGCAGGCTCCAGACACCGGCTTGGCGGTATGGGGTGCCTGCGGTCGATCGGTGGAGCTCCGACCGAACGCCACCGAGCTGCTAGACTCTCGATCTCCCAGAAAGTCAGATCTCGTCGCGGCAGGAGCCGCGTTCTGCAATGCAGAACCGATTAAATTCTTGTCCCCTGCGGCCGTGTCTGCCATCATTCTGTGACGGATGACAGAAAACGGATCTCGCTGGTCTCGCTCATCCGACAAGAGCCCTGAAGGGCCGAGGGACCGGCGACGGAGGACACGCCATGTCACGCCCGCTCTACCTCGCCATCGCCCTCATTGTGTGTGGTGCCGTCGTAACGGTCTTCACCTTCGCCCGCGCCCCACGGTCGAAGGATTTCGCCGGTTGGGATGTGGCGTTCATGAGCGGAATCGGCGCCATCGCCCTCGGCTTCCTGGCGACCCTCGTCGAAGTGGTCACCGGCTAGAGCGCTCTGCGCCGGAGCGGATGCCGGTCCGGACCGGGAAGCCTGATGCGTCGCGGAGCCCGCCGCGATGTCCGACGTCCCGGCGGACGGGCCAAGAGGCAGCCCAAGAGCAGTCTATGTTCCCCAGATATCCCCGAGTTCGGTGCGGGCATCTCACGAACCAGTGAAGTGACTGCGCGAATAGCCGAAGCCGACAATTTGATCTTTTTTTCAAACCCCACATGAAGGCGCTTCGCCGATCTTCGTCGCATGTCCTTCCATGAGGCAGCGATGTTCGAACGGCGCAGCGCCCCGCGCACGATCCTGAATGAGACCGGCAGCATCTCGGTCGACGAGCACTGCAGCCTGCCCTGCATCGTGTACGATCGGTCGGTCGGCGGTATCCGCATCGCGCTTCCGGAAGCCGAGATCGTTCCGGACCGCTTCGTGCTCAGCATCGACGCAAGCAACGAGATCCTCATCTGCCAAGCCGTCTGGCGCAGGCTGGAGGAGATCGGCGCGGCGACCGAAACAACCGCGCCGATCCGTCCGGCCACGGCGGATTCCCTGTACGGACTGGGGACGGTCTGAAGCGGATCCCTCGGCCACCCGGCGCCTTGGGGTGGCACCTTCCCGACGATCGACCGTTCTCTCTCGAGGCGCCTGCGAAAGCGCGGCGCGCGGGAAGGGAAGGCCATGTCGGATCCAAAATCGCCCGACGCTGAGGAGACGCCGGACCTGCCGCAGGGTCTGCCGATGCCGCCGAACACCGGCGACATGCCGCCGCCGCGGCTGCCGCCGACTCCGGACGACGATCCGGCGCCTCCGGGCCGGGAACCGGCGCCCGATATCGACGAGGTCCCGGGCCTGTGACGGGCCTATGGGCCGCGCTGCCCATGACGTTCGCGCGCCGATTCCTCGGCATTGCCGCTTGGCTCGGCTGGATCTCGGCGGGCTCGGCCGCCGAGCAGCCGCTCAGCATCGAGCGGCTCAGCGCGGATGGCTGGGAGATCGCCGGCTATGCGGGCACGTTCGACAATCGGTCGTCCCTGATCCTGTTCCGAAAGCGGGACCGGCCGTATCTCGTGCAGTGCTCGATCCTGTATGACGTGACCCGAAACCCCCGCGTCATCACGAACTGCTATGAGCTGCACTGAGGCCAGCGCGGGACAGCCGAAGCAGTCCCCCAGCAGCGCGCTCAATCCCAATCGATGTTCAGGGACCGCTCGAAGGCGGCCGCCGACATCTCCTTGCCCTTCGGGTCGGCGACCGTGATCTCACGAAAGCCCCGACGGGCCAGTTCCCAGGTCTTCTCCATGGCCTGCTCGTCGGTCCCGCAGGCGAAGCTCATGACACGCCCGGACGGATCGATCCCCTTGACGGTGAACACACCATTCTCCTCGCTCGACTGAACTCATATAGCGCCGCTCCCGCGGTCCTGTCCCGGGACGATGGCGTGTGGACCTGGACGAGCCGCAGCGCATGATCGGGGAAGAGGCCATCGGATGACGAACGCCCGCGCGACGCCGCCGCCGAAACGCGACGCCGACTCGGTCGATCCGGGACCGGACGGCTCCCTGGACCTCGAGCGGGCCACCTCGAACAGGCCCCTGCCGGCGACCGAAACGGACCCGGATGTCGGTCTCTCGCAGAAGGGCACCGACGAGGACGCCGTGCTCCGGCGCGAGACGGAGATTTGAGGCCGGGATCGCGGGCGAACGCGCTGAACGCTGGCAGTTGTGCGACGCCCACACATCTCCGGCCACGACCGGACAGGCGGTCCTGAAGAGACCGA
Source organism: Methylobacterium guangdongense (assembly GCF_038442355.1). NCBI lineage: Bacteria > Pseudomonadati > Pseudomonadota > Alphaproteobacteria > Hyphomicrobiales > Methylobacteriaceae > Methylobacterium > Methylobacterium guangdongense. Next base: position 8,489 of record NZ_JBBXMX010000015.1, read on the forward strand.
GCAGGGCCGACTTTCCCGGCTTCGAGATCCCGTCAGATCTGCGCGATTTCGGCGAAACCAGTCTCGGTCAGGCACGCACAGCGTTCGCCAGCGTCATGGACGCCGCGCGACGCACCACCGCCATTGTGCGCGGCTCGGCGGGCCCGCCCCCCTGCCCGGGACCTGTTCTCCCGCGGGCTGGACGACACCGAGCAGAATATCCGTGCCGCCCTGGATCTCGCCCGGAAGCTCGCTGCGGAGCCCTCAATTCCGGAAGCGACGCAGATCCGGACCGAGTTCGTGCGCGAGCGCTTCGCCGCCATCCAGGCGCAAGCCCGGGATCTGAACGGTCTTGCTCAACACGCGTTGCAGCAGAGCGTCGACCGCGCCCACATCCCGCTGCGACGGGGTGCGGGCACGGTCCGGCACGCGGGGCAGAACCTCCGACAGGCGACCGGGCAGCTCTCGCATCGAGGATAGCTGGATCGCAGCGGGGATGTGGACCGGCGGCGGGTCGAAGCGTCGTCGGCCACGACAGGGTGGGGGCTGAGATGATCGAGCGGGACATCGGTCGGCTGGCCGATGAGAGTCTGCGTCTGTGTTTCCGGCAGGCCGAACTCGCCGCACTCATGGCGACAGCGGTCCAGTATGCCTGCCTGGATCTGTATCTCGAGGGATACCGGACTCTGGCGACCACCCTGAGTGTCGCATCGGACCAGCGCGCGCGAACACGCCGTCTGATCCGGCGCGGCGTTCCACCGGCGGAGGCCGCCCGTGCGTTGCACCTCGTCTGATCCCGGGGTGCGGACCGGCACCCCCGACGTAGCTTCGGATCCAGGGCGTCCCGGATGGATCGCCCCGGATCCGATCCTCAGCGGTGCGCCTTGACGGACGCCTGAGCCAGGGATCCGGTCGTCATCGGTGCGCCCCGAAGATCGCTGTCCACGGCGGGGACCGGCTGCGGCGTGGTCGTCAGGGTCGCGAGCCGGCGCCCCTGCTGCACGGCCACGGCCTGATCGCGATAGAGCGGGGGCGTCAGATTCAGGTGGTCGTCGGCTGTGGCCGGGCTGGCGAAGAGGGCGGCCGAGGTGAGCGCCGCCGACGCGAGGATGACAATCATGCGCATGGTGCGTCTCCGTTTCGATCGCAGGTCGGGTCGCTGGGGGCGACCGGGATCGAACGTAGCCGTATTTTGTGCAGCGCGGCATGTTGATCGTGCAATGCACCATAACGCAGCATCGGAACTGTCGTGCAGGGATCAGCCCTCGTCTTCAGGCGTGAAACGCAGTCGATCACGATGATCGCCATGCATTCAATGCAAATGAAATAAACTTCACCCCTCATCTCTTCAAACAAAATTCAAAGTCGCGTGAGATGGAATTTGATGGAGCGTCCATTTTTCGGCGATGAGGACTCGAGATCCGGCTTCTATGTCGCGATGATCGCAGCGACACGAATCGGCAACACGTTCGCCAGATCCACGTCACACGGGGGCGCTATCGAGCGTTCGACCCGCGCAGCACCCGGAGCGACGGCATGACGCCCGCTGATCTCGACAAACGTGCAGAGCTGACCGTCTGGCCGAAACGCGCGCCCGGGCATTCGGCGCAGGGCCGCCCATTCGCGACACTGCGCGAGGCGCTCGCCGTCGCCATGCAGGCGATCGAGGCCGAAGATGCGCAGCCCTGGATCATCACCGAGGCGGGCGACATCCTTTCACCGCGCTGGATCCAGGCGAACGGCCAGTCCCACGCCCTGCAGTAGGATCAGCTGTCGCGGCGCGGGGCCGGCCGCTCAGCAGCCGATGCAGATGTCGTGCACGACATGCGTGTGCCGGGGGCCCGTACGCTGGTTCGGAAGCTGACCGCCGGAGGACGAGATCCCGGTGCCGAGGGCTGGGAGCCGGCGACGGCCCTGGCCGGGATCGATCGGAGGCGGGGCAGGGGCAGCCGATTGCGCGGCCGGCTCGGCAGCCTCGCTCTTCACCATGCCGGGCTCGGGCAGCGTGAGGGCCATGCCGGGAACGGGGGGCACCGGGGCGAACTCCCCCGCCCGCGCCGGCGCACACGTCGTAAGAAGCGCGAGGACGAGCCGGCACCGCACACGCATCCCATACGCCCTCCGCGGCAATAGCGACCGGCGCATCCGCGCCGGTGCGATGGGTCAGGTCCTCAATAAGCCCGGCCGTAATAGGGCTGCGAGACCGGCCGATAGCGGTCGCTCACCGGCCACGTATAGGGCTGGTCCTTGACGGCGCGCAGATTGGCCCGGAACGACGGCTCCTTGAAGCCGAGATTATGGTGGATCGGGGCTTTCCCGGCCCCGCGAGGCTGAGGACCCGCCTCGCGCGCGGAGGCCGCGCTCGACAGCCCCAGAACGAGAACGGCCGCCAGTGCGGCGCAGCCCGGAATGACGCTCATCTCCGTCTCCTGTCCCGGCCGAGGTGCCGGCGCGGAAAGAACGGCGGCGCTGGAATGGCGGTTCCGGACCCGGTCGCTCAGAATGTGCCGTCGCCGCCGAGGCAGGCCGCCGCGAGGGTGCCGCCGCAGACATCGTTGACCCGGATCGGCGCGGCGGCCGCACCGCCGATACCCGCGCCGCCGGGCGCCCCGCCGCCGGCCTGAGCCGTACGGGCCGTCTGGACGAGATCCGGGTTCGTCACCGTAGTCGGAGCGGCCGTGATCCCGGCGCCGCCCGTGGCCGTGCCGGCCGCCCCGGTCGTGATCGCCCCCGTTGTCAGGCCCGTGACGGTCGCCGTCCCAGCCGCGGCTGCCCCGAACCCCGAGGAAGCAGTCCCGAGGGCGGCTGCGTCGACGGCATTCGCGGTCCCGCCCGAGGCGAGGCCGGACGCCGTCGTGGCGTCGGTGCCTAAGCCCGTGGCGACCCCCGATGCGCGGCCGATCCCGGCACCGGATGTGCCGAACGCGGATGTCCCGAAGGTGGATGTGCCCAGCCCGGTGAGCCGTGAGCCGGTCAGGCCCGATGTGAGCCCCGATGTGAGGCCCGTGGCATTCGTCGTGAACGCCGCGTTGCTCCCGAGGCTGGTCGTCCCGAAGGCCGTGGAGAGGGCGCTCCCCGAGAGTGATCCGAGGGCCGCGTTCGATGCCGATCCCGTGGCCGTGCCGAAGCCGCCCAGCGTCCCGGCGGCGCCGGTCCGGCTCGTGCCGAGCGTCAGGCCGGTGACCCCGGCGCCGCCGGTGGTTCCGGTGCTCGACGTGAGTCCGAGTTGGCCGGCACCGCGCTGCCCGCTGCCGGGGGCTCCGATCGTGCCGCCGCCCCCGCCACCGCCGCCGAAGCTGAGCTGGCCGGCATTCAGGATCCCGCCGGTCTGGGCCGAGAGGGTCGGGAACGGCCCGGTCGTGGACGTGCCCCCCAGGCTGAGCTGCCCGGGATTGGCGATCGCGGTGATCGGCTCCAGCGAGGCCGCACTCGGCGCCGTCGCGGTCGCCGACAGGCTCTGCGCGGAGGCCGGGGCGGCAATCGGGAGCAGCAGGATGGCGAGCCAGGCGCGCATGACGGTCTCCGCACGACGGGTGCGAGGGCCAACCGACCCCGGCCAGGGTCGTTCCGGCGACCCTGCGACGCGGCCCGGCCTTCATGCTGCCGGAAAGACGGTGTCGTTTCGGGCCAGGATCCCATCAACTCACCATCGTGCCCGTGCCAGATTCCTTCGCCCAAGGCTTGCGCCGCGTCGGCTGGCTCGCCGGCCTGCCGGCGCTCGCGCTGATCTGGGCGGGCGCGACGCTCTACGCCGCCCCGCGGATCGCCGAGCGGCTGGAGGCCGAGGGGGCGCGGGTGGCGGCCGGCACGGCCACCGAGACCGGCGAGCCCTGGCTGCGCCTCACGGTCGAGGGCCGCGACCTCGTGGCGGCCGGCGAGGCGCCGGATGCGGGCGCCCGCGCCGCCACCCTGTTTCGCCTCGCCGTCCTCGACGGGCCCCGGCGCATCGTCTCACGTATCGGCCTCGTCGAGACCGCCGCGCCGTTCCAGTGGGCGGCGATCCGCGTGGGGCCGGCCCAGGTCGCCCTGGAGGGAAGCCGGCCGGTGGAGATCGGGCGCAGGGCCCTGGAGGTGCGGGTCACCGGGGCCCTCGGCCCCGGCACCAGCCTTGACGACACCGCCCGGGCCGCCAAGGGCGCGCCGCCGGATTTTCCGAGCGCGGCGGCCTTCCTGGCGGCGCGGCTCTCCGGACTGGCGTCCGGCGGGCGGGCCGCGCTCAGCGACACCGTGCTCAGCCTGTCGGGCGAGGCCGTCGACGTGCCGGCCTACGAGGCGCTGCGGGCCGCCCTGGCTGAGCCGCCGGCGGGGTTCAGCATCGGCCGCGTCGAGATCCTGCCACCGCGGGTGGCGCAGTACCGCTTCACAGTCGAGAAGGAAGCGGGCGGGATCGTGCTCGACGGCTTCGTCCCCTCCGCGGCCGACCGCGAGGCTGCCAAGCGGGCCGCCCAGGAGGCCGCGCAGGAGACCGCTGGCGCGACGGTCGACGACCGGCTGGTGGCCGCCCGGGGGCTCGATCCGGCGATCGATCCCAAGGGGCTGATCGCCTTCGCGTTCCGCCTCGCCGCGCTGATCCAGACGGGCCGGGTGACCTTCACGGACGGCGCGATGTCGGTCAGCGGCGACGCCATGGACGCGCAGGCGATTCCCGATGCCGAGGCGCTGATGCGCGACGGCCGCCCCGCCGGGGTCGCGGCCGGGCGGATCAGCCTGTCGGCCCGGCCGCTCTCGCCCTACCGGGTGGCGATCCGCCGGACGCCGGAGGCGGTGACGCTGACCGGGCACGTGCCGGACGTGGCCACCCGGGAGCGGGTGCTCGATGCGCTCAGGCCCCGCCTGTTCCGCGAGCCGATCCTCGACCGGACGCGCCTCGCCGACGGGGCGCCGCCAAATCTCGGGGCGGCGCTGGCCGCCGCGGCGCCCCTGGTGGCCGACCTCGCCACGGGCGAGGCCAGCGTCTCCGACCGGACGCTGACGCTGACCGGGGAGAGCCTCTACCGCGAGGTCGCCGCCCGCGCCTCCGACCGGCTCGCCGAGGCGCTGCCCCCGGGCTGGACCGGGCGGGCCTCGGTCTCGGCCCGGCAGCCGGCCGAGCGGCGCGACCCGGCGACCTGCCGGGCCGATTTCGCCGCCGCCACCGCGGGGGCGGATCTGCGCTTCCCGGCGGACAGCGCCGTGCCGGGCCCGGCCTTCTACCCGACCCTCGACGCCCTGGCGGCCCTGGCCAAGGCCTGCCCCAGCCTGCGCATCGCCGTCTCGGGCCCCGCCGATCCCGCGAAGGCCCCGCCGACACCGGCCGCCGGCCCGGGGGAGGGCGCCCATCCGGCCGCGCCGCCGGAGCCCGAGCGGACCCGCGTCGCCAGCACCGCCGAGGCTCCCCCCGGCAATCCGGCGGCCAGACCGGAGGCGAAGCCGGCCGACAAGCACGACGCCAAAGCGGAGGCCAAGCCTGCGCCCAATCGATCCGCCAATCGATCCGGCAAAGAGGCCGACAAGGACGCCACGAAGCGTGGCAAGGCGGCCCCGAAGAAGCCCGAACCGGCCGCCGAGGAACCGCCGCAGGACCTGCCCCGGCTGCGCGCCCAGGCCGTGGTGGAGTATCTGCTCCAGGCCGGCGCCCGGGCGGATCAGGTGATCATCCTGACGGATCAGGCGCCCGCCGGCCGCGTCACCTTCGCGCTGCAGCCGTGAGGCCCCGTCGATCCGTCGCGCGCCCCGCTGCACGCGGGCGCCGCATCCGTTTGGAGACCGCACGGCCGTGATGCTGCTGCTCGATGGATTCTGGCCCGGACTCGCCGGGGCGGGGGCACTCGGCCTCGGGGTCGGCGCGCTCGCGGGCTGGCCGGACCGGTACGCGATCCCGCTCGGCCTGTTCGTGGCGGCGGGCCTCCTGGCGGCGGCGGCGCTCGCGGCCCTCGTGCCCGGCCTGCCCGGTCTCTGGCTGGAGGGCGCGGCCCTGCTCCTGCCCCTCTACGTCGCGGGCTGCGCCCTCGGGGCGCTGGGGCGCCGCCTCGCCGTCCGGCGCTGAGCCTCCGGGAACCGCCCCGCCCCCGGCCCGCGTTGCCTCGTCAGACGGGCCCGAGGCCCACCCCTTCGACGAGGCCACCATGTCGACGACCGACCGACGTAAGCGCCCGATCCGCGCCGCCCTCCGCCTGCCGCGCCCCCGGGCGGGCGCCGCCGCCACCGGCCTGTTCCTGACTGCGCTCGCGCTCGCCGCCGCGACGATGCCGCTCAGCGAGCCCGCCGACGCCACCACCGCCCACGGCACCGCGCAGGCGGCCCTGACCAGCCCGGCCCGCTGAAGGCAACGGGCAGCTCTGCCCGCGCGTCTCCCTCCCCCGCAGAGCGACGGGCTACACAGGTTGCAGGGTCGTCGGCAGGTCGAAGCGCAGGTCCCCTCTCCCGTGCGGGAGAGGGGCAGGGTGAGGGGCGAGACCGTTCCGAACCCAGCGCGTCCTGTACGCGGATCGATCATGCGCTCGATCCTGAGCGTTCTCCTCCCTCACCCCTACCCTCTCCCGCTCGGGAGAGGGGGCGCGTCGCGCTCCGTCATGAGCCTCATGCCTCAAACCTGTGTAGCCCGTAGCCGCACGGGGGGAGGGGGCGGCGCGGGGGCGCGTGCCTGTCCCATGAAACGACAGACCACCACCCCCGGAAGCAACCGTCACCCCACCCGAGCCGTTGTTCGCCCGGGCCCGTGGCGGGCACCGGGGAGGGGCGCATGGGACTGCTCGAATCGGCGATCGGCGGCGTGCTCGGACAGGTGTTCGGCGGGCAGAAGGGCGGCGCCGGCGGGATGTCGCCCCTGGTGAAGGCCCTGCTGATGCTGCTCCTCGCCAAGGACGCGGGCGGCGGCTTCGGCGACATCTTCGGGCGCGGGCGCCAGGGCGAGCCGGGCCCCGAGGCCGACCGCTCCGGTGGCGCCGGACCCTACGGGCGCGATCCCGGCCAGCACCCCGCCGATACCGGCGGACGCCGGCCCGACGACAATGGCGATATCGGCGGCTGGGACCAGTATGGCGGTCGCCGCGACAGCGGCCCGGACGGCACCGTCGACCCGTCCCTGCCGCCCGGCGATTTTTCGGATTTGTCCGGCATGCTCGACGGCCCCGGCGCCGCCCCGGCCCCGAGCCGCGCCGCCCCGGCGGGGCAAGGGGATGTCGGCGGGGATCTCGGCGGCCTCGACGGGCTGGTGGACCGCTTCCGCCAGGGGGGCCTCGGCGACGTGATCGAGTCCTGGATCGGCCACGGCGCCAACCGCCCGGTGGCCCCGGACCAGCTCGCCCGGGCGCTCGGCCCCGACACGGTGGACACCCTCCAGCAGCAGACCGGGATGGACCGCGAGACGCTTCTTTCCCAGTTGGCCCAGGCGCTGCCGGAGGTGGTGCACACGCTCACGCCGCAGGGGCGGGTGCCGGGGGAGGCGGAGCGGCGGGGGTGGTGATCACCGGTTTATTTCGCAATTTCAAGTTGCTGTCTGGCTATTCTCAAAATAGGCTCGTCGAACGTCTAGGTAGCACGATTTGCGAGCCGGTATGAAGCGCCAAGGAAAAGGGCCAAACAGCAACAAGATTAGAGGCGATGCTTTCAGAGATCGCTTACGGGACATATGCATCGCGGCAGGTTATTCCCCAATCAAGGAAAGCAAAGAGAATGGGAAAGACGTCGATCTGTGTTTCGAGGTATTTAGGGTACCAAAACCTGTCAGGATAGCTATCGAGGCCAAATATTACCATCAAAACTTAGGTCGGCGCTTAATCGACGAGATCATCGGATCCTACAAAAATGCCATCGAACGAAGAATAGTAGATGAAGTTTGGGTCGTATCATCGAGTGACTTTTCTGCCGATGCGCGAGATACATTGAATAGAAATTCTGGTTTTTATGCATTGACTTATGAGGACTTTATTAGAGGCCTGATCAATTTTCCAAAATACATCGAGCAGTTACGACTCGAAATTGAACACGATGGAATATCTGAATATTACGTCGACCAGTTTTTTGAAAGCGGAACTTTAGCTGTCGAACATCTACTTAAATGGCACAGCGGCAACTTGAATCGACCTGCGGCAGTTCTCTCAACTTACGGAATGGGAAAAAGCTCCCTTGCCAAAGTTTTTGCCTATAAATTGACAGAACAATGGCGCAAGGATCCATTAAACAGGATACCAATCTTAATAAGGCTAGGCGATCTATCCGCTCAGCAACGAATTGATGGCCTACTTGGATCTATATTCACAAGCGATCTTCAAGTTTCTGGATATTCGTTCCCGCTCTTTCAGAAGCTCAACAATCTCGGCTATCTAACTTTGATCTTAGATGGTTTAGACGAAATGCGCTACGCAATGAGATGGGATGACTTCAACTACAATTTTTCACAGCTAAAAATATTAATTACCCAAAATACTAAATGCATTATGCTAGGCCGCCCGAATACTTTTCAGAATGCAAGGGAATATAAAGCAGTAATCGAGGGATCAAAATACATTGGAAACCTGGAAACAAAAGCCGCTGGGGCGCTGGAGTTCGAGCGATTAGATCTAATGCCTTTCCAGGATAAGGATATTGACGAGTTTTTCATCGGCTATCTACGCAAATTCTTTAGAAAATCGCCCTCCATCACAGAGCAAACAATAAAAGCGCGTGTAGCTGAAATACGCTCCTTGAACTTGGACGGTTTGTTTTCTCGTCCGGTACATGCGAAGATGATGGCCGACATTGCGTCTGACTTAAAAATATCATTGAAAAAATTTACCAGATACGAGCTTTACGATGCATTCATAGAAACAATTCTCACTCGCGACTTCGATAGGCATAAAGGCGTTGGACTTTCTTCCAAGGATCGAAGGACGTTTCTTGCAAACTTAGCTTTAGATAGCTTTTTTAACGAGAGAGAACATTTTACGATTTCCCAAATCAATTTAGAAATCTATCGAGACTTTGTAAAGGAAAATGACGCGGATGGGATACTCCGTGAGCTGATGTCTGGCTCTTTGATTGAGACAAAACTCGGCGATGTGTTTCATTTTTCCCACCGATCGTTTCAAGAATTCTTGATTGCTGACAAAATATCAACCGCTCCTGCTGAGTGCATCGATATTCTTGCTTCCCGCGGCATCACAAATGAAACTATTGATTTCATCGCAGACAATCCGTCAACAGAAAAGGTATTCGAAGTGTATAATTTGATATGTAGCAGAAAATATTTTAGTGTTTATTTGTATCACATTATCTCTCAACTATATCGTAGATTAGCTCCTTTGAAGGATGAGCTTAGAAGTAATCCTAAAACCCTTTGGTCGTGGTTGATGGCAGTCTCGACCATGGTGCAAATAGATCGCCCGCAATCTGTTCAAAGTGTAGAAAAATATTTCGCGCTACTTAATGGCGTAGACAATGTGAAATCGGATGCTTATTCACCTCTATTTATTCAGCAACTTATTGCAATCGCTGAAAATCCAAACGACGAAAATTCTAGCTACGATGTTGCGCTCACAGGCGGCTTTCTCAAGTATTGCTTGACAGAACTTCCATTCTCAAGATTATTAAAGAATCCGTCGTCTGTGTATGTGATACGCAATGAAGATGGTATTTTTGCGAAGGCCTTTGCGGAAACTTGTTTTTTACAGCGGTCGAAGGAAGGAAATTTACAGATTGTTACCAACATTGTCGATTCCGAAAAACATGCCCGGTATATAAAAAGCGAGTTTTTAAGCTATTACATTGCCCGAAACCAATCTTCAATCTTTGATTTAGACGAATTAGGGCCGCAGAAAGATCCATCACTTACTGCGTTAAGACGACTGGTCGCGAGTTCAAAAGATTTGCCGAAATTCGTAGTAGAAGATCGGGTTACACGCAAACCTGTACGGCGATAAAGTCCCGATAAGAGGCCTCTAGATGGCGGGATTTCTTTTATAAAACCCGCCGCATCACCAAGCTCGCATTCGTCCCACCAAACCCAAACGAGTTCGACAGCACCACATCCACCTGCTTCCGCTTCGCCTCGAACGGCACCAGATCGATCTTGGTCTCGACCGAGGGGTTGTCGAGGTTGAGCGTCGGCGGGATGACGTTGTCGCGCAGGACGAGGATCGAAAAGATCGCCTCGACCGAGCCGGCGGCGCCCAGCAGGTGGCCGACCGAGCTCTTGGTGGACGACATGGTGGCGTGCGCGGCGGCGTCGCCCAGGAGGCGCTCCACGGCCTTCAGCTCCAGCTCGTCGCCCATGGGCGTCGAGGTGCCGTGGGCGTTGATGTAGCCGATCTCGGCCGGCGAGATCCCGGCCCGCTTCACCGCCGCGCTCATGCAGCGGAAGGCGCCATCGCCGTCCGGGGACGGGGAGGTGATGTGGTAGGCGTCGCCCGAGAGGCCGTAGCCCACCACCTCGGCGTAGATCTTCGCGCCGCGGGCCTTGGCGTGCTCGTACTCCTCCAGCACCACGATGCCGGCGCCCTCGCCCATGAGGAAGCCGTCGCGGTCGCGGTCGTAGGGGCGGGAGGCTTTTTCCGGCGTGTCGTTGAAGCCCGTGGTCAGCGCCCGGCAGGCGGAGAAGCCCGCGATCGAGAGGCGGTTCACCGGCGACTCGGCGCCGCCCGCCACCATCACGTCGGCGTCGCCGAGCGCGATCAGGCGGCTCGCGTCGCCGATGGCGTGGGCGCCCGTGGAGCAGGCCGTCACGACCGCGTTGTTCGGGCCCTTCAGGCCGTGGGCGATCGAGACCTGGCCGGAGGCGAGGTTGATGATCCGGCCCGGGATGAAGAACGGCGAGATCCGGCGGGGCCCCTTCTCGTGCAGGGTCACGGAGGCGTCGTAGATGCCGCCGATGCCGCCGATGCCGGAGCCGATCAGCACGCCGGTGGCGCACTGGTCCTCGTGGCTCTTGGGCGCCCAGCCGGCATCCTTCAGCGCCTCGTCGGCCGCCGCCATCGCGTAGACGATGAACGGATCGACCTTGCGCTGCTCCTTCACCTCCATCACGAGGTCGGGGTTGAAGGTGCCGTCGGTGCCGTCGCCGAAGGGGACCTGCGCGGCGATCCGGCAGGGCAGGTCGGCGGATTCGAAGCCGCGGATCGGGCCGGCGCCGCTGTCGCCCGCGATCAGCCGGCTCCAGGTGTGCTCCACCCCGCAGCCCAGCGGCGTGACCATCCCCAGACCCGTGACCACCACCCGCCGCATCGCACTCGTCCCGTCTTGGATCGCGCGCCCGGTCCGCCGGAGCGCATCGTCTATAACGGCCGGAGGCGGATTCGGTCCCGGCTCCGAGCCTTCAAAACGCAGGACGGCGCGGGGGCTGGTCCGCCTCACCCGCGCCGCATGGAAGGAAAATCCGGCGCCGTTACGCGGCGGAGTTCTTCTCCAGGAACTTCACGGCGTCGCCGACCGTCTGGATGGTCTCGGCCGCGTCGTCCGGGATCTCGACGTTGAACTCCTCCTCGAAGGCCATCACCAGCTCGACCGTGTCGAGGCTGTCGGCACCGAGGTCGTCGATGAAGTTGGCGCTCTCGACCACCTTCTCGGGCTCGACGCCCAGGTGCTCGACGACGATCTTCTTCACGCGCTCAGCGATATCGCTCATCGGTCTTCCGTCCTCGTCCTTTAAGTCTGTCAGTCTTCTCGGGGTGGTGCTGGACCGCGTCGCGCCCTTGCGGGCTTGTTGAGCGGCCGGTGTCCGATTGCGCGTGCTTCTGACGGTGAACCGGCAAGGTGCACCGAGATGCCCCCACCGGGAGGCCCTTGGACTGAAAACCCGCTGAACCGTCAACCCCCTGCGCGGCTGCGGGGGGTTGGTAGCACAGGGGTCCCCGTCTGGCGAGGGGCCGTTCAGAAACCCTTCACGGGTGTGGCGTTTGCGTGCCGGGGCACTTGATTCGCCACGCTTCGGACGGGGTCAGGACCAGTAAACGGGCGCTAGTACATCGCCATGCCGCCGTTGACGTGGAGCGTGTGGCCGGTGACGTAGCCGGCCTCCGCGGAGGACAGGTAGAGGCAGGCGGCGGCGACCTCCGCGCCCTCGCCGAGTCGCCCGGCCGGGACCCGGGTGAGGATGCCCTCGCGCTGCTTCTCGTTGAGCGCGTCGGTCATCGGCGAGCTGATGAAGCCCGGGGCGACGCAGTTGACGGTGATTCCGCGGGAGGCGACCTCGGCGGCGAGCGCCTTGGTCAGGCCCACGAGGCCGGCCTTGGCGGCGGCGTAGTTGCCCTGGCCGGGATTGCCGGTCGAGCCCACCACCGAGCCGATGTTGACGATCCGCCCGAACCGGCGGCGCATCATGCCCTTCACGGCGGCCCGCGACAGGCGGAAGGCGGCGGTGAGGTTGACCGAGAGCACCTGCTCCCATTCCTCGTCCTTCATCCGCATGAACAGGTTGTCCCGGGTGATGCCGGCATTGTTCACGAGGATGTCGAGGGGGCCGATCGCGGCCTCGGCGGCCGGGACGAGGCCCTCGACCGAATCCTTGTCGGACAGGTCGGCGACCACCGGGCTCGCCCGCTCGCCGAGTTCCGCCGCCAGCGCCTCCAGGTTCGCCTGCCGGGTGCCCGAGAGGGCGACATGCGCGCCCTGCGCGTGCAGCGCCCGGGCGATCGCCTGCCCGAGGCCGCCGGTGGCGCCGGTGACGAGGGCCTTCCGGCCGGTGAGATCGAACATGCGGGGCTCCTCTGAAATCGTTTGGGTTTCAAAAGGCCGAGGCCTTTTGCGGGTGCAGGGCGGAGCCCTGCGAAGATCCGTCAGGGCTCCGCCCCGACACCCCGCCAAAGGGCTGAAGCCCTTTGGAAACCCGTTACAGCGCGAAGGCCGCCACGTCCGTGGGCGTGCCGATCGCGGTGGCGGAGGCCTGCGGCGCGATGCGCTTGACGAGGCCGGTGAGCACCTTGCCGGCGCCAAGCTCGTAGAACCGGTCGACGCCCGCCTCCGCCATGGCGGCGACGCTCTCGCGCCAGCGCACCGTGCCGGTGACCTGCTCGACCAGCGCCTTGCGGATCGCCTCCGGCTCGGCGACCGGCGCGGCCGTCACGTTGGCGTAGAGCGTGACCCGCGGGGCGTTCAGCGTCACGGCGGCGAGCGCCTGGGCCATGGCCTCGGCGGCGGGGGCCATCAGCCGGCAATGGAATGGTGCCGAGACGTTGAGCATCACGGCCCGCTTGATCCCGCGGCCGGCGGCGAGGCCGATGGCCCGCTCCACGGCTTCCCGGTCGCCCGACAGCACCACCTGCCCGCCGCCATTGTCGTTGGCGACATCGCAGACCGCGCCGCCGCCGGCCTGCTCGGCGAGGGACCGGGCCGTGTCGAGATCGGTCCCGATCAAGGCCGCCATCGCGCCCGCGCCCGGCGCCACCGCCTCCTGCATGGCCGCGCCGCGCAGGCGCAGGAGCTTGGCGGCATCGGCGATCGTCAGGCTGCCGGCGGCGGCGAGCGCTGCGTATTCGCCCAGCGAATGCCCGGCCACGCAGGCGACGTCGCGGGTGAGGTCCAGCCCGCGCTCGGCCTCCAGCACCCGCAGAACCGCGAGGCTCGCCGCCATCAGGGCCGGCTGAGCGTTGGTGGTGAGGGTCAGCTCCTCGACCGGCCCCTCGAACATCAGGCGCGACAGGGGCTGGCCGAGGGCGGCATCGACCTCGTCGAGCACGGCCTTCGCCTGCGGGAACGCCGCCGCGAGGTCCCGCGCCATGCCGACCGCCTGGCTGCCCTGACCGGGGAAGATGAGTGCGCGCATGACCCAACGGCGGCGGGTTCACGCCACCCCTCGATAGGTTTCAGAGGAACAGGGCCGGCGGATTCGCATCGGGCGCCGCGGGTGTCAACGATGCGGCGCACAAACCCTCGGGCGGCGCCTACGGCTCACCCCTCGTTGAAGAAATCAACGAGACCAGTGTCGAGATTGTAGGCGGCCCCGACCACCCGCAGCCGACCCGCCCTCAACGGCTCGGAAATGACCGGCTCGGCGCCCAGGCGCAGGCGCGCGACCGCACGGTCGACATTGGCGCGGACCGCGTGCTCGATCCGATCGCCCGGCCTGTCCCGCACCGAGAGCACCGCCGGCACGATCGGCCCGAGCATGTGCTCGACCGCCTCCGGAAACCGGGCATTGGTGTCGACGATGCTTGCCGCCGCTTCTACGGCGCCGCAGCGACTGTGCCCCATGATCACGATCAGCGGGACGCCGAGATGCTCCACGGCATACTCGATGGAGCCCAACGCCGTCGTGTCGACGGTGTTGCCCGCATTGCGCACGATGAACACGTCGCCAAGTCCCTGCCCGAACACGATCTCCGGCGCGACGCGGCTGTCGGAGCAGCTCACCAGCACGCAGAAAGGTGCTTGGCCGGCGGCGATCTCGATGCGGCGCCTGTACCTGGACCGTGCAGGCAGGCAATTCGGCCCGGTAGGCAGCGTTGCCCTCTTTGAGCTTCTGAAGCGCCTCGTCGGGGGTCAGGCCGGAATGTCCGGCGCCGTGCGGCGCAGCGTGCGCGGCCCATGCGCCACCGGCGACGATGCCGACACCGAGCGCGCAACCGCATTTCAGGAACTGCCGACGCGGCAACCCATGTCTCATGAAAGCCCCCTCGTGAGCCCGGTGGCCCGGCACGATCCAGATCAGGCCATCGATCAATCGGTCAAGACACAGATGTGATCGTCTAAATTTTTGCACTTTCGATCGATATTGGGGCGTATATTCGAGAATACGCAGATAAATATCTCTGCTTATTTTCTTAAATGCTCAAAACTACAGAGTCTATGCTTTTGCAAACGCGAAGCTTCGACGATCGCGATGAAGATCTGAGGCGCGTTCTGCCGTTTTTGCGTCCGGTCTCGATCAGGAGCGGCTACAGCGGGCGTCCCCGTCGCGGCCCGAGCTGCCTGACGGCCGCGGTCCGGGCAGCCGATCCTGCATCCCAGGTCTTCGACCGCTCGGTTCTGCCTCGGTTCCGCCCTGTCACGGGACCGTTGCCCCAGCGCGGAAGCCGCTGTGCTTGTTGCACAACGGCATCCGGTGTAGGGTGCGGCCATACCTGACATCACCCGTCGCTCAAGCCCAAGGAGCCGCCCCGCATGGCGCGCGTCACCGTCGAAGATTGCATCGAGAAGGTCGAGAACCGGTTCGAGCTCGTCCTGCTGGCGAGCCACCGCGCCCGCCTGCTCGCCGCCGGCGCCCCGCTCACCGTCGACCGCGATCGCGACAAGAACCCCGTCGTGGCCCTGCGCGAGATCGGCGACGAGACGATCACGGCGGACGACCTCAAGGAGCAGCTGATCCACTCGATGCAGAAATACGTCGAGGTGGACGAGCCCGAGGCCGAGACCGTGCCGCTGCTGTCGAGTTCGCCGGCCGCCGCCGCGGTGGCCCCGCAATCCTCCAGCGACGATTCGGCGGTCCAGTTCGACCGCATGAGCGAGGAGGACCTCCTGCGCGGCCTCGAGAACCTCGCCCCGCCGGTCGAGACCGACGACGAGGGCGAGTGAGCCTGACAGCGTGGGCCTGGACGCGCACGACCTGACCGCAACCGGACCCGGCGGAGACGCCGGGTTCTCTCGTTCCGATGCCGAAACCGTCGCACCGGGCGGTTTTCCGCCGCCGGGGGCTGGCGCGGGCCCGGCGGTTGCGGAACAATCGGGCGTGATCCCGACCCCGCGTCCCACCCCGGAGCCGACCCCGTCCCGGCGGATGATGCGCCAGTACGAGCTGGTCGAACGGGTCAAGCGCTACAACCCGACCGCCGACGAGGCGCTGCTCAACCGCGCCTACGTGTACGCCATGCAGGCGCACGGCACGCAGAAGCGCGCCTCGGGCGATCCGTTCTTCGCCCATCCCCTCGAAGTCGCCGCGATCCTGACGGATCTCCACCTCGACGACGCCACCATCGTGGCCGCGGTCCTGCACGACACCGTGGAGGACACCGAGGCGACGCTGGAGGAGATCCGCCGGCTGTTCGGGCCGGAGATCGGCGCGCTGGTCGACGGCCTGACCAAGCTCAAGCGGCTCGACCTCGTCTCCAAGCAGGCCGCGCAGGGCGAGAACTTCCGCAAGCTGCTGCTCGCCGTGGCGGCGGATGTGCGCGTGCTCCTGGTCAAGCTCGCCGACCGCCTGCACAACATGCGCACCCTCCAGCACATGCGGGAGGACAAGCGCCACCGCATCGCGCAGGAGACGCTGGACATCTACGCGCCGCTCGCCGGCCGGATGGGCATGCAGGAGCTGCGCGAAGAGCTGGAGGATCTGGCCTTCCGCAACATCGAGCCGGAGGTCTACGCGACCATCACCCAGCGGCTCGCCCGGCTCACCGCCAAGTCCGAGAGCGTAGTCGAGACGATCGCGCAGGTGCTGACCGAGAAGCTCGGCGCGCAGGGCATCACCGCCGCGGTGAGTGGCCGGCAGAAGCGGCCCTTCTCGATCTGGTCGAAGATGGAGCGCAAGTCCGTCGCCTTCGAGCAGCTCTCCGACATCTTCGGCTTCCGCGTGGTCGTCGACACGGTGCAGCAATGCTACGCGGCGCTCGGCATCGTCCATACCAGCTGGCCGATGGTTCCGGGGCGGTACAAGGACTACATCTCGACCCCAAAGCAGAACGATTACCGCTCGATCCACACCACGGTGATCGGGCCCCAGAGCCAGCGTGTCGAGTTGCAGATCCGCACCCACGCCATGGACGACATCGCCGAATACGGCATCGCGGCCCACGCGCAGTACAAGGAACTCGGGACGGAGCTGGGCCGCCGCGAGGGCGAGGGCAGCGTCCATCCGAAGCTGGCGGCCGAGAGCGGCGCCTACCAGTGGCTGCGCCGAACCATCGAGCTCCTCGCCGAGGGCGACAGCCCGGAGGAGTTCCTGGAGCACACCAAGCTGGAGCTGTTCCAGGATCAGGTGTTCTGCTTCACCCCCAAGGGCCGGCTGATCGCCCTGCCGCGGGGCGCCACGCCGATCGACTTCGCGTATGCGGTCCACACCGACGTCGGCAACACGGCGGTCGGCGCCAAGATCAACGGCCGGATGGCGCCGCTGCTGCACGAACTCGCCAACGGCGACGAGGTCGAGATCATGCGCTCGGACGGCGCCTCGCCACCCGCCGCCTGGGAATCCCTGGTGGTGACCGGCAAGGCGCGGGCGGCGATCCGGCGGGCGACCCGGGCCGCCGTGCGCCGGCAATATGCCGGCCTCGGCCGCCAGATCCTGGATCGGGCCTTCGAGCGCGCCGCCAAGACCTTCTCGGAGGACAAGCTGCGCGGTGCCCTGCCGCGGCTCGCCCGGGCGAGCACCGAGGACGTCTTCGCCGCCGTCGGGCGGGGCGAGATGTTCTCGGGCGACGTGGTCCGTGCCGTCTATCCGGACCACCGCGACGAGCGCCGGCCCTCCGCCGCGCCGGGACCGACCGGCGGCGCCGGCCGCCTCGTCCGCTCGGCCGACCAGACCATGCGGCTGACCTTCCCGGGGGCCGACGGCAGAGAGGGCGAGGCCGAGGATCGCAGCGACGCGATCCCGATCCGGGGCCTCGCGGGCGACCTGCCGGTGACCTTCGCGCCGAACGGGGGCGCGGTTCCTGGGGACCGGATCGTCGGCATCCTGACCCCCGAGGTCGGCGTCACCGTCTACCCGATCCAGTCCGCGGCGCTCGCCGCCTTCGACAACGAGCCGGAGCGCTGGCTCGACGTCCGGTGGGATACCGAGGCGCTCGGCGGCGAGCGCTTCCCCGCCCGGCTGGCCCTCAAGTCGATCAACGAGCCGGGGGTGTTCGCCCAGATCGCCCAGGTGATCGCCGACCACGACGGCAACATCGACAATATCTCGATGAAGCGGCGCACGCAGGACTTCACCGACATCACCATCGACCTGTCGGTCTGGGATCTCCAGCACCTGAATGCGATCATCGCGGAACTGCGCGGCAAGCGCGCCGTCAACAGCGTCGAGCGCGTGAACGGCTGAGCCGGCCCGGGCAGACGCATATCTCAAGTTTACGCATACGCGTCGGAAAACCTTCCGAGAACACTCCGGCACTTGATGAAGACAGGCCGTTGACGGTTTTTTGCCCAATATCATCGATCTTCGCGGCGGCGATTCTGCCGTAAAGCTTGACATGGACGCATTTGAGTCGAATGGTCGGATTCCCCGGACGACGGCAGCTCGAGAAAGACCGCGCTTTTCGCCCCGGATTGCAGAACACAGCGACGATCGATCGGGCCAATTCAACCCCGGCCCGACGCCTCGATTGGATCTCGGCCGTTACTGAAGACGATTTGTCGTCACCCCTATGTTTCAGGATTTGATCTGTTCATGACAGCCACGCAGCGCAGCGCAGTCTTCATCGACGGCGCCAACCTCTACGCGACCACCAAGGCCCTCGGCTTCGACATTGATTACAAGAAACTGCTCAAGGAATTCCAGTCGCGCGAGAATCTTCTCCGCGCATTCTACTACACCGCGATGATCGAGGATCAGGAGTATTCCTCCATCCGCCCGTTGATCGACTGGCTCGATTACAACGGCTATCGCGTCGTGACCAAGCCGGTGAAGGAGTTCACCGATTCCATGGGCCGGCGGAAGTACAAGGGCAACATGGACATCGAGCTGGCGATCGACGCCCTCGAACTCAGTGCCCATATCGATCACATGATCTTGTTCTCGGGCGACGGCGACTTCCGCTCGCTGGTCGAGGCGATGCAGCGGCGGGGCGTCAAGGTGACGGTGATCTCCACCATCCAGACGCAGCCGTCGATGATCTCCGACGAGTTGCGGCGGCAGGCCGACGAGTTCGTCGATCTGGCGAGCCTCGCGGGGCGGATCGGACGCGAACCGAACGAGCGGCCGGCCCGGGCCACGGGCGATGCGTCGAGCCGCTATCGCGGCGAGGGCCGGGCGAGCCCGAGCCTGGAGAACCGCTACGGCATCCGCCAGCCGGAGCCCGAAGAGGAGTGAGGCCCGGCTTGGCGCCTCAGGCGCCCGTTCCGTCGAGCCAGTCGAGAACCTGCCGGGCGCTCCGGTCCGGCGGGAAGACCGGGTAGAACACCTGGGTGACCACGCCGTCGTCGATCACCAGGGTGAGGCGGCGCAGCAGCACCTGCCCGCCGGCCTCGAAGACCGGCAGGCGCGCCGCCATCGCGAAGGCGCGGTGCGGATCGGCGAGCAGCGGGAACGACAGGCGCAGCCGCTCGGCGGCCTCCCGCTGGTAGGCGCCGGTCTGGGTCGAGAGGCCGTAGACCTGGGCGACGCCCTTCGCGGTCAGCTCGGCGTGGTGATCGCGGAAGTCGCAGGCCTGCGGCGTGCAGCCCCGGGCACCGGGAATCGCATCCCAGTCGGGCGTCAGACCCGGCTTTCCCGGCTCGCCGGTGCGGGGATAGGCGTAGGCCACGGTGCGGCCTGTGAGCCGGGCCAGCGAGACCGTGCCGCCGTCCGTGGCGGTCAGCGCTACGTCGGGCAGCCGCATGCCGCGCAGGTGATCGGCCGCGCCGTCGTCGATGGGGGCGGGGAGGTCGGCGGGCAGGACGTCGGGGTTGGATGGCATGGGTCGCTCCGCTCGGAAGCGGTGAAGCTATCCCGAGATCGGGCCGGGCAGAAGCGTGGTCCGTCCTTACCCCCGATCCCGCAACAGCCGCGCGCGATCCCGCTGCCAGTCCCGCTCCTTCACGGCCTCGCGCTTGTCGTGGGCCTGCTTGCCCTTGCCGAGGCCCAGCTCGACCTTCGCCCGCCCCTTGTCGTTGAAGTAGATCTTCAGGGGCACCACCGTGTAGCCCTGGCGCTGGGTCGCGCCGATCAGCTTGTTGATCTGGCGGCGGTGCAGCAGCAGGCGGCGCGGGCGCTTGGTGTCGTGGTTGAAACGGTTCGCCTCCAGATATTCCGGGATGTAGGCGTTGAACAGCATCAGGTCGTTACCGGAGGGACCGGCATAGGCCTCGCCGATCGTCGCCTTGCCGCCGCGCAGGGACTTCACCTCGGTGCCGGTCAGCGCGATGCCGGCCTCGAGCGTGTCCTCGATCGTGTAGTGGTAACGCGCGGCGCGGTTATCGGCGACGATGCGCCGGCCGGGCTCCGGTTTCGGGGCCATTCGTCTGTGACTCTCTTCAGCCTTCCAGCAGGCCGGCGTGCCGCAGGGCGTCGTCCACGATGCGCCGCGTTGCCGCGGAGACCGGGACCATCGGAAGCCGCAGCTCCTCGGCGATATGGCCGAGCCGGGCCAGCGCGTACTTGACCGGCGCCGGGTTGGCTTCGGCGAACAGGCCGGCCTGGAGCGGAAACAGCCGGTCCTGGATCGTCAGCGCCTTGGCGTAGTCACCCGAGAGCGACGCCTCCTGAAGGTCGGCGCAGAGCCGGGGCGCGACGTTCGCCACCACCGAGATGCAGCCGTGGCCACCCTGGGCATTGTAGCCGAGGGCCGTCGCATCTTCGCCCGAAAGCTGGATGAAGCTGTCGCCCATGGCCTGACGCTGCTGGCTGACGCGGTCGATCTTGGCGGTCGCGTCCTTCACGCCGGCGATGTTCTTCAGCTCGAAGAGCCGGGCCATCGTCTCGACGCTCATGTCGATGACGGAACGCGGCGGGATGTTGTAGATGATGATCGGAATGCCGACCGCATCGTTGACGGCCTTGAAGTGGGCGTAGAGGCCCTCCTGCGTCGGCTTGTTGTAGTACGGCGTCACCACGAGGACGGCGTCGGCCCCCGCGCGCTCGGCATGCTGCGCCCGCTCGACCGCCTCGGCGGTGGAGTTGGAGCCCGCCCCCGCCACGACCGGGACGCGCCCGCCCGCCTCGTCGATGCAGGCCTCGACCACCCGGTCGTGCTCGGCATGGGTCAGGGTCGGGCTCTCGCCGGTGGTGCCGGTCGGCACGAGGCCGTGGCTGCCCTGCTCGATCTGCCAGCGCACGAGTTTCCGGAAGGCGTCCTCGTCGAAGGCGCCGTCGCGGAACGGCGTCACAAGCGCGGTGAGCGAGCCCCGCAGGCGGCTCCCGGTCATCTCGGTCATCTCAGGCGTCCCAAAGGGTCCCTGCTGGGGTTCCGGCGTTCTCGGCGCCGTGCGTGGTCCGCACCTTACGGGCGCGGACGGGCAGACATAGGCAATCGCGCCACGGCGCGCAAACAGATCGTCGCGACGGTTAACGCGATCTTTATGGTCTCCGCCCGATCCTCGGCCTTTCCCGCCCCGGTGAGCAGCAGGGGGACTCCGTGATCCGATCCGCGGCCACGACGCCCACTCCCAAGGTGCCTGCTCCGAAGCGCACGACCCTCGCCGCCGCCGCGTTCATCGCCACCGTCGGCGTCGCCCTTGCCGGCCCGGCCGGCCCGGACGCCGCCGCGACGCAGCCGACGCCGCCCGCGAGCGATGCCGCCCTCTCCACCGCGCAGGTCCGGAGCGCCGAGAAGGCGGCCGATCCGGTCGCCGCCGACGCCCTGAAGCTCGACCCGGTCCACGTCTCCGACGAGAAGGCCGAGGAACCCGCCCGGGGACTGCCCGCCGCGGCCTCGGCCTACGCGTCCGCCGATCCGGACGCCCCCGTGGCCTTCCCGATGCCCGACGCCGCCGTCGCACCGGCCGCTCCGGTTCCCGAGGTGCCCGACCCCGCGCGCCCCAAGATCTCGGGCGACACCGATCCGACGCTGCTGCGCGGCGCCATCGACCTCTACCGCAAGGGCCGGGTCGCGGAGGGCGACCGGATGCGCGACGGCTTCACCGATCCGGCCGCGAAGGCGCTGCTCGAATGGGTGGCGATCCGCGCGGGCGCCGGGATCGGCTTCAACCGCACGGTCGCGTTCGCCCGGGCCAATCCGGACTGGCCGGCCGGCCCCCTGCTGCGGCGCCGGGCCGAGGAGGCGCTGCTCTCCGAGCGCAAGCCCCCCGCGATGGTGCGGGCCTTCTTCGCCACGGCGAAGCCCGCGAGCGCGCCGGGCAAGTTCGCCCTGGCGCTGGCGCTGCGCGCCGACGGCTACGAGGGGGACGCCGCCGAGATGGTCCGCGACCTCTGGCGCACCGAGAGCTTCGGGCGCAGCCTGGAGGCCAAGGTGCTCGACGCCTTCCCCGAGGCGCTCACCC
Organism: Methylobacterium guangdongense; assembly: GCF_038442355.1. Classification (NCBI taxonomy): domain Bacteria; kingdom Pseudomonadati; phylum Pseudomonadota; class Alphaproteobacteria; order Hyphomicrobiales; family Methylobacteriaceae; genus Methylobacterium; species Methylobacterium guangdongense. Next base: position 30,482 of record NZ_JBBXMX010000015.1, read on the forward strand.
GGGTCGATCACCGCTACCGGATGGAGCGGGCGCTCCTGAAGGACGATTGGGAGAGCGCCGGCCGGGCGGCCGGCTACGCGGGGGGCGCCTATGCCAGCCTCGTGCGCGCCCGCCGGGCCGTGGAGGACAAGTCCTCCGGGGCCGCCGCGGCGCTGGCCGCCGTGCCGCCGTCGCTGCGGAGCGACGCCTCCTACATCTTCACCCGGGCGCAGTATTTCCGCCGGGCCGACAAGCCCGAGGAGGCCGCCGCCATCCTCGCCTCGGCGCCCAGCAACCCGGACGTTCTGGTCGACGGCGACGAATGGTGGGTCGAGCGTCGGATCGTGGCGCGCAAGCTCCTCGACCTCGGCGACGCCAAGACCGCCTACGTGGTGGCGAGCGCCCAGGCGGCGCGCACGCCGGAGAAGCGGATCGAGGCCGCGTTCCACGCCGGCTGGATCGCGCTGCGCTTCACCGGCGATCCGGCCGCCGCCGCGCAGCACTTCGCCCAGATGGCCACGATCGCCGAGAGCCCGATCTCGGTGGCGCGCGCCGCCTACTGGCAGGGCCGGGCGGCCGAGGCGCTCGGCCAGAGGGACGCGGCGAAGCGCTTCTACGAGACGGCCGCCCTGCAGCCGATCGCCTATTACGGGCAGGTGGCGCGGGCGCAGCTCGGCCAGACCAGCCTGCCCCTGCGGGCCCCCGCGGACCTCGAAGGGCCCGAGCGGCAGGCCTTCGACGGGCGGCTCTACGTCCGGGCCCTCCGGATGCTGGGCGAGGCCGGCATCAAGGATCTCGCCCTGCCGCTGTACATCGACGCCGCCCGGGACCTCTCCGACCCGCGCGACTTGCAGGCGCTCGGCGACCTCGCCACCGACATGAAGGATCCCCGCGCCCTGGTGGCGATCGGCAAGCTCGCGGTGCAGCGCGGCCTGCCCCTCGACGCCCACGCCTATCCGACGATCGGGATCCCGGCCTACGAGACCTACACGGCGGTGCCGCAGGTCGAGCGGGCCATGGTCTACGCCATCGCCCGGCAGGAGAGCCAGTTCGATCCCCGCGCCCAGTCGGGGGTCGGCGCCCGCGGCCTGATGCAGATGATGCCGGCCACCGCCCAGCGCACCGCCCGCCGGGTCTCGGCGGCGTTCGACGTGGACCGCCTGACCAGCGACCCCGCCTATTGCGCCAAGCTGGGGCAGGCCCATCTCGGCGAGCTGATGGAGGATTGGCGCGGCTCCTACGTGCTGGCCTTCGCGTCCTACAACGCGGGCGGCGGCAACGTGAAGAAGTGGATCGACGCCTACGGCGACCCGCGCAAGCCGGGCGTCGACGTGATCGACTGGGTGGAGCGCATCCCCTTCACCGAGACGCGCAACTACGTGCAGCGGGTGATGGAGAACCTGCAGGTCTACCGCTCCCGGCTCGACAGCCGCAGCGCCCTGCTGATCGACGGCGACCTGCACCGCGGCGCGCGCTAGTGCATCGATCCAGACGGAGGCTTCAGCCGAGCCTGGAAAAATTGACGCTGGAACAATGGGCTAGTGCTCACTCGCATGAACGAAGTGAGTGCGTCTGAGCACGAGGCGCAGATCCCCCCGCGCCGCCGGGATGTAACCGGCGCGTCGCCGCGGCGAAGCTTGCGGTTGTGCCTTCGGCCATTCTCTCCCTAGAAGATGGTCCGGTCCGCGTGGACCGGCCCGGGCGGGCCGTGGCTGCCGAGAGGATCCTCATGCTGCGTTCGATATCGGGTTTCGCCCTCCTGCTGAGCACCGCGCTCGTGGCCGCCGCACCGGCCCTGGCCCAGGAGGCCTCCACCGCCGAGCAGACGATCGACGTGATGAACACGCTGTTCGGCAAGCATCCGGGGGCGCGGGCCAACCACGCCAAGGGCGTGGTGGCGGAGGGCAGCTTCACCCCGTCGGCCGAAGCCGCCACGATCAGCAAGGCCTCCCTGTTCCAGGGGCCGGCGGTGCCGGTGACGATCCGCTTCTCCGACGCCACCGGCGTGCCGACCATCCCGGACGGCGCGGCCAACGCCAATCCGCACGGCCTCGCGCTCAAGTTCAAGCTCAGCGACGGCGCGGAGATGGATGTCGTCACCAATTCCCTGAAGTATTTTCCGGTGGCCACCGGCGAGGAGTTTCGCGACCTCCTGAAGGCGGTCGCCGAGAGCGGGCCGAACGCCGCCCATCCGACCGCGCTGGAGCGCTTCGCCGCGTCCCACCCGGCCGCCGCGACCGCGGGCGGCACCGCCAAGACCCCGTCGAGCCTCGCGCGGCAGACCTACAATGGCGTCAACGCCTTCATCTTCGTGGACAAGGACGGCAAGCGGCAGCCGTTCCGCTTCCGCATCGAGCCGGTGCAGGGCGAGGAGATCCTGCCACCCGAGGATGCGGCCAAGCGTGATCCGAACTTCCTGATGGGCGAGATCGGGCCCCGCGTCGCCAAGGAGCCGGCGAAGTTCCGCGTCCTGGCCCAGCTCGCGCAGGCCGGCGACCCGACCAACGACGCCACCAAGCCCTGGCCCGTCGACCGCAAGACCGTCGATCTCGGCACGCTGACCGTGTCGAAGGCGGTGCCGGACAGCGCCGAGGCCGAGAAGGCGCTGCTGTTCATGCCGAACAACCTGACCGACGGGATCGAGGTCTCGGACGATCCGCTGATCGACGCCCGGGTGCAGGCCTACGCGGTCTCGTTCAGCCGGCGCTCGCAGTAGCCGACTAGCGGGTGGTCCCGGGAGCCGGAGCCGAGGGCGGCTTCGCGCCGCCTGTCTGCGCCGTGTCGGGAGCGGTCCGAGCCCCGTCCCGGGTGGCGCCGGTTCCGGTCAGGCCGCCGGCGCCCATACTGGTCGTGGGTGCGCCGTCCCGATGGCCGGGCGCGGTCTGTGTGCTCCTGTCCTCCGCAGCAGAGGCGGCGCCCGCAGCGCAGGCGATGAGTCCGGCGAGCAGGACTGTCGTTGTCAGGCGTCTCACGGGACCTCCGCGGTACATCGGCGAGCTGGGCTTGCCGGACCAACCGGGTGCACCCGGGAGCGTTCCCATCCGCCGGCCGCTCCGGGATCCCAAAGGGCGCAGCCCTTTGGCGGGGTGTCGGGGCAGGGCCCCGACATCGGGCGAAGCCCATCGTCGCGGGAAGCCCGACAGCGGGCGAAGCCCGACAGCGGGCGAAGCCCGACAGCATGGCTCCGCCCTGCACCCGCGAAAGGGCTCGCCCTTTCGAAACCCGGACCAACGTCAGCCCGCGTCGCGCAGCCCCGCCGCGGCGTGACGGCCGCGGCGCTCGGCCGGGTCCTGGAACACCCCCGACCACAGGCCGAGGCGACGCCCCCAGGCCCGGTCGGCGGCCGCCGTGTAGGCGGGCGCGGCGTCGCGCCCGGGCACGGCGAGGCCGCTGGCGACCATCCAGGCGCCGAGATCCTCGTCGCCGATCCGGCACAGCGCCCTGTCTGCACCACGCGGCTCGCAGGCGACCGTCGCCCCGCCGATATGGTCGGCGAGCGCCCGGGCCGCGTCCCGGCCGCAGGCGTAGGTGCGATCCTGCGCGTCCGAGCAGGTCTGGTCGGTCTCCGGCGCCACGACGCCGTAGAGGCCGACCTGACGTGCGCCGACACGGAGGGTCCCGCCGTCGATCACCTGGGCAGGGCCCTGCAGGACCTCGCCGGCCCGGGCGGGGGCGTGCCACGCGAGGCCGCCGGCCAGGAGCGCCGCCAGGAGCGGCAGGCGCGAGCGTCCGGTCTTCTCGTCCGGGCAGAGGAGGGTGCCGGCAACGCCGGCCGCGCAGGCGAGGAGGGCACCGAGGATCAGCGACATGGTTTGAGGTCTCCGGACGGGGTATGGCCCCCTTGTGCCGAAGCCCCGCCCCGCCATCCTGACGGCGCCTGTCAGCCTCCCGTCAGGCGGATTGTGCGACCGCGTGCCCGCATGAACGCCCGCCGCGCCGCCTTGCTCTGCCTGCTCGCCGTCCTCGGCAGCGCACCCGCGTCGGCGTCCGAGGACGCCGACCGAGCCCGTCAGGCCCTGGAGAAGGGCGAGATCCGCCCCCTCGACGAGATCCTGCGCGCCGCCCGGGAAGCGGTGTCGGGCGACGTCGTGTCGGTCGATCTGAAGCGCGACGACGGGCGTTGGCGCTACAAGCTGCGCATCCTCGGCGCCGACGGGAAGCGCCGGACCGTGAAGGTCGATGCCCGCTCGGCCAAGGTTCTGGACGATGACGACGATGATTGAGGGACATCCGTGCGCGTCCTGATCGTCGAGGACGAGCCCCGCATCGCCGCCGACATCCGCCAGGGGCTGGAGCGGGCGGGCTACGTGGCCGACGTGGTGGCGGACGGGGAGGCCGCGTGGTTCCGCGCCGAGACCGAGCCCTACGACGCCATGGTGCTCGACCTCGGCCTGCCGCGCCTCGACGGGCTCGGGGTGTTGCGCCGGCTGCGCGCCGCCGACATCGCCCTGCCGGTGCTGATCCTCACCGCCCGGGACGGCTGGCGCGAGCGCGTCGAGGGCATCGATGCCGGGGCCGACGACTACCTCGTCAAGCCGTTCCGCATGGAGGAGCTGGTCGCCCGCCTGCGGGCGATCCTGCGGCGCACCGCCGGGCATGCCTCGCCGATCCTGCGCGCCGGCGCCGTGGAGCTCGACACCCGCACCCGGGCGGTCAGCGTCGACGGCCGCCCGACCGAATTGACCGCCCTGGAATACCGGCTCCTGTCGTTCCTGCTGCACCGGCCGGGGCAGGTCGTGCCGGCGGGCGAGGTGCTCGACCACCTCCACGGGGTCGGCACGGAGCGCGAGGCCAACGCCCTGGAGGCGCTGCTCACCCGCCTGCGCCGGAAGCTCGGCCCGGGGGTGATCGAGACGCGGCGCGGCCAGGGCTACTGCGTCCCGGCGCCGGACGGACCGTGAGCCGCCACTCGCTGCGCCTGCGGCTCGGCCTCGCGGCGGCGGCTCTGATCGCCCTGGCGCTCCTGCTCGCCGGGATCGGGCTGACCGTGATCCTCGACCGGGTGCTCGACGCGCGCACCGCCGACGGGCTCGACCGGACCGCCAAGCTGATCGCCGGACGGGTCGGCCTCGCGCCGGACGGGCGCCCGACGCTGTCCCGGGAGCCGCCCGATCCGCGCTTCGCCACGCCGTATGGCGGACTCTACTGGCAGGTGGAGGCGGGATCGCACGTCCTGCGGTCGCGCTCGCTCTGGGACCGGAGTCTGGATCTGGGCCAGGCGGACGCGGCGGGCACGATCGACACGACCGGGCCGGATGGCGGCCGGCTCATCGCGGTGGTCCAGCCGCTCACGATCGGGCCGGGCGGCGCCGAGACTCAGCTGCGGGTGATCGTGGCGGAGGATCGCCGCAACCTCGCGGCGAGCCGGACGACCTTCCTGCGCCTGCTCGTCCCGGCACTGGTGGCCCTGTTCGTCGTGCTGACCCTGGCGATGGCGCTGTTCGTGCGCCGGGCACTGGCGCCGTTCCGGGTGCTGCAGGCGGATCTCCTGGCGGTCCATGCCGGGACGCGGACGCGGCTGCCGGAGCACTTTCCCGATGAGGTCCGGCCGCTGGTCGCAGATCTCAACCGGCTCCTCGACGCGCAGGAGCGGGCTTTGATCCGCGCCCGGGACGCGGCCGCCGACATGGCCCACGGCCTCAAGACGCCGCTCGCGGTCCTTGACGCGCTGGCGCGCCGGACCGACGCCGATCCGATCCTCTCGGCCGAGATCGCCGAGCAGGCCCGGGCGATGGGCGGGCAGGTGGAGCGGGCGCTCGCCCGGGCGCGGATCGCCGCCTCCGGCGACCTGCGGCGGCGCTCCTGCCGGGTGGCGCCGGTGGCGGAGCGGCTGGTCGCCACCCTGCGCCGGCTGCCGGAGGGGGATTCCCTCGCCTGGGCGGTGTCGGTGCCGGACACGCTCGCCTATCCGGGGGAGGAGGGCGAGCTGATGGAGGTGCTGGGCAACCTCCTCGACAACGCGCGGAAATGGGCCCACCGCCGCGTGCGGCTCACCGGAGCGATGGACGCCAAGCGCCTGAGCCTCGCCGTGGATGATGACGGCCCCGGCATGAGCGCGGCGGCGATCGCCGGCATCGGCCGCGGCCAGCGCTGGGACGAGACCCGGCCGGGCACGGGATTCGGCATCGCGATCGCCCGGGACGTGGCCGAGGCCGCAGGCGCGCAGCTGGCGTTCGGGCGCTCGGAGCTGGGCGGCCTGCGGGCAGAGCTGACGTGGCCGGGCGGGTAGGGCGTCCCGACCGTTCAGGGCCGCGGCTTCACCCTGCCCGCAACCGGCCGGCTCAGGCGCAGGAGCAGCGCGCTCAAGGTCCGGGCGCAGGCCTGCGTCGTGCGGCCCTCGGTGGCGATGGTCAGGTCCGGCCGCTCCGGCGCCTCGTAGGGGGCCGAGATTCCGGTGAAGTCCGGGATCCGGCCGGCCCGGGCCAGGCGGTACAGGCCCTTCGGGTCGCGGGCCTCGCACAGGCCGAGCGGCGTGTCGACGAACACCTCCACGAACGGGATGTCGCTGGCGATCCGCCGGGCCAGCGCCCGGTCGGCGCGGCACGGCGAGATCAGCGAGACGATCACCACCGAGCCCGCCTCCGCCATCAGCCGCGCCACCTCGGCGGTGCGGCGGACGTTCTCGGACCGGTCCTGCGCCGTGAAGGTCAGGTCGGCGTTCAGGCCGTGTCGGAGGTTGTCACCGTCGAGGACCGCGCTGTGCCGGCCGCTGGCCACCAGGGTCCGGTCGGCCGCCGCCGCGAGGGTCGACTTGCCGGCCCCCGACAGGCCGGTCAGCCACGCGATGACGGGGCCCTGGCCGAGGCGTGCCCATCGATCCTCCCGGGGCTGGAGCCGGTGCCACGTGACGTGGCGCGAAGGCGCGTCGGTCGGGATCTTCTGCAAGACGCACAGTTCCATCGCCTGAGGCCGGATGGCGGACGGGGCCGCCGGTGGTCGAACACCGCCGCGCGGGTCGCGCGGTCGCGTCAGGGCACGCGCCAGGCCGGGTATCCGACCGCTTCGCCCAGGCGCTCCCTGCATTCCCCCAGGAGGAAGGCTGCCCGCTGACGCCAGGGGGCGGGCGCCCGGAAGGCGACGTGATCCATCGCCGCCCGCATCATCGCGCCGATCAGGGCCTCCGTCTCCGGCGCGACCGGCCGGGCGGCGAGTTCGTTCGGGGGTGCGGCCGGCGCGGCCGCGATGACCGTATCCCAGGGGCCGGCCCCAGCAGGCGGCGGCGAACCGCGCGTTGGCGGCGGCGTAGCGCGCCGCGACGCGGGCCAGCCCCTCCGGCGCCGCGCCGCGGAACCGGTCCGAATCCAACCCCCGCGCCCAGGCCCAGCGATCGACGACATGGCCGAGCTGCCGCGGATGCCCGATCACCTGCCGATGCACACCGTGCCGGTAGAGACGGCGCGCAGCCTCGACGGCGAGCGGGCCCGAGCTGCGGTTGGTCCGGTATTCCAGATCGGCCGGTGTCAGCAGCGAGGCGAGGCGATCGTTCAGGCCGAGGCCGCCGATCAGCCGCGCGAGGAGCGGCGCGTCCGACCGGCAGTCGCGGAACGGTACGGCGGTCACGCGGCCCTGCGAGACCTGGCGCCACGGTTCCAGCAGGGCGGCATAATCGTAGCGCCCCGAGACGCCCTCGACGCGCAGGAAGCCGCGGAAGGTGCGGCCCTCAGCGACGACCTGGGTTCGCAGGGCGTAGGCGGAGGCCAGCTGCTCGACCTGTGGCTTGACGACGAGCGCCGTCTCCAGGGCGAAGCCGTGCCGCGTGCAGATCTCGGCCAGGACCTCGGGGACGCGCCAGCGCGCCCGCTGCACGGCGAAATCCTCGTAGGAGAGGATCAGCGTGTCCGCCCGGGTGGTGGCGAGGGTGTCGTCGAGCCGCGCCAGGCCGGCCCGGCGCTCCGCCTCGGGACGGCGCCGGTCGAGCCCCTGGCCGAGCCGGTGGTGGTTGACGTCGAGGCTGTCCGGGGCGCCAGGGGGGCTCAGCTTCGGATAGCAGATCCCGACGGCGTCGAGGCGCGGGCGCAGCCGCGCCAGCACCTCCTGGAACGCGGTGGAGCCGGTCCGCGGCATCCCGATATGCACGATTGCGCGTCGCACGTGTCCTGTCGACCCTGTTGGATTCTATGATCCCGGACGGTGTCGGCACGGCAGAGCACAGTCCACGCGCGACGCGCGGATGCGAATATCCGGGAAACACAGCCGAGTAGATCCGTAATCACGGTCCGATCACGGGAACGCGACCAGAAATAGCCAAGCTCCGTTTCTGGTCTATTTCAGGACATGTCGCGGATGGATCCAGGCCGCACGGCCGAAGCGACACGACCGGGCGCGATCGCATCCCATCCTTCCCCTCCTGCTGAAATGACCGCGCAGCGAGCGTCGAACGAGGGCTCCAGCCAGCCGCGCGATCCCTGGCGGGGTCCTTCGAGGCCTTCGCTTCGCTCCGGCACCTCAGGATGAGGGGAGGGCTGGAATGCCGGATCACGCTTTGCGGGTTTGTGCGTGTACCGTGAGCTCCGCGATCGGGCAGCGCTTCAGCGCCCGCCCTCGGCGCCGTCGCGGCGGAGCAGGAACACGCCTTGCGCGCCGAACAGGTTCCAGACCCACCACGGCATCGAGAACCGCATCGGCCGGCCGCGGGCGTTGAGCGCGGTGGCGTGCTCGATCCGGGCGCCGATCAGCCGGCACAGCCCGACGAAGTCGCGGATCGTGCAATGGTGGATGTTGGGGGTCTCCCACCACGCATCCGGCATGATCTCGGTGACCGGCATGCGCCCGCGGAAGGCGAGTTCCGACCGGACCCGCCAGTGCCCGAAATTCGGGAACGAGATGATCACCTGCCGGCCGATCCGCAGCAGGTGCTCCAGCACCACCCGCGGGTTGCGGGTCGCCTGGATGGTCTGGGACAGGACCACCACGTCGAAGGCCCCGTCCGGGTAGTTGGCGAGGTCGGTGTCGGCGTCGCCCTGGATCACCGAGAGGCCCCGGGCGAGGCAGGCGTTCACGCCCTCCCGGGACAGTTCGATCCCGCGCCCGTCGATGCCGCGCCGGTCGCGCAGGAGCGCCAGCAGCGAGCCGTCGCCGCAGCCGATGTCGAGGACCCGGGCGCCCGCCGGGACGAGGCCCAGCACCACGAGGTGATCGACCCGGGGCGTTCCGTTGTCTCCGGCGTGGGGGAGGGCGTCGGCATGCTCCCACGGGGCGCCGTGGTCGAACTTGCCGAGGGTCGAACCGCTCATAGGCCGCGCGCCCGGGCGGCCGCGTCGATGAAGCCGCGGGCGGCGGAGAACATCGCCGGCTCGTCGAGCAGGAAGGCGTCGTGGCCCTTGTCGCTCTCGACCTCCACGAAGGCGACCGGCGCGGCGGCGGCGTTCAGCGCGTGGACGATCGCCCGCGAATCGCGGGTCGGGAACAGCCAGTCCGACGTGAAGGAGATCACGCAGAAGCGGGTCCGGGTGCCCCGGAACGCGTTGGCGAGCACGCCGCCATGGTCCTCGGCGAGATCGAAGTAGTCCATCGCCCGGGTGAGGTAGAGGTAGGCGTTGGCGTCGAACCGCTCGACGAAGCTCAGGCCCTGGTGGCGCAGGTAGCTCTCGATCTGGAAGTCGGCGTTGAACGAGAAGGTCGGCGCCGAGCCGCCCTGGAAGCGGCGGCCGAATTTTCGATGCAGCGCCGGCTCCGAGAGATAGGTGATGTGCGCGCCCATCCGCGCGACCCCGAGGCCCTTGGCGGGGCGCGTGCCCTCCTCGAGGTAGCGCCCGTCCGCCCAGGCGGGATCCGCCATGATCGCCTGCCGGCCGACCTCGTGGAATGCGATGTTCTGCGCCGAATGGCGCGGGCCCGTGGCGATCGGCATCGCGGCGAAGACCCGCTCGGGATAGAGCGCCGCCCATTGCAGCACCTGCATCCCGCCCATCGAGCCGCCGATGCACAGGAACAGGTCGTGGACGCCGAGATGCTCCAGCAGCATGGCCTGGGCGCGGACCATGTCGCGGATCGTCACCAGCGGGAAGTTCAGCCCGTAGGGCCGGCCCGTCGCCGGGTCGATCGAGGCCGGGCCGGTCGAGCCCATGCAGGAACCGATGACGTTCGAGCAGACGACGAAGTAGCGGTCCGTGTCGATCGGCTTGCCGGGGCCGACCAGGGTCTCCCACCAGCCGGGTTTGCCGGTCACCGGATGGGTGTGGGCGAAGTACTGGTCGCCGGTCAGCGCGTGGCAGATCAGCACCGCGTTCGAGCGCGCGGCGTTGAGGGTGCCGGCGGTCTGATAGGCGATCTGGAAGGGCGCGAGTTCGACGCCCGCATCCATGAGCAGCGGCCGGTCCGCGCCGAATCGGGCGACGGGGCTCTTCGGGTCGAGCGCCTGCGAGCGCTCGGAGGCGCGTCGGGCGGGCTCGTCGATCGGGTCCGGCCGGAGGGCCGTGTCCGGTTGGATGTCCATGGCGGGTCTAGACGACCGTGTCTCCGGGCAGGGCCGAACCGGGGGAGCACGGTTTCGCCGCACGCGCCGCCCTCGCCCGATGCGGCCAGCGAGGGTTGGAGGTAATGCGCGGGGCGGCGAGCGTCAACGCGCGCCCCGCGCCAGTCGGAGTGATGCGCCGCGCAGCGGGGTTCGGCCGCCCGGTCGCTCTGGTTCAGGCCAAGACCCGCGAAGCCCGCATCCGGGCGGGTTCGACCCTGCAGGCCATGCCGACCCGGCCGCTTTCGGAAATCCGGCTCCTGTACCCCTCCATCCCGTGATGACGACGATCGGGATCGTGTTCCCGAGCATCCCCGGGCAGCCGGGCACGCGCGGTGTGCCGGCTTACGCGATCGGCGCGGCCATCACCGCCAGCCCCAGGGCCGGCAGCGCTACCGCGAGGGCGGCCCGGGCATCCAGCCGGTCGGCAGCGGCCCCGGCCCACCAGTGCCGGCTCGCCGCGCTCTCGATCACGATCCCGGCCATCACCAGGCCGCAGCCAGCCAGCGCCTGTAACGAAACCATGGCAACCTCACCCAACCGCCGCCGGTCCTCTCCCGGCAGCCGAATCGGGTGGGGAATTCGGTCCGGCGCCTGCCGGTTCCTCAGCGGATCGCGGCTGCGCAGGCGGCGAAGACCAGGGCGGCCCCGGCCGCGGTGATGCAGCCGTTGGCCCACGGCGCCGCCTCCGCGCGCCGCAGGCGGCAATCCGCGGCGACCGAGGTGAGGATCCCGATCAGAAACAGACTGCAGGGGATCAGGTCACCGGGCATTCTCGATCCATCCACGCATACGCAGGGCGCGGCGCGCCCGATGCGTCCTGTCTCCGGATTCAACAGGCCGAAACGTGGCGCGTGCCCCGCGGCATTTGCGCGTCGCCGGTTTTGCCGCGGCCGGCGCAGGTGGATCGTCGCTCTTAAAGCTTGGCCGGGGCTGGACCTGCGTCGAAATCCTCCGGCCCCATGTCGAGGAGGTCGTTCGGCGTCTCGGTCCGGTCGTAGGCTTGGCTGGCCGCGGCCTCGACCGCCGCCTGGTTGCGGGCGAACAGGTCGAGGGGCGCGGCATCCGCTCCCGCACCGAATCGCTGGCGCAGCACCGGGATCGGCACGTCGATGCCGATCACCCGCTCGCCGTTGGTCATGGCGAAGCGGATCAGGGATTCGTCCGCGGGCAGGATGTGGGCGCCGCCATCCAGGTAGCGTGTGAGGGGCATGGGATCGCTCCGTAATTCGGAAGGGTGAGATGACATCACGTAGGGCGGCCCGACTCCGTCTGTATGGATCGGATGAGGTGATCGGGACTGTCAGCTTGTGCGCCAAGACCGCATGGAGGCGGCATCCGTCCCTGTGGCGGAGGCGGAAAGACGCCATTCTCTGCCCGTTGACCCAAGCGCCAGACACAACATATCTGTTGCAGACCGATCGCCCGGGTGGCGCAACGCGTGCGCTGCGTTTCGATGAACAGCAGCCAAGCCAAACGCTATCTGGCCAAGCGCGGCTGCACGTTCGAACCCGGCAAGGGTGGACACCTGATCGTCCGCCGCGCGGGTCGGATGTCGGTGCTGCCGCAGCATGGCGGCGAAGGAACTCGGCACCGGGCTTTGGCGGAAGATCCTCAAGGATCTGGACATCAAGGACGAGGGCTGATGCTGAGATACCCCGTGGTCCTGACACCCGATGACGACGGAACCCTGCTGGTGACCTGCCCGGACCTGCCGGAGGTGGCGAGCTTCGGTGCGGACGAAGCCGACGCGCTCGTTCACGGGGCGGATGCGGTCGCAACGGCTCTCAAAGGACGCATCACGGCGCGACAGCCCGTACCGGCGCCAGGGGCACCGACCGGCCACGCGGTCGCCCTGTCGGCGCTCACGGCGCTCAAGCTCGAACTGTATCGGGCGATGCAGGATTCCGGCATGCGCAAGGCCGATCTGGTCCGCCGGCTTCTGGTGCACCCGCCGCAGGTCGACCGGCTTCTGGACCTCGATCACGAGTCCCGCCTGGATCAGATCGAAGCGGCGCTCGCAGCGTGCGGACGCGAGATCGTCGTGACCACGCAGGCCGCGTGATCCCGGACCTGTCGGCGTGGCCGTCTCGACATGGCGGAGCACCGGGTTCACCGGCAAAGGAAATGTTGTAGACGGGCGCGAACCCAGCTCCGCGCCGCGCATTCCGAGTCGTCCCGCAATGTCCGCCCTGCAACCCGTCCGCCCGGAACCGCGCCCCGGCGTCCTGGCGATCGACACCTACGTGCCCGGCAAGAGCGGGCGGCCCGGCGGCGGCAAGGTCTACAAGCTGTCGTCCAACGAGACGCCCCTCGGCCCGAGCCCCGCGGCTCTGGCCGCGCTCCACGAGGCGACCGCCAAGCTCGAGACCTATCCAGACGGGCGCGCCACCGCCCTGCGGACTGCGATCGCCAAGCGCTACGGGCTCGATCCCGAGCGGATCGTCTGCGGCGCGGGCTCGGACGAGCTTTTGTCGCTCCTCGCCTACGCGTATGGCGGGCCGGGGACCGAGGGCATCTACTCGGAGCACGGATTCCTGGTCTACCGGATCGCCATCCTGGCCTCGGGCGCCGAGGCCGTGGTGGCGCCCGAGCGCGACTACACCACCGATGTCGACGCGATCCTGGCCCGGGTCACGGAGCGGACCAGGATCGTCTACGTCACGAACCCCAGCAACCCGACCGGCACCTACCTGCCGTTCGACGAGATCCGCCGCCTGCACGCCAGCCTGCCGCCAAACGTGCTGCTGGTGATCGACGGCGCCTATGCCGAGTACGTCCGGGCGAACGACTATTCGGCCGGGCTGGAGCTCGCGCTGGAATCCGAGAACGTCGTGATGACCCGGACCTTCTCGAAGATCCACGGGCTCGCCGCCGTGCGGATCGGCTGGATGGTGGCGCCGGCCCATGTCGCGGACGCGGTCAACCGGATCCGGGGGCCGTTCAACGTCTCGGGACCGGCGATCGCCGCGGGCTCGGCCGCCATCGCCGACGAGGCCCATATGGCGGCCGCTGCCGCCCACAACGCCGAGTGGCTGCCGAAGCTCACCGAGGGCGCCCGGGCGCTCGGCCTCACGGTCACGCCGAGCGTGGCGAACTTCGTGCTGATCCACTTCCCCGACGAACCCGGCCGCTCGGCCGCGGATGCGGACGCGTTCCTGACCGAGCGCGGGCTGATCACCCGCCGGGTCACCGCCTACGGTCTGCCGAACGCCCTGCGGGTGACGGTGGCGAGCGCCGAAGCCAACACGGCCTTCCTGGCGGCGCTCGGCGACTTCGTGCGGGGCGCGCATGCCTGAGGAATCCAGGGCCCCCATCGGCCGCCTCGCCATCGTCGGCCTCGGCCTGATCGGCTCCTCGATCGCCCGGGCGGCAAGGCGCTACGGCCTCGCCCGCACCATCGTGGCGGTCGACCGCGACCCGGCCGTGCGCGCGCGGGTCCAGGAACTCGCCATCGCCGACGTCGTCACCGGCGATCCGGCGGAGGGCGCGGCCGACACCGACCTCGTCATCCTGTGCGTGCCGGTGGGCGCCATCGGCGCGGCCGCGGCCGAGATGGCACCGCATCTCAAGCCCGGCGCGATCGTGTCGGATGTCGGCTCGGTCAAGGGTGCCGTGGTGGCGGCGATCCGGCCGCACCTGCCCGACGGCGTCGCCCTGGTCCCCGGCCACCCGATCGCCGGGACCGAGTTCTCGGGGCCGGATGCGGGCTTCGCGACCCTGTTCCAGGGCCGCTGGTGCATCCTGACCCCGCCCGAGGGCACCGATCCGGCGGCGATCGAGACCGTCCGCGCCCTGTGGGCGGGGATGGGCGCCAATGTCGAGACGATGAGCGCCGACCACCACGACCACGTGCTCGCCATCACCAGCCACCTGCCGCACCTGATCGCCTACAACATCGTGGGCACCGCGGCGGAGCTGGAGGAGGCGACGCAATCCGAGGTGATCAAGTTCTCGGCCAGCGGATTCCGTGACTTCACCCGCATCGCGGCCTCGGACCCGACCATGTGGCGGGACATCTTCCTCAACAACCGCGACGCGGTGCTGGAGATGCTCGGCCGGTTCAACGAGGACCTCTCGGCGCTCGCCAAGGCGGTGCGCTGGGGCGACGGCGAGGCGCTGCACGCGATGTTCACCCGCACCCGGGCGATCCGGCGCAGCATCGTGGCCTCGGGGCAGGAGACGGCGGCCCCGGATTTCGGCCGGCCGCGGCCGCCGGAGGAATAGGGCGAAGACCGATCCTCCCGACCATCCCCCTCATCCTGAGGTCGTTGGTTTGGATGAAGGCAGCCTCACGCCGGCGGGCGGTTGACCAGCACCGGCTGCGCCGCCGTCCGCTCCGGGAACAGGGCGCGCAGGGCTTCGAGCTTCGGCGCGTCGTTGGCGGCGATGTACGGGTGCCCCGGGTGCAGGGCCATGAAATCCTGGTGGTAGGCCTCCGCCGGGTAGAAGGCCGCCCCCGGCTCGATCCGCGTGGCGACCGGGCGCGTGTAGGTCTTGGCCGCATCGAGCTGGGCGATATACGCCTTGGCGATCCGGGCCTGTTCGGCATCCTGCGGGAACAGGGCCGAGCGGTACTGGTGCCCGCTGTCGGGACCCTGGCGGTCCACCTGGGTGGGGTCGAGGGCGACCGAGAAGAAGATCCGCAGCAATTCGTCGTAGCGGATCTGGGCGGGATCGTAGGTGACTGCCACGGCCTCGGCGTGGCCGGTCCCGCCGCCGCTCACCGTCCGGTAATCGGCGTCGCCGCGGGTGCCGCCGGCATAGCCCGAGACTGCGCTCGTCACCCCGCGGACGTGCTGGAACACCCCCTGCACGCCCCAGAAGCAGCCGCCCGCGAACACCGCCACGCGCGAGCCCGGCGCCTCGGTCGCGTGCGTCGCGGGCTCCGGCAGGCGCCGGGGCGCCTCCTCGGCCAGCGCCGGCAGACGCGGCAGCAGGAGTGCGGTCGCCAAGCCGAGGCCGAGGGCTGCCCCGAAGAGGGGGCGGATCGTGTCGCGAAGAGCCATGCTGGCCTCCTGTCGGATGCTGACAGTTCCTTCGTCCGGAAGGCCGCTGCGGTTACGCGCGCGGCAAGCCGCATTGCGGCGACGGCCACATGGGTCTACGCACCCGGCAAACGATCGCCCTTCGCGCGAGGATCCGTCCCGTGACCATCGCCCCCGAGCCCAACTCCTTCCGCACCGGCCCCGACGAGCGCGGCCGCTTCGGTATCTTCGGCGGCCGATTCGTCGCCGAGACGCTGATGCCGCTGATCCTCGAGCTGGAGGCGGCCTACGAGGCGGCCAAGCAGGATCCGACCTTCCGGGCCGAGATGGAGAGCTACGGCACCCATTACATCGGCCGGCCGAGCCCGCTCTACTACGCCGAGCGCCTCACCGAGCACCTGCGCGCCAAGGCGCCGGCCGGGCAGGGCGCCAAGGTTTATTTCAAGCGCGAGGAGCTGAACCATACCGGCTCTCACAAGGTGAACAACGTGCTGGGCCAGATCCTGCTGGCCCGCCGCATGGGCAAGCCGCGGATCATCGCCGAGACCGGCGCCGGCCAGCACGGCGTCGCCACCGCGACGCTCTGCGCGCGGTTCGGACTCAAGTGCGTCGTCTACATGGGCGCGGTCGACGTCGCCCGGCAGGCGCCCAACGTCTTCCGGATGAAGATGCTCGGCGCCGAGGTGGTCCCGGTGGAATCCGGCACCAAGACCCTCAAGGACGCCATGAACGAGGCCCTGCGCGACTGGGTCACCAACGTCGCCGACACGTTCTACTGCATCGGCACGGTGGCGGGCCCGCACCCGTACCCGGCCATGGTCCGCGACTTCCAGTCGGTGATCGGCCGCGAGACCCGCGAGCAGATGATCGCCCAGGAGGGCCGGATCCCGGATTCCCTCGTCGCCTGCATCGGCGGCGGCTCGAACGCCATGGGGCTGTTCCACCCGTTCCTCGACGACCGTGAGGTCGAGATCTTCGGGGTCGAGGCCGCGGGCCACGGCGTCCAGTCCGGCCTGCACGCGGCCTCGCTCACCGGCGGCAAGCCCGGCGTGCTGCACGGCAACCGCACCTACCTGCTGATGGACGCCGACGGCCAGATCGCCGACGCCCACTCGATCTCGGCGGGCCTCGACTATCCGGGCATCGGCCCCGAGCACGCATGGCTCCATGAGATGGGCCGGGTCACCTACCTGTCGGCGACCGATTCCGAGACGCTGGAGGCGTTCAAGCTCTGCTCGATGCTGGAGGGGATCATCCCCGCCCTGGAGCCGGCCCACGCCCTGTCGAAGATCCTGGACCTCGCGCCGCAGCGTCCGGCCGATCACCTGATGGTGCTCAACATGTCGGGCCGCGGCGACAAGGACATCCCGCAGGTGGCGGAGATCTTCGGGACGACGCTCTGAGGGGACGGCTCAGCCCTCGGCCTGGATCTTGTCCCGCGCAGCCGAGACTAGGAAGGCCGACCGGGTGAGCCCCCGCGCCCGCGCCGCGGAATCGATCTCGGCCAGGGCTGCGGCATCCAGCGAGACGTTGACGCGCACAGGCCGGCCGGAATCGAGGAGCAGGGGAACGAGGCCGAGTGTCGCCTCTTCCAAAGCATCGGCCAATGCTGGGTCGGCCCGAACCGCGTCGGGCGCGCGGGGAAGAGGCGGCGCCAGCCCCGCCGCAATACGATCCCCCATCCACTCGCTGAGGGCGGCCGTGGCGTTCGCCATCGCCTCGTCGATGGTCGCACCCATCGCAGTACAACCGGGGCAATCAGGCACTGCGACGCCATAGGCGCCAGCCTCGCCATCGATCAACACGGTGTAGCGGGACATTCGCATCCTCCTCAGATCCAGCCCGCTGCCGCGGCGATATTGCGCGCGACACCTGGCGACAGCACGCGGTGACGCGGCACCATGATCTTGATTCCGGGTTGCTCAGGGTGCGCGAACTTCTCGTGCTTGGCGCCCCCTTCGCCGATCCACCCCTCCTTACGGAGACGATCCACGATGGTCTTGCGATCGGTCTCGATCCTCGGCATCGCAGCCCCCGGCACGTGTGTATTTATTGGCACACACTGGGGAAGGCCAGCGTTCCATCGATCGGAACGCCGTCGACTTACCGCACCGTCACCTGATCCTTGATCCGCTCGTACACCGCACGGCTGAGCACCCGCTTCGACAGGAGCTGATCCACCGACGTGTAGGGGCGCTTGGCGACGATCGCCCGGCCGATGGCGCCGCCGCCCCGCAGGCGGTTGAGATCGGCCACCGGGGCGGTGTTCAGGTCGACCACCGCCAGGGCCCGGGGCCCGGCGCTGTCCTCCGCCTTGTCGATCTCGGCCTGTCCGGCCGCCTCCTGGCTCTGTGGCTCAGCCGGGGCGGCCGGATCGGACGGGAAGGCGAGGGCGTCGGACGGCATCTGGACCGGAGCGGGCGCTGCGGCGGCCGGGGGCGGGGTGGCGGCCTGCGGCAGGGGATTCGTCCCCCGGTCAGGCCCGGGCGCCGCAGGTGGCGGAGCGGGCGTCGGCGGGTCCGGCTGGACGGGGGCCGGTGACTCCGCCACTTGAGCGGACGGGGGCAGCGGCGCGGGCGCCGGGCTCGGCAACAGGAATTGCACCACCGCGGCGAGGATGCCGGCGATGATGAGGAGAACTGAAACCCTGAGAATCGCTGGACCGCTGAGCACACACCACTCGACGAGATCTAAGCCTCTATAATGCTACAGATTATGCTTTCGTCTCGTTCCGGCCAACCGGCCGTCCCTCTTCAGCGTTGGATTACAGCGCGATGACCGAGCGGACGGATCGCCCCGGCGCGCGGCTCGGGGCGCTGCGCTACCTGCCGACCCTGTTCCGCGAGATCGCCGCGGCGAGCCCGCGTCTCCTCGCCGCAAGCCTGGCCCTGCGCCTCCTGGCCGCCTGTCTGCCGGTCCTGACCCTGTACCTCGCCAAGCTGATCCTCGACGGGATCGTGGCCGAGCACGCCCGGCCGGTGCCGGAGGCGGGGCTCGCCGAGGGACTGGCCACTTGGCTCGCCGATCCCGGCCGGGCGCGTCTCGCCGGGCTGGTGGCGGCCGAGTTCGGCCTCGCCCTGGTGTCGGACCTGACCGGACGGCTCACGAACCTCACCGAGACCCTGATCGGCGACCGCTACGCCAACGCGGCCTCCCTGCGGCTGATGGAGCACGCCGCGGCCCTCGACCTCGCGCAGTTCGAGGACAGCGCCCAGCAGGACCGGCTGGAGCGGGCGCGCCGGCAGGTCAGCGGCCGCACCGGCCTGATCGGCACGGTGCTCGGCCAGGTCCAGGCCCTGCTGACCCTGGCCTCCCTGGCGGCGGGGGTCGCGGCGTTCACGCCCTGGCTGGTGGTTCTGATCGGCGCCGCCCTGGTGCCGGCGCTCCTCAACGAGTGGCACTTCACCAAGGCCGGCTATCGCCTGGCGTGGTTCCGAAGCCCGGAGCGGCGGCGGCTCGACTATCTGCGCTACGTCGGCGCCAGCGTGGAGACCGCCAAGGAGATCAAGCTGTTCGGCCTCTCCGACTACCTCACCGGCCTCTACGGTGCGGTCGCGGCGCGGCTGCTGGACGACAATCGAAGTCTCGCCGCAGCCCGCGCCCGCTGGGGCTTCGCCTTCGCGAGCCTCGGGACGCTCGCGTATTACGCCGCCTACGCGGTGATCGTCTGGCGCACGGTGGCGGGAACCTTCTCGGTGGGGGACCTCGCCTTCCTGGCCGGCGCCTTCCAGCGCCTGCGCGGCGGCATCGAGGGGCTGCTCCTCGGCCTGACCCAGGTGACCGGCCAGGCGCAGTACCTCGACGACTTCTTCTCGTTCTTCGCGATCGAGCCGCAGGTCCGCACGCCCGCGCGGCCCGTGCCGGTCCCGAGCCCGATCCGCGACGGGCTGGTCTTCGAGGATGTCGGCTACCGCTATCCCGGCACGCAGACGTTCGCCCTGCGCAACCTGTCCTTCGCGGTGCGGGCCGGCGAGACGGTGGCGCTGGTCGGCGGCAACGGCGCCGGCAAGACCACCATCGTTAAGCTGATGACCCGGCTCTACGATCCGCACGAGGGCCGCATCCTCCTCGACGGCGTGCCGCTGCCGGACTACGACCTCGCGGAGCTGCGGGCGCGGATCGGCGCGATCTTCCAGGATTTCGTCCGCTTCCAGCTGACCGCGGGCGAGAACGTCGCGGTCGGCCGGATCGAGGCCGCCGGGGATGCCGACCGGATCGCGGGCGCCGCGGTCCGGGGCCTCGCCGCCCCGGTGATCGAGCGCCTGCCGGAGGGCTACGACCAGCCGCTCGGCAAGCTGTTCTCGGGCGGCCTCGACCTCTCCGGGGGCGAGTGGCAGAAGATCGCCCTGTCGCGGGCCTACATGCGCGAGGCCGAGATCCTGATCCTCGACGAGCCGACCGCCGCCCTCGACGCCCGGGCCGAGTACGACGTGTTCGCGCGGTTCCGGGAACTCTCGGCGGGGCGAACGACCGTGTTGATCTCGCACCGCTTCTCCACCGTGCGCATGGCCGACCGCATCCTGGTGCTGGAGGGCGGCCGGGTGCTGGAGGAGGGCAGCCACGCCGCCCTGATGGCCCGGGGCGGCCGCTACGCCGAGTTGTTCACCCTCCAGGCCGAGGGCTACCGGTAGTCCCCAGGATTGCCCGATTCCCGGAGCCTGCTATCTGCGGCGGACAGAACCGAGGACCATTATGCGCCTGCGCCTCCATCGACTGCTGACGGCCGGCCTTCTCGTCTCCGCCTGGGGCGCCCAGGCGGCCCCCGTCGTCTCCGAACCGCCCACCCCCGCGCCCGGGGCGCCGACTGAGGGAGCGCCGCAGGCGCCGGCCTCGGCGCCCGCGATCGTGCTCGCCAACCACCGGGCGGTCTACGACCTGTCGCTCGACGAGGGCGGCAACAGCCGTTCGGTGGAGAGCGCCCGCGGACGCATCGTCATCGACTTCCGGGGCGATGCCTGCCGCGGCTACACGATGCTGACCCGGCAGGTGACGGAGCTGTCCTCCGGCGAGACCGGGGCGCGCCTGTCCGACATGCGCAGCACCACCTTCGAGGGCGGGCAGGGCCGGGAGTTCCGGTTCAAGACGACGACGCTGACCAACAACCAGCCCGCCGCCCCGGTGGACGGGACCGCCACGGACCAGGGCAACGCCGTCACGGTGAAGCTGAAAGGTGGGCCCAAGCCCTACACCGTCGAGGGGCCGGTGCTGTTCCCGAGCGAGCACATGCGCCGCCTGATCGAGGCCGCCCGGGCCGGCCAGTCGACCCTCTCGGTCAAGGTGTTCGACGGATCCGACGACGGCAAGAAGGTCTACGACACCTTCGCGGTGATCGGCCACACGGAGACGGGTCCGGCGCCGGCCGCCGGCTCCACCCGGGACAAGCCCCTGCGCGAGGGGGCGATCGCCAGCATGCCGCACTGGCCGGTGCGCCTGAGCTACTACACGGAGGGCGCCGGCGAGCGCACGCCGATCTACACGCTCGGCTTCGACCTCTACGAGAACGGCGTGAGCGGCGCGCTCAAGCTCGATTACGGCGACTTCGCCATCCTGGGCGACATGACCGCCCTCGACATCGACGCGAAGGCGGGGCGCGCCGACAAGGAGACGGGGAAGGGCTGCACGCCCTGAGGATCGTTCGAGGACAGGCGCGCGGCACGCCCTCCTCACGCCCACTCGTCATCCGGCCGCGGCGAGAGCCTGTGCCACGCCGCGGCGATCCGCTCCGGCTTCACGTCGAGCCCCCGTGCACAGGCGAGGAGCACGTTCTCGTCGCCCATCACGTGGTCGAGGACGCCCACCAGGAAGCCCGGCTCCCGGACGCTGGCCCGCAGCGTCTCGAGGTCGAGACCGGTGGCCGCGAGGAACGGCAGGAGGCGATCCTCCTCCCCCGTGATCCACAGAAGAACGTCGAGGGCGAGCTGCTCCGCAGCCCCATCCCCTTGAAGAGGTTTGCCATTCATCAACATGTCAACGCTACAAAGGTGATGGAGGGGCTTCACCGCCCGCTAATCATGATCGGCGCGCACCGGGACAACGGATCATGAAGAAGACGGTGCTGATCGTCGAGGACAACGAGTTGAACATGAAGCTGTTCAACGACCTCCTGGAGGCGAACGGCTACGCCACGCTCAAGACCGCCCACGGCATCGAGGCGATCGAGCTGGCGCGCGCCCACCACCCCGACCTGATCCTTATGGACATCCAGCTCCCGGAGGTGTCGGGCCTCGAAGTCACGAAGTGGCTCAAGGAGGACGACGACCTCAAGTCTATTCCGGTCATCGCCATCACGGCCTTCGCCATGAAGGGCGACGAGGAACGTATTCGGGAGGGCGGCTGCGAGGCTTATTTGTCGAAGCCAATCTCGGTCGCGAAGTTTTTGGCAACGGTTCGCGCGTATCTAGAGCCGCGGTGATCCCGCAGGGGCGCACCGTTCAGGCGGCCCCCCGACCGGTTCGGGGGGCCGCCTGAACCGTCTGTCTCGATGCGTGGGCCCGTGCCGATCCGCCGGTCCCGGGCCGCCCTGCCACGCGTCAGCGAGGAACCATGTCGGCCCGCGTCCTGATCGTCGACGACCTGTTCCCGAACGTGAAGCTTCTGGAGACGAAGCTCGGGCTCGAATATTTCGACACGCTCGTCGCCATGAACGGCCCGGACGCGATCGCGATCTGCGAGAAGGGCCTGTGCGACCTTGTCCTGCTCGACGTGATGATGCCCGGCATGGACGGGTTCGAGGTCTGCCGCCACCTCAAGAGCAACCCGGTCACCGCCCATATCCCGGTGGTGATGGTCACGGCCCTCGACCAGCCCTCGGACCGACTGCGCGGCCTCGACGCGGGCGCCGACGACTTCCTGACCAAGCCCGTGGACGACACCGCCCTGTTCACCCGGGTGCGCAGCCTCGTCCGCCTCAAGGCGGTCACCGACGAGCTGCGCCAGCGGGCGTTGGCCTCGGCCGAGTTCGGGATCGGCGACCCCCTGGCGCTCGCCGCCGCCGAGACCGGCCTCGACGCCCGGATCCTGCTGATCGAGGACCGCCCCGGCTCGGCGGAGCGCCTCGCCGGCGCCCTGCGGCAGCACCACGCCGTGACGATCGAGCCGGATCCCCAGGCCGCCCTGGTCCTGGCCGCCGAGGGGGCCTTCGATCTCGCCCTGGTGAGCCTCGACCTCGACGGGTTCGACGGCCTGCGCCTGTGCAGCCAGCTCCGGTCGCTCGACCGGACTCGCGCCATGCCGCTGATCATGCTGGCGGAGGAGCACGACCGCGCCCGGGTGGTGCGCGGGCTCGATTTCGGCGTCCACGACTTCCTGATGCGCCCGGTCGACCGCAACGAGCTGATGGCCCGGGCCCGCACCCAGGTGAAGCGCAGGCGCTTCACCGACGCGCTCCGGGGGGCGATGCAGGCCTCCCTGCAGATGGCCGTGACCGATGCGCTGACCGGCCTGCACAACCGCCGCTACCTCGACAACCACCTCGGCGCGCTGTTCGCGGAGCCGGGCACGCGGCGGGCGGCCCTCGCCGCCCTCATCCTCGACATCGACCACTTCAAGCGGATCAACGACGGCTACGGCCACGAGGCCGGCGACGAGGTGCTGCGCGGCTTCGCCGACCGGGTCCGCCAGCACACGCGCCCCGTCGACATCGTGGCGCGCTACGGCGGCGAGGAGGTGGTGGTGGTCCTGCCGGAGGCCGGCCTCGCCGAGGCGCAGGCGATCGCGGAGCGCATCCGCGAGCGGGTCGAGGCCGTGCCGTTCTCGGTGCAGCGGGCGACCCGGTCGATCGGCGTGACGGTCTCGATCGGCGTCGCCGTGCGGCAGGCGGACGATGCGGGCCCGGGCGACATGCTCCGGCGGGCCGACCTCGCCCTCTACCGGGCCAAGGCGGCGGGACGGAACCGGGTCGAGCATCAGGCGGCCTGACGCCGCATCCCCCGGACGCGTCCGGCCGTCATCCTCGCCCCGGCCTCAGCTGAGATCCTCCCAGCCGACCTTCGTCACGGCCCGCGCCGCCCGCAGCCGGGCCACGGCGGCGAGGGTCCAGGCCCGGTCCTCGCCCCGGTGCGAGCCGAGGCAGCGCAGGCTGCCGCCCTCCGCCCCCTCGACCAGCGTGCTGGCCTTCACCCGCAGGCCGATCGCGTCCAGCTCGGCCATCAGCGCCGCCGGGTCGGCATCCGGGCCGAATTCCAGCGTCAGCGTGCCGTAGCTGCGCCGGCGCAGGACGGCTTCGAGCTGACGCAGGGCCTGCAGCGTGACGAGCCCCGTCAGGGTGGCGGCGAGGCCGATCGGCCAGGCGCCGCTGCCGAAACACAGCCCGATCACGGTGGTGAGCCACAGGGTCGCCGCCGTGGTGACCCCGCGCACGATGTTGCCCTGCTTCAGGATCGTGCCGGCGCCGATGAAGCCGATGCCGCCGAGCACGCCCTGCGCCAGCCGCATCAGGTCGAGCCGGGACAGGCCACCGCTGGACCCGGCGGTCTGCGCCAGCAGCCAGTCGGCGAGCAGCATCGCCGTGCAGGCCGAGAGGCCGATCAGCATGAGGGTCCGCAGGCCGGCCGGATGGCCGAGTTCTTCCCGGTCCCAGCCGAGCACGAAGGCCGCCAGGAAGGTCAGGCCGAGGCGGACCGCGATGGTACCGAGGGTCGGATCGCCGCTCATCGGGTGCGTCCGGCGCGCGGAGCAGAGTCCGCGCAAGTCCCGGACGCACGCCCGACAGTCCGGGAGCAATGGAGGCGCGGCGGGTGCGCGTCGGTTCGAGGACAGGTCTGTCGCATCGGCGCGACCTATAGCTTCACCCCGCCTCAGAAAGCGCGGATCCGGCTGATTGAACGAGAATTTAACATTCGCGCGCGCACACCGCACCGAACGTTGCGTTAACAAGTGCTGTGCGGATCGGGAACAGGGCGCGGACGACCGGATGGATATGCAGGTGCCGGCACGATCCGGCCGCGATGCGAGCGTGCTGGAGCACCGCCGCCTGTGCAAGATCGCCTCCTCGCCGCACGCCTATGTCCGCGGCACCACGGCGCGCTTCTACGAGCTGATCGCCCGGATGCCGGCCGGGAGCCTGCCCGAGGGGCCGCCGATCTGGATCTGCGGCGACGCGCATCTCGGCAATCTCGGCGCGGTGGCCGACGCCGCGGGGCGCATCGCGATCCAGATCCGCGACCTCGACCAGACGGTGGTGGCCAACCCCGCCTACGATCTCGTGCGGCTGGCCCTTTCGCTGGTCACGGCGGCCCTGAACGCGACGCTGCCGGGCATCGTCACCGCCCGGATGATGGACGCCATGGCGATCGGCTACGCCGAGGGAATCGCCGATCCCGGGAACACCGGGCGCGACGGCGCCGAATCCGAGATCGTCGCCACCACGAAGCGTCGGGCGCTCGGCCGGCGCTGGCGCCACCTGTCCAACGAGCGCCTGAAGGGCAAGACCGACCACCTGCCGCGGGGGCACCGGTTCTTCGACCTCGCCCCCGACGAGCAGGATTCCGTCACGGCGCTCATCCGGGATCCGGCGGTGCGCCGGCTCGTCCTGGCGCTCGGGCGCGGCGCGGAGGATGCCGAGATCCGGCTCCTCGATGCGGCCTACTGGATCAAGGGCTGCAGCTCGCTCGGCCGCCTGCGCTATGCCGGCCTCGTGGAGATCCGCGGCGGCACGCACCCGCACCGGGCGCTCCTCGACGTGAAGGAGGCGGTGCCGCACCTCGCGCCGGCCGCCGGCGGCGGCGCCATGCCGACCGACCATGCCGAGCGCGTCGTGGCGGGCGCCCGGGCGCTGGCGCCGCATCTCGGCGACCGGATGGTGGCCGGCCATGTCCTGGGCAAGCCCGTCACGGTCCGCGAGCTGATGCCGCAGGATCTCAAGATCGACGCCGAGCAGTTCTCGCGGCGCGAGGCGGTCCGCGTCGCCGGCCACCTCGCCGCGGTCCTGGGCCGGGCCCACGGCCGGCAGATGGACGAGGCCGCCCGGCGGGCCTGGATCGGGGCCGTGCGCGAGCCCGGCCCGGGGCCCGACGCCCCCGGCTGGCTCTGGTCCGTGGTCACCGACCTGATGGGCGAGCACCAGCGCGGCTATCTGGAACATTGCTACCGGATCGCCCGCGAGGACCTGTCCCGCGGCTGACGCGGGCCGCCCGCCGGCAACACGCCGGTTGACACCATCCCCGCCATCGCCAACACCGCGCGCCAGCCGCTTCGCTGCGGTGGATCCCGGGAAGACCTGTGACACGATGGCGGTGACGCGCACCTATCTCGACTTCGAGAAGCCCGTAGCCGAGCTGGAGGCCAAGCTCGAGGAATTGCGCGCCGTGGGCGAACGCGACGGCGCGGTCTCGATCTCCGAGGAGGTCGGCCGGCTGGAGGCCAAGGCCGGCCAGGCGCTGGCCGAGATCTACGCGAATCTCACCCCCTGGCAGAAGACCCAGGTGGCCCGCCACCCGCAGCGGCCGCACTTCGTGGATTACTGCGGCGGGCTCATCACCGAATTCACCCCGCTTGCGGGCGACCGCAGCTTCGGGGAGGACGAGGCGATCCTCGGCGGCTTCGGCCGGTTCCGCGGCCGGCCGGTGCTGGTGCTCGGCCAGGAGAAGGGCGCCACCACGGAGGCCCGGCTCCGGCACAATTTCGGCATGGCCCGGCCCGAGGGCTACCGCAAGGCGGTCCGCCTGATGGAGACCGCCGACCGGTTCGGCTTAGCCGTCATCGCCTTCGTGGACACGGCCGGCGCCTATCCGGGCATCGAGGCGGAGGAGCGCGGCCAGGCCGAGGCCATCGCCCGCTCGACCGAGGCCTGCCTGGCGCTGGGCGTGCCCAACGTCGCCGTGGTGATCGGGGAGGGCGGCTCGGGCGGCGCGATCGCGCTCGCCACCGCCAACCGGGTGCTGATGCTGGAGCACGCGATCTACGGGGTGATCTCGCCGGAGGGCGCCGCCTCGATCCTGTGGCGCGACCAGGGCCGGGCCGCCGACGCCGCCACCGCCATGAAGATCACCGCCCAGGATCTCCTGCGGCTGGGCGTCATCGACACGATCATTCCGGAGGCCACCGGCGGCGCGCACCGCGACCGCGAGGCGGCGATCCGCGCGGCGGGCGATGCGATCGCCGAATCGCTCGCCCCGTTCGAAGGACTCGGGCCCGACGAGATCCGCGACCGGCGCGCGGAGAAATTCCTCGCCATCGGCCGGACCCTGTGATCGGAGCCGGCGCGACGGGGGGCCTGTTCGGCGCGATCGGGCGACTGCTCGGCCGGCGCGACGGCCGCGAGCCCGGCCGGTTCAACCACATCTCGCTGGGCTGCAATTGCCAGATGGCGCACGTGCTCAAGACGCTGGACCTGCGCCAGTGGTCGGGCCCGCTCGACTGGATCTTCTCGATGCCCGGCATGGCCCGGGACTGCCTCGCGGACGATTTTTCCGCCCTCCTCGACCTGGACCAGCTGGAGAGCATCCCGGAGCCCGAGCGGCGGGGGCCCGACATCTGGCGGGGGCGCCACCGGCTCTACCGGGAGCGGCACGGGCTCGAATGCGTGTTCAACCACCACGACCCGGCGGCGAACGCGGCGGATTACGCCTTCCTCCGCGAGGGCGTGCGGCGGATCCGGACGGCCCTGGACACGCCGGGCACCGACAATCGGGTCTGGATGATGAGCCACCTCCACGCGCCCCGGGACATGATCGAGGCGGTCGATGATCAGCTCCAGGCCCGGGCGAGCCGCAATCACCTGACCTTCCTGCAATTGGAGACCGGCCATCCGCGGATCGCGGTGGTGGAGGCCCTGGATCTGAGGCCGACGCTGCGCTGGCTCACCGTGCAGACCCCCTCCGAGCCGGTGGGCCTGCGGCTGGCCGACCCGGCGGACGACGCGGCGCTCGTGGCGATCATCCGCGCCGAGGCGGAGCGGCGGCCGGCGCTGTTCGGCTGAGCGGGACGGGTGGCGTCAGTGCGTGGCGCGTGACAGGGCGACGATCGCGCCGACGCTGGCAATCGTCTGGAAGCCGATCGCTCCGATCACCCACTTCATGATGTCGAACTTGGCCTCGGCCAGGTCCGTTTTCGTGACGAGATCGGTCAGGTCGGCGTCGCGGCTCTCGCGGATCGCGGTGGTGATCGCCTCGGCCTGATCCTCGGACAGACCCGTGGCCTCGAGCTTGCGCACGAGCGCATGTGTATCAAGCGCCGGAGCCGTCATGTATGATTTCGGCGGTCCCGGGCGTCGGGCTCCGTTCGGCCAATCCCGATCCCGATGGCGGCCGTCGATGCGGTGGCGGCTTCACCCATCGAAGACAACCGGTTCACGGTCCTGCGCCGCCTCCGCGCATCCCTTCGACCAGGAAATCCACCAGCACCCGCACCCGGGCCGGCATGGCGGGACCGCCCACGAAGACCGCGTGGATCGCCTCCCGGTCCTGCGGGTTGAACGGCTCCAGCAGCGGCACCAGCCGGCCGGAGGCCAGTTCGTCCACGATGTGGAAGTTGCCGACCCGCGTGATGCCGACGCCCCGTATCGCGAGCTGCACCAGGGTCTCGCCGTTGTTGGCCGCGATGGAGCCGGCGACCGGCAGGACGACGTCGCGCCCGTCCTCCCGGAACGGCCAGCCGGGCTCGGTTCGGCGGAACGTGAAATCCAGGCAGTTGTGCCGCGCCAGATCGGCCGGAAGGCGGGGCGTGCCGGCCCGGGCGAGGTAGGCCGGGGCCGCCACCACGGTCCGGCCGGTCTCGCCGAGCCGCCGGGCGGTGAGCGGGCTGTCGGCCAGCGGCCCGAAGCGGATCGCCACGTCGGCCCGGCCGCCCAGCACGTCGGCGAGTTCGTCGCTGAGGTCGATCTCGACCGTGATGCCAGGGTAGCGTGCGACGAAATCGGCCAGCAGCGGCACGATCACGAGGCGGCCATGGGCGGTGGCGGCGCTGACCCGGACCCGCCCGCGCGGGCAGCCCCGATCGGCGAGCGCGGCTTCCGTCTCGTCGAGATCCGCCAGGATACGCCGCGCCGCACGCCCGTAGGTCTCGCCCTCGGCGGTCAGCCGCAGGGTCCGGGTGGTCCGCACGAGGAGCTGCACGCCGAGCCGCGCCTCGATCCGGGCGACGATCCGGCTCACCGCCGAAGGCGTCAGCCCGAGCCGGCGCGCGGCTTCCGACAGGCTGCCCGCCTCCGCCACCGCCACGAACACCGCCATCTCGCCGGCGCGGTCGGTCCTGTCGTGCTGCTGCATCGAAGAGGTTCCTCCACCGCCAGCCAGACTGCGACATGACCGCATCGGCCCTGCTCCGCCGCAGACAGGTACGAGTTACATGACGGTCGCGGCTGAACCGATCAGGTGGGCTTCGGCACCGGTATGGCGCCCGCGACGGCCTCGCCGCTCCGGACGCGAAGAACGATGCCCCGGATCTTGTGCCCCGGTCTTGCAGAATGTACGCCCAGGGCGCACATTCCGGCATGGACGTCGACTGGGACGATCGCAAGGAGGCTGAAGTTCGTGCCGAGCGCGGCCACGGTTTCGGCGTTCCCAGTCGAATCTTCGCCGGTCGCACTGTCGAATGGGAAGACGACCGCGCTGATTATGGCGAGGTTCGCATGATCGCGGTCGGTCGCGCCGAGCGGCGCATCTGGACCGTCGTCTACACGATCCGTGACAGCGAGGAGGGTCCCTATCGCTGGATCATCACGGCTTGGCCCTCGGACGCATGGGAGCGGGAACAATGGCACGCAGGCGCATGAGCGACCTCATGGCGTCCGCCCCGGACCTCGATCCGGAAAAGCTGGACGCGACGACGGAGGAGGACATCCGCCGCTACAAGGCGGCCGAGGGATATGATCCCGGCTATCGGCCGGCCGGTCCGGTCCGCACGGTGGAGGCTCCTGCCGAGATTCGCGCGCGCTTGAACATGACGCAGGAGGCGTTCGCCCGGGCGCTGCGGATCCCTGTGGCGACACTGCGGAACTGGGAGCAGGGACGGAAGCTGCCTGATCCGGCGGCTCGGTCACTGCTGACGGCGGTCGCGCGCGATCCAGACGCCGTCCTGCGCGCCCTCGGATAAGCATTGTCCGATCCCGCCTGCCCGGCTCCTGCAAAGGACTCCATTCGTTCCTCCAGCGCACAGATCCTGGTCCGCCCCCCAGGCTACTGATCGCCAAGCGAATCAGCCACCTGCGTCCCCGGAACAACCGGAGACGCAAGACCCATGGCGCTCAACCCACCCCTGCTGGCCCTGGCGGTCGGCGCGTTCGGCATCGGCGTGACCGAGTTCACCCCGATGGGCATGCTGCCCCTCATCGCCAATGACCTGGCCGTATCGATCCCGGCGGCCGGCCTCGTGGTCAGCGCCTACGCGCTCGGCGTGCTGATCGGCGCACCGCTGATGACGCTCGCGACCGCACGCATGGGCCGGCGGCGCCTGCTTGTCGGGCTGATGGCGATCTTCACCCTGGGAAACGTGATGGCGGCGCTGGCCGACAGCTACGCCATGCTGGTCGTCGCCCGGTTGGTGACGTCCCTGAACCACGGAGCGTTCTTCGGCGTCGGCTCGGTGGTGGCCGCCGGGATCGTGCGGCCGGAACGCCGGGCCGCCGCGGTGGCCGCGATGTTCTCCGGGCTCACCCTCGCGCTGATCGGCGGCGTGCCGCTGGCGGCCTGGGTCGGTGCCGAGATCGGCTGGCGGGCGGCGTTCTGGGGGATCGCGGCCGTCGGCGCCGCGGCCATGCTGGCGCTGCGCCACGCGCTGCCGGAGTTGAAGGCCGAGCCCGGCGCCGACCTGTGGGCCGAGGTGCGGGTGCTCGGCCGCGGCCCGGTGCTCGCCGCCCTCGCCCTGACCACGATCGGCTTCAGTGCGATGTTCACGCTCTTCACCTACATCGTGCCGATCCTGCGCACCGAGACCGGAGCGGCGACGCCGGTGGTGACGCTGATGCTGGTCATCAACGGGATCGGCCTCGCTGTCGGCAACTGGCTCGGCGGGCGCCTCGCCAACCGCTCCGTCGATGGGACGATCCTGGCCTCACTGGCGGCGCAGATCGTCATCCTCGTGCTGTTCGCCGGCCTGATGCACGACGCGGTGCCGGTGGCCCTCCTGATGCTGCTGTGGGGCGTGGCGAGCTTCAGTATCGTGCCGCCGCTCCAGATGCGGGTGATGGAGAAGGCCGGCGCGGCGCCGAACCTCGCCTCGGCCATGAATATCGGCGCCTTCAACCTCGGCAACGCGATCGGGGCAGCCGTGGGCGGCGGCGTGATCGATGCCGGGTTCGGCTACGGGGCCGTGCCGCCGGCCGGCGCCATCCTGGCGGCGGCGGCCCTGCTGCTCATGCTCGGGCTCCGCCACGGCACGAGGGGACGCGTCGCGGCGGCGGGCGCGCCCTGCGGATAGCGGTGCAATCCCCGCACGGAGCCGCCCAGTGTTGCACCCCGGTCCTTGCGGTAAGGAAGGCGCAAGCTTAACGAGCCTATTGGGTTGGGGAGTGGCACGCGACGGTTGCCGAAAAGGCCCGCGGGTGCGCGTAGGACGATTGAGGTTCCCCATGACGGCGCGTCTCGCGACTGCGCGGATGCTGGCGGCCGCTTCCCTGCTGGCCCTCTCCCTCGCCGCCTGCCAGGACGGATCCGGGATCAACGGCCCGAGCGCGCGCAGCCTCGCGCCGGTCGCCCCGCAGACGGTCGCGCTGATGCAGTCCAAGGGGATGCAGCAATCCGACCCGATCCTGATCCGCGCCTTCAAGAAGGAAGCGGAGATGGAGGTCTGGAAGAAGGGCAGCGACGGTCGCTACGCCCTCCTGAAGATCTACCCGATCTGCCGCTGGTCGGGCCAGCTCGGCCCCAAGAGCCGCGAGGGCGACCGGCAGGCGCCGGAGGGGTTCTACACGATCACCCCAGGCCTGATGAACCCGAACTCCTCGTATTACCTCTCGTTCGACACCGGGTTCCCGAATGCCGTCGACCGGGCCAACGGGCGCACCGGCAAGTATCTGATGGTGCACGGCACCTGCTCGTCGGCGGGCTGCTTCGCCATGACCGACGCCACCATCGCGGAGATCTACGCCATCGCCCGCGAGGCGTTCATCGGCGGGCAGCGCAGCTTCCAGTTCCAGTCCTATCCGTTCCGGATGACGGCCGAGAACATGGCCAAGTTCCGCAACGATCCGAACATCGCCTTCTGGGAGAACCTCAAGGAGGGATCGGATTATTTCGAGGCCCTGCGCGAGGAGCCTAAGATCGGCCAGTGCGGCACCAAGTACGTGTTCGGCGGCGCCGACGCGGCCGCCGGCTCGTGCAAGCCGCGGGTCGAGCCGCAGGTGGCGGAGAAGCGGGAGCGCGACGCGCGCGCGGTCGCAGACCTCGTCGCCAAGGGCACGCCGGCGGTGCGGGTGGTCTACCAGGACGGCGGCCAGAACCCGGTCTTCCGCCCGCCGGCCAACACGAGCGCCTTCGCGAGCCTCGGCGGCACCGAGACGGTGCTGCCCTACGACGCCAAGGAGTACGGCCGGCACAATCTCGGCGACGTGAGCCGGCCGGAGACCCTGGCGGCCGGGCCGCAGGAGATCGAGGTGGGTCCGAAGGGCCAGCCGGTGATGCTGGCCGGCGCGGAGCCGGCGGCTCCGGTCAAGGCCGCCAGGGCCCGGTCCAACGGCTGGGAGAAGGAGCCGGCGAAGCCCGCCGTGGCGACCCTCATGGCGAACCGGGCCGAGCCCGACGCCAAGGTCGAGACGACCGCGGCGCTTGCCGAGAAGCCTGCGGCGCTTGCCAAGAAGCCTGCGGCGCTTGCCGCGAAGCCCGCCCGCATCGCCGTGGCGGACGCTGACGGGGATCCGAGCAGCTATCAGAAGCTGTTCGGCAAGCTGTTCACCAAGGACGAGCCCGCCGCCACGCCGACCCCGGCGGTCGACGCCGCCATCGTGCCGGAGCCCGTCAAGCTCGCCCATGCCGCCGAGAAGGTCGCGCCGAAGCCGGTCGCCAAGGCGCACGCGGTGAAGACCGCGAAGGTCGAGGGCAAGGGTAACGGCAAGACTGACGGCAAGACTGACGCCAAGCCGTCCCTCAGGAAGGGCGAGGGCGACAAGGCCAAGCCCTGACCGAGGGCCCCAGCGGGCGACCTGAAACGGGGCGAAGCGGGCCCCGCGCACGCCGGTCGGGCGTCCCGGGGATCGACCCGGGGCTCCGGCTCACCCGGCCCTCAGGGGCCGGGGCGCAGGGCCCGGCGGAAGAGGGCGAGCATTGCGCTTCAGCCCCGCTCGGCCGCCGCAGGATCGTAGACCGGGAAGTCCGGCATCATCCAGCCATGCGCAGCGCGATAGGTTTCGGCGGTGAACCGCACCCCGGCCTGCGTGAGGGCCGTCTCCAGCCGCGCGGCCATCGCGGGCGGGTAGCTGCCGTCGTTCTCCGCGGCGCCGATATAGACCTCCGCGGTCAGCATCGGCGCGAACAGGTGCGGGCTCGTCGGCGCATCGGTCGCGAGGTTGCCCCCGTGAAAGCTCGCGACCGCCGCGAACCGATCGGGGCAGGTTCCGGCCGAGGCCAGCGCCATGCCGCCGCCCATGCAGAATCCCACGGCGCCGATCTCGCGTCCCGCGATGTCGTCGCGCGTGTCGAGGTAGGCCAGGAAGGCGACCGTATCGGCAGCGGCCTTGTCGTTCCCCGTCGTGGCCATCAGGGGGCCGAGGATGGCGCGGACGTCGCCCTTGAACACCGCCTCGGGCACGAACGGTCCATAGGGCCCGTAGCGGTAGAACAGATCCGGCAACAGGACGACGAGACCGGCCGCAGCCAGCCGCTCGGCCATGGCGAGCATCGCCGGCCGGATGCCGCCGGCGTCCATGTAGAGGATCACCGCAGGCCATGGGCCCTGGCCGGCCGGCGTGACGACCTGGGCGCGGCAATCCCCGTCGCGCGTCCGGATGGAGACGTGGTCGACCGGCATCGGGCCCTCCTGGGCAAGGCATCCGCGGTGTCGGCCCGGAGTGCTTTAGGACCTCGAACGGATCGACGACAGACCTCAATCGCGGGCCGAGACCCGATGTCGTCTGCAAGACCGGTCAATATCGCGGCCCCCGGGACAGCCGCGCGCGGCTGCGGGTTGCGTCACAGCAAGGGGCGCTCGCGGTTCATCAGCCACAGGGCGTGAACGGTGCCGGGGAGCCAGCCCAGAATCCAGAGCACGATATTCAGCAGAAACTGCAGCCCGAAGCCGGTGGTGACGAGGACCGCGATCGGCGGGATGAAGATGGCGAGCAGGATGCGAATCAGGCTGGACATGGGCGCTTCCGAGCTAGAATCCTCGTAGGAATGACGCTCAAACGAAGCGGGGCCGTGTCCGTTCCGTTGGCCCGACCGGCCGGGCGGCAGTCCGGCCAGCCCGTCCCGCAGCGCGTCGGGCTGCGGCTTCACGACGGGGCGTCAGCCGCTCACGCCCTTCGCCCGGGCTGCCATCGCCTCCATCATCCTGAGCGCCCGGAGCCGGCTTTCCCCGCCCGGCAGGGCAAGATAGGCCCTGAAGAGCCGGGGCAGCAGCGCCGCGTGCCGATACGGCCCCTGCGGTCGAGGATGGACATCGGGCCTGCCCCTCCGATCCGGCATCAGGAACGCATCGATGCTTGTCTCGTTCGCCTCGGCGATCGTTCGAAGAAGAGCTAATGTAGCGCTGTTTTCAGACACGACAAACCCCCGTCTTTTTCGAACGATACGGCATTCTGCCGCGTGTTCCTCAATATTCATATTCAAAAATTACGTTAGATAATGGTTATCAAGCAACGATCCGATGATATCGACACGCCTGATTATTCTGCGAAACCGAACGCAGCCCGTCAAGCATATTTCGGATTGTCAGGAATGCTCGATAGCACCTGAAGCGCATCGGCAACGCACGCAAGACCCGGTCGAGATTGCGAATATTCACACCGCATCTGCCTTGCTCAATGCTGTACGGGCGAGCAAGCGCATAGAACCTGATGTCATTTATGAAATATCTAAGGTTGGCAACGACAGGCGCGGACGGGGACACGCCGGTCCGCAGGATCCGATCTCGGCCTGCGATTCATCAAAGATCGGCCCAGCGCCGGGCGGTGCGCAGCGACGTATAGCGGTCACCTGTGATTCTCAGGAGCGCGCGGATACCGGTGCCGCGATGGGCTGCGCGGCCTGACCCGGAGCCAGGGCGCCGAACCTGTTCCCTCCGCGGCAGCGATCGGGAGATCGCAGCACCGGCGTCAGACGATCCGCATCTGCTCGGATCACGAAAATGCGCGATCCGAGCCCGGCCCCGGGCCTACTGCTTCGGGGCCGGCGGCGTGAGGGCGGCGGGCACGTTCGCGGCCTGCTTCTCCGGGTTCTTCACTTGGCTGTAGGCGACGTTGGCGAAGGTGCCGATCACGGCGGGCCAGCTCGGCTTGCCGTATTGCGGGTCGTCGCGGCCGACCTTGCAGAAGGCCGTCGTGAGCGCATTGACGATGTCGTCGTCGTTGGCCCCCGTCGAGGCACCCTTGATCTGCGGCACGAGCCGGACCAGCGTCGGCACGAAGTCCTGCTGCTTCACGCCCTTGAGCGTATCCTGCACGCCGAGCTTGTCGAAGGCGGCCTTCAGCTTGTCCTGCTCGATCTCGGCGCAGGGCGCCGTGCCGGCCAGCATGGTCCGGGTGGCGGCGCGCGCCTCCGAGGCCTTGTCGCCGGTCACGACCGGCGCCTTGTTGCCCCAGGAATTGCGGATGTAGTCGGTGACGTTCTTCACCTCGACATCGGTCATCTGCTGGCCGATCGCCACCATCGGGGCGAGGCCGCTCTGGGCCGCGAGGCCGCCATAGATCACGCGCAGCACCGTCTCGGGCCCGTCCGACATGACCGAGGTGTTCCCCGCCAGGTTCGGCACCGCCCCCTCGATGCCCTTGCCGTCGGGCTGGTGGCAGGAGGAGCAGTAGGTCAGGTAGGTGGAGGCGCCGGGGGCGTTGGCGGTGTCGAAGACCGCGAGGTCCTTCGGCTTGTAGGTCTGCTTGGCCGGCACGGTGCGGAGATACGCGACCATGGCCTTCAGATCCTCCTCCTTCACCTTGGAGAGGGATTCCATGATGGTCTGGCGCATCGGGCCGGCGGCGACGCCCGGCCGGTCGCCCGGCGCGGTGCCGGTCTTGAGGTAGGTCACCACCTGCTCGTCGGTCCAGGCGCCGATGCCCTGGTGGCCGTCCGGCGTGATGTTGGGGGCATACCAGCCATCGATCACGCCGCCGCCGAAGCGGCCCGCGAAGCTCGAATTGCCGACGAGCTTGTTCTCGTTGTGGCACATGGCGCAGTGGCCGAGCCCCTCGACCAGATAGGCGCCGCGGTTCACCTCCGCGCTGGCGTTCGGATCGGGCTTGAAGCGCTCCTCGGTGAAGAACGCCGTCCGCCACGTCACCAGGGCCGTGCGGACGCTGAACGGGAACGGGATCTGGCTCTCCTGGCGCTTCTCGTTCACCGCCGGGACCGATTGCAGGTAGGCCCAGATCGCCTTGGTGTCGTCGTCGGTGACCTTGGTGAACCAGCCGAACGGGAAGGCCGGGTAGAGGTAGCCGACATTCTTGCTGTAGCCGTGCCGGAACGCCTTCTCGAAGTCGTCGTAGTTCCAGTTGCCGAGCCCGGTCTCCTTGTCGGGGGTTAGGTTGGGCGTCATGATCACGCCGAAAGGCATGGCCAGCGCGTAGTTGCCGGCGAGATACTTGCCGCCGGGCGCCGTGTGACAGGCCGCGCAATCCCCCATGGTGACGAGGTACTTGCCGCGCTCGATCGGGTCGGACGACCCGTCCTGCGCCAGGGCCGGCGTCGCCAGGATCAGGCCCGCCAGCATCGGGGCGGAGGCCCATCCGGAGAGGAGGGCATTCGTGCGCTTCATGGCATCCTCTCCCAGGTGGACTTTAGAGTTCTTTCAATCGGGTGACGCGCGTGAACGCGGCCGTTTGCGGCGTTGTTCCGGCCCGGGCAGGGCTGCGGCGTTGTGCCGTGGCCGCCCGGAACCGGAGGCTCAGATCGGCCAGATGGGCGACGAGCCCGGCCAGCATCCATCCGGCGACCGCGATCCAGCCGGCTCCGACCAGGGCCGCCCGCAGGGCCAGCATCAGCGCCGCCCCGGAGGCGAGATTGGCCAGCAGGGACGCCAGCGGCAGCCCCCTCCGGCGGCCGATCCAGGCCAGGATCGACGCCTCGACCACGACGAGCAGCAGGACCGCGTCGATGATCCGGCCGGAGGCGAACAGCGCGTCCATCACGCCGGCGCCCCGAAGGGCGCGTTGAGGCGCACGATCCGCAGGTTCAGGCAGGCGGCCACGCTGACCCAGGCGAGGTAGGGCAGGTTCAGGAGCCCCGCCGTGGTGGAGACGCGGCCGGTGACCAGCACCAGCACGGCGATCGACAGCCACAGGGCGGCGACCTCGGCGAGGGCCCAGTCGGGCCGCCGGAACCGGAAGAACAGCACGCTCCAGGCGATGTTGAGCAACCCGTTGACCGCGTAGGCGGCGAGCAGCACGCCCCGAGCGGCGGGATCGGGATCGGCGTTCCAGACCATCACGGCGGCGATGGTGGTGAGCAGGAAGATGATGGTCCAGACCGGCCCGAAGGCCCAGTCCGGCGGCTTCCAGGCCGGGACGCGCAGGCGCCGGTACCACGCATCCGTCCGGGTCGCGAGGCCGCCCGCCAGCGCCACCAGCACGGCCGCGATGGCCGCGACCGCGGGCGGCCCCCAGCCGTCGCCGAGGAGCGTCATGGCGAAACCCAGCGGAACAGGTGGGCGAGGTCCTTGAAGAAGATCCGCGCGTGGGCGGCGGGCTTCGCCCGGACCAGCTCCTTGTTCATGTAGCTGTCCCAGGTGAGCTGCTGCACGTCCTTGTCGCGGCAGATCGAGACGAAACGCTCGCGCAACCCGTCGCTGCGGTACCAGACCCACTGCATCATCCCGAGGATCCAGAACACGCGCCCGTGGAGCTTCATGAAGCTCTTCCGCGCACGCGCGAGGGCCTTGGCGTCGCCGGTCTCCAGGAAGACGGCGGCGGCCTCGGCGGAGAGGCGCCCGCCCAGCATCGCGTAGTAGATCCCCTCGCCGGAGGCGGGGGCGACGACGCCCGCGGCATCGCCGGCCAGCAGCACGTCGCGGCCGTTGTCCCAGCGCTTGAGGGGCTTGAGGGGCAGGGGGGCCCCCTCGCGCCGCACGGTCTCGGCCTGGTCCAGGCCGGTGGCCGCGCGCAGGGCGCGGATCGAGGAGCGCAGGGAAAAGCCCTTCTTCGCGCTGCCGGTGCCGATGCTCAGCGTGTCGCCGTGCGGGAAGATCCAGCTGTAGAAATCCGGCGAGTGCCGGCCCTGGTAGTAGACGTCGCAGCGCGTCGCCTCGACCGACTCGGCCCCGGAGGCGCCGGCCTGCGGCACCCGCAGGATCTCGTGATAGGCGAAGACCTGCCGCATCTTGGCGTGGCCCGGCACCTCGGCCCGGCCGACCGGCGAGCAGGCGCCGTCGGCCCCGATGACGAGGCGCGCCCGGACGGCGTGGCGGGCGAGGGCCTCGCCCGCGCCGGTGCTGAAATGGACGCGGGCCGGGCCGTCATCGGGCCGGCTGATTTTGTCGAAGGTGGCTTCGCGCAGCGCGGCGCCGGCCTCCTCGGCCCGGGCGCGCAGCCAGGGGTCGAAATGCTCGCGGTCGACCATGCCGACGAAGCCCTCGCCCACCGGCATGTCGACGGCCTTGCCGCTCGGCGCCACCATCCGGGCGGACCGGATCTTCGCGACCAGGAGGGAATCGGGGATGGCAAAGTCGCGGATCAGCCGGGGCGGGATCGCGCCGCCGCAGGGCTTGATCCGGCCGGGCTTGTCGAGGAGCAGCACCGCGTGGCCGGCCCGGGCGAGGTCGGTCGCCGCCGTGGCGCCGGCGGGACCGCCACCGACCACGACGACGTCGTAGAGTGGCTCGCCGCCGCCGCTTCTCCCTCCCCCCGCAGAGGGGGGAGGGGAAAGGCGGCCGTCACCATCCAACCGAGCCGTTTCAAACCCAGCCATGGCCTCACCTCGCGCTGAAGGCAGGATCGAGCGATACCGGGCCCGGTGCCGGAGACGATTCGAGCCGCGCCGCCAGGGCGACCGCGACCAGGAACAGCACGCCTTCCGCGGCGAACACCGCCGCGTAGGCCTGGACCGGCTCGGCCGTCACGAGCCGTACCGCATCCACCGCGACCGCCCCGAGGAAGCCGCCGGCCCCGAAGGCGATGCCCTGCGCGGCGCCCCAGACGCCCATGCGGGTCCCGCGCTCGCGGGCGTCGCCGCGTCCTGCCAGCGCCATCATCGAGCCGATCGCCGCGACCGCGTAG
The DNA here is from genome assembly GCF_038442355.1 of Methylobacterium guangdongense. Classification (NCBI taxonomy): domain Bacteria; kingdom Pseudomonadati; phylum Pseudomonadota; class Alphaproteobacteria; order Hyphomicrobiales; family Methylobacteriaceae; genus Methylobacterium; species Methylobacterium guangdongense. The sequence goes on from NZ_JBBXMX010000015.1 coordinate 69,192, forward strand.
GCGCCGTTGGCGACCCCGAGGGCGAAGACCGTCGCGCGCAGGGGAAAATCCGCGCCGGCACCCGCGCCGCTCGCCAAAGTGAACAGGGCGGCGGCCGAGCCGGCGCAGCCGATCCCGATCCAGAGCCGCAGGGAGGCGAGGGGGGTGCCGCGGGCCGCGAGCGTCACCGCCGCCACCAGCAGCATCCCGGCCAGCACCCCGCCGTGCTGGAGCCCGGCGAGCTTCGTGGTGGCGCCGGGGCTCATCGCGAAGACGAGGCCGGCATAGGGCTCCAGGATCAGCTCCTGGGCGCTGTAGGCCAGCATCGAGACGAAGACGAAGATCGTGAAGGTCCGGGCCACCGGATCGGCCAGGACATGGCGCAGCACGGTGAAGAACGGCCGCCGCGCCTCGGCGGGCTCGGGCGCAGAGGCCGGCAGCCGGCGCTCCACCCCGCTGCCCGCCAGGGCGGCGACGCAGAAGGCGACGAGCGAGACCGTGCCGGACACCGCGACGAGCCGCGTCCCCGAGAACGGATCGAGGAAATGGCCGGCGAGCGGCGCCGTGACGGCGAAGCCGACGATCATCATCACCCAGACCACGGTGGCGGCCGCCCCCCGCCGGGCCGGGGCGACGCCGCCGGCCAGCAGCACGAGGAGCGAGGTGCCGGCGGCGCCGACGCCCATCCCGACGCACAGGAACGAGAGGGCGGCGAGCCCCAGCCCGAGGGCAAGGTTACTCGCGGCGAGCGCGGTGCCGCAGGCCGCCCCGAAGCCGCCGAGGCAGAGCGCCGCCATGCCGCCGAGGATCCAGGCGGTGCGCCGGCCGCTCCGGTCGGAGCCGTAGCCCCAGCGCGGGCGCAGCACCTGCACGGCGTAGTGCAGGGCGACCAGCAGGCCGGGCACGAAGGCGGGCAGGGCCAGCTCCACCACCATCACGCGGTTGAGGGTGGCGGTCATCAGCACGACCACGCTGCCGAGCGCCGTCTGGACAAGGCCGAGGCGGACGATCTGGGGCCAGGACAGGCCGTTTTGCGGATCGGACGCCATCACGCCCCTCCCACCAGCGGGCGCAGCGCGAAGGCGGCGACCAGCATGCCGAGGACGTAGAGGGTGGTGCCGGTGCCGTTGTACCACGCCGCCCGCTCCCGGGGATTCTCCAGGAACCGGACCATCAGGGCGATCTGCCCGGCAAGGAGCGCCGCCACGAGGCCGGCGTGCCAGTACCGCTCCCAGCCGACGAGCAGGCCGATCACCGCGACCTGCGGCAGGGCCATGACCAGGCAGGCGAAGCGCGCGGCCCGCTCCGAGCCCATCTGCACCGGCAGGGACAGCAGGCCCATGCGCCGGTCGCCCTCCACCGACTTGAAGTCGTTGAGCGTCATGATCCCGTGGGCGCCCGCCGCGTACAGCAGGGCGACGGCGAGCACGCGCCGGTCGGGCAGGGCGGCGGCCATCACGGCGGCACCGGTGAACCAGGGCAGCCCCTCGTAGCAGAGCGCCACCGCGGCGTTGCCCCACCAGCCGTTCCGCTTCAGCCGGACGGGCGGGGCCGAGTAGATCCAGGCCAGCACCAGCCCGAACAGGGCCGCCCCGAGGATCCAGGGCCCGAGCGCCGCGGCCACGGCCAGCGACAGCGCCGTCCAGGCGAAGGCGAGATAGAGGCCCCAGCGGCCGGGGATGCGCCCGGAGGGAATCGGCCGGTTCGGCTCGTTGATCGCGTCGACGTGCCGGTCGAACCAGTCGTTGGCGGCCTGGCTGGTGGCGCAGACCAGCGGGCCTGCGAGCAGCACCCCGGCGGCGATCACCGGCCACTGGCCGTGCGCGGGCTGACCCGACGAGATCACGCCGCAGGCGAACGCCCACATTGGCGCGAACCACGTGATCGGCTTCAGCAGCTCGATGACTGCGCTCGGGGCGGGCGTGGCGGCCATGCGGGCGAGGCTACCGGGCGCCGCCGGAGTGTCAAGCCAGATTTACATCAGGCGGCGGAATGTCCGATCGGTTTGTCGAGCGAATACATCCGCGGGTTGAGAATACAAAATGCGGATGAGGACCAGACCTTGTGTGCCGAACCGCGTGCCGGGGGTTTGGAGGGCGCCGGAAGTTGGGCTTTCGGCGGGAGGTGCGGGTCGGACCCGCGCGCATCCCCCCGCAGAGCTACGCTATTCAAACCACGCGGGCCGTGGCGCTCTCTCCTCCCCTGGCGACCCCGGGCTTGCCCGGGATCGCTCGAGCTTGTGGGGAGGAGTTGGAGGTGGTGCAGGATCAGGCGCAGCGGTGCCTTCTGCACCACCCCCACCCCCTGACCCCTCCCCGCAAGGGGGAGGGGAAACGCGCTTGTTCCTCAAATCCTTGGCGTTCGGCAGAGACGTGTGAATCTGGCAGCAGAGGGGGAAGGGAGGGCGCGTGGGATATCTCGACCGCTAGATCCGTCGCCCCGCGAAAGAAATCACTCCGCCTCGATCGGCCCGTCCAGGTCGCCGACGCCGTAGCGGCGCATCTTGGCGTAGAGGCCCTGCCGGCTCAGCCCCAGCATCTCGGCGGCCGAGGCCCGGTTGTCCCGCGTGATGCGCAGGGCCGCCTCGATGCACAATTTCTCGATCAGGTCGGTGGTCTCACGCACGAGCGTCTTCATCGATACCCGGCCGACCAGTTCGGCCATCTGCTCCACCGAGCGCGGCACCTCCCGCCCGCCGACGAATCGGCCCTCGGAGATCCGGCGCGGGGCCGGGCGGATCGCGAAGCCCAGGCAGGGGCGGGCGCCCGGCACCGAGACGGCCGCGACCTCCACGTCCTCCACGCCGCCATAGGCACCGCGGATGACCGTCGCGAAGCGCCGCACCGCGCCGTGATCGGCGAGCGTCGCGAACAGGGCCTGCGCCTCGCTCTCGTCGCGGCCGAGCCAATGGTCCACGGTGCGCCCGCGGACCTGCCCCTCGGTGGCGAGCTGGGCCAGTTCCAGGAAGGCGGCGTTGGCGGTCAGGATCCGCCGGCTCGGATCGGTGACCACGAACCCCTCGGGCATCGCCTCGATCACCGTCTGGGTCGGGACCTCCTGGCCGGCCCCGGCCTCGGCGGTCGCCGTGTCGGCCACGAGCCGCATCAGCGCGCTGGCGCCGCCCTCGCCCCGGAACAGCGAGACCGAAATGGAGACCTCGCCCCGCCCGTGCGGCAGGGCGGCCCGGATCTCCCCGGCCTGCCCGGTCGCCCGCAGGGCCGCGAACTGCGCCTCCAGGGCCCGCGTGCTGCCGGCGTCGAACAGGTCGACCACGTCCTGGCCGGCGACCCGCTTGGCGGGGCGGCCGAGCAGCCGCGCGGCGGCCGGGTTCGCCTCGGCCACCCGCCGCGTCCCGGCATCGACCACCAGCACCGGCTCGCCGGAGATCTGGAACAGGAGCCGGTAGCGGGTCTCGACCGCGCGCAGGCGCTCGTAATCCCGCTCCAGCGCCTGCTGGGTCTCCATCAGCCGGCGCTGGAGGCCGGCCACCGCCCGCATGTCGCGCCCGAGGACGAGGATCGGCCCGCCCTTGGCCGGGCGGATCGAGGCGTAGCGGATCGGCAGGTCGATGCCGCTGGGGGAGGGGTGGTTGACCTGGCGCCAGCGGGTGATGCTCTCCGGTCGGGCGTCGCGCAGCAGGGCGTCGACCTTCGGACGGCTCTCGACCGTCACGGTGTCGACCCAGCGACGGCCCAGCCAGCCGGGGATGTTCTCCGCCTCGAGGTCGGTGCCGATCGAGGCGTCGCGAATCACGCCGTCAGCATCGATCACCAGCGAGAGATCGGTGGACGCCGCGACGATGCGCCCGACCGCCTCGCCGTCGAGGTGGCCGGCGACCTGGTCCAGCACCGCGGGCGGGCCCGGGGGGATGGGGTGCGGCTGAAGCGACACGATCACCGTGATGTGATGGGGTGGATGACGACCCTTTCAACAGGCCAATGCCTGTCTGTCCAGCAAAGCTTCGGCGGCGGCGGGGGCTAGACACGCATCGAGGGCGCAGGCGTCGGCCCCCACGATGCCCGCCTCACCGCCGTGGCGCGCGAAATAAGGCCCACCGACCAGCACGCGGATCCCCGGATTGCGGGAGGCGCGCCGCACCTCCACCACCGTCGCCGCCAGGACCGGCAGGAGAACGTCGGCGGACAGCGACAGTCCGACTACCTCGAACCAGTCGGTCGCCAACAGGGCGAGGGGATCGAGGCCGGGCGCCGGCACCGCCGTCGTCACGTCCCAGCCGGCCTCCCGGAAGAAGCTCGCGACGATCGAGAGGCCGAATCGGTGCGTCTCGCCGGGGCAGGGCAGCAGAAGCACGCTGCGCCCGCCGATCGGTGCTGATTCGCTCTCCAGCTCCAGGCAGAGGTGCCGGCAGATCGCCTGCAGCCGCCCGAGGCCCTCGGTCACGGCCAGGAAATCGCAGGCATCCTCCTCCCAAAGGGCGCCGAGATGCCGGGCCGCCGGGGCGAGCAGGTCGAGGAGCAGCCGCGCCAGGGGCAGCCCGCCGTCCCGCAACGCCGCGATCTCGACCGCGAGATCCATCGGACCGGGCGCCAGGAGGAGGGCGCTGAAGGCGGCGATCTCCTGCGGCGTCACCGCCCGATCGGCCGGGGCCCGGCGTCCGGCGCCCGGGCGGTGGGCCAGCATCAGCCGGGGCAGGATCTCGCCTTCGATCACATGGGCGAGGGCGTCAGGCAGCGGGCGCAGCGTGCCGGACCAGGCCAGGGGCGCGTCGTGGAAGGTCGGGGGGACCTCGCTCACCGCACCGCACCCGGCCGTGGCCAATTCCAGGCGCTCGCCGAAATGCCTCCAGTGTCCCATCGGCACCCTCCTGTAACGGCCCCGGTTCGAGAAACCGACGGCTCCGCTCACGCCTTCGGGTGCGGGATTACTCGCCCGTCTATTCTTCGGCTTTGTCTGACTCGGGACTTGGAATGCCAAGTCACCGGCCTGTCTGCGTCGCGCCTGACGATACGCTTCTTGACGATCTTGGCAATGATCTAAGACCAAGAAAAACATCACAGGTCAGTGTCAGTCTCCAAAAGCGTCAAGCGCACTTGACACTTCCGGGACCGGCGACCTAGCCTCTGCCAACGGCGTGGCCCCCGGCACCGCCGAGATCAGGGGAGCGGAAGGATGGGTCCCAAGGACCGGCCGGCACGACCGCTCTACACGCAGGCCGAACGGCACCGGCGCGACACGTCGCCCTGGACCCTGGTGCAGGGCGTGCTGGCGCCGCTGCAATTCGCGATCTTCCTGGTGAGCCTCGTCCTGGTGCTGCGCGCCCTGGCGACCCGCGAGGGTCTCCTCGCCGCCGAAATCTCGGTCGTGGTGAAGACGCTGGCGCTCTACGCCATCATGATCACGGGCTCGATCTGGGAGAAGGCGGTGTTCGGCCGCTTCCTGTTCGCCCCGGCCTTCTTCTGGGAGGACGTGGTCAGCATGCTGGTGCTGGCGCTCCACACCGCCTACCTCGCCGCGCTGGCCACCGGCGCCCTCGGGGGCGAAGCGCTCCTCGTCCTCGCGCTGGCCGCCTACGCGACCTACGTGGTCAATGCCGGCCAGTTCGTGCTGAAGCTGCGGGCGGCGCGCCTGCAGGGTGCCGGTCCGGGCCAAGCGCTCTGCGCCGAAACGGATGCCGGTTCGGCGCAGAGCGCGTCACAACAACGGTTTGGATCCGTTTCCGATCGCAACGCGGTCGGAAACGGATCCGCCCCGCGGCTCGCGGAGGCGCTGTCATGAACGCGCCGCTGCCGCGCTCGGCCGCCCCCTGCGGCGGGATCGACCTGCATCAGGAGCACGGCCAGCGGGCCGTGTTCTGCGGGCTCACCGGCATCGTCTGGCTGCACCGGAAGATCCAGGACGCGTTCTTCCTCGTGGTCGGCTCGCGCACCTGCGCGCACCTGATCCAGTCGGCCGCCGGGGTGATGATCTTCGCGGAGCCGCGCTTCGCCACCGCGATCATCGACGAGCGCGACCTCGCCGGCCTCGCCGACGCCAACGAGGAGCTCGACCGGGTGGTGACCCGGCTGATCGAGCGCCGGCCCGACATCAAGCTGCTGTTCCTCGTGGGCTCCTGCCCGTCCGAGGTGATCAAGCTCGACCTGTCCCGGGCGGCGCAGCGCCTGTCGAGCCGCCTGAACCCGGTCCGGGTGCTGAACTATTCGGGCTCCGGCATCGAGACCACCTTCACCCAGGGCGAGGATGCCTGCCTCGCCGCCCTGGTGCCGGACCTGCCCCGCGAGGCGGAGGCGGCCGCGCCGTCGCTCCTGGTCGTCGGGGCGCTGGCCGACGTGGTCGAAGACCAGTTTGTTCGGATTTTTGCCGCGATGGGCATCAGCGACGTCCGGTTTCTGCCCGCCCGCCGGGCCGGCGCGATGCCGGCCATCGGCCGCAACACGCGGTACCTCCTGGCCCAGCCGTTCCTGACCGGCACCGCCCGCGCCCTCGAGGAGCGTGGTGCCCGCCGGCTCGCGGCCCCGTTCCCCCTCGGCGCCGAGGGCACGACCGGCTGGCTGCGGGCGGCCGCCGAGGCGTTCGGCGTCTCGGACGAAGCCTTCGAGACCGCAACCGCCCCGGGCCGCGCCCGCGCCGAGACCGCGCTGGCGCCCCACCGGGAAAAGCTCGGCGGCAAGCGCGTGTTCTTCTTCCCCGATTCGCAGCTTGAGGTGCCGCTCGCCCGCTTCCTCGCCCGGGAGCTCGGCGCGGAGCTGGTCGAGGTCGGGACGCCCTACCTGCACCGGGGACACCTCGCCGCCGAGATCGAGCTCCTGCCCGCAGGCACGCGGGTCACGGAGGGCCAGAGCCTCGACGACCAGATGGACCGCTGCCGGGCCGCCCGGCCGGACCTGACGGTCTGCGGCCTCGGCCTCGCCAACCCGCTGGAGGCTGAGGGCCTGTCGACCAAGTGGTCGATCGAGCTGCTGTTCACGCCCGTGCAGGGCTACGAGCAGGCCGGCGACCTCGCCGAGCTGTTCGTGCGCCCGCTCCGGCGCCGCGCCCTGCTGGAGGTGTAGCGCCATGCAGCTCACCCTCTGGACCTACGAGGGCCCCCCGCATATCGGCGCGATGCGCGTCGCCACGGCGATGTCCGGGCTGCACTACGTGCTGCACGCGCCCCAGGGCGACACCTACGCCGACCTGCTGTTCACGATGATCGAGCGGCGGGACGCCCGCCCGCCCGTGACCTACACGACCTTCCGCGCCCAGGATCTCGGCCGCGACACCGCCGAGCTGTTCAAGCAGGCGGTCTCTGCCGCCCACGCGCGGTTCCAGCCCCAGGCGATGATCGTCGGCGCCTCCTGCACGGCCGAGCTGATCCAGGACGATCCGGGCGGGCTGGCCAAGGCCCTCGACCTGCCGATCCCGGTGATCCCCCTGGAGCTCCCCGCCTACCAGAAGAAGGAGAACTGGGGCGCGTCGGAGACGTTTTATCGCCTTGTCCGGGCGCTCGCGGGTGCTCCAGCCCCGCGCCCGGCGCGCGAGCCCGGACAGCGCCCGCTCTGCAACATCCTCGGGCCGACCGCGCTCGGCTTCCGTCACCGGGACGACCTGATCGAGATCCGCCGGCTGCTCGACACCCTCGGCATCGCGGTGAATGTCGTGGCGCCGCTCGGCGCCACACCCGCCGATCTCGGCCGGCTCCGGGAGGCCGATTTCAACGTCGTGCTCTATCCCGAGACCGCCCGCTCCGCCGCGGAGTATCTCAAAAAGACCTTCGGGCAGCCGTTCACGCAAACCATCCCGATCGGCGTCGGCGGTACCCGCCGGTTCGTCGAGGAGGTGGCGGGCCTCGCCGGGATCGATCCGGCACCTTTGCTCGACGGCCCCGGCTCGCGGCTGCCCTGGTACTCCCGCTCGGTCGATTCGACCTATCTCACGGCCAAGCGCGTCTTCGTGTTCGGCGACGCGACCCATGCCATCGGCATCGCCCGGGTGGCGGCGAAGGAACTCGGCTTCACAATCGTGGGGCTCGGCACCTACGGCCGCGAATTCGCCCGCGAGGTCCGCGCCGAGGCGGCCCTGCACGGCATCGAGGCGCTGATCACCGACGATTACCTCGACGTCGAGGCGGCGATCCGCGCGGCCGCGCCGGAGCTGGTGCTCGGCACCCAGATGGAGCGCCACGTCGCCAAGCGGCTCGGCATCCCCTGCGCGGTGATCTCCGCCCCGGTCCACGTCCAGGATTTTCCGGCCCGCTACGCCCCGCAGATGGGCTTCGAGGGCGCCAACGTCCTGTTCGACACCCTGGTCCATCCGCTGATGATGGGCCTCGAAGAACACCTCCTCGGCATGTTCCGGGAGGATCCCGAATTCCACGACGGCGTCGGCCCCTCGCATCTCGGCGGCAAGTCCCACGGGACTCCGGCGGACGGGGCGCTCGAGGCCGCGGAACGGGCGCCGGCCGACCCCCCTCCGACACCGGCGCCCGTTCCGATTCTGCTGGACCGTGCGGCCGCCGAGGGGACGCGTTGGTCACCCGAGGCCGAGAAGGAACTCAAGAAGATCCCGTTCTTCGTGCGGGGCAAGGCGCGCACCAACACCGAGACCTTCGCCCGGGAGCGGCACCTGCCGCTCATCACCCTCGAGACCCTCTACGATGCCAAAGCGCATTACGGCCGTTAGGCCAACGATCCGCGTCGTCATCGTCACGCTCGACAATCATTTGGCGAGCGCGGTGGAGCGGGCGCGGCTGCGCCTCCGGTCGGAGATGCCCGGGCTGGTGCTGGGCTTCCACGCGGCGGCCGAGTGGGACAACGATCCCGCGACGCTGGAGGCCTGCCGGACCGACATCGCGCAGGCCGATATCGTGCTCTCGGCCATGCTGTTCATGGACGAGCATGTCCGGGCGATCCTGCCGGCGCTGGCGGCGCGCCGCGAGGCCTGCGACGCGATGGTCGGCTGCCTCTCGGCCGGCGAGGTGGTGAAGACCACGAAGCTCGGCCGCTTCGACATGAGCGGCACCAAGCGCAGCGCCCTCGACTTCCTCAAGAAACTGCGCGGCAAGCCCGGCCAGCAGGGCAATGCCGGAAGGCAGATGGCGCTCGTGCGCAAGCTGCCGAAGATCCTGCGGTTCATCCCGGGCTCGGCCCAGGACGTGCGCGCCTATTTCCTGACCCTGCAATACTGGCTCGCGGGATCCGACGAGAACGTCGCCGCCCTGGTCCGCTTCCTCGTGCACCGCTACGCGGCGGGCGAGCGCGCCGCCTGGCGCGACGGCCCGGCGGCGCCCGCGCCCCTCGATTATCCCGAGACCGGCCTCTACCACCCGCGCCTGTCCGGCCGGATCGGCGCCGACCCGTCGCGGCTGCCCCGCCTCGCGAACGCGAGGGGCCGCGTCGGCCTGCTGGTGATGCGCAGCTACGTGCTCGCCGGCAACACCGCCCATTACGACGGCGTCATCGCGGCCCTGGAGGCGCAGGGCCTCGACGTGGTGCCGGCCTTCGCCAGCGGCCTCGACAACCGCCCGGCGGTGGAATCCTTCTTCATGAAGGACGGGCGCGCGGCGATCGACGCGCTGGTGTCGCTCACCGGCTTCTCCCTGGTCGGCGGCCCCGCCTACAACGACGCCGCCGCCGCCGAACAGATGCTGGCCCGGCTCGACGTGCCGTACCTCGCCGCGCAGGCGCTGGAATTCCAGACCCTGGAACAGTGGGAGGCGGGCGACCGCGGCCTGTCGCCGGTCGAGGCGACCATGATGGTCGCGATCCCCGAACTCGACGGTGCCACCGCCCCGATGGTGTTCGGCGGCCGCTCCTCGGCCTCGGGCAGCGACAACGCCCGGGACATGCGGGTTCATCCCGAGCGGGCCGCACGCCTCGCCGAGCGGGTCGCCCGGCTGGTGTCGCTCCGCCGGACCGCGAGGGCCGAGCGGAAGCTCGCCGTGGTGCTCTTCAACTTCCCGCCCAATGCCGGCGCCACCGGCACGGCGGCGTTCCTCTCGGTCTACGCCTCGCTGCTCAACACCCTGAAGGGGCTGGCGGCGGACGGCTACACGGTGGAGGTGCCGGAGAGCGTCGACGCCCTGCGCGAAAGAATCCTCGACGGCAATGCCAAGCGCTACGGCACCCAGGCCAACGTCCACGCCCGCATCCCGGCCGAGGACCACCTGCGCCGCGAGCCTTACCTCGCCGAGATCGAGGCGCAATGGGGCCCGGCGCCGGGCCGCCACCAGACCAACGGCGCCGAACTCTTCGTGCTGGGCGCGCAGTTCGGGAACGTCTTCGTCGGGGTCCAGCCGGCCTTCGGCTACGAGGGCGACCCGATGCGGCTGCTGTTCGAGCGCGGCTTCGCGCCGACCCACGCGTTCTCGGCCTTCTACCGCTACCTGCGCGCGGACTTTGGCGCCGACGCCGTGCTGCATTTCGGCACCCACGGGGCACTCGAATTCATGCCCGGCAAGCAGACCGGCCTGTCGGAAGCCTGCTGGCCGGAGCGGCTGATCGGGGCGCTGCCGAACGTCTACCTCTACGCCGCCAACAACCCGTCCGAGGGGACGCTCGCCAAGCGTCGCTCGGCCGCGACGCTGGTGAGCTACCTGACCCCGAGCCTCGCGGCGGCCGGACTCTACCGCGGGCTGCTCGACCTCAAGAGCTCGCTCGAGCGCTGGCGCGGCCTCGGCCCCGACGCGGGGGGCGAGCGCGAGACGCTGGCCCGCCTGATCCAGGACCAGGGCGCGGCGGTCGACCTCGTAGCGGCCGAGCCGGCCTGGGGCGGTGACCTCGGCACCCATGTCTCCGGCCTCTGGACCGCCCTGCAGGAGCTGGAGCAGACCCTGATCCCGCACGGCCTGCACGTGGTCGGGCAGGGGACGCCGGAGGAGGAACGGATCGACCTGCTCCTGGCGCTCGCCGAGTCGGCGCACGGCGTGCGGCCCGAGCGGGCCGGGATCGAGGCCCTGGTCGCCGGGCTGGGCATCGAGACGGCGCTGAAGGCGTCCGGCCTGCCCGCCGACGAGACTGCGCGCGCGGCCTTCACGAGCCTGGCCGAGACCGATCGGCTGCTGTCCGACGACCACGAGGTTCCGGCACTGCTGCGGGCGCTCGACGGCCGTTTCGTGCCGCCGGTGGCGGGCGGCGACCTGCTGCGCAACCCGGCCGTGCTGCCGACCGGCCGCAACCTCCACGGCTTCGACCCCTACCGCCTGCCCTCGGCCTTCGCGGTGGCGGACGGCGCCCGTCAGGTGGCCCGGATCCTCGAACGCTTCGCCGCGGACGGGAAACCCTGCCCGGAGAGCGTCGCCCTGGTCCTGTGGGGCACCGACAACCTCAAGAGCGAGGGCGGCCCGATCGCCCAGGCGCTCGCGCTGATCGGCGCCGCACCCCGCTTCGACGGCTACGGACGGCTCAGCGGCGCCGAGCTGATCCCGCTGGAGACGCTCGGCCGCCCGCGCATCGACGCGGTGGTGACCCTCTCGGGCATCTTTCGGGATCTCTTGCCGCTCCAGACCAAGCTCCTGGCGGAAGCCTCCTTCCTGGCCGCGAGCGCCGATGAGCCGGTCGAGAAAAACTACGTCCGGAAGCACGCCCTGGCGATCCAGGCCGAGCAGGGCTGCGATCTGGAGACGGCCGCACTCCGGGTCTTCTCCAACGCCGAGGGCGCCTACGGGGCCAACGTCAACCACCTCGTCGATTCGGGCAACTGGGACGACGACGCGGAACTCTGCGAGACCTTCTCGCGCCGCAAGAGCTTCGCCTACGGCCGCACCGGCCGCCCGGCGCCGCAGCGCGCCCTGATGCAGGCGGTGCTCGCCTCCGTCGACATGGCCTACCAGAACCTCGACTCGGTCGAGGTCGGCGTCACCTCCGTCGACCACTACTTCGACGGGCTCGGCGGCATGGGCCGGGCGGTGGCCCGGGCCAAGGGCGAGTCGGTGCCGATCTACATCAGCGACCAGACCCGCGGGGAAGGGCGCGTCCGCTCCCTGGAGGAGCAGGTGGCACTGGAGACGCGCACCCGGATGCTCAACCCGAAATGGTACGAGGGCCTGCTCGGACACGGCTACGAGGGCGTCCGGCAGATCGAGACCCACCTGACCAACACGGTCGGCTGGTCGGCCACCGCGAACGCGGTCCAGCCCTGGATCTACGAGCGGATCACCGAGACCTACGTCCTCGACCCCGCCATGCGCGAGCGCATGGCGTCCCTGAACCCCACCGCCTCCGCCAAGGTCGCCCAACGGCTGATCGAGGCGCACCGCCGCGGCTTCTGGACTCCCGACGCAGCGATGCGCGACGCCCTCGACCGGGCCGAGGAGGAACTGGAAGACCGTCTCGAAGGCGTCACCGCAGGAGTCGCCGCATGAACATCGCCATCCGCAATCCCGTCGTCGCGCGGAAGGAGGAGGGGAGCCTTCAGGTCGCCCTCGATCCCGATCTGAAGATCGAGACCGCCAAGGTCTTCGCGGTCTACGGCAAGGGCGGGATCGGCAAGTCGACCACCTCGTCGAACCTGTCGGTGGCCTTCTCGAAGCTCGGCAAACGGGTGCTGCAGATCGGCTGCGACCCGAAGCACGACTCGACCTTCACGCTGACCAAGCGCCTCGCCCCCACGGTGATCGACGCCCTTGAGGCGGTGAACTTCCACTCGGAGGAGCTGCGCGTCGAGGACTTTGTCGTCGAGGGCTACAACGGCGTGATGTGCGTCGAGGCCGGCGGCCCGCCCGCCGGCACCGGCTGCGGCGGCTACGTGGTCGGCCAGACGGTGAAGCTCCTCAAGGAGCACCACCTCTTGGAGGATACCGACGTCGTCGTGTTCGACGTGCTCGGTGACGTGGTCTGCGGCGGCTTCGCCTCGCCGCTCCAGCACGCCGACCGGGCGCTGATCGTCACCGCCAACGACTTCGACTCGATCTTCGCGATGAACCGGATCGTCGCGGCGATCCACGCCAAGTCGAAGAATTACGGCGTGCGGCTCGGCGGCGTCATCGCCAACCGCTCGGCCAAGACCGACGAGATCGACCGGTTCAACGACGCGGTCGGGCTGAAGCGCCTCGCCCACTTCCCCGACCTCGACGTGGTCCGCCGCTCGCGGCTCAAGAAATCGACCCTGTTCGAGATGGATTCCTCGCCCGAGCTCGACGCCGTGACCGCCGAGTACATGCGGCTCGCCGAGACGCTCTGGGCCGGGGGCGAGCCCTGCGAGGCGATCCCCATGAAGGACCGCGACCTGTTCGAGTTTCTGGGATTCGATTGATGGCCAGCGCCAGCTACGACGCCCGCCGGGGCGAGCTCACCACCTATTTCGACCGCACCGCGGTCGAGGCGTGGTCGCGCCTGACCTCGGACGCCCCGGTCAGCCGGATCCGCGCCACCGTGCGGGCCGGGCGCGACGCCATGCGGGCGACGCTGCTCTCCTGGCTGCCGGCCGACATGACGGGCCTGCGCCTGCTCGATGCCGGCTGCGGCACCGGGGCGCTCAGCGTCGAAGCGGCGCGGCGGGGTGCGGAGGTGGTGGCGATCGACGTCTCGCCGACGCTGATCGGGCTGGCGCAGGAGCGGCTGCCGGCGATCCCCGGCGCGGGGCGCATCGATTTTCGCGTCGGCGACATGCTCGATCCCGGGCTCGGGCGGTTCGACCACGTGGTGGCGATGGATTCGCTGATCCATTACCGCGCCGCCGACATCGCCCGGGCGCTGGCGGTTCTGGCTGCGCGGACGGACGGCTCGGTGCTGTTCACCGTGGCGCCGCGCACGGCCTTGCTCACCGTGATGCATGCGGCCGGCAAGTTCTTTCCGCGGGGCGACCGCTCCCCGGCGATCGTGCCGGTGACGGAGCGGGGCTTGCGGCGGCGGATCTCTTCCGAGGAGGCGCTCGACGGCTTCGCCTGGGCGCAGAGCCATCGGATCAACAGCGGGTTCTACCTGTCGAACGCGGTGGCGCTGACGCGCACCCAACGTGCCTCCCAACCCCACCCTCATCCTGAGGTGCCGGAGCGCAGCGGAGGTCTCGAAGGAGGGCTCCAGCCAGCCGCGCGATCCCTGGAGGGCTCCTTCGAGGTTGCTGCGCAGCACCTCAGGATGAGGGGGATGGATGGGATGGAGGGATCCGTCCGATGAAATCCGGTCGCACCCTCACCGCCGCCCTGATGCGCCTCGGCCCGGCGATCCTGCCCTTCGCGGATGCCGCCACCGTCGAGCTGCCGCTGGGGCGTCTGCTCCGCCTCGCCCTGTTTCAGGTCACCGTCGGCATGGCGGCGGTGCTGCTGATCGGCACCCTCAACCGCGTGATGATCGTCGAACTCGGCGTCCCGGCCTGGATCGTCGCGATGATGCTGGCGCTGCCGCTGGTCTTCGCCCCCCTGCGGGCGCTGGTCGGCTTCCGCTCGGATACCCACCGCTCGGTCCTGGGCTGGCGGCGGGTGCCCTACATCTGGTTCGGCACGCTGCTGCAGTTCGGCGGGCTGGCGATCATGCCGTTCGCCCTTCTGATCCTGTCGGGCGACACGACCGGGCCGCTCTGGGTCGGCGACCTCGCGGCGGCGCTCGCCTTCCTGCTGGTCGGCGCGGGGCTCCACACCACCCAGACCGTGGGGCTGGCGCTGGCCACCGACCTCGCCCCCGCCCATGCCCGCCCGAAGGTTGTGGCGCTGCTCTGCGCGGCCCTGCTGTTCGGCATGATGGCGAGCGCCGTGCTGTTCGGCCTGTTCCTCGCCCATTTCTCGCCCGTGCGCCTGATCCAGGTGATCCAGGGCGCGGCGCTCGTGACCATCATCCTCAACGGCTTCGCCCTGTGGAAGCAGGAGCCGCGCGATCCGAACCGCACCCGGGAGGCCCCGGCCCGCGATTTCCGCGCCTCCTGGCGGGCCTATGCCGGGGAGGGCACCGCCCGGCGGCGCCTCGTGGCGATCGGGCTCGGCACGGCGGGCTTCTCCATGCAGGACATCCTGCTCGAACCCTATGGCGGCCAGATCCTGCACCTCTCCGTGGGGGCGACCACGGCGCTGACCGCTTTGCTCGCCGCCGGCGGCGGGCTCGGCCTGCTGATCGCCGCGCGCTGGCTCAACCGCGGCGGCGACCCGTTTCGGGTGTCGGCGGTCGGCGTCGGGATCGGCATCCTCGCCTTCTCGGCGGTGGTGTTCGCCGCGCCGCTCGCCTCGTCCGACCTGTTCGCCGCGGGCGTCAGCCTGATCGGACTCGGCGGCGGGTTGTTCGCCCACGGCACGCTCACCGCCTCGATGAACCGCGCCGGCCCCGAGGATACCGGCCTCGCCCTCGGCGCCTGGGGCGCCGTGCAGGCCACCGCCGCCGGCCTGTCGATCGCGGCGAGCGGCCTCGTGCGCGACGTCGGCGGCGCCATCGCCCAGTCGGGCGTGCTCGGCGAGGGCATGAACGAGCCCGCCATCGGCTACCTGATCGTCTACCACATCGAGATCGCCCTCCTGTTCGCGGCCCTCCTCGCCCTGGGGCCGCTGGTGCGGGAGGACGCACGGGCAGAGACGCAACTCCGGCTCGGCGGCGATCTTGCCGGCCGGACGGCCTGAGACACGGGGAGGTCAACCATGCCAACCGGCGCACTGACAGGTTACGTCGACGTCGCCCAGGTCGTGCTCTACGCCTTCTTCCTCTTCTTCGCGGGGCTGGTCTTCTGGCTCCGCCGCGAGGACCGGCGCGAGGGCTACCCCCTGGAGAACGAGGCGGTCGGGCGGCGCAAGTCGGTCGATCCGTTCCTGATTCCCCGCTCCAAGGCGTTCCACCTGCCGGGCGGCGAGACCACCTACGCGCCGCAGGCCGTCCATGGCCGCGACGACGTCGAGACCGGCATCCCGGCCCGCAAGGTCGAGCCCTGGCCGGGCGCCCCCTACGAGCGCACCGACTCCTCGCTCCAGGCCGGCGTCGGCCCCGGTTCCTGGGTGCTCCGGCACGACGTGTACGACCGGACCTGGGACAACGAGATCCGGATCGTGCCCCTGCGGGTGGCCACCAACTTCGTCGTCCACGAGGATGGCCCGAACCCGATCGGCATGACGGTGTTCGGCACCGACAACGCCGTGGCGGGCGTCGTCTGCGACGTCTGGGTCGACCGTGGCGAGTCGCTGCTGCGCTATTACGAGGTCGAGCTGCCCACGGGCGGCCGGCGGCTGATGCCGGTGACGTTCTGCCGGGCCGGCGGCTTCACCAAGACGGTCAAGTCCGAGGCGCTGCTCGCCAGCCAGTTCGCCGACATCCCCACCACCCGCGACCCCGACAGCGTCACCTTTCTGGAGGAGGAGCGGATCATGTCGTATTTCGGCGCCGGCACGCTCTACGCCACGCCCGCCCGGACGGAGCCCCTGATATGAGCGGCGACTTCCTCCCCGAGGACACCCCGCGGGGGCTGCCCGGCCCCCTCCCGGCGGGCGAGCGCATCCTGTGGCAGGGGGCGCCCACCACCGCGGGCCTGCTGGTGCGGGTGTTCCACGCCCGCCTCGTGATCGCGTGGTTCGGGATCTGCGGCCTCGCCTTCGCCCTCGCGGCGGGCTCAACGCCCGCGGCGCTGAAGGTCGTGCTGCCGACCCTGGTGATCGGCGCGGGCGGCGTGGCCCTGCTGTGGCTGCTCGCGTGGCTGACCCACCGCACCACGCTCTACACGATCACCAACCGCCGGGTCGTGCTGCAGGCGGGCATCGCCCTGCCGGTGACCCACAACCTGCCCTTCGCGCAGATCGACACTGCGGCGTTGCGCGCCTTCACGGATGGCACCGGCGACCTGCCGCTGCGGTTGCAGCCGGGCCTGCGTATCGCCTACCTTCAGCTCTGGCCGCACGCCCGGCCCTGGCATCTGTCGCGGACCGAGCCCATGCTGCGGTCCGTGCCGGACGCCGACGCCGCGGCGGCTGTGCTGGGACAGGCGCTCGCCGCCCATGCCGACGGCGCCGCGCCGCCGGTCCGGGTGGCCCGTCTGGGCCCGGCGAACGAGAATCCCGGCCGCCTCGTCGCGGCCGAGTAGGAGGGAACGATGGGCGAGCGGGCGGATCACGCCGGCCGAACACCGGGTCGGGCTGCCGCGGGACCGGCGCCGGCGCTGCTGATGATCGGCGCAGGCGCGCTGATGGGCTTCACCATGCTGGCGGTCCTGATCGGCCGCAGCGAGGGGGTCGGCCTCGTCGCCCTGCCGCCCGCCAAGCCCGTGGCGCAGCTCGAATTCCGCGCCGAGGATCAGGTCGACGGCTCGATCGCCCTGCGCAACGTCGCCGACCAGAAGATCGTCGCCTGGATCCGCCCCGGCGAGGACGGCTTTGTGCGCGGGACGTTGCGGGGCTTGGCCCAGGCCCGGCAGCGCGACGGCCTCGGCCCGGAAAAGCCCTTCAGCCTGACCCGCTACGACGACGGCCGCTTGGCGCTCGCCGACGAGGCCACCGGGCGCCGGGTGCCGCTCGAAGCCTTCGGGCCGACCAATGCCGGCGCCTTCGCCCGGCTGATGCCCGCCCCGGGCGCGCCCGCCACGGAGACCCGGTGATGGCCCTGTTCGGCAGCCGCACCGTCACCGTGCCCTGCACGGTCGAGATCGAGCAGACGCCCGAGAGCCTGCACGCGCACGTGACCCTGGAGGCCGGCTTCGACATCGAGCCCGGCGACGCGGTCCAGGTCCACGACGCGCCAACCTCCGTGCCCTACGGCGAGCGCCTCATCGTGCAGCGCACCGCCACCGTCACCCGGGCCGGGCCGCTGGAGCGGCTCTGGACCAAGCTCATCGCCCATCTCGAGCTGACCGAACTCTACGAGGTCAGCTTTTCCGAGAGGAGGAAGCTGTGAACGCTCCCGTTGCGCCCCCCACCGGCCAGCCGATCCCGAAGAACCCGGTCAACGAATCGACCAAGGCCGCCCAGGAGACGACCTTCCTCAGCCCGCGCTTCTACACGACCGATTTCGACGAGCTCGACCGCACCGACGTCGAACCGGTGCGGCGCGACTGGGACATCCTGATCGCCGAATTGCGCGCCGACCCGAACAAGCGCCACTTCACCCGCAACGAAGAGTTCGACTGCGACCTGTCGCGGATGGAGCCCGAGCTGCGGAAGGAGTTTTTGGACTTTTTGGTTTCTTCCATCACGGCGGAGTTCTCGGGCTGCGTGCTCTACGCCGAGATGCGCAAGCGCGCGAAGAACAAGGACATCAAGGAGCTGTTCGGCTTCATGAGCCGCGACGAGGCGCGCCACGCCGGCTTCATCAACGACACGCTCAAGGATTTCGGCATCGGCGTGGACTTGGGATTTCTCACCAAGTCCAAAAAATACACGTTCTTCCGGCCGAAATTCATCTTCTACGCCACCTACCTGTCCGAGAAGATCGGCTACGCCCGCTACATCACGATCTTCCGCGAGCTGGAGCGGCACCCGGAGCGGCGGATCCACCCGATCTTCAAGTGGTTCGAGCTGTGGTGCAACGACGAGTTCCGCCACGGCGAGGCCTTCGCGCTGCTGATGCGCGCCAACCCGAAGCTCACGAGCGGCATAAATCGGTACTGGATCCGGTTCTTCCTGCTCGCGGTCTTCGCCACGATGTACGTGCGCGACCATCACCGCCCGGCCTTCCACGCGGCGCTCGGAGTCGATCCGAGCGACTACGACTTCAAGGTGTTCCGGATCACCTCGGAGATCTCCCGCCAGACCTTCCCGCTGGAGCTCGACCTCGACAACCCGAAGTTCAAGGCGGGGCTCGACCGGCTGCTCGCCTGCTCCCGGGCGATCGCCGACGCCAAGGCGCGGGGCGGCGTCATGGGCAAGCTTTCGCAGGGTTTCCATGCCGCCCGGGCGGCCGTGACCTTCGCGCGGCTCTACCTGCTGCCCGTCAAGGCCAACGCCCTGCCGGCCGATATCCGCCTCCAGCCGGTCTGGTAGCATGGCGACCTACGCCGCCCCGGTGCTCTACGCGGTGCTGCTCTGGTGGTTCTCCACCGGGCTGATCCTGCTGCTCGACCACGCCCCGCGGCGGACGCATCCGTGGAGCATGGCCGGGGCGACGCTGCTCCTCGCCGCCGCCCTGGTGGCGATCCGCACCAGCGCCGGGGATACCAGCGCCACCGGGGCCTACACGGCCTTCACGGCGGCCCTCGTCGTCTGGGGCTGGCAGGAGATGAGCTACTACATGGGCTTCCTGTCGGGGCCCCGGCCGGTCGCCTGCGCGCCGGGTTTGCGGGGCGTCGACCGGTTCTTCGCCGCGCTCGCCACCAGCCTGTGGCACGAATTCGCCATCGTGATCGGGGGGCTGGCGATCCTGGCGCTGGTCTGGGGCAGCCCGAACCGCTTCGCCCTGTGGACCTACGGCGCCCTGGTGGTGATGAACCTCTCGGCGCGGCTCAACCTGTTCCTCGGGGTGCGCAACCTGCACGCCGAGTTCCTGCCGGACCATCTCGGCTACCTCGCCTGCTACCTGTCGCGGAAGCCGATGAACCTGCTGTTCCCGGTCTCGGTGAGCCTCGGGACCATCGCGGCGGCTTTGCTCGGGCGCGCGGCTCTGGGCACCGACCTGCTGGAGCACGAGCTGATCGGCTTCACGGTCCTGGCGACGCTCACCGCGCTCGCCACTCTGGAGCACTGGTTCCTGATGCTGCCGCTGCCCTCCGCGGAGCTGTGGCGCTGGAGTCTGCCGGCCCGGACGCCGGCGGAGGCGGTCAGACCGCGGGATCGCGTCCGGGATCACGTCTAAGTCGAGGGATCACAACCGGGCGACGCACGTCCACCAATCTGGAACTGGTCTTGTGCGAAATCCGGTGTCACAGGCGGGATCAACCCGCATCGGGGATTCGGGGAGAGGCGACATGGACTACGAGACCTTCTTCGGGGCTGAGATCGCCGGACTCCACCGGGAGGGCCGTTACCGGGTCTTCACCGACCTCGAGCGCCACGCCGGCAACTTCCCGCACGCCACCCACCACCACACGGGCGGCACCCGGCCCGTGACGGTCTGGTGCTCCAACGACTATCTCGGCATGGGCCAGCACCCGACCGTCACCGGGGCGATGCACGAGGCGATCGACCGCTGCGGCGCCGGCGCCGGCGGCACCCGCAACATCTCGGGCACCAACCACTACCACGTGCTGCTGGAGCAGGAACTCGCCGACCTCCACGGCAAGGAGGCGGCCCTGCTGTTCACCTCCGGCTACGTGTCGAACTGGGCGGCCCTCGGGACCCTGGCGTCGCGCCTGCCGAACTGCGCCGTCTTCTCGGATTCCGAGAACCACGCCTCGATGATCGAGGGCATCCGGTTCTCCCGCGCCGAGCGCCACATCTTCCGGCACAACGATCCCGAGGACCTGAACCGCAAGCTCGCCCTGGTCGATCCGGCTCGGCCAAAGCTGGTGGCCTTCGAGTCGGTCTACTCGATGGACGGCGACATCGCCCCCATCGCCGAGATCTGCGACGTGGCCGAGGCCCACGGGGCGCTCACCTATCTCGACGAGGTCCACGCGGTCGGCCTCTACGGGGCGCGGGGCGGCGGCATCTCGGAGCGGGACGGGGTCGCCCACCGGCTCGACGTGATCGAGGGCACGCTCGGCAAGGCCTTTGCGGTCCATGGCGGCTACATCACGGCCTCCGAGAAGCTGTGCGACTTCGTGCGCAGCTTCGCCTCGGGCTTCATCTTCACCACCTCGCTGCCCCCCGCGGTGGCGGCGGGCGCGGCGGCCTCGATCCGCCACCTGAAGGCGAGCGGCGTCGAGCGCGCCCGGCATCAGGAGCGGGTGGCGAAGGTCCGGCAGGCGCTGGAGGCGGCCGACATCCCGACCATGCCGAACGACAGCCACATCGTGCCGGTGATGGTCTGCGACCCCGTGCTGTGCAAGGGGATCTCCGACACCCTGCTCGACGAGTTCGGCATCTACGTGCAGCCGATCAACTACCCGACGGTCGCCCGCGGCACCGAGCGCCTGCGGATCACCCCGTCGCCGCTGCACAGCGATGCCGACATCGCGCATCTGGTCGAGGCGCTCACCACGATCTGGGGGCGGATCGGGCTCCGGCAGAAGGCGGCGGAGTAGGGCGCTCTTCCCTCCCCCTTGCGGGGAGGGGTAGGGGTGGGGGTGGTGCAGGAGGCACCGCTTCGACCTATCCTGCACCACCCCCACCTCCGGCTCCTCCCCGCAAGGGGGAGGAGAGGGGGCACAGTGCGAGTTCTGAGTGCCCACCTTCCCCTTCTCGGCCATCGTCGGCCAGGACGAGATGCGCCAAGCGCTGCTGATCGCGGCGGTGGATCCGGCGGTCGGCGGCGTGCTGGTCTTCGGCGACCGCGGCACCGGCAAGTCCACGGCGATCCGGGCGCTCGCCGCCCTGCTGCCGCCGATGCGGGCGGTGGTCGGCTGCCCGTACAATTGCGACCCCGACAGCCCGGCGGACTCCTGCCCGCACTGCGCGGACGGAGGCCCGCGCAAGAGTCACAAAAAACCGGTGCCGGTGGTGGATCTTCCGCTCGGCGCCACCGAGGACCGGGTGGTCGGCACCCTCGATCTGGAGCGGGCGCTCGGGGCTGGCGTGAAGGCCTTCGAGCCGGGGCTGCTCGCCCGGGCCAACCGCGGCTTCCTCTACATCGACGAGGTGAACCTGCTGGAGGACCACCTCGTGGACCTGCTGCTCGACGTGGCGGCCTCCGGGATCAACACCGTCGAGCGGGAGGGGCTGTCGCTGCGCCACCCGGCGCGGTTCGTGCTGGTCGGCTCCGGCAACCCGGAGGAGGGGGAGTTGCGCCCGCAGCTCCTCGACCGGTTCGGGCTGGCCTGCGAGGTCGCGACCCCGAAGGACATCCCGACCCGCATCGCGGTGGTGCGCGCCCGCGACGCCTATGAGCGCGATCCGGAGGGGTTCTGCGCGGCGCGCGCGGGGGACGAGCGGAAGATCCAGAAAAAGATCCTGCTGGCGCGGGAGCGTCTGCCGTCCGTGGCCGTGCCGGATGCCGCCCTGGAGCGGGCGGCGCGGCTCTGCCTCGCGCTGGGGACGGATGGCCTGCGCGGCGAGCTGACCCTGATGCGCACCGCCCGGGCGCTCGCCGCCCTCGACGGCGCCGGGACGGTCACCGACGATCACCTCCGCCGCATCGCCCCGGCCGCCCTGCGCCACCGGCTGCGCCGCAATCCGCTCGACGAATCCGGCTCCACCGCCCGGGTGGAGCGGGCGCTGGCGGAGGTTTTTGCGTGATAGGCGCGCCACCTCTCCCTCCTTCCTCTGCGGGGGAGGGTGGCCCGCGAAGCGGGTCGGGTCGGGACGAAGTCCCGCAAGGGGGGAGCGACGGTGCAGGAACGGGTACTCCCCTTCATGCCAGTCGCGTCCCTTCCGGAAGCCGGGGTCCCCCCTTGCGGGACTTCGTCCCGACCCGACCCGGCCTGACGGCCGGCCCACCTTCCCCCGCAGAGGGGGGAGGGAGCGTGCCCAGCCTTTGGGCCGATGCCCGGCATGCCGCCCTTCTGCTCGCCGCCGACCCGCTCGCCTTCGGCGCCGTGGTCCGCGCCCCGCCCGGCCCGGTCCGCGAGCGCTGGCTCGACATCTTACGCGCCGCGCTTCCCCCCGAAACACCCTGGCGCCGCCTGCCGCCCAACATCGGCGACGACGCCCTGCTCGGCGGGCTCGACCTCGCCGCCACCCTGGCGGCGGGCCGCGCGATCGCCCGGGCCGGCCTGCTGGCGCAGGCCCATGGGGGGATCGTCGTCGTGCCCATGGCCGAGCGCCTGCCCCCCGGCACCGCCTCGCGCCTCGCGGCCGCCCTCGACACCGGCACCGCCTCGGACCGGCCCGCCCGGTTCGGCCTGATCCTCCTCGACGAGGGTGAGGGCGACGAGACCGTCGCCGAGACCCTGGCCGACCGCCTCGCCTTCCGGATCGACCTGAGCGGGATCGGCCTCGCGGAGATGCGGGCCGAGCCCCCGGATCCCGAGCCCGGCGCCGACGTGCCCGATCCGGTCGGCGACCTCTGCGCCCTGGCGGAGGCCTTCGGCGTCGCGTCGCTGCGCGGGCCGATCCTGGCGGCGCGGGTGGCGCGCAGGCTCGCGGGGGACAGGCCGATCGGCCGACAGGATATCGTCACGGCCGCGCGTCTCGTCCTGGCGCCCCGCGCCACGCGCCTGCCCGCCCCGGAGGAGCCGGCTTCCGAACATCAGGCGCCGCCGGAGGAGCCGCGCGCGGAGCCCCCACCGGACGCGACGTCGGAACCCACCGCCGCGGACACGCCCGAGGAGGTCGTGCTGGAGGCGGTGCGGGCGGCGATCCCGGCGAACCTGCTCGATCAGTTGCTGGCGGGCGGGCCACGGCTCACGGCCGCGAAGGCGGGGCGGGTCGGTCAGGCGGCGGCGTCCCGGACCGGGCGGCCGATCGGCAGCCGGCGCGGCGACCCGCGGCGGGGGCGCCTCGATCTGCTCGGCACCCTGCGGGCGGCGGCACCCTGGCAGGCGATCCGCCAAAGAGAGGGAGAGACGCGCCGCATCGTGGTCCGGCGCGACGACCTGCGGATCCGGATCCTGCGGCAGCGGACCGAGACCACCACGGTGTTCTGCGTCGATGCCTCGGGCTCGGCCGCCCTGGAACGGCTGGCCGAAGCCAAGGGCGCGGTCGAGCTGCTGCTGGCGGAGGCCTATGTCCGGCGCGACCGGGTGGCGCTGGTGGCGTTCCGCGGCACGGGCGCCGAGCTGGTCCTGCCGCCGACGCGCTCGCTCACCCGGGCCAAGCGCGGACTCTCCGGGTTGCCGGGTGGGGGCGGGACGCCGCTGGCGGCGGGGATCGACGCCGCGGTCGCGGTGGCGCTGGGGGTGCGCCGGGGCGGCAGCCGGCCGGCGATCGTGCTGCTGACCGACGGGCGCGCCAATGTCGCGCGCTCGGGGGAGGGCGGCCGGGCCCGGGCCGGCGCGGAGGCCCTGCAGGCGGCCCGGGCCTTGCGGGAAGCCGGTCTGCCGGCCCTCGTGGTCGATACCGGGAGCCGGGGCGAGGAGGCCCGGGCGGTCGCGGACGCGATGGGCGCCCGCTATCTCAAACTGCCGCGCACTGAGGCCGGACAGCTCAGCGCGGCGGTGCGGGCGGCGCTCTGAGCGCCGCAGCCCTGTGGCTCAGAGGTGGCCGGCGCCGCCGATATCGGCCACGCGCTGGTGGTGGGCGAGCCACGCGTTCAGCATGTCGCGGACGATGGCGCGGAGGCTCCAGCCGCCGGCAGCCGGGGCCGCGATGTTCTGGGTCGAGGAGGTGAAGAGGATCATGGCCTGCTCCGCAGTTGGGGGTGTCTGTTGTTCTTGCGCAATCGGAATATGCTGATTCTACCGCAGCGCAACAAACGCGTTCCGATCAGCCGTGGCATGCGGCGACCGCATGGAAAATCAATGGTTTACGAAATACTTCCGCGGCTGCACGATAGCGCACGCAGCCGGCCAGGGACGATGTGCTTTGATGCAGTGCGGGAGATGCGGGCGTGCTGAATCCCTTTGACGCCGACCGGCCGGACTGGGACCGCGACGGTCGGGACTGGCCGCACCGGGCGGAGAGCCGCTTCGTCGAGGCGGCGGGCCTGCGCTGGCACGTGCAGGAGTTCGGCCGGCCCGACGCGCCGGAGCTGCTGCTGCTGCACGGGACCGGGGCGGCGACCCATTCGTGGCGCGGGCTGGCGCCGCTGCTGGCCACGAAGTTCCACGTCACCGCGCCGGACCTGCCGGGCCACGGCTTCACGGATCCGCTGCCGGATTCCGAGCTGTCGCTGCCCGGCATGGCGCGGGCGGTGGCGGGGCTGGTGGCGGCGCTGGGCCGGCCGCCGGTGCTCGCCGCCGGCCATTCCGCGGGCGCGGCCGTGCTGGCGCGGATGTGCCTCGACGGCACCATCGCGCCCCGGCTGCTCGCGGCCTTCAACGGCGCCCTGGCGCCCCTGCCGGGGGCGGCGAGCCTGCTGTTCCCCAGCATGGCGCGGATGCTGTTCCTGAACCCGTTCACCCCGAAGATCTTCGCCTGGACGGCCGACCGCGCGGCGGCCAAGCGGCTGATCGAGGGGACGGGCTCGCGCCTCGATCCGCAGGGGGTCGAGCTCTACCGGCGGCTCTTCGCCCGGTCCGGCCATGTCCGCGGGGCGCTCGGCATGATGGCGAACTGGGACCTCGAGAGCCTGCACCGGGCCCTGCCGGGTCTGACGACCCGCACCCTCCTGATCGTCGGCGGCGACGACCGGGCGATCCGGCCCGACACCGCCTTCGCGGTGCGCGACCGCCTGCCCGATGCCCGGGTGGCGCTGATCCGCGGCCTCGGCCACCTCGCCCACGAGGAGGCCCCCGAGAAGGTGGCGGAGGCATTGTGCGCGGAGGCGCAAGCTATGGGCCTCGTGCCTGAGAGCCCATCAGACATGCAGATCACATCGTGAGGGTATGTCTGATCGAGAATTTGGGGTTCCCCAAGGGCGAGCCCTTGGGCGGGTGTTCAGGGCAGAGCCCTGAAGATCGTTCGTCCAGGGCTCTGCCCTGGACCCGCGAAAGGTCTTGACCTTTCGAAACCAGGATCGGGGCTCCCTTGGTGCGGTAAGCCACGTAGGACTGGCGCCGCCCTTGCCTGGGCCATAGACCCTGCTGCGGGCCACAGCCCGCCGGATCTCAACTGAGGAGCCCCCGAGACGATGGCGAGACCCGTGATCGGCGTCATCGGCAATGCGCGCCTGCTCGACAACCGGTTCCCGGCCCAGATCGTCGGCGAGAACAACATGCGCGCCCTGGCCCATGTGGCGGGCGCCCTGCCGCTGATGTTCGCCGCCGCCCCGGCGATCACCGATCTCGGCGATCTCCTCGACACGGTGGACGGGATCCTGCTCACGGGCGGCCGCGCCAATGTCCACCCGACCCGGTTCGGGGCCGAGCCCGGCCCGGCGCACGAGCCCTACGACGAGGCCCGCGATGCCGTGGCGCTGCCCCTGATCGAGGCCTGCGTGGCCCGGGGCGTGCCGCTGTTCGGCATCTGCCGCGGCTTCCAGGAGATGAACGTCGCCTTCGGCGGCAGCCTGCACCCGGAGATCCGCAACCTCCCCGGCCGCCTTAACCACCGGATGCCGCGCCTGGAGAACGGCGAGATCCATCCGGATCTGGAGGTGATCTTCGCCGACCGCCACGACGTGCGCCTGACCCAAGGCGGCGCCTTCGCGCGGCTTCTGGAGCGCGAGACGATCCGGGTGAATTCGCTCCACGGCCAGGGCATCCTGGAGCCCGGCGGGCGGGTGGTGATCGAGGGCGTGGCCGAGGACGAGACGATCGAGGCGATCCGGATCCGCGACGCGGCGGGCTTCGCCCTCGGGGTGCAGTGGCATGCCGAGCACGATCCGGCGACCAATCCGATCAACCGGGCGCTGTTCGAAGCCTTCGGGAACGCGGCGTCGGCGCACCGCCAGGCGCGGGCATCGGGGCGCAGCTGACACGGTTTTTTGAGCTGTCGGCCCAAATCATGCCGGCAGTCCACGCAATCCAACGTCCCGCCGATCGGATTAACATATGTTTTGACCGCGCATAACATAGGTTTGTTCGGCGGAAATATCTGACCGAAAATCCGACCGGCTCAGCTCAATGCTTATGTGAACATCCAGCGACGCGCGTCATTCTGTGGACGACCTGTCGCAGCGCGGAACAGAGCCCGGATGATCGGGTTGCCGGAGTCCCGCACCGAAGCTGCCCCCGCGTGTGGCAGCCGTGCGCAGAATACGGGCACGGACCGCATGCAGTTTCCCCGCGACGACCGAGAGCACCCCCGTGCCGAGGCCTTCCGCGATTTCATCCGCAACCCGCCGTTCCCCTGCGTCGGCGCCAAGTCGGCGCTGTCGCGCGGGAAGATGACCATCGTGGTCGCCCGGGACATCACCTCGGGCTGGGACGACATGCGGATCTACCCGGCCCTGCTCGCCTTCGTGGCGCGCTACCGGGTGCAGCCGGATCTGTTCCAGAGCTTCGCGGTGGTGTTCGAGGGCCCCGGCGGCCTCTCGGAGGAGGGGTTCGAGCAGAACCTCTGGGCGCGGGCGCAATCGCTCACCGACAAGGACGCGTGGCTCGGCCAGCCGCACGACACCCGGGTGGCCGACGATCCCGACAACCCGCATTTCTCCCTGAGCTTCGGCGGCGAGGCGTTCTTCGTGGTCGGCCTCCATCCGAATGCGAGCCGCCCGGCGCGGCGCTTCTCCTCCCCGGTGCTGGTCTTCAACCTGCACGCGCAGTTCGAGCGGCTGCGCGCCGAGGGCCGCTACGAGAAGCTGCGCGCCTCGATCCTTGAGCGCGACGAGGCCCTCGCCGGCAGCGCGAACCCGATGCTGGCGCGCCACGGCGATACCTCGGAGGCGCGCCAGTACAGCGGCCGCGTGGTCGGGCCGGACTGGCGCTGCCCCCTCCAGGCCCGCCCGGAGCAGAAGCCGGACGCCGGAACACCCGACCCGGCCTGGCATCCGCCGGCCCTGCCGCTCGACCGGTCCCTGCCGCTCGACCGGTCCCTGCCGGGAACCGGAGCCTGAGGCGGGCACTTGGCGCGGGTGCGAGGGAGATGACGGCGTGAGCGGAGCCAGCATGGAACAGGCCGCGGTGCAGCGGATCGCGCCGCGCTCGGGCGTCGCCTTCACCCTGGACCGGGGCCAGCGCCTCACGGTGATCGACCCGACCGGCGAGCAGGTGGCCGATCTCGTGGCCTACAACCGCCACGACACGGGCGAGGTGATCTCGTCCGGCCGGACCCTCGACTATGCCAGCCGGATCTATCTCACCACCGGCGATCCGCTCTACTCGAACCGCTCGAACGTGCTGCTGCGCATCGTCGAGGACACGGTGGGGCGGCACGACTTCCTGCTGACCCCGTGCTCGGCCGACACGTTCCGGATCATCTACGGCGACACCGACCCGCATCGCGGCTGCTTCGGCAATCTCGCGGCCGCGCTGGCCCCCTACGGCATCGCGCCGGACGCGATCCCGGTGGCGTTCAACTGCTTCATGAACGTGCCGATCGACGGCACCACCGGGGCGCTCACCGTCGAGCCGCCGCTCAGCCGGGCCGGCGACCGGATCGTGTTCGTGGCCGAAACCGACCTGATCATCGGCCTGACCGCCTGCTCGGCGCTGCAATCGAACAACGGCAGCTTCAAGCCGATCGACTACCGGATCGAGGGTGGCGGATCCGTGTGAGCGATCCCCGCCGCAGGATGCCGTTCAGCGGCGCGAAGGCTCGGAGCCGCTCCCGGTGGCCGTGCGACCAGTCGAGGCATGAAACGCAGCCTCATTTCTGGTCATCGAGTGCCTGCCCCGACGGCCAGCTTACGACGACTAGAACTTGATATTTAATCTAGATTAGGGCCTTGGGATCCTCAGTTTACATTGAGCCAAACCGGATCGACGGATCGAAGCACCCTCATACGACCTTCATCCGCCGGAGGCCCGCACCAATGTTTGCCATTTACTAACCTGAATAGCCGAGCTTCACTCCGCCCAGCGAATCGGCGGTCCGTCCCGTCCCGATGCGGGCATCTCGACGGCCGTCGCCGTCCTCGTTTCGGTGCTCGGAATGACCTCCACGCAGACTGACCAGACGTCCGCCGGCCGCAGCGCGCCGCGGCGGAGCCTCGCGAACCTCAAGCTGCGCCACAAGCTCGCGGCGGTGATGGCCCTGGTGGTCGTCGCCGTGGGCGCCCTCAGCACCCTCAGCTTCCTCGACATCCGGTCCTCGGCCCTCGAGGATCGCGAGCTCATGACGCGTCGGCTCTCCGAGGCGGCCCAGAGCCTGGTCGTCCACTACGAGGCGCTGGCCAAGTCTGGCCAGATGTCCACCGAGGCGGCCCAGCAGGCGGCGCTCACGGCGATCAGCGCCCTGCGCTTCGGCAAGGAGGATTACTTCTTCGTCCTCTCCGCCGACGGCAAGCTGATCGCCAACGCCTTCAACGCCAAGAACGTCGGCAAGCAGGTCCTCGACCAGACCGACGTGCCCGGCGGCAAGCGCTACTTCGCCGAGATGGTCGAGACCGCCCTGCGCGACGGCTCGGGCATCGTGAACTACATGAAGCCGCGCCCGGGCGGGACCGAGCCGGTCGAGAAGATCGCCAGCGTGCAGCTGTTCAAGCCCTGGGGCTGGATCATCGCCACGGGCCTCTACCGCGACGACGTCTACGCGGCCGTGCGCGCCCGCGGGACCACGATCGCGCTCTGGTCCGCCGGCCTCGCGCTGCCGGTCGTGGCGCTGCTCCTGCTCATCGGCCACAGCCTGTCGCGCCCGATCACCCGGCTCACCGCCGCGATGCGCGGCCTCGCGGAGGGCGACCTCGCGGTCCCGGTCGCGGACCAGGACCGCGGCGACGAGGTCGGCGCGATGGCCCGCGCCGTGCAGGTGTTCAAGGACGCGCTGATCGCCAAGCGCGCGGCCGACGCGGCGGCCGTCGCGGAGAGCGACGCCAAGATGCGCCGGGCGGAGGTGCTGGACGCGGTGACCGCCCGGTTCGACGCGCAGGTGAGCGCCCTGACGCAGGGCCTGTCCTCGGCCGCGGTGGAGATGGAGGCCACCGCCCGGGAGATGACGCGCACCGCCGCCCGCACCACCGAGCAGTCGGTGCGCGTGAGCGCGACCTCGGAGCAGACGTCGAGCAACGTTCAGACCGTGGCGGCCGCCAGCGAGGAGATGTCGGCCTCGATCCAGGAGATCGCGGCCCGCGTCGCCCAGTCGTCTCTGATGGCCGACCGGGCCAGCACCGACGTCGCCCGGACCAACGAGCTGATGCAGGTCCTGTCCCGGGGGACGGAACAGATCAGCGAGGTGATGGGGCTGATCGCGGGCATCGCCGGGCAGACCAACCTCCTCGCCCTCAACGCCACCATCGAGGCGGCCCGGGCCGGCGAGGCCGGCAAGGGGTTCGCCGTGGTGGCGGGCGAGGTGAAGGCGCTGGCCAGCCAGACCGCCAAGGCCACCGAGACGATCGCCGGCCAGATCGCGGCGATCCAGGGCGAGACGCGGCACGCGGTCGATTCCATGCGGGCGATCGGCGGCACGATCGACGAGATGCGCACGGTCGCGCTGAGCGTGGCCGCCGCCATGGAGGAGCAGGGGGCGGCGACCAGCGAGATCGTCCGCAACGTCTCGCAGGCCGCCCAGGGCACGCAAGCCGTGAGCGCCGACATCGCCGACGTGCACAAGGCCGCCGGCGATACCGGGGCGGCGTCGGGGCAGGTGCTGAGCGCCGCGCAGGAGCTGGCCCGCTACTCGGAGAGCCTCGGGCAGGAGGTCTCGACCTTCCTGGCCGCCGTCAAGGCCGCCTGAGGGCCTCTCAACCCGAGGGTGGTGGACAGCGCGGACCGGACCGGAGACGCTTCGAATCAGCCGATCCCGCGCCGGGGCCGGCTTCTAGGGGCGGTCGTCGCGATGCCGGACGGGATTCCGGTGGAGATCACGGTTTGAGCCGCGCCGAAGCCTGAAGCGACCCGGCGCCCCTCACGCGATCCCGTCGATCGCCACCCGCAGATGCTCCGGCCCGCGCAACGCCGCGCCGTCCCGATAGGGCGGCGGATCTTCGATCAGGCGCGGCGCCTTGAGCCGGCGGGCGAGGGCGGTGAGCGCCGCCTCGGCCTCGAACCGGGCGAGCGGCGCGCCGACGCAATAGTGCAGGCTGCCGCCGAAGCCGAGATGGCGGGTGCCGGTCCGGTCCGGGTCGAACCGGTCGGGGTCGGGGAACACGGCTTCGTCGCGGTTGCCGGCGGCGAGCAGCAGCACGAGATCGGCGCCCTCCGGGATCGTCACACCCGCGATGTCGATAGGCGACAGCGTCCGGCGCGTCCGGAACTGCACCGGCGGCTCGTAGCGCAGCAATTCCTCGATCAGCCGCGGCGCGCGCATCGGGTCCTGGCGCAGGCGCTCCAGCTCGTCGGGATGGCGCAGCAGGGTGAGCAGGCCGTTGGTGATCAGGTTCACGGTGGTCTCGTGGCCGGCCACCAGCATCAGGATCGAGGTGGCGATCAGGTCGAAATCGCCCATCTTCACCCCCGCCGGGGTGGCGTGGTTGGCCAGCCCCGAGAGCATGTCGTCCTGCGGGTGCTTGCGCTTCTCCTTGATCAGGTCGCCCATGTAGCCGCCGATCGCGTCGAAGGTCCGGCTGTTCTTGGCGCGGATCTCGGGATCGGACAGGCTGTCGGGTTCGAGCGCGGTGGCGAGCTGCGTCGCCCAGCCGTGGAACTTCGGCTCGTCCTCCCGGGGCACGCCGAACAACTCGCAGATCACCGTCACGGGCAGCGGGTAGGCGAGGTCGTCGACGGCGTCGATCTCCCGGGCGCCGCACTTCTCGTCGAGCAGGTCGGCCACCAGCTTGTCCGACCGGGCGCGCATCGCCTGGACGCGCTCGCGGGAGAACTGGTGCATCACGGCCGAGCGCAGGGCGTCGTGGGCGGGCGGGTCGCGGAAGATGAAGACCCGGTGGCGGTCCATCATCCAGTCCTTGAGCGGCTTCACGATCAGGTCGGTGAGCGGGTTGCCGGTGCGCGGGCGGTCGGCCGGGGGCAGGGTGTCGGAACTCACCCGGGGGTCCTGCAGCAGGCGCGTGATGGTGCCGTGGGTCGCCGCTACCCAGGTGCCCGCCTCGGTGCCGTCGTCCTGGCGCGAGACCGGGTTCTGCCGCAGCTTGGCGTAGACCGGGTAGGGGTTCGGCCGGTTGGCGAAATCCTTGACCTGATCGAGGAGGCTGGAATCGGGCATGGGGTGACCTCAGGAAAAGCCCGGCTCGAAGATCTCGACGCCCTTCGGCCGGTCGGTGGCGGTCCCCTCCGGCGGGAAGGGGGCGCCGGTGGCGACCAGCTCGGCATGGGCGGGCAGCCAGCGGGCGGAATCCACCGAGACGGCCGCGATGCAGCGCCCGGCGCGGCCGTAGAGGGCGATGAAGCGGCCCGAGGCCGGATCGCCCTGGGTGATCGCCACCGCGTCGGCCCCCTCGGTCAGGCCGGCCGATTTCACCACGAGATTCCCTTGCGTCGACCAGAAGGTCGGCAGGGCGCCGTAGGCCGCGTCGGGCGGCGCTCCGGCCAGCAGGCGCCCCGCATGGGCGGCCTGCGCCACGGCGTGGCTCCAGTGCTCCAGGGCGACGCGCCGCCCGTCGTAGAGCGGGTGGGGGAAGCGCGCGACGTCGCCCGCCGCCGCGATCCGCGGATCGGGGTGGCCCTCCGCGTCGAGCACGAAGCCGGCGCCGTCGCAATCGACGCCGCCCGGATCCGCCGACAGGCCGGCCCCGTCGAGCCACTCGGTGTTGCGCACGGCCCCCAGCGCGATCACCGCGATGTCGGCCTCGATGCGGCTGCCGTCGACGCAATGGGCGCGGACCAGCCGGCCGCCTTCGCCCTCCAGCCACTCGACCTCGCTGCCGCAGCGCAACTCGACCCCGTGGCCCTCATGGATCGCCCCGATGAACGCGCCGATCGTGCGGCCGAGGATCCGGGCCAGCGGGGTCGGCCCGGGCTCCACCAGGGTCACGAGCAGGCCGAGTTGCCGGCACAGGCTCGCGACCTCGCAGCCGATGAAGCCGCCGCCGATCACGAGGACGCGCCGCGGGCCGGCGGCGAGCGCCTGCCGCAGCGCGGCGGCGTCGTCCCGCCCGCGCAGGGTGAAGACGCCGGCGAGCCGCCCCTCGTGCGGGTTCGGCCAGGGCCGGGACCGGGTGCCGGTGGCGATCAGCAGGCGGTCGTAGGGCAGGGTGCGCCCATCCGCGAGCCGCACCGTGCCGGCCTGCCGGTCGAGCCCGGCGGCCGGGGTGCCGAGCTGCCAGTCCACATCCGCATCGAGGCCGTGCGGCAGGGTGGTGGCGTGCGGGTGGATCGCGCCGGTGAGGACGTGCTTGGACAGGGGCGGGCGGTCGTAGGGGAGGTGGGGCTCGGCCCCGACGATCGTCAGCGATCCGGAGAAGCCCGCTTCCCGCAGGGCTTCGGCGCCGCGCAGGCCCGCGAGGCCGGCCCCGACCACGACCGCGCATTCGGTCCCCGCCATCAGGCGCCCCGCCCCGGATCCTGCACCCGGATCGCCTGAACCGGGCAGGCGACGCGCGCCCGCTCGATGGCGTCCCGATCCTCGGCGGCGGGGGCCGGGTCGTAGAACAGGGCCTCGTGCCCCTCGATTCGGAAATGCCGCGGCGCCGCGTAGCAGCACTGGGCGTAGGCCTGGCACAGGTTGAGATCGACGCTCACCCGGAGGCCGGGCGGGGATCCGGGTGACGCATCGGCGGGGGTCGACATGGCGGGGCAACCGCGCGGGACGCCCCGGGTTCCGCAGGGCGGAATCGGTGCGTCGAACGTGCAAAACTGTACGCGACACCCCCAGGGATCGGGACCGATGGAATTCCCCTGGCGTGCGGTTCGCTTTAATGTTGCGCCGCCTCGCGGGCCGACCCCTGCGCCGCGACCCCAGGAGAGCACCATGCCGCACGGTGCACGAACGACCCTCGCCGCCCTCGTCCTGCTGCTCGGCGTCGGCGGCGCCGGGGCCGAGCCCACCGCGGGCACGACCTGGACGGACCCGCCGATCCACAAGCCCGCCGCCGAGGCGCCGGACCGGAAGGCGGCAGCCCCCGCGCCGGCCGCGTCACAGCCCGCGTCACAGGCCGCTTCCCCGGCCGCCTCGTCGATGCCCGCCGCCGCCGCGGAGGCCCGGCCCACCCGCGCCGCCCGCAGCGACACCCGGAGGGCGACCCGCAAGACCGCCGCGCGCCCTGCCCCGGCCCGGACCGCGGAACATCGCGCGCCGTCGAAGCGGCTCGCCGACTCGGCCCGTCGGTCGCGCAGTGCCGCGGCGGCGGCGCGGATCGCCGGCCCGCGCATCGCCCTGGCGCCGCCTCCGCCGCCGGAGGGCTCCATGCGCTTCCGGCCCTACGGCCGACCCTACGGGTACGGCCCGGGCTACGGCCCCGGCTACGCCGACGAGCGCTTCGACCGCCTGAGCAGCGCCGAGGCCGCGGGCTACCTCGTGGTGCGCCGCCGGACGGTGCTGTTCCCCGATGGCCGGGCGCTGCGCGTCTACCGGCCGGACGACGGCGAGCCGTTCTGATCCGGAGCCGGCGCGAACACCGACCGCAGCGGCGCGCGCAGGACCTTCCCCGCGGGGTTGCGGGGCAGGAGCCCGTCCCAGATCACGATCCGCACCGGCACCTTGAAGGCCGCCAGCCGCTCCGCCGCGAAGGCCCGGATCGCCTCCGGGCTGGTCTCGGCCCCCTCTTCCAGCGCCACGATGGCGCCGGGCTCCTCGCCCAGCGTCGGGTGCGGCACCGGCAGCACGACGGCGTCGATCACGTCGGGATGCGCGTAGAGGACGTTCTCGACCTCGCAGCAATAGATGTTCTCGCCGCCGCGGATCAGCATGTCCTTGATCCGGTCGACGATGGTCAGGAAGCCCTCCTCGTCCACCCGGGCGAGGTCGCCGGTGCGCAGCCAGCCCTCCGACAGGATTTCGGCGGTCGCCTCGGGATCGTCCCAGTAGCCGCGGACGATGTTCGGCCCCTTCACGCAGAGCTCGCCGACGCTCCCCGGGGCCAGATCCTGCCCGAAAGGATCGCGGATCCGCACCTCGCAGACCGGGAGCGGCGGCCCGCAGGAATCGGGATGCGCCCAGTAATCCTCACCCTGATGGTGGGTGAAGGTCGCGGAGGTCTCGGTCATGCCCCAGCCGGTGCCGGGCACGACCCCGGGCAGGGCCTCGCCCAGCGTCCGCACGAGGTCGCCGGCCGCGGGGGCGCCGCCATAGGTGACGGCATCGAGGCTCGGCAGCGTCCGCCCGGCCTCCCGGGCCGCCGTGGCGAGCTGCCACGCGATGGTCGGCACGCCGCCCGCGCTGGTGCAGCCCTCCCGCTCGATCAGGTCGAGGGCCGCGTGCGCGTCCCAGCGGTGCATCATCACCAGCCGGTGCCCGCCGTAGAGGGCCGCCCCCAGGCTAGCGTGGCAGCCGGTGACGTGGAACAGCGGGATGACCAGCAGCGCCACCCGCTGCGGCGCGGCCGGGTCGGGCTTCGGCGGCGCCTCGCCCCGGCGCAGGGCGCTGCGCGAGGCCGAATAGGGATAGGCCATCACCGTGGTGGCGGCCGCCCGATGGGTGCCGACGGCTCCCTTCGGCTTGCCCGTGGTGCCCGAGGTGTAGAACAGGGTCGCGTCGTCCTCCGGGTCGAGGGCGATGTCGGGCAGGGGGCGATCGGGGAGGGCGCCCCAGTCCTGGACCCCCCCGACGATGTCGGCGAGCGGCGTCGCCCGGGGATCGGGCTCCATCCGGGTGGTGAAGACCCGCTCCAGGGCCGGACATTCGGACAGGTGCGGGGCGAGCCGGGCGAAGCGCTCGCCGTCGGCGATCAGCACCCGCGCGCCGGAATGCTGCAGCCCGTAGGCGAGTTCGGGCCCGGTCCACCACGCGTTGAGCGGCGTCGCGATGGCGCCTGCGAGCAGGGCGCCGAAATAGCCGACCGGCCATTCGGGCAGGTTGCGCATCGCGATGGCGACGCGGTCGCCCTTGCGCACGCCGGACGCCACCAGCGCCTGCGCCAGGGCGGTCGCCGCCCGGGCGAAGCCCGTGAAGGTCACGCGCTCGTCCTGATAGACCACGAAGGGCTTGTCCCCGTGGCCGCGGGCGATCCGGAACAGGTCGCGCAGGGTCGGCGGCGCCGTCTCCCAGATCCGGGTCGGCACGCCCCGGATGTCGATCGTCGTGATCGCGAAGGGCCCGCCCGGGGCGGTGAGCCGCGCCTCGGCCTCGCGGAAGGGCAGGGCCGGCCAGCCGGCGGGGATGCGGGGATCGGGACTCATCGGGCGATCGTCACCCCGCCGTCGATGACGAGCGCCTGGCCGGTGACGAACCGGCCGGCCGCGGAGGCGAGGAACACGGCGGCGCCCGCGATCTCGTCGGGCTCGCCGATCCGGCGTAAGGGCGCGGCCCCCGTGGTGGCGGCGAGCATCTCGGGATCCTCCCACAGGGCCCGGGCGAAATCGGTGCGGATCAGGCCCGGGCAGAGGCAGTTCACCCGCACGTTGGCCGGGCCGTACTCCACCGCGTAGTTGCGGGCGAGCTGGAGGTCGGCGGCCTTCGAGACGTTGTAGGCGCCGATCACCGGCGAGCCCTTGAGCGCCCCGATCGACGAGACGATGACGATCGCCCCGTCCCGCCGCTCGACCATCCCGGGGGCGACCCTCTGGATCAGCCAGTGGTTCGACAGGACGTTGTTGTCGAGGATCTTTCGGAACTGCGCGTCGGTGATGTCGGCGAGCGGCCCGTAATAGGGGTTGCTGGCGGCGTTGCAGACCAGCACGTCCACCGGGCCGAGCCGACTCTCGGTCTCGGCGACGAGGTGTTGCAGCTCCGCCTTCACCGAGATGCTGGCCGGGATCGCCACGGCGCGGCCGGCGCCGTGGGCGGCCTCGATCTCGGCCACGACCGCCGCGCAGGCCTCGCGCTTGCGCGAGGAGATCACCACCCGCGCGCCGTGCTCGGCCATCCGCAGGGCGATCGCCCGCCCGATGCCCCGGGACGAGCCGGTGATAAGGGCGATCTTGCCGGTCAGGTCGAACAGGGACATGGCACAGCTCTGTGCTGGATGAAGCGGCGAACGGCTTCGATCCTCGTTCCACGGGATATGAAAGTCGCGACGCGCCCCCTCTCCCGTGCGGGAGAGGGTTGGGGTGAGGGGTGCGCGCTGTCCGGAAAGACCTGATCCCTCACCCTGTCCCTCTCCCGCACGGGAGAGGGGACCAGCGCCCCATCCGGCCGTCGACGATCTCGCCGGACGCCGCCCATCCTCACCCCCCCACCCGCATCGACCGGCGCAGGCGCGCCATGCCGGCGAGCCAGCGCTCGGGGTCCTCGGCCCGGCGGCGGGCGTATTCGGCCACCTGCGGGTGCGGCAGGATCAGGAAGCGCCCCGACGCCAGCCCGTCGAACGCGGCCTCGGCCACGGCCTCCGGCGCCAGCACGCCGTCGCGCGACGCGGCGCTGGCTTCCCCCAGCATGGCGGTGTCGACGCCCTGCGGGCACAGGGCCGCGACCCGGATCCCGTCCTCGGCATGGGCGATGGCGAGATGCTCCAGGAAGGCGAGCGCCGCGTGCTTGGTCGCGCCGTAGGTGGCGCTGCCGATCTGGCTGAGCAGCCCCGCCGCCGAGACCGTGCCGAGGAACGCGCCCCCGCCCCGGGCCCGCCAGAGCGGAACCAGCACCCGCGCCGCGTGGACATGGCCCATCACGTTCACCGCGAAGGCCCGCGCCCAGCTCTCCGGGTCGGCCGAGGTGGCGAGATCCGGATCGGGGTCGCGCTCGAGGATGCCGGCATTGGAACAGTAGAGCGCGATCGGGCCGATCCCGGCCTCGATGCGGGCCAGAACCGCCGCGGCCGCCGCCGCATCGCCCACGTCGAGGGCGAAGGCCCGGCCGCCGAGTTCCGCCGCCACGGCCTCCGCCCCCGCCCCATCCCGGTCGAGGGCCACGACCGTCGCGCCCCGGGCCTTGGCGGCGACCGCGAGCGCCCGGCCGATGCCCCGGGCGGCCCCCGTGACGGCGACGACGCGGCCGGAGAATTCCATGCTCAGGCCCCCGCCCGCTCGGCGAAGCCCCAGGCCGCGGCGGCGAGCTTCGGCACCCGCGCCGCCATGGCGGCGGCGTGCTCGCTCGCGGCGTTGCCCGCCTTGGCGCGGGCCGCCACCCCCTGGAGGATGCCGACCAGCCGGAACAGGTTGTAGGCGAAGTACCAGTCGAGGTCGGGCAGTTCCTTGCGGTCCGCCGCCCGGCAGTAGAGCGCCACCGCCTCGTCGCGGGTGGGAATGCCGAGCGTCTGGAGGTCGAGCCCGCCGAGGCCGCTGCGCCCGTCGGCCGGCAATTCCCACTGCATCAGCAGGTAGCTGAAATCGGCGAGCGGATCGCCCAGCGTCGACAATTCCCAGTCGAGCACGGCGCTGACGCCGCCATCTGTCGAAAAAATCAGGTTGTCGAGGCGGTAATCGCCGTGGACCACGCAGGCGCCCTGCTGCTCGGGCAGGGTACGGGGCAGCCACGCGATCAGCCGCTCGACAGCCTCCAGGCGCCCGTCCTCGGCGGCGCGGTACTGGCGGGTCCAGCGGTCGACCTGCCGGGCGAAGTAGTTGCCGGGCCGGCCGTAATCGGAGAGCCCCGCCGCCTCCGGGTCGATCGCGTGCAGGCGCGCCAGCGTGGCGATCATGCCGGCATAGTGCCGGTGGCGGGCATGGGGATCGAGGCCCGGCAGCGCCCCGTCCCAGTGCACCGCGCCGTCCACCGCCTCCATCACGTAGAAGGCCGCGCCGATGACGTCCGGGTCCTCGCACAGCGCGAAGGGGCGGGGCACCGGGAACCCCTCGCCGTAGAGGACGCCGATCACCCGGAACTCGCGGTCCACCGCATGCGCGGAGGGCAGGAGCGGGCCGAAGGGTTTTCGCCGGAGCACGTAGGCCTGGGCGGGCGTGTCGAGCCGGTAGGTCGGGTTCGACTGGCCGCCGCGGAACTGCTGCACGGTGAGCGGACCGGCGTAGCCCCGCACATGCTCCGCCATCCAGGCGGCGAGCTTCGCCTCGTCGATCCGGTGGCGCGGCTCGACCGGCTTCACGCCGGAGAAGACATCGGGCTCGCTCATGCGCGCTCGGCCTCCGGGGCTCCTGGCCGGGCATTGGTGTAGCGCCCGAATTCGAGCCGGGCGATCGAGCGGTTGTGGACCTCGTCGGGCCCGTCGGCGAGCCGCAGGGTGCGGATATGGGCGTACATCTTGGCGAGCCCGAAATCCTCCGAGACCCCGGCCCCGCCATGGGCCTGGATGGCGTCGTCGATCACCTTCAGGGCGATCCGGGGCGCCGCGACCTTGATCATGGCGATCTCGAGCTTGGCGCCCTTGTTGCCGACCTTGTCCATCATGTCGGCGGCCTTCAGGCAGAGGAGGCGGGTCATCTCGATGTCGATCCGCGCCTCGGCGACCCGCTGCTCCCAGACCGACTGCTCGGAGATCCGCTTGCCGAAGGCGACGCGGGAGACGAGGCGCCGCGCCATGGCCTCCAGCGCCACCTCGGCGACCCCGATGGTGCGCATGCAATGGTGGATGCGTCCGGGCCCCAGGCGCCCCTGCGCGATCTCGAAGCCGCGCCCCTCGCCGAGGATCAGGTTCTCGGCCGGCACGCGGACATTCTCCAGCACCACCTCGCCGTGGCCCTTGGGGGCGTCCTCGTAGCCGAAGACCGGGAGCAGGCGCTCGACGCGGACTCCGGCCGTGTCCATCGGCACCAGGATCTGCGATTGCTGCCGGTGGCGGGGCGCCTCCGGGTCGGTCTTGCCCATCAGGATCGCGATCCGGCAGCGCGGGTCGCCGACGCCGGTCGACCACCACTTGCGGCCGTCGATGACGTAGTGGTCGCCGTCCCGGCGGATCGCCGTCGCGATGTTGGTGGCGTCCGAGGAGGCGACCTCCGGCTCGGTCATCAGGAAGGCCGAGCGGATCTCGCCGGCCATCAGGGGCTTGAGCCACCGCTCCTTCTGGGCCGCGGTGCCGTAGCGGTGCAGCACCTCCATGTTGCCGGTGTCGGGCGCCGCGCAGTTGAACACCTCCGAGGCGATCCCGACCCGGCCCATCTCTTCGGCGCAGAGCGCGTAGTCGAGGTTGGTCAGGCCGGCGCCGCGGTAGTCGGCGGTGTCGTGCTCGGGCGAGGGCGGCAGGAACAGGTTCCACAGGCCCTCGGCCTTCGCCCGGTCCTTCAGCCGCTCCATGGTGGGCGCGGGGGCACGGCTCTCCGTCCGCTCGGCCGCGACCGCGGCGGTGGCCGGCAGGATCTCGGCGGCGATGAAGGCGCGGACGCGGTTCAGCCAGTGCGTCTGGGACTGGGAGAGGTTGAAGTCCATGGTGTCCGCTCCCTAGGGTTTTCCTGCCGGCCAGCGCACCAAGCTGTGCGAGCCGGCTGCCCGCCGTCCCACTGCCTTCACCCGCGGCGCGACGCGCCCCCTCTCCCGTGCGGGAGAGGGTTGGGGTGAGGGACGAGAACTCTCAGGATCAGGCAACCCAGCGACGCGCGTCCCTGGCGCGCCGCCTCCGGACAGACCTGATCCCTCACCCTGTCCCTCTCCCGCACGGGAGAGGGGACCTGCGCTCCAACCCGAATCGAACGTGGATCTTGATCGACCCGGATCACGCCACCCCTCACAGATAGGCCGATCCCATCTCGCTGGCGAAGCGCTGGGGCGGCCCTTCCCAGACGATCCGGGCCTGCTCCAGCACGTAGACCCGGTCGGCGTGGGGGAGCGCGAAGGTGACGTTCTGCTCGCCGAGCAGCACCGTGATCGGCGTGGTCTGGCGCAGCTTCTCCAGCGCCTTCGACAGCAGTTCCAGGATCACCGGGGCGAGGCCCAAAGTCGGCTCGTCGAGGATCAGCAGGCGCGGGCGCATCATCAGCGCCCGGGCGATGGTCAGCATCTGCTGCTCGCCGCCCGACAGGGTCCGGGCGCTCTGGCCCTCGCGGGCCTTGAGGATCGGGAACAGCTCGTAGAGCTCCTCGCGGCGCTTGGCGCTCTCGGCCTTCGGGAAATGCTGACCGCCGAGGTCGAGGTTCTCGCGCACGCTGAGGTCACCGAACAGCTCGCGGGTCTCGGGCACCTGGACGATCCCGGCGCGCGCGATGGCGGCGGGCTTCATCCGGGACAGATCCCGGCCGTCGAACCGGATCGTGCCCCCATGCGGCACGAGGCCCGAGATCGCGTTGAACAGGGTGGTCTTGCCGGCGCCGTTCAGGCCCACCACCGAGACGAACTCGCCCTCGTGGACGTGGATCGAGGCGGCGCGGAGCGCCTGCGCCTTGCCGTAGAGCACGTCGACGCCTTCGACGGTCAGCAGCGAATCCGGCTTGAACGCGGCTTCCGGCCGGGCCGCCGTCTCGATGCTGCCGCCGAGATAGACCCGGCGCACGGTCGGGTCGGCCATGACGGTTTCGGCCGAGCCCTCGGCGATGCGCTCGCCGAGATACATGGCGAACACCCGGTCCACGAGGGCCGAGACGCTCTTCACGTTGTGGTCGACGAGGAGCACGGCCTTGCCCTCGTCGCGAAACCCCCGGATCAGCTCCGAGAAGGCCGCGACCTCGCCGCCGGTCAGGCCCGCGAAGGGCTCGTCGACCAGCACCACCCGGGGATCGCGGGCGATGGCCTTGGCGAGCTCCAGCCGGCGCAGATCCGCGAAGGGCAGGGTGCCGGGGCGCCGGTCGACGACGGCGCCGAGGCCGACGCGCTCGGCGATTTCCTTCGCGCGCCGCGCGACGTGGGGATCCGCGACCAATCGGATCAGGCTGTCGGGCAGGAGCGCGAGGCTGATGTTCTCCAGAACGGTCTGCCGCTGGAGCGGCCGCGCGTGCTGGAACACGAGGCCGATGCCGGAACGCGCCACCCGGTGGGCCGGCATCCCGCCGATCTCGGCGCCGTCGAGGCGGATCGAGCCGGCGCTCGGGCGCTCCAGCCCCATGATCAGCTTCATCACGGTGGACTTGCCCGAGCCGTTCGGGCCGATCAGGCCCAGGATCTCACCGGGCCGCAGGTCGAGGTCGATGTTCTTGACGGCGACGAGACCGCCGTAGCGCTTGGTCAGGCCGCGCACGGAGAGGCAGGGCTCGGCCAGGACGGGGGATACGGCCGGCGGGGGCGCGACGGCGACGGTCATCGGGCGCTCCTGAAGGAGGCGAGGCCGAGCAGCCCCGAGGGCACGAACAGGATCACGAGGAGCGCCACCGCCGAGACCACGAAGGTCGAGAGGCCGCCCAGCGGGCGCAGCAATTCGCCCGCCGCGATCAGGAACACGGCGCCGAGCGCCGCGCCCACGATCGTCCGCCGCCCGCCGAGCACCGCCGCGATGATCACCTGCACGCCCACCGAGGTGTTGATCAGCGTGCCGACCGAAGCGGTGCCCATGTAGAAGACCACCAGCCCGCCCGCGAGGCCCGAGAAGGCGGCGCTGACCGCGAAGGCGGCGAGCTTGTGCTTGGCGACGTTGAAGCCGAGCGCCCCGGTCACCACCGGATCCTGGCCGGCGGCCTGGAGGATCAGCCCCGCGGGCGAGCGGGCGATGGCGGTGAGGATCAGGCCGGAGACCGCCATGAAGCCCAGCGCCAGCCAGTAGTTGGTGTCGGCGTCGATCGAGATGACGTCGGGCACGGTCAGGCCGATCTCGCCGCCGGTGAGGTCGGAGAAGACCACGATCATGTTCTGCAGGAGCAGCACCGCCACCAAGGTGATCAGGCCGAAATAGGGGCCGCGGACCTTCAGCGCCGGCAGCGCCAGGGCGAGGCCGCCGACCACGGCGAGCACGGTCCCCACCGCGAGGCAATAGGGGATCGGCAATTCGTAGCGGTTGTTGAGGATGCCGGCGCCGTAGGCCCCGAGCCCGATCAGGAAGGTCGGCCCGAAATTCACCTCGCCGGCGAAGCCGAAGAGCAGGTCCCAGGCCATCGAGAACACGCCGAAATAGTAGGCGATGGTCAGGAGGCCGAGGATGTAGCCGGAGACCCACCAGGGCAGGGTGGCGGCGGCCAGGACGGCGAGGACCGCGATCCAGAAGCCGGGGGTGGTGAGGAGCTTCATGGATGGGCCTCGCACACGGTAGCGATCCGGCTCGTTCGGCGCAGAGGTTTCTCCCATCCGTTCCCGTCATCCTGAGGTGCCGCGCCAGCGGCCTCGAAGGAGGCCTCCAGGGATCGCGCGGCCGGCTGGAGGGCTCCTTCGAGGCGACTTCGCCGCACCTCAGGATGAGGGCGCGGGTTGGAGGCCCTGGGTGTGAAAAAAACCATCACCGCCGCCCCAGCAGGCCCTGCGGGCGCAGGTACATGACGGCGACCAGCAGCAGCAGCGCCGGGATCACCCGGTAGGCGGGCGAGATCAGGTAGGCGGTGGCGGTCTCCAGATACCCGACCACGTAGGCCGCGATCAGCGAGCCGGTGACGCTGCCCAACCCCCCCAGCACCACGATCGAGAAGGCGCTCGCGGTGAGCGGCCCCACCGAATACGAGGACACCCCCAGGAACATCCCGAGCAGCACGCCCGCGATGCCGGCGAGCAGCCCGTAGATCGCCCAGACCGCCACGTAGATCTTCGCCATGTCGTGGCCGAGCAGCGTCACGCCGCGCGGGTTCATGGAGGCGGCGAGCAGGACCTTGCCGGCCCGCGCCCGGTTCACGAACAGCCAGAGCAGGGCGATCACCACCCAGCAGATCAGCGCCGTGAACAGCTCGTTCTTCGGCGTGCGGACGCCCGCGATCTCGACCACGCCCTCGATCAGCGGCAGCACGGTCTTCGGGTTGTCGGTGAAGAAGTAGGCCACCAGCTCCTGGATCATGATCCCCCAGAGCAGCGTCCCGGTGAGCACGAAGATTTCCTTCTCCTCGCGCGGGATCGCCCGGCTGCGCTCGATCGGCGCCACGACGGCGAAGTAGGTGACGAGGGCGCCGGCGAGCCCGCACAGCACGCCGATCGCCGCCCCCGCGTAGGAGCCGAGCCCGAACAGGGCCGAGGCCGCCCAGGCCGCCACGGCGGCCATCACCATCAGGGCGCCGTGGGTCAGGTTGAGGACGCCCGAGACCCCGAAGATCAGGGTGAAGCCCATCGCGCCGAGCGCGTAGAGGGCCGAGATCGCGAAACCGTCGACGAGGATCTGGAGGCCGATCACCGCGCTCTCCCCGCCCGACCTACTGGACCGCCGGCTTGACCGCGGGGGGCAGGATCATGGCCCCGTTGGCGGTCGCGGCCGGCCAGATCGCCACCTGCTTGCCGTTCTGCCACTGCCCGAGCACGCTGGTCATCAGGCCGGGCCCGTACTGGATCGAGTGCGTGAACGGCTCGTCCTTGCCGTAGAACTTCAGGTGGCCGACCGTGCCGACGTAGTCGGTCTTCTCCAGGGCCTCGACGAGCTTGTCGGCCTCCAGGGAGCCCGCCCGCTTGATCGCCTCCGCGGAGTAGTAGACGGCGTCGTACGCCATGAAGCCCGCGTAGGAGGGCGCCCCGCCGAAGCGCTTGGTGAAAGCCTCCGAGAACGGGATCGTCTTCTCGGTCAGCGCCACGCCCGGCAGCGCCACGCTGTCGAACAGCACGCCCTGCGTGCCGCCGTTGGTGTTGGCCCAGAAGGTCGAGGAGGTCGCCTGCCCGCTGATGCCCGTCATGGCGATCGGCACCTGCTGGTTCTGCCACTGCACGGTCGGCTGCACGCCGACATGGGCGATGCCGGTGACGATCAGGTCGGGCTTGGCCGCCTCGATCTTGTTGTAGATCGGCGTGAAGTCGCCTGTGTCCGGCGAGAAGCGGACATGCTCGACGACCTTCAGCCCGGATTTCGGCAGGCATTCCTGGTAGGCGGCGTCCAGCGGCCGGGTCCAGGCCGCGTCCTCGCTCATGATCGCGGCGGTCTTGGCCTTGAGCTTCTCGACCAGCACCTCCTTGGCCGAGTCGCACACCGCCTGCGCCAGGGCGTGCGAGGTCAGGTAGCCGTGGAAGGTGTACTTGTTGCGCGCGTAGTCCTTGTGGACGTTCACGCTGATCTCGTTCGAGGCCGCACCGGGGGTGATCATCGGCG
Organism: Methylobacterium guangdongense; assembly: GCF_038442355.1. NCBI lineage: Bacteria > Pseudomonadati > Pseudomonadota > Alphaproteobacteria > Hyphomicrobiales > Methylobacteriaceae > Methylobacterium > Methylobacterium guangdongense. The sequence continues at coordinate 113,615 of NZ_JBBXMX010000015.1, forward strand.
TCTTGAGCCGGGCCGCCCAGGGCATCAGCGCCAGCACGACCTCGGAGATGTAGCTGGCGATGACGAGGTTGACCTTGTCCTCGGACACCGCCCGCTGGAAGGCGCGCACCGCATCGGAGGCCGAGGACTTGTCGTCGTAGGTGACGACCTGGATCTGGCGGCCGTCGATCCCGCCCTTGGCGTTGATCTCGTCGGCGGCGAGTTGCACCGCCTGCGGGATCGAGGCCCCGGCCACGGACTGCGCCTCGGCGATCACGCCGATCTTGATCGGGTCCGCGGCGCGGGCCGGACCTGTGAGCATCGATCCCGCCGCCAGCAAAGCAGGCAGCATGCGCCGGATCTGGGCGCGCCGGACGACGGCACGCGCGGTCTCGGACATCGGCGTTTCCTCAATCTGTGCGCCCGAATTTTTTATTCGCGGGCTTGGCACTGACTGTAGCCGGGGCTCGACGGATCACAAGGGGCGGCCGCCGCGCCGCGGGTGACGTTTCCGGCGAGTCGTTCGCGCCCGGGGCTTCCGGGCTCCGCGGCCCGGGCCTAGGCTCGCGCCCGGCACCGCACGAATGCGGGCCCGATGGCCTCGAAGAAGGGCGGATCATCCGGTGAGGAACGCACGCACGTCCGGGCCCGTACCCGGCCGGGGCTTGGCCCCACGAGTCTGCGCATGAGCCTGCGCTGGACCCGCAGGCCCGAGGGCTCGACCTGGGGCGATTTCGGCCCCGACGACGAGCGTGGGCGCCTGAACCTGCTCACCCCCGAGAAGGTGCTGCAGGGCGTCGCCGAGGTGCGGGAGGGCCTGACCTTCTGCCTCAGCCTGCCCCTGGACCTGCCGGGCGGCAACGTCCTCAACCCGCGCCGCCACCCGCCGCAGATCACCCCGACCCGGCGCGCCAACGGCCGGCCGAACATGAACTTCCCGGTCTGCGAGGAAGTCGACGGCGCCACCGACGTGATCTGCGACGACCGGGCGCTGATCCACCTGCAATACTCGACGCAGTGGGATTCCCTCGCCCATGTCGGCTCGCTGTTCGACGCGGACGGGGCGGGCGCGGCGCCGGTCTTCTACAACGGCTTCCGCGGCGGCCGGGACATCGTCGGGCCGGAGCGCGCCGAGGCGGCCGACCAGCCCTCTCGGGCGAAGCATCTCGGGATCGAGCGGCTGGCCGAGACCGGCATGCAGGGCCGGGCCGTGATGATCGACCTGCGCGCCCATCTCGGCGACGCGAAGACCAAGGTGGGCTACGAGCAGCTCGCCCGGATCCTGGAGGCCGACGGCGTCGTGGTGGAGCCGGGCGACATGGTCTGCCTGCACACGGGCTTCGCCGAGCGCCTGATCGCCATGGGCGGGGCGCCCGACCCGAGGCTCGTCCACACTCTCTGCGCCGGGCTCGACGGGCGGGACTTGGCGCTCCTCGACTGGATCACCCGCACCGGGCTCTGCGCGCTGATCGCCGACAACTACGCCGTGGAGGCCTATCCGGCCGGGCCCGGCCCCGTCTGCTGCGCGACGCTGCCGCTGCACGAGCACTGCCTGTTCAAGCTCGGGGTCAATCTCGGCGAGCTGTGGCACCTGACGCCGCTGGCCGACTGGCTGCGGGCGCATGGCCGGAACCGCTTCCTGCTCACCGCGCCGCCCCTGCGCCTGCCCGGGGCGGTGGGCTCGCCGACGACGCCGATCGCCACGGTGTGAGGGCAGAATGGGTGCTCTTGCGTCCAAGGTCATGATTGCGCCGTCGCAAGCGCATGTCCCGCCCCACCCTGCGGGGGAGGGTGGCCCCCGAAGGGGGTCGGGAGAGGGGAGCGCCGGTGCAGAATGGGGCATTGCCCTTCATGACGGCCGCGCCTCGTCCAGAAGCCGGGTTCCCCTCTTGCGGGACTTCGTCCCGGCCCGACCGAGGCTGACGCAGGGGCCACCCTCCCCCGCAGAGGGGGGAGGGAGGGCGCGTGGCAGGTCCGGACTGTTGGGCCTTGAACGCGCGCGATCGCGTGAGTGGCGCGCCATCAGCCGGCCCGCGCCTCGGGTCCCCATCCCAAAGAGAGAGCCCGCCGCATGACCGAGATCGCGATCGTCGGCGGCGGCCTGATGGGGCACGGCATCGCCCTGGTGCTGGCGCTCCACGGGCACGCCGTGCGGATCACCGACACGCAGCCTGAGACCCGCGCGCGGATCCCCGCCCTCATGGCCTCCGCGCTCGCGACCCTGCGGGAGGCCGGCGCCGCCCCGGAGGGCTGGGATGCCGACAGGCTCGGGCTGGCCGTCCGGGTCGAGGCGGAGCTCGAACCCGCCGTGGCCGGCGCCGGCCTCGTGATCGAGGCGATCACCGAGAACCCGGAGGCCAAGCGCGCCCTCTTCGCCGAGCTCGACCGGCTCTGCCCGGCCGACACGATCCTCGCCAGCAACACCAGCTACCTCGACGTCTTCCCGCTGATCCCGGACGCCCGGCAGGCGCGGGCGCTGATCCTGCACTGGTACACGCCGCCCTACATCGTCGACCTCGTCGACGTGGTGCCGGGCCCCGGGACCGATCCGGCCATCGTCGCCGCGATGGCCGATCTGGTGCGCGGCCTCGGCCAGGTGCCGATCGTGCTGAAGCGCTTCATCCCCGGCTACATCGCCAACCGCATCCAGCAGGCGATCAGCGCCGAGGTGTTCCGGCTGCTCGACGCGGGCGTCGCCGCGCCGCGGGACATCGACGACGCGATCATCCACGGCCTGTCCCTGCGCATCCCGATCCTCGGCCACCTCGCCAAGGCCGACTTCACCGGGCTGGAGCTGACCCAGCGGGCGCTGGCCAATGCGAGCTACGCGCCGCCGCCCCCGCGCACCCGCTCCGAAACCCTGGACGCCCTCTGCGCCGAGGGCCGCACCGGGGTGATGGCGGGGCGCGGCTACTTCGACTGGGGCGGGCGTCCGCCCGAGGAGCTGTTCCGCGAGCGCGACCGCAAGCTCCTGGCGCTCAAGGCCGCGATGGCCGGGATCGGCCGGATGGAGGGGACATGATCGGGGCGAATCTCACCGGACGGCGCGTCCTCGTCACCGGGGCCTCGTCGGGCATCGGGCTCGCGACGGTGGCGATGTTCGCGCGCAACGGCGCCACGGTGGCGCTGAACCATCTGCCCGACGATTCCCGCGGCCCCGAAGAGGCCGAGCGGCTCGCCGCAGAGGGCTTTTCCGTCATCGCCCTGCCCGGGGACGTGTCCGAGCCCGGCGCCGCCGAGGCGATGGTGGCGGACGGGATCGCGCGTCTTGGCGGCCTCGACGTGCTCGTCAACAATGCCGGCACGGCGGGCACCACCACGCCGATCGCGTTCGAAGACCTCGATGCGATGACCGAAGATTTTTGGCAGACCATCCTGGCCACCAACTTGCTCGGCCCGTTCCGCTGCGCGCGTGCGGCGGCAGCAAGTCTCAAGAAAAGCCGGGGCGCCATCGTCAACACCGCCTCGGTGGCCGGGCTCGGGCGGCGCGGCTCGTCGGTCGCCTACGCGGCCAGCAAGGCCGGGCTGATCAACCTCACCCGCAGCCTCGCCCGGGCGCTGGCCCCCGACGTGCGGGTCAACGCGGTGGCGCCCGGCCTCGTCGCCACCCCCTGGACCCAGCCCTGGTCGGAGGAGCGCAAGGCCTCCACCGTCGGGCGCACCATGCTGGGCCGCATGGCCCGGCCGGAGGACGTCGCCGAGACGATCTTCTTCCTCGCGGCGGGGGCGGCCTACATCACCGGCGAGACCCTCACGGTCGACGGCGGGGCCCTGTGAGTTCGAGGACACCAGCGATGTCGCGCACCACCGTCATCACCTGCGCCCTCACGGGCTCCTTCGACACGCCGAAGAAGAACCCGGCGGTGCCGGTGAGCCCCGAGGCGATCGCACGATCCGCCCTGGAGGCGGCGTCCGCCGGGGCCGCGGTGGTCCACATCCATGTCCGCGATCCCGCGACCGCCGCGCCCAGCATGGAACTCGCCCATTACCGCGAGGTGGTGGAGCGGATCCGCGAGAAGAACGATGCCGTCATCCTCAACCTGACCACGGGGGCGGGGGGCCGGTTCGTGCCGGGCGACCCCGATCCGGCCAAAGCCGGCCCTGGCACCACCTTCGTCAGTCCGGAGGCGCGCACCCGGCACGTGGCGGCGTTGCGGCCGGAGATCTGCACCCTCGACATCGCCACGATGAATTTCGGCGAGCACCTGTTCCTGAACACCCCCGCCCATTTGCGGGCCATGGCGGGGCAGATCCGGGAGGCCGGCGTGAAGCCCGAGATCGAGGTGTTCGACCTCGGCCAGATCGAGCTGGCCCGGCACCTGATCGCCGAGGGGCATCTGGCGCGCCCGCCCCTGTTCCAGATCTGCCTCGGGATCCCCTGGGGGGCGCCGGCGACGCCCGAGGCCCTGGTGGCGATGCGGGCGCGGCTGCCGGAGGACGCGATCTGGTCGGCCTTCGGGATCGGACGTCAGGAATATCCGATGCTGGCAGTGGCGGCCGGCATGGGCGGCAACGTCCGGGTCGGGCTGGAGGACAACCTGTACCTGTCCCAGGGCAAGCTCGCGCCGAGCAACGCCGCTTTGGTGGAGAAGGCGGTGAGCCTGCTCGCCCATATCGACCGGGAGCCGGCCACGCCCGATCAGGCGCGGGCGATGTTCGGGTTGGCGCCGCGGGGGTAGAGCGCGCGGATACCGCGCCCCTCCCTCTCCCGTCTGCGGGCTACGATCGTCACGCATATCCTGCGAACATCAACGCTGGCGGCAGAGCGCGACAGGCTCCCCCTCTCCCGTGCGGGAGAAGCGACCCGCGCTCGACCTGAACTGCGGCGTGTCCAGACCCGATGTGTGAATCCGCAACCTGCGGGGGAGGGAGGGCCGCGCCCCTGACGGATTGCCCGCATCCTCACCCGTGACCGTTCCGGCCACGCCCCCCCCACAGGTACGCTGCCCTCGAAGAGACCGCGAGCATCGATCAACGGCGCCGCATCCAACAAAAAACAGGGAGAGAGACATGACGCTCCGCCACTCCGCCGCGGCGCTGCTCGGGAGCCTGTGCGCCCTCGGCGCCGGCGCGGCGCTCGCCGCCGACCTCGTGCCGGTGAAGATCGGCGTGCTGAACGACCGCTCCGGCGTCTACTTCGATTCCACCGGCGAGGGCTCGGTGGTGGCGGCCCGGATGGCGGTCGAGGATTTCAAGCCGGAGGAGCACGGGCTGAAGGTCGAGGTCGTGGCCGCCGACCACCAGAACAAGCCCGATGTCGGCGCCTCGATCACCCGGCAATGGTACGACCGCGACGGCGTCGACGCGGTGTTCGACGTGCCGACCTCCTCGGTGGCGCTCGCCATCGCGCAGATCACCAAGGAGAAGAACAAGGCCTTCATCAACTCGGGCGGCGGCACCGCCGACCTGACCGGCCCGGCCTGCACGCCCAACACCGTGCACTGGACCTACGACACCGCGGCGCTCGCCAACGGCACCGGCAAGGCCATCCTCAAGCGCGGCGGCAAGAGCTGGTACTTCATCACCGCCGACTACGCCTTCGGCCTGGCGCTCGAGCGCGACACCAAGGCGGTGGTGGAGAAGAACGGCGGCACGGTCGTCGGCGGCGTGCGCACACCGTTCCCGAACCCGGACTTCTCCTCGTTCCTGCTGCAAGCGCAGGCCTCGGGCGCCCAGGTGATCGGGCTCGCCGATGCCGGATTGGACGCCGCCAACGCCATCAAGCAGGCGCACGAGTTCGGCATCCGCCAGGGCGGCCAGACCCTCGCCGCCCTGCTGATCGCCATCACCGACATCCACTCGCTGGGCCTGGAGGTGGCGCAGGGGCTCGACTTCACCGCCTCGTTCTACTGGGACCTCAACGACGGCACCCGGGCCTTCTCGGAGCGCTTCGGGAAGCGGATGCCCGGCAAGAAGCCGACCTCGTACCAGGCGGGCGTCTACGCCAGCACGCTGCACTACCTGAAGGCGGTGGCGGCCCTGCACTCGGCCAAGGACGGCGCCGCCGTGGTCGCCAAGATGAAGGAGCTGCCCACCGACGACCCGCTGTTCGGCAAGGGCACGATCCGGCCGGACGGGCGCAAGATCCACCCGATGTACCTGTTCGAGGCCAAGGCGCCGGCCGAATCGAAGGGCGAGTGGGACCTCTACAAGGTGCTGGAGACGATCCCGGCCGAGCAGGCGTTCCGCCCGATGAGCGAGGGCGGCTGCCCGATGGTGGCTGGCATGACGGCGAAGTAGGGCCCATTGGGGCTCGCGCGGCGTGCTCTCCTCCCCCTTGTGGGGAGAAGTCGGAGGTGGGGGTGGTTCAGGGTCGAGCGGTGCGGTTCCTTCTGCGCCACCCCCACCCCTGACCCCTCCCCGCAAGGGGGAGGGGAAGGCACCGGTGAAGGCCCCCTCACGCCGCCCCGATCCGATCCAGCGCCGCCATTGCCTCATCGGACAGCCGCAGCGTCGCCGCCGCGAGGTTCTCGCCCAGGTGGCCGAGGGAGGAGGTCCCCGGGATCAGCAGAATGTTGGGCGACCGGCGCAGCAGCCACGCCAGCGCCACCTGCATCGGCGTCGCGCCGAGCCCCGCCGCCACCGCCGACAGGGTGTCCGATTGCAGCGGGCTGAACCCGCCCAGCGGGAAGAACGGCACATAGGCGATGCCCTCCGCCGCGAGGTCGTCGATGAATGCATCATCCGCGCGGTGGGCGAGGTTGTACTGGTTCTGCACGCAGACGATGTCGGTGATCCGCCGCCCGTCCGCGACCTGACGCGGCGTGGCGTTGCTCAGGCCGATCCGGCGGATCAGCCCCCGGCGCTGGAGATCGGCCAGCACGGTGAGCGGCGCCTCGATCGGGCCCTCGGCGGGGCCGTGGACGTCGAACATCAGGCGCAGGTTGACCACGTCGAGGGCATCGACGCCGAGGTTGCGCAGGTTGTCGTGGACCGCGCTGGTCAGCTCTTCGGCCGAGAAGGCCGGGTTCCACGAGGCGTCGGCCCCGCGCCGGGCGCCGACCTTGGTGACGATTACGAGGTTGTCCGGATAGGGGTGGAGCGCCTCGCGGATGATCTGGTTGGTGACGTGCGGCCCGTAGAAGTCGCTGGTGTCGATGTGGTCGACGCCCGCCGCCACCGCGGCGCGCAGCACCGCGACCGCTCCGGCGCGGTCCTTCGACGGGCCGAACACGCCGGGCCCGGCGAGCTGCATGGCCCCGTAGCCGAGCCGCGTCACGGTCCGGTCGCCGAGCCGGAACGTGCTGGCCTGCGCAATATCCGCGGTGCTGTCGGTCATGGCGAATCTCCTGTTGGCGCCCCGGATGTAGACGGCGCCGATTGCGCCGATAAGCCGTGACGAACGGCACGGGCCGTGCGAAATTTCGAACAATGACCGTCGATCTCGCCGATCTCACCGCCTTCCTGACCGTGGCGCGGGCCGGCGGTTTTCGCGACGGCGCCCGCGCCGGGGGCCGGAGCGCCTCGAGCCTGAGCGAGGCCGTGCGCAGGCTCGAGGCGGGGCTCGGCGTGCGCCTCCTGAACCGCACCACGCGCAGCGTCGCCCCCACGGAGGCGGGTGCCCGCCTGCTCGAACGGCTCGGCCCGGCGCTGGCCGAGGTGGACTCCGCCCTCGACGTGGTGAACGGCTTTCGCGACCGGCCGGCCGGCACGCTCCGGCTGAACGTACCGCTGAGCGCGGCCCGGCTGGTCCTGCCCGCCCTCGTGCCGCCCTTCCTGGCGGCCTACCCGGAGATCCGCCTGGAGGTCGTGGTCGAGGACGGGTTCGTGGACGTGCTGGCGGCCGGCTGCGACGCCGGCATCCGCTACGACGAGCGGTTGGAGCAGGACATGATCGCGGTGCCGATCGGCCCGCGGCGGCAGCGTTTCGCCACCGCGGCGGCGCCGGTCTATCTCGACCGGCGCGGCCGGCCGGAGCATCCGCGCGACCTCCTCGCCCATGCCTGCCTGCTCGGCCGGTTCCCCAGCGGCACCCTGACGGCGCCCTGGGAGTTCGAGCGCGACGGCGCCATCGTCCGGGTGGATCCGACCGGCCCGCTGATCGTGCGGGTCGGGGCCAGCGACCTCACGGTCGAAGCCGCGATCGCCGGCACCGGGATCATTCATCTGTTCGAGGACTGGCTGCGCCCGCACCTCGCCAGCGGCGCCCTGGAGCCGGTGCTGGAGCCCTGGTGGCAGGAATTTTCCGGCCCGTTCCTCTACTATCCGGGCCGGCGGCACCTGCCGGCGCCGCTGCGCGCCTTCGTGGATTTCGTCGGCGCGCAGGGCTCGCGCGCTAGAACCGGAGGGTGAAGGTCCCCTTCACGGCCTGATCCTGCGCCCGGGCGCCGGTCTGGCCCGTGTAGGACACGCCCAGGCTGGCGTTCGGCGCCACCGCCAGATCGAGCCCCACCTGCGCCACCAGCGCATCCCGGTCGATCGGAACGCCGCCGCTCAGAAAGGCCGGGCCGCCCGCCCCGAAGCGCAGCAGCGCCGTCGGCACCACGTCCCCGAACGCCCGCCGGTAGCCCACGAGACCCCGCAGCGTCACCGGAAGGCCCAGGCCCAGATCCAGGCTCGTCTGGGCCCGCACGCCCGCGGTGACGGCCCCCAGATCGTAATCGCGGGCGAAGCTCGCCAGCGCCGCCGCGCCCCCGGCCTCGGCGAACCCGTCGCGCCGGATCCCGACATAAGCCCCGCCCACGAACGGCTCGATGTAGGAGGCCGCCGGCTGCACCGCGACCGCGGCCCCGTCCTTCGACACCAGGGCCGCCGCCGCCGGAGCGCCCAGCGGGATCCTCCAGCCGATCTCGCCAAAACCCTGCAGCGTGTAGCCGCCACCGTGGCCGCTCAGCGTCTCGGACAGCCCGTAGGCCACCGCCCGGCGCGTGCGGGTGTCGGTCTCGGCGTAGATCACGCCCAGCCGCAGCGACAGCGGCCCGGCCTCGTAGCCGCCATACAGGCCGCCGAACCCGCTCTTCAGCGTCGCGCTCTCCGCCCGGCTGGTGCCGCCGGTCCGGCCGGCGCTGTCGAGATACGCCTCCGTGTAGCCGCCGACCACGCCGAAGCGCAGCCCGCTCGGGAGCCGCATGTCCGCGCCCGCCGCGAAGCCGGCGATCTGCCGGTCGAGGTCGAACGCGTTGCCGCCGCCCGCGGCCGTGCCGAACGACCCGAAGCCCTGGCCCCCACAGGCCGAACACCTGCGGGTCGAGGGTCCGCACCGGCACGTTCGCCACGACAGGCGCCCGGCCCGGCAGGTCGGCCGTGTAGGCGGACGGCAGGGTGCCGTAGTCGAGCCCAAGGCCGGGATCGCCGCCGGGATTGCCCCAGCGCAGCCGGTCGAGCACCGCCTCGCGCACGAAGAAGGCGGTCTCGTAGGCCGCCGACACGGTGCTGGCGTGGATGTCGCCGGCGAGCGCCCGGAAGCCGGCATCCGCCTCGGTGGTGGTGAAGGCGACCGCCGCGTCGGTGAGCCGGCCGGCGCCGGCCGCCTGGACGGCGTTGGCCGCCGCGATGCCGTTGCGGCTGGTGGCGGAGGCGGAGAACGGCACGTCGTTGCGGGTCAGCGTCAGGTCGACTTCGTTGGGCCGGTAGCGCAGGCCCGGGGACAGGAAGGCGAGATTCGACGTCACGCCCGCGAACTGGCCCGACACGCCGCCGGCGGCCGACAGGATGGTGTAGGTGGTGCGCGGGTTGTAGGCCCCGGAGGCCGCCAGCACCTGGACGGTGCCGCCGCCGAGGGCGGCGTTGCCGCCGGCGGTGATGCGGTCGGCTTGTCCGGCGGCGTTGGCCTCAACCCGGTAGGTCGCGCCGGGGGCGAAGGCGACAGTGCCGGTGACGGTGAGCGTGCCGATCGAGTTGCCCGGCGACACCGTGCCGCCCGGCAGCGCGCGGATCCCGCCGAGCGTGCCCGAGCCGCCGAGCACCGCCCCCTGGCGGACCGTCACGACCGAGTTGGCCAGCGAACCGTTCACGGTAAGCTGCCCCGCCTGCACGTCGGTGGCGCCCGTCAGCGTGCTGAACCCTGTGAGGGTCAGGGTGCCCGCATTGGTCTTAGTCAGCGTCCCGGATCCCGAGATGGCGTTGGCCAGGGTTCCGTCGATGGATTGATCGACCACGAGGGCCGCGTTGTCGACGATCGCGCCCGTGCCGAAGGCGCCGGCATGGCCGACCAGCGTCCCGCCGCCGATCGTCGTGCCGCCCGCATAGGTGTTGGCGCCGGTCAGCACCAAAGTGCCGCTGCCGAGCTTTACGAGGCTGCCCGTGCCGCCGATGTCGTTGCGCCAGACATCGTAGGCCGAGAAGCTGCCCTTGGCGGCGTCCATGGTGACGGTGACCGTGCCGTTGAAGGCGCCGTAGCCGTCGGCGGCGGCGAACAGGTTGATGCGATCGTAGCCCATCCCGTTATCGAGGAACCCGCCGGAGGGCAGCTCGGTGGTGGCGATCACCTCGCGCCGCTGCGCCGCGGTGAGATAGGGGAAGCGCGTCGCGAGCAGCGCCTCGGCGCCGGTCGGGACCACCGGCGGCCGGTCCGTCGGCCCGACCGACGGGAAGCCGTAGGTCAGGCGCGCCGTGTAGGCGGCCTTGTTGCGCGCGTAATCCGAGAAGCGGTCGGTCGCCGGATCGACGGCGCGGGCGCATCGCTCCAGCGGGCCGCCGCAGGCTTGACTCAGGTAGCTCTGGGCCTGCGCGAAGGCCTCGCCGATGAGAGTCGCGTTGGCCGGGTCATTGAGCGCGCGGATGGCGAAATACGTCGCCAGCACGCGGCCGCCCATCACGTCGGTGGGCGAGTGCATTCCCGCCTCGATGCGATTGTCGCCGAGTTCGCTCGCGCGGGTCAGCAATTCCTGGAAGCGCTGAGGGACCGCGTAGGCCAGCGCCATGGCCGAGAGGTAGGCGGCGTTGGTGTGGCCGCTCGGGAAGCCGCCGTCAGTGGCCGGGTTCGAGCCCTTCTCCGGCACCAGGGAGGCCGGCACCACGAAGTTGAGGCTCTGGCCGTTCAGGCTCTGCCGCCAGGGGCGCCAGTAGCTGTAGGCGTCCTTGGCGGGGCTGGTGGAGGCGTTGTTCCGGAATGCGTTGACCAGCTGCACGACCTTCCCGAGGGGCGAGCTCGTCACGCCGGCGCCGGTGCCCTGATCGTTGTACTGCACGCGCGCCGTGCTCGCGTCGAAGGCCGGGATCGTGGTGGTCGCCCCGGATCCCGCCCGGTAGGCCGGCGCCAGCGGTCCGAGGCCGTCGATGACGCTGTAGCTCTGGTTGCGGCGGTCGTCGTAATAGGCGGCGATCTCCTGATCGCGGGTCCGCTCGCCGGCCCGGTCGGCGACGATCTGGATGTTGCGCAGCAGGATGGGCGCCCCGAGGGCCGTGGCCTTCCCGGTGTCGTAGGTCCGCCCGGGGATCCAGAGCCCGCTGAAGCCGGAGAGGATATCGACGCCGTTGCCCCTCGCGGCTGTCTGCGCCTGAGCGCTCGAACCGAGGACCGCGACCATCATGGCGGCGGTCGAGACGCCGTATCGGATTTTCATAGCTCACCCCGAATCGCACGGCCATTCGGCCTTCGGGGCAAGGGAGATACGCAAGATCACGCGTGCGGCAGCGTCATAATCAGGTCATATTTTTCGTCGCTCCGCTCTGTATTGTCAAAGCAACACCCGCCTTACTGATGAATTCATCATCCGTACTGCGTTTACTTAATTGGCAAAATAGGAAATCTGCCTCGGCTTTCAGCCGAACTACACCAATCTGTCTGATTCGTCACAGGGCCTGAAGCGTGTCGGCTCACCGCGCAGCTCTGGACCTCGGCCGCGCGATCACTCCGGCAGTTCGAACACCGTGAGCTGCCCGCCCGGCGCCGTGTACTGCGACAGGGCGGCGTAGCCCCCCACCGCCCCCGAGCCGTCGGCCGGGTCGGTCAGCCCGGCCGCCAGCCCGATCCCGGCCCAGCCGCCGATTCCGGAGAGCACCGCCACGTATTGCTTCCCGCCATGCAGGTAGGTGGTGACGTTGCCGACGATCCCGGACGGGGTCTTGAACCGGTAGAGTTCGTGCCCGTCCCGGGCATCGACTGCCTTCAGGTAGCCCTCCAGCGTGCCGTAGAAGACCACGTTGCCCGCCGTGGCGAGCGCCCCCGACCAGACCGAGAACGGCTCCGGGATCGACCAGGCGATCCGCCCCTTCGCCCCGTCCCAGGCGATGAACGCCCCGGTCCGGTCGGTGCCCTCCGGCGGGTGCAGGGTGAGCGTCGCGCCGACATAGGGCTGGCCGGGCGTGTAGGTGACCCGGAACGCCTCGTAATCCATGCACATGTGGTTGGTCGGCACGTAGAACAGCCGGGTCAGCGGCGAGTAGGCCGCCGGCTGCTGGTTCTTGGCGCCGAGCGCCCCCGGGCAGATATTCTTGGTTGTCTCGTCCTCGTCGGCCTCGCCGGGGGCGTAGCGCTTGTCGACCACCGGGCGACCGTAATCGGCGGCGGCGGGGTCCATGCTGATCCGGGTCGCCCAGTTCACGCTCGGATCGAACTTGTCCGCCACGAGCAATTCACCCGTGGCCCGGTCCAGGGTGTAGCCGAAGCCGTTCCGGTCGAAATGCGTGAGCACCTTGCGGGCGCGCCCGCCGATCGCCTGCTCGGTGAGGATCATCTCGTTGACGCCGTCATAGTCCCACTGGTCGTGGGGCGTCATCTGGTAGACCCAGCGGGCGAGTCCCGTGTCGGCGTCGCGGGCGATGATCGCCTGTGCCCACCGGTTGTCGCCGGGGCGCTGGGCCGGGTTCCAGGTCGCGGGATTGCCGGTGCCGTAATAGACGAGGTTCAGGTCCGGATCGTAGGAGAACCAGCCCCAGCTGCAGGCGCCGCCGGTCCGCCACTGGTCGCCCTCCCAGCTCCTGAGGGAGGAATCCTTGCCGATCGGGCGGCCGAGCTCGGTGGTCGTGTCCGGATCGACCAGCATGTCGGCATCCGGCCCGGTGGCGTAGGCGCGCCAGAGCTGCCGACCCGTCGCCTGATCGTAGGCCGTGACGTGGCAGCGCGCGCCGTACTCGCCGCCGGCCAGCCCGACGATGAGCTTGCCGTGGACCGGCAGCACCGTGGCGGTGTTGGTCTCGCCCCGGCCCGGATCGCCGTTCTTCACCGACCACAGCACCCGGCCGGTCTCCGGATCGAGGGCGACGACCGTCGTGTCTGCCTGCTGCAGGAACAGGCGCCCGTCCGCGTAGGCGAGGCCGCGGGAGACCGTGTCGCAGCACATCACGGCGATCACGCCGGACTCCTGCCGGGGGGCGTAGCGCCACAGGATCCGGCCCTCGTGGTCGAGGTCGAGGGCGTAGACGCTGTTGGGGAAGGGGGTGTGCACGATCATCACGTGCCCGATCACGATCGGCGCCCCCTCGTGGCCGCGCAGCACCCCCGTGGAGAAGGTCCAGGCGACCTTGAGCCGCGAGACGTTGCCGGCGTCGATCTGCGCGAGGTCGGAATACCGGGTGTTGGCGTAGTCGAGGGTCTGGAGGACCGGCGGCGACTGCGCGGTGGCTGGGCCTGCGAGGCCGGCGAGCGTCAGGGCCGCCAGGATCGTCGGAACGCGCATGCTCGGACTCCACCCACCGCCCGGCGCGGCGGCGCCGGCCTCATACACCGGCCGGCGAAACCATCGCCGCGGCCAAGCGTCCGGCCGAAAGTCCGGCCAAGCCTCACATCCGCTCTTTGACGATGACCTCGGCCTCCGGGTCGGGCTCGTGGCCGGTCCTGCGCAGCAGGGGCACCACCTCGGCGGCCTCGGTGGCCACGAGGTAGCTCAGGTCGAGCCCCTCGCGGATGAAGCCGTGGCCGCGCATGTGCGCGAACAGGGCCAGCAGCGGCTCCCAGAACCCGGCCACCGAGACCAGCACCACCGGCTTCCGGTGGCGCCCGAGCTGCGCCCAGGTGAGCTGCTCGACCAGCTCCTCCAGGGTGCCGATGCCGCCCGGCAGGGTCACGAAGGCGTCCGAGCGCTCGAACATCAGGCGCTTGCGGGTGTGCATGTCGGGCACCACCACGGTCTCCTGCACCTCCGCCAGCATGTGCTCGCGGGCCTGGAGGAAGTCCGGGATGATGCCTGTGACGTGGCCGCCGGCCTCGAGCGCGGCGCGCGCCACCGTGCCCATCAGGCCGACATCGCCGCCGCCATAGACGAGGCGCATCCCGGCCTGCGCGATGGCCGTGCCGAGCCCCTCCGCGGCCGTGCGAAAGGCGGGGTCCCGCCCGAAACCGGAGCCGCAATAGACACAGACTGTCCTCACCGGAGCCATCCGGCGCCCTCCCTCGCGCGTCCGTTGCGAACCGTTCGAGACCGCCCCGCGCCCGCCCTTCCCAGGGCCAAACTGCTGAAGTCGCGGGGGATTCACCCGCCGGGGCGCCGGAACGGCTTGGTGTCGGGACCATGTACGGTATTATGCCGTGCCCCGTCGACGGTTTTTCCCGCACCGGGGCGGGATCGAGGGAGGCTTGGGTGGCGATGTCGGGACAGGTGCGGCGCAGTCTCGCCCTGGCGCTCGTCGGCCTCCTCGCCGGCCTCGGGCTCGTGGCGGCCCTGTTCGGCGGGGAGTCCCTGCGCCAGCTCACCGGCCGCGACGCGGCGGACGGCGAGACGCAGGCGCTCGCCGATCCCGGCGCGCTGGCCTCACGCCAGGATCCGTCCATCGCCCCGTCCCCGGACCGCCGCGACGATGATCGCCGCGACGCCAGTCGCCGCGACGACAGTCGCCGCGACGGCAAGCCGGGCCAGGCCGGGACGGCATCCGGCGCGGCATCCGGGGCGCCGGGCGATGCCCGCCCGGCCGGATCCGCCAAGCCGGCCTCGGCGGTGCCGCGCTTCGACATCGTCCGGGTCGAGCCGAACGGCGACGCCGTGGTGGCCGGCCAGGGCGCGCCGAACGCCGTCGTCGAGATGCTGGTCAACGGCAAGCCGGTGGCCAAGGCGACCGCCGACGCGGGCGGGCAATTCGCCGTCGTGCCGCCGGCCCTGCCCGCGGGATCGAGCCAGATCCGGCTGCGCATGACCGGCAAGGACGGCCGTGCGGCCGAGTCCGAGCAGAGCGTCGCGGTGGACGTCGCCCCCGGGCGCGACCGCCAGCCCCTCGTCGCCCTGACGGCCCCGGACGCCGCGACCGTGGTGCTGTCGCAGCCCGGCGCGGCCGGCCCCAAAGCTGCCGCGGCGGCATCGGCCGGCGCCCCCGGGCCGGGGCAGCCGACCCGGATCGCGAGCGTGGACGTGCAGGAGAACGGGCGGCTGTTCGTCACGGCGACCGGCACCCCCGGCGCGGCCATCCGACTCTACCTCAACGACACCCTGATCGCCCCGGGGCGCATCGGCCCGGACGGGCGGGCGAGCTTCACCATCGGGCGCGGCATGAAGCCGGGCCAGTATCAGGTGCGGATCGACCAGATCGACCCGGCCACCGGCAAGGTGGAGACCCGCGCCGAGGTCCCGCTCTCCGTGGCCGAACCCGCCCGGATGGCCGCCCGCGAGCCCGCGGGATCGCGGCCACCGGCCGCCCGGGGCCATGCCCAGACGAACGCTCAGGCAAACGCGCCTGCGAACGCGCCTGCGAACGCCGAGGCGGTCCCCCGGGCGGCCCCCCGGACGGCCCCTCAGGACGAGGCCCGGCCGAGCGGGCGGGCCGGCAGCCACGGCAGCACGACCGGCCAAGGGGCAGGCAACGGGGCAGTCAACGGGGCAGTCGACGGGACAGGCAGCGCGCGCCCCGGT
This sequence comes from Methylobacterium guangdongense, assembly GCF_038442355.1. Classification (NCBI taxonomy): domain Bacteria; kingdom Pseudomonadati; phylum Pseudomonadota; class Alphaproteobacteria; order Hyphomicrobiales; family Methylobacteriaceae; genus Methylobacterium; species Methylobacterium guangdongense. The sequence continues at coordinate 129,313 of NZ_JBBXMX010000015.1, forward strand.
ACCACCGGGAGCGGCGGGGCCGGCCACACGACGGCCGACACGGCGGGCGGCCTGCCCGCCGGGCCCGATCGCGCCGGGACGGCCGCGCCCGGTATGCCGGCGGCGGCCCCTGATCCGCGGCAGGTCGCGGAGGGCGACCCGGACGCCGCGGTCTACGTGCCGGAGATCAACACCGCCAAGATCACCCGCGGCGACAACCTCTGGCGGATCAGCCAGCGCACCTACGGGCGCGGCGAGCGCTACACGGTGATCTACGACGCCAACCAGACCCAGATCCGCGATCCCGATCTGATCTACCCCGGCCAGATCTTCGTGCTGCCATCTGACAAGCGGGGGTGATCGTCCCTCACTCCACCACCTGATCGTCCCCCGCGAAGGCCAGCCGGCGCAGCCGGCGCAGGGAGGCGGCCAGATCCTCGTGCGACGGCACCGCCAGGGCGAGGCGGACCGCGTTCGGCGCGTGGCCGGGGGCGACCGCGAAGGCCGGGGCCGGGATCAGCGCGATCCCCTGGCGCAGGGCCGCCGCCGCGAAGGCCTCGGCCCGCCACGTCTCGGGCAGCTCCAGCCACAGGTGATAGGCCTGGCGGTCGCCGATTGCGCGCAGGTCGGCCAGGGCCTCCCGGGCGATCTCCTGCCGGGCCGCGGCGTCCCGGCGCTTGACCGCGGCGAGGGCGGCGGCCGCGCCCCCCGCCATCCAGTGCATGCCGGCCGCGAGCGACAGGCCGAGCGCCGTCCAGGCGCCCTGGCGGATCGAGGCGGCGAGCCGGTCGGTCAGGGGCGGGGGCGCCGCGACCAAGCCCAGGGTCAGCGACGGCATCACCCGCTTCGAGAGGCTGTCCACCAGGATCACCCGGTCCGGCGCCAAACAGGCAAGCGGCCGGGTGTCGGCGAGGAAGCTGTAGACCGCATCCTCGATCGCGATGAGCCCGGTCCGCTCCAGCACGGCGGCGAGGTCGGCGCGCCGGCCCGGCCCCATCGTGGCGCCGAGCGGGTTCTGCAGGGTCGGCTGGAGGTAGACGCCGCTCAGCGGGTTCGCCCGGTGCGCCTGGAGCAGCGCCTCGGGGCAGAGCCCCTCGGCATCCATGGCGACCGGCACCAGCGTGATGCCGAGCCGGGCCGCGATCGCCTTCACCATCGGGTAGGTGAGGGGCTCGCAGGCGATCCGCTCGCCCGGTGCCGCCAGCGCGGCCAGCGCCGCCGCCAGTGCCTGCCGCCCGTTGCCGGTGAACAGGATGTCGGCCGGATCGGGACTGTGGCCGTCCTGGGCGAGGAACGCCGCCGCGATTCCCTGCGCCTGCGGCGTGCCCGCGGGCCCGTACTGGCCGAACGCCATCGCGCCGCCCTCGCCGGCGAGCGCCGCGAGGGTCTCGGCCAGCACGGCCTCCTGCTCGGGCAGCCGCGAATGGGTCCGCTGGAGATCGATCGCCGCGGGGGGCGGCTCCGGCTGGAGAAGCCCGGCGCGGCCCGGCTCGGACCGGACATAGGTGCCCCGCCCGACCTCCCCGGTGACGAGGCCCCGGCGGGCCAGTTCCGCATAGACCCGGCTCGCGGTCGAGACCGCGATGCCGCGGTCGTAGGCGAAGTCGCGCTGCGGCGGCAGCTTCGCCCCGGGCGCGAGCCGTCCGGCCGCGATATCGGCGGCGATCGCGTCGGCGACGGAGCGGAAATCCGCAGATCGCATGATTGCTCCGAGTTCAATGTTTCGATTGATCCGAGATGCGTATCGGATCAATGCTGCGTCCGCAATCCCGGCCGGACTGCTCCCCTGCCACCGGATTCTCTCCCGATGCCCGCCCTTGCCCTGTCCGATACCACCGCGGCCGACCGTGCCGCGTCCGGCCCGTCCCTGCCGCGCCTCTGGCTGGCGCGCCTCTGGCTGGCGCGCCTCTGGCTGGATCGCCTGCGCACGCGCCGGGCGCTCGCCGCCCTGCATCCCGAGCAGATCCGCGACGCCGGCCTCGATCCCTGGCTGCTGCGCGCGGAGGTCCGGAAGCCGTTCTGGCGCGCGTGACGCAAGGGCCTTGCACGCGGCGCGGGTGCTCCCGCGCCGCCCCGGGCCTATATGCGGGGTCCACGACACCCGTCCTGCAGACCCCTTCATGACCGACGACACCGCGCCCCCGGCCGGGCCCAAACCCCCGGCCGAGCGCCCCGGGCTGATCGCCACCTATCGCCGGCTCTGGCCACATCTCTGGCCGCACGGGCGGCCGGACCTCCAGCGCCGCGTCTTCCTGGCGTTCGGCCTGCTGCTCGCCGCCAAGCTGGTGACCATGGTGACGCCGTTCACCTTCAAATGGATCACCGACGCGCTGGTCGCGGCCATCGGGGGCGAAGAGGGCCAGCATGCGCCGATGCCCACGGGGCTTCTCGCCGCGCCGATGCTGCTGATCGCCCTCTACGGCGTCTCGCGGATCGCCATGTCGGCCTTGACCCAGATGCGCGACGGGCTGTTCGCCAAGGTGGCGATGCACGCGGTGCGCCGCCTCGCGCTCCAGACCTTCGAGCACATGCACCGCCTGTCCCTGCGCTTCCACCTGGAGCGCAAGACCGGCGGCCTGACCCGGGTGCTGGAGCGCGGCCGCGCCGGCATCGAGGAATTGTCGCGCCTCATGGTGCTGACCCTGGTGCCGACCATCGTCGAGTTCGTGCTCGTGCTCGGCGTGCTCGCCTACGAGTTCAACTGGACCTACGCGGCGACCGCCTTCGCGACGGTCGCGGCCTATCTGGCCTTCACCTACAAGGCGACCGAGTGGCGGATCGCCATCCGCCGCCGGATGAATGCGTCGGATACCGACGCCAACACCAAGGCGGTCGATTCGCTGCTCAACTACGAAACCGTCAAGTATTTCGGCGCGGAACGCCGGGAGGCCGCCCGCTATGACGAATCGATGGCAAAGTACGAAAAGGCCTCGACCCAGACCTACGTGTCGCTGGCGGTGCTGAATGCCGGGCAGGCGGTGATCTTCACCCTGGGCATGACCGTGGTGATGTGGCTCGCGGCGCGCGACATCCTGGCCGGGCGGACCACGATCGGCGGCTTCGTGCTGGCCAACACCATGCTGGTGCAGCTCTCGATGCCGTTGAACTTCATGGGCATGATCTACCGGGAGATCAAACAGGCGCTGATCGACATCGACGACATGTTCCGCATCCTCGGGCAGAACCCCGAGATCGCCGACCGTCCCGGCGCGGCGCCGCTCAACGTGGCGGGCGGTACGGTGCGGTTCGCGGATGTCCGCTTCGCCTACAATCCCGAGCGGCCGATCCTGCGGGGCGTCTCGTTCGAGATCCCGGCGGGGCAGACGGTGGCGGTGGTGGGGCCCTCCGGCGCCGGCAAGTCGACGCTCTCGCGCCTGCTGTTCCGGTTCTACGAGCCGCAGGGCGGCCGGATCAGCATCGACGGGCAGGACATCGCCGCGGTGACGCAGGAATCCTTGAGGGCGGCGATCGGCATGGTCCCGCAGGACACGGTGCTGTTCAACGACACGATCGGCTACAACATCCGCTACGGCCGGGCCGACGCCACCGACGCCGAGCTCAAGGAGGCGGCCCGCCTCGCCCAGATCGACGGCTTCGTGTCGAGCCTGCCGGAGGGCTACGACACCCCGGTGGGCGAGCGCGGCCTGAAGCTCTCGGGCGGCGAGAAGCAGCGGGTCGCCATCGCGCGCACGATCCTCAAGGCCCCGCCGATCCTCGTGCTCGACGAGGCGACCTCGGCCCTCGACAGCTTCACGGAGGCCGAGATCCAGGCGGCGCTCGACCGGGTCAGCCGCGGCCGCACCACGCTGGTGATCGCCCACCGGCTGTCCACGGTGGTCAACGCCGACGCGATCCTGGTGCTCGACCACGGCCGCATCGTCGAGCGCGGCACCCATGCCGAATTGCTGGAGGCGGGGGGCGTCTACGCGGCGCTCTGGGACCGCCAGCGGGAGGCCGACGCGGCCCTCGAAGTGCTCCAGCGCGCCGACGCGCTGGTGGTGCCGCGCCCCGGCCGGACGGCCGTGCCGGAGACCGAGGCCGCGGAGTAGGGGGGCGACGCTACGCTCAGGTCGTCCGCCCCCGGACCTTTACCCCCAGCAACGCCTCGAACGGCAGCACCATCGCGCCCTTGTCCTTGTCGGCGTGGCCCTGGCGGAGCGCCGTCTGGTAGGTGGCGGTGGCGGCCGCCGTGACGGGCATCGGGAAACCGTTCTCCGCCGCGATGGCTGCCGCGGCGACGAGGTCCTTGTAGGCCGCGCCCATCGGGTAACCCTCGTCGAAGCGGCCCTCAAGGATGCGCGGCACGAAGTACTGCGCCGCGTAGCTCCGGCTGGTGCCGGTGGTGACCACCTGGGCGAGCTGATCCGGATCGAGCCCCATCGCCACCGCCATGGGCAGCACCTCGGCGAGCGCCGCGATGTTGATGTCGTAGAGCACGTTGTTGATCGTCTTGGTGAGCTGGCCGGACCCGGTCGGACCCATGTGCAGGATCGTCGTGCCGATCCGCTCCAGGAGCGGGCGCACCCGCGCGACGGCCCCGGCGGCGCCGCCGCACATCACGGTGAGCGTCCCGGCCTCGGCGCCGGCCGGCGCCCCGGAGACGGGCGCATCGACGAACCGGCGCCCGGTCGCCGCCACGGCGCGGCCGATCGCCAGCGCCTTGGCGTGCGCGATGGTGCTGAGATCGACCACCACCGCGTCGGCGGCGAGGCGCTCGAGCAGCCTGTCCGCGCCGAGCAGGGCCGCCTCGACCGCGTCGCCGTTCGGCAGGCACAGGAACAGGACCTCGACGCCGGCGGCCTGCCCGGGATCCGCCGTGGCGACGAGGCCCGGCGCGTCGAGCCCCGCGAGGCGCGCCGGATCGGCATCCACCGCGACGATGGTCTCGGCCTCCGAGGCGCGCTTGGCCGCGAGGTTCCGGGCGATGGGATGGCCCATCGCGCCGAGGCCAAGGAGAGCGATGCGGGTGGGCATGGAACCTCTCCGAACGAACTTGTATCCCGGCCTGAGAAGGACATGTCCGGGACGACTGTGCGGACCCGCGCCATGACGCGCTCTGCGTCGGAACAGCGGGTATCGAAATCCCTTGACGTCGGCCCCCTGGCAGCCGAGCACAAAGCCGTGGGACGCACTGCGCAGCTTCCAGCCACCGACCTCGTCGGTATCGGGCTCTATACGCCTGCCGAGGCCGGCCGTCTGCTGCGCATCGCACCGGCGAAGATTTCGCGATGGCTCCGCGGTCACGAAGTCAACGGGACGCGCTATGAGCCGCTCTGGCAGCCGCAAATCGATCTCGGAGACGACGGCATCGCCCTCGGCTTCCGGGATCTCCAGGAAATCCGTGTCGCCGCGACCTTCATTGAGAAGGGTCTGAGCCCGCAGCGTGTCCGTCAAACGATCGCGCTGGCCCGCGAGGTCGTCGGCGACGCACGGCCGCTCTCGACGGCTCGCTTCCGATCCGACGGCCGGACGGTGTTCCTCCAAGTCGTCGAAGCAGACGGTCAGACCAAGCTCATCGACTTGTTCCGGAAGCAGTTCGCGTTCCGCGACATTGTGGAGCGCAGCCTGACCAACCTCGATTACGACGAGGCCGGCATTCCCGCGGTCTGGTGGCCGCTCGGGCGCGGCAGCTCGGTGAAGATCGATCCGGCCCGTTCGTTCGGACAGCCGATCGAGGCCGAGACCTCCGTGCCCGTGGACGCGCTCGTGTCTGCCGTCGAGGCCGAAGGCTCGCCGGAGGCCGCCGCTCGTGTCTGGGACGTGCCGGTCCGCGCCATGAAGCGTGCGATGGCCTTCCGACGCGCGTTCGATCTGCAGGCGGCCGCTTGAAGGTCTTCTTCGACAACTGCACGACCCCCGTGCTGGCCGAAACCCTGGACGGCTACCTCCGGCATCGGAGAGAGGGGGCCTTGCACATCCGTGACCTTCCGTGCGGCCGGCACGCCTCGGACCTCGCCTGGATTGGCCTACCTCGCGGGCACCAGCGATGACTGGCTCGTCGTCACCGGCGACAGGCGCATCCAGAAGAACAAGGCGGAGCGCGCGGCCTTCCGGCAGGCCGGCCTGAAGGGTTTCGTTCTGGCACCTGGCTATCAGAGCACGCCCATCAACCGGCAGGCCTCGTTCCTGATCTGGCGGTGGCCGGACATCGACGGTCTTTTGCGGAGCCTGGAAACGCCGTTCCTGTTCGAGATTCCGATGCATCGGCAGGCCGGCTTCCGGCAGCTCCCGCTCTGACAGCACGGCCCGTGATGGCAGAGTTCTTGTGCCGTCCGCCAGAATACTCCCGCAACCCAGGTCGGTACGGAAAGGGCCACTCTTGACAATCTTCCTATTTTGTGCTCATTAGCCGCCACCTGTCCGCGGCGCTTCGGGAGCGATCCCGGGGCGTCCTTCGGGGGCCCGCCCGGTGGCTGACCGGGCGGGTCTGCGGATGGGGCGGTGCCCGCGTCGGTGGCTTCAGCCGCCATCGCCCCGGGCGGCGGAACCGGTACAGGGCGTGCTCGGATGCGGGGCGTGAGAAACAACGCTGAACCCGGCGGGGGGAGG
>NZ_JBBXMX010000016.1:0-125560 GCF_038442355.1 Methylobacterium guangdongense
TCATCGACGTGAACACCGTCCGGGACCGACGGCATCGACGGGTTGGAGATCGGCATCGTGCTGCCCTCGGGCCACAACGCTGATCAACGCCCGAGCCACCCGCCAGCACCGAAAATGCGGATGAACCCACCTGCGGATGTGTGGGATCGCAATTTCCTCTTCTCCAGTCTTGATCCGTCCCGCGTGCGCCTTGTCGGCCGCCGCCGCGTCCCGTTCGATCCCTGAGGGCACATCTATCAGCGGAATGGCGGCATGAGCAGTTGGACTTAAGCTGACTGGAGTCTCCATAGCGGAGGTAAGAGCTGTATAGCCGACGAAGAATCAAAGATTTTTATCTTGCGATCTTAATGACATAGGTGTTCACAGTTTCTGTCTGGCGCGCCATCATCTTCCACCACGCTACGTCGGCTTCACCGTCGCTTCGCCAAACAGCTTGCGGTGCACGGGCAGCGCGGAGCGTGACTGCGGGCGCCCCACAACTGTCAGGGGCGGGATCAGGTCCGCGGGCCGCCCACGCGCGATCCGCACCCGCATCCAGCGATCGGGACCGCCAGCTGCGGCTGGCCATCGGCAGGCCGGCGGAAGCCTGTCACCGGTACACCGGTCGGCGGGCGCATAGGCAGCGGACCTGCCGCAATCCGTAGCTCCGGCGCAGATCCGCGTATGACGGGTCCTCCCCACGTCACGGCCCCGCGCCGGGTCATTCGCCGGTGGCCCGTGCGAGCGTCAGGATCCCCTGCTGCTCAACCTGTTGGATCGCGACGTCCGTGCTGTGGCGTCAATGCGATGCGCGAACGATGGGAGACGTTGCGGCCGCCGCTCGGCGCTTCGCGCGCGGCCCATTGCCAGCCCGGCACGGCTGGATCGTGACGGCCTGCGATGAAGCCTCCGACCCAAGCCAACAATCTAGATCTTCCAAAGGGCGAGATTGATGAATTGGCTGGCCACGAGGGCTATGAACAAGAACAAGAGCCCGTATGACGCCCAAACGGCCAGCCAATCCAGTATGTCTGCCGTGACGTCGCGGACTGTTGTGAGCCCGCAGGATAAACATAGGGGTGTTCCCTTATCGTTCGCGCGACCGCATTCCTGGCAGACACAGAGCGGCATTGATCGGCTCCGCTTTATCTCCGACGAATATAGATTTGCGACAGGCGTCAGGCTTGTCAAATGAGTGCATAAGGGTATTCCGGCCCCCTGGTCAAGACAATGATCTGTCTCTGATCAGGATTCCGAAAATCGGTGTCGGTCCGAACAGCAGCGGGGCGCTTGGCCGGGCGTCCGATCTGGCTCGAGGCCGGCAAGGCGATCGGTTTCACACGGGATCGCAGCAGCAAGGCCATGCGTTCGCGGTTGCGGGAGGCGGGAAACAGGTTCCGGGTTCGATCGGGATTGCGGTGGACTTGCGACGTTTATATTCGTCCCTGTTGCCGCTCGGTAACATATGGGGCGACAAAATCCTACAGCGTACAATTCACGCCAAGATTGTCACCGGTCGTTGCATTTTTGGTCCTGTGCGACGCGCGATTTAATGCGTTCAGGGTATGCCGGGCCGGTTCCTGGACTGTAACTGGTTCCCGGGTGGCCCGTTTCTCTCGCCCACCAGAATGGTGCTGCGGTTATGATCGACAAAAAGAGCATGCCCGTGGTCAAGCGGCGCATGATCCTGCGCACGCTCTGGCAAGTATCGATGTCATCTCCGGCGTCGGTGCCGCTCACCATGCGGTCTGTTGCGCTGATCGCTTGGACCTTGATCATGACCGTGTTCTCGTATGCATTGGCGGTCATCGTTCTGAATTAAAAATATTCGCTCGACCTTTGACGGTTCGAAGCACCGAATTGAGCGTGGTTCATTTGCCTCTTCCCAGGCACGTTCGGGATACGTAGTCTCATCCAAAAATGAGTCGCCCTTGGGGGGAAAGGGGATATGGTTTTTATCTTATCCGCAGTGATGGGAATAATCGCGGCGCGCTGGTTGGGCTGGGGGAGTGTCGTCGTCGTGGCCCTCGTCCTGGCTGTAGCGGTCGGAGTCGAGGGCGCGCTCGAGGCGCGAACGCTGTTCAAGGTCATGAAGCGAGGGCTGGAGATCAACACCACCTTCCAGGGCAGCTATCTCGCGATGCTGTGCGTGCTGCACGGCAAGCGGCTGCTCGATGTCCGGAAATGAATTACGCCACGTGACGGGTCGGCGCCCTCCGAACGACGCGGTGCCGGGTCGGTCCGTGATCGAGGTCGTCCATCTTCGGCCCGGCCCAGGTTGACCCGGGGTTTGCGCATCGCGCCGGATGGAACGCCGGTGATGCGCCCGCGCGTGCAGGGAGCGTTGTCGGTTCCCGGCGCTGGACCGGGGATGCGGGCCCGATGTCCCATCCAAAGCGAAACCGACGGGGCGGGCGTCTTCGCGTCCGGAACGGGACCCCGCGCGGAACTGTGAACCGGAGCGTCATCGCGCGGTGCGGATCGTCCGCAGGCCAAGTCTCGACCCGCGAACCTCGCCCTCGCGGGGACGTTGCGCGTCCTCGCGCCCGCGACGAACACGGCTCCCCCATCGCATCGATGTCGATCATCGCGTGTATATCATTCAACATTGAAGTCGGTGGCACGCTGCAATACACCCCTAGCGTGCGTATGCGGGCCTGAGCGCGTGTACCCTGGGTCGTGGAGAGGCGTCCCATGCCGGAGAGTTCCCCTGACTGGATCGCCCCGTCGTCTCCGCCGCGTGAGCGCATGATCCGGCGCATCGCCGCAGCGCTCGGCCGGCCGGAGGCCGCGTTCCGCGATGCGGGCGCACCGGGATCCGAATATGCCGATCAGGGCGAGTTGCTGCGGATCTGGGAGAACCTGTCGGATCACGCGGACCGCCAGAGAATCCTGGCCTATGCGCGCGCCGTGGCTTCGGAGCGCTCCGGCGTGGGCTGCCCATGATCTTCGTGACCGATGCGGACGGGCGGGCGACCTTCGTCAGCCCGGAATGGACCGAGTTCACCGGCCAATCCCTGCGGGATGCCGCGGGGTTCGGCTGGGCCCAGGTCGTGCATCCGGAGGATCGCGACCTCGCCCGCAGAACCGTCGAGGCCGCCATCCAGGCGCGGAGCGCCTTCAACCTGCGCTATCGGATGCTGGCGCCCGACGGCCGGGCCCGGTGGGTCGCCGCCGGCGCGGTTCCCTCCTTCGGGCCGCCGGACCAGACGTTCCTGGGCTTCCTCGGATCGATCTCCCAGATCGGCACAGAGCCGGCCGCGGATCTGCGGGCCTACGGTTCGCTCGGGAGCTTCGTGCCGCCCCCGACCCAGCCGGCGACGCCGCCGGGGTCCATGCTGGAGGCCATGGCGGATCACCTGCTCATGGCCCACGCCCTCGTCGAGCCGGCGACGGTGGGACACCTGCGCCCCCTCGTCGAGCGGCTGCTGCACGAAGTCGGCATCGAACTCGCGCGCGCCGAGCAGCAGGGACAGGCCTGGGCCGCGTTTCACTGATGCGATGGACCGAACGCAGGGGCCGCGGCGGATCCGACCGATGGGTCGCGTCCGCTCCGGCGAGCCGGGCCGCGCAGCCCTGCGCTGATCGTCATGGAAGGCTGGTGCAGGCCGAGATTGGCCGGATCCTGGCCAGGGCCAGCGCGCGATCCTCGGCGCACAGCGCGTCCGGCCGCTGAGGCGGAAGCGGGACCGGGCGATGGTCCCCGCCGGCGCGCCCCTCCACCGGCCTGAGGAAGCCGGACCCCAGACCCGCGAGCTTCAGCCGATGCGCCGCATTCCGTCGCTCGGCCGCCAACAGGGCGTGCCTGCGGCGCTGGACCCGGAGTAGCGCCAGGCGGCGGTGGTGCCGGAGGGCGCGCAGATGCGCGGTCCGGGCGTAGCGCCGTGCCCGCGCGGTCAGGCGGACCGGGGCTGGGTCCGCGCGCGGGCCTCGCCAGCGCGCGCCGTCACGCGTCTGCAGGCCGGCGCTGCGGAGCGAGACCGGCCGCAGGGTGGCGCGCGCTGGTCTGGCCTCCGGCGCCGCCGCGACCTCCTCCCGGGCGGGCAGCGGGGCGGGAAGCGGGGCAGATCGAGTGATCTCCAGCGGCGGCGGCGGGGCACCGCAGCCGCGGCAGATCGAGGCGGCGATGCGCCGCCACGTCTCCGCGTCCCGTTCGACCAGATCCCGGAGCCGGGCCTGGTCGCTCACCACCGGTCTGGTTGCGCCCCGTACGCCACTGGGTGTCTCGGTCAGGGACGCGGCTTGGGCAGCATCGCCCGCGATCAGACTGACGGCCATGATCGCGCGTACGAGACGACGCATCGACCCTCCTCTTGCAGATTGCACACAGCACGCAGGAACGCCGCCGGGCTGTTACGGCGCAGCTCCCGATCTGGTTCCACACCCCGCGGCCACGGGGCTCCGGCGGCGGATCAGGAGGAGGATCGCGTGGCCAGGCTGAACTGGATCGGCTCTCTGATGCGCCTGAAGTGCCGCCGGGCGTGGAAGGGTCGGACCTGAGTGGGGCGGGGCCGGGCGAGGGGAGGGGCCGACAGGGCCGTCGCCCGAATCTGGGCGCGGCGGTGCCGGCGCAGCGGGTGGCCGGCGTCCGGGGGGCCGGCATCCGACAGGATCGCCGTGGACGGCGCGTCGGGATCGGCCGGCAGGGCGCTTGAGCGCGTGGCGGTCTCGCGGGGCAAATCGGCCCAGCGGCGCGGCGCGGGCGGCGGGTCATCCCGGGATGAGACGCGCGTGATCGCGCTCACGGTTCCGGTCTCGGCGAGATCGGTCCCGCGCTTCGGCAGCAGGGCGGCATAGACTGCGGCCCAGAGCGCCACGCCGGCGAGGACTGAACCGGCAAGGACGGCGTGGTTGGTCATCGCCGCAGGAACGGCGGACGCGATCGGACGGTTCCTGCCAAGGTCCACCGCCGTGGCCATCTCCGTAGATGTTACGCAGCGGCGCGACGCGCTCCGGCGGCTGCGGGGCGTGCGAGGGGTGGCTGCCGGCGCGGTGAGGCCGGATAGGCCCCCGGGCAGCCCTCCGGCGCCTGACGGTGAGGGGCTACCGGATGTCGGCCCGGCGCCTATCTCGCTGACAAAGGAGCCGTTCTACCCATGATCATGATCATCATCTGCTTCCTGGCGCCATGGCTTGCCATGTTCCTGCGCGGGAAGGTGCTTCAGGGCATTCTCTGCATCATCCTCCACCTGACGATCATCGGTTGGATCCCGGCGACCATCTGGGCGCTCGTCGTCACGCGGCGGGAGACGGCCTGAGGCACTCCCTGCCGAGAGGATGCGGGTCCGGTATCGCAAAACGCCGTGAAACGGAGTTCCGTGCCGCGCTTCGTGCGCGGTACGGAGCCCTTGGGGCCGTATTGCGGGGGGGCATCGTGGCGAGCACGGATCTACCCGATGGTTTTGGACGCGCTCGATCTTCAGATGATCAACTTCATTGTGCGCAATTTTTATCTTCAGTTCCGGCAACGATTTATTTGTACAGCTCGGCATGAATTGCCTAGAGTAAGGAATCCTTAGCGGCGGGGGATTTATAAAAACAAGAACTCAAGGGGCTCAACAATGCGAAATACCATTCTTCGTCTGCTGGCCGAAGAGAACGGTGCGACCGCCATCGAATATGGAATGATCGCCGCACTGATCGCGGTCGCGATCATCGCGTCGCTGCAAGTTGTCGGCTCCTCGCTGAGCACGAAGTTTACCGCGATCGCCGGAAACTTGAACTGAAGGCTGCAGGTCGGAGGCGCCGGACCGCAGCCGCAACGCGATCTGGCGCACCGGGGCCGCGGTCCGGGCCGGATGGGCCCGGCCCCGTGGGCTGTGGCCCATCCCGCAGCTTCTCGCGAGACTCCTGCGGCTTGGTTGCGACTAGAGAGCGCTGCCCGCGTTCGGGCGATCTGTGAGGAACGCTCAGTAGAGGCTGTGCTGCGGACGCCCGCTGGGCAGGGCCGTGACCGAGATCATGAAGGGGCAGTCCGGCTCCGCCGATCCGATGCCCGCCAAGGGCCGCGGCGCGACATCGACGCGATGGCCGCGGGTCCGGCGACCGAGGCGCTGAACCGCGATCCGGAGCGTCTCCTCGTAGGCGGCCTCTTCGGTATCGCCCGCCGGCGTCTCAGCGCACAATTGGGCGAAGGCAGTGCGAATATCGAGATCGGACATCGGCTCATCCACTTGGGGCGCGCGTGCCAAGGGACCGGGACGTGGTTAACAACGGGTTAATCCACGCCTCACGTCGCGTGATGCCTGAGGCCGCCGTGCGGGCCGCCGCTCGACGCCACCGGTGGCTGAGCGCGCCGGATGCATCGCCTAGAGGCCGGCGCAACCGAATCCGGAGAGTCTTTCTTAAGGGTCTGCCTGCATTCTAGGCAGCCCGATGTCGTCGTGGGCGTCCCGTGGGCGCCGGAGCCTCAGACCCCATGGCCTTTCTCAGCGCGATCTGCTTGTTCTCCGGGGTGACGCTCGCCGGCATGGCCCCGCAGCGCTCGGTCCGGCAGGCGACGTTCGAGGGCGCGGGCGGCGGTCTGATCATGCTCGGCCTCGTCATCATCGGCGCCGCGTTGCCGCTCTTCCGGTAACCGCATGGATCCGGGGCCGCGGTCCTTCGGGGCACCGGGAGCGCCTCGGCAGACCAGGGCGCCGCACAAGTTCGAGGGCCATGCGGGGCCGTCTCCTGTACCGTGACGTGGCAGCCGTGCGCGGTCCCGGGCCCTCTCGCGGACGCGCTGCAACCGCATCCGGTCAGCGTGGTCCCGTGTCCGCCCGGCTCCGGACGGCCGCGACGTCGGACCCGATATCGTCCAGCGTGCCGCGGACTCGCTCCAGCGCGGAGGACACCCGTTCGGCCGTGTCGGGATCGGCCGGGTCCCGGCCGGGATGGGCGAAGCCGTCGCGCAGATAGGGCATCATCATGCCGTGAAGCGCCATATAGGCGCCGGGGCTGGACAGTTCGTAGGCGACCGCGAGTGCGTGATAGGCCCGGGCCAGGATCTCCAGCGCGATATCCGCAATGGCTGCGGCCCCCTCACTATCGTCGCTGTTCATGTCGCGCTTGTAGTTTTATCGCTGTCCAAGCGCCGGGTAACACGCCCCGTTAAGACTGTCGACGTTGTGAGCTGTAGTGATTGCAGCGCGTTGCGGCGCAGGAACGTTTATTGACGGCTTATGGCTCGACTGCAACAGTTGCCGATATTGGCAGGCGATATCAAGTCATCCTCTGGCCGCTCTATGGCGGGAGGGCCGAATCATCGTGGCGATCCTGTTCTCCGCCTCGCTGAGGACGCTGTTTACAAGGTGAGACGCGTCTTCGATGGTCCCGGCGGCGAGACTTCCGCTCCGGCTCGTTTCCTGGGCGATGCGGAAATTGTCCTCGACGAACGCGCGGATCTTTCGCTGAACATCGTCGAATTCACCTGGGTGGGCCGTCTCGTAGAGAAGGGCGAGGGCCAAGTAAGCGCGGCCCATCATGTCGAGTGCCAAATTCGCGCTCGTCTCGGAACTCACGATCTCGGTCGGGGCCACGGCGGGTGAATCCCTATTCAGTACATGGGCTAAGGCTAGCACAACGTGAAAACGATGCAATCACTCAAGTTGTTCTCTGGTCCGTTTTCCCGGGAGATCTTCGTATCCCGATCCGGGTGCTGTCACCGTCAAGTTGTGGCCCCCCGGCACCGGCACGGTCGCGGCCCGGGGGCGGGCCGAAGGGCGCCCCTGTCGCGCGGAACCTTCATTTCGGTCGCCGGCGCGCGGCTGCGTATTCGAAACCGTCAAAAGCCCTACGCTTTGAGGGGGGCGTAGCCGGATCGGTCCCCGGGGCGGTGGTCTCGCGCGGCCAAGCCGACTATCGACACGCCCGAGGGGCCGGGCTCGTCCGGCCTGCAGGATCCGGCCGCGCGCCGGAAGCCCAGGAGAGTCAGGATCGTGCCCGACAGTACCCCGCGTCCCGTGATGCTCGTGATCCTCGACGGCTGGGGCCTTCGGGAGGAGCGCGCCGACAACGCCGTCCTCCAGGCCCGGACGCCGGTCTTCGACGGGCTGATGCGGGAGCGGCCCCGGGCGCGGCTCAAGACCTTCGGCGCCGATGTCGGCCTGCCCGAGGGGCAGATGGGCAATTCCGAGGTCGGCCACCTCAATATCGGCGCGGGCCGCGTGGTGCTGCAGGACCTGCCCCGCATCGACTCTGCGATCGCGGACGGCTCGCTGGCCACGAACCCCGCCCTGGTCCGGTTCATCGAGGGCCTGCGGGCGTCGGGGGGCACCTGCCACCTGATGGGCCTGCTGTCGCCGGGGGGCGTTCATGCCCATCAGGACCACGCGGTGGCGCTGGCGCGGGTGCTGGTCGAGGCCGGCATCCCGGTCCGGCTGCACGGCTTCACCGACGGGCGCGACATGCCGCCCCGCTCCGCCGCAACCTGCGTGGCCGCCGTCGAGAAGGCCCTGCCGCGGGGCGCGCGCCTCGCCACCCTGTGCGGGCGCTACTACGGGATGGACCGGGACCACCGCTGGGAGCGGGTCCGGATCGCCTATGACGCCCTGATCGAGGGACGCGGCACCCGCTTCGACCGGGCCGGGCAGGCGGTGGCGGCCTCCTACGCGGAGGATGTCTCGGACGAGTTCATGAAGCCCGCCATCCTCGGCGATTATGACGGCATGCGCGACGGCGACGGCCTGCTGAGCTTCAACTTCCGCGCGGACCGGACCCGGCAGATCCTGGAGGCGCTCCTCGACCCGGCGTTCTCCGGGTTCTCCCGCGCGCGGACAATCCGCTTCGCCGCGGCGCTCGGCATCGTCCAGTACAGCGTCGAGATCGACGCCTTCGCCGACACCCTGTTCGGCCCCCTCGACCTGCCGAACGGGCTCGGCGAGACCGTCGCGCGGGCCGGGCGCGCGCAGCTGCGCATGGCCGAGACCGAGAAGTATCCCCACGTCACCTACTTCATGAACGGCGGCCGCGAGGCGCCCTTCGAGGGCCAGGACGCGATCCTCGTGCCCTCGCCGAAGGTGGCGACCTACGATCTGCAGCCCGAGATGTCGGCGCCGGAACTCACCGACCGCGCCGTCGCGGCGATCGGCTCCGGGCGCTACGACCTGATCATCCTGAACTTCGCCAATCCCGACATGGTCGGTCATACCGGCAGCCTCGCCGCCGCCATGAAGGCGGTCGAGGCCGTCGATGCCTGCCTCGGCCGCGTCGTCGAAGCGGTGACCGCCCAGGGCGGGGCGCTCCTGGTCACCGCCGACCACGGCAATTGCGAGACGATGCGCGACCCGGAGACCGGCGAGCCCCACACGGCTCACACCCTCAACCCGGTCCCGGTGGCGCTGGTCGGGGTCGCGGGGGTGTCGCTGGCCGACGGCCGCCTCGCCGACGTCGCGCCGACGCTCCTCGACCTGATGGGCCTCGACCAGCCCGCCGAGATGACCGGCACGTCCCTGATCCGCCGGGCGGGCTGATGGCACGGCATGGCGGCTGCACTGCTCAGGCCGTCATGTATCAGGCGCCTGCCATACGTCCCGCCGCGGGACCGATCCGTGCCCGGATGGGGCAGGACGCTTCCCGTTCCGGCGTCGGATCGGGCAGATCCAGGCCCGGTCCGAACACGCGCGCTCTCCCTCCCCCCTCTGCGGGGGGAGGGAGCGTCGCGCATCCGGCGCTTCTTCCGATCGAGCGGAATCCTTCGACGCCACCCGCCCGCCGGGGGGCGGACGCTGAGCACTGGACCCGATCTGAGATATGATCGCCCGGCACAGCCTGATCTATGTCGGCTCGCGCGGCTTCGCCGCCGCCCTGAACATGGCCTCGGTGGCGGTGTTCACCCGGCTGGCGCCGGCGGCGAGCTACGGCACGTACCTCTACGTCCTGTCCTGGGCTCTGGTGCTCTACGGGGCGACCTGCCAGTGGCCGAAATTCGCGTTCTTCGCCCTATACGACGAGGCCCGCGAGCCGGCCCAGGTCGGCACCGTGGTGCGCATCCTGGGCGGGACGCTGCTGCTCGCCGGGCTCGGCAGCGTGCTGGCGGCCGAACTCGGCCTCGTCCCGGGCCGGATGGCCGCCGCGATCCTGGCCCTCGCCTGCGGCACCACCCTGTTCGAGGGCGCGACCGAGATCGCCCGCACGCGCCTGCGGGTCGGGCCGGTGGCGGCCTCGGTGATGACCCGGGCGGTGCTGATCCTCGGCCTCGGCAGCCTCGCTCTGCATCTCTCGGCCGATCCCCTCGACCTCGCCTTCGCGGTGGCCGCCGCCAACGCGGTCGCCTCGCTCCCGGCCGCCGCCACCATCGCGCCGATGATGCCGGGTCGCGGCAGCCGGGCCGAGGCCCTGCGCCTGTTCACCTACGGCTGGCCGCTGGTGCTGTCCTTCGGGACGGCGGCGCTGGCTCAGAGCCTCGACCGGCTGATCATCGCCAAGACGGTGGGGCCGGCGGGCCTCGGCGCCTACGGGGCGCTGGCGGATTTCCTGCGCCAGAGCTTCATCGTGTTCGGCGAGGCGATCGCCCTGTCGCTGATCTCCCTCGCCAAGCGGGAGGCGCGGACCGGCGGCATGCCGGCGGCCGAGGGCGTGCTGAGCGATGCCGCGCGGGCCATGACGCTGATCGCGGCGTTCGGCGCCGTGTTCTTCCTCTGCTTCGACGACCTCGTGGTCACGGTGCTGCTCGGGCCCGATTACCGGGCGGAGGCGCGCCACCTCGCCCCGGTTCTGATCCTGGCGAGCATCCTGATGATGTTCCGCGCCTATTACTTCGGGCAGGTGATCTACTTCACCCGGACCAGCGGCCTGGAGGCGGCCGCCGCCTTCGCGACGCTTGCGACCGTGGCGGCGCTCTCGCTCCTGCTGATCCCGACCTTCGGCGCCCCCGGGGCGGCGCTGGCCTTCGCGGGCGGCCAGAGCGCGGCCTGCCTCGTGCTGGTGTTCGGCGCCCGGCGCGAGGGAACGACGATGCCGCTGCCGCTGGCCGACATGGCCGGGATCGCGGGGATTGCGGCGGCCTGCGGGGCCGTCAATGCCGGGGTCGGGTTGATGCCGGGGGGCTTCATGGTGCCGGGGCAGGTGCTGCGCATGGTGTTGCTCGCCGCCGGGGCGGGGGCGGCGGCGTGGCGCTACGACGTGCTCGGCTTCGCAGGCGCGATCCGCCACCGGCTCGCGGCCTGACGGAGACCCATGCCGGAGACCGCCACGCTCCCGAAGGATCTCGTCGCGGCGGTCCGCCCCCTCGATCCGGGTGCACCCTGGATCCCGGCCTGGCGGGCGCTGAGAGCCGTCTCCGCCATCCGGAATCCGTTCTACGAGGCGGGCTACGCGCTGGCCGCCCGCGCGGCCTTCGGCGCCGGGGTGCGCCTGCTGATCGTGGCCGACCGGCCCCCCGAGGTGCCGGGCGCGCGGTTCCACGCCGTGTGGCCGTTCCGCGTCTCGCGGCGGCGCTGGGGCCTGCCGCTGCCGCTGCTGATGGGCTGGACCCACGGCTATTGCCCCTTCGGCGCCCCGCTCCTCGACGGCGCCGATCCGGCGGGGGCGCTGGCGGCCCTCCGCGCAGCCCCGCGGGCGCTCGGCCTGCCGCCGCGGCTCCTGCTGCCGAACGCCCCCGCGGACGGGCTCCTGCCGGATCTCCTGGCGGCGCAGGGAGCCGCATCGGCCGCCTACTGGCCGCACGCCCGGGGGCTGCTCGACGTGAGCGCCTGCACGCCGGCGGCGCGGGCCGGCTATCTCGGCCACCTCTCGGGCCAGCGGCGGCGCAAGCTGCGCCGCGCCCACGCGCGCCTGGACGCGGCGGGCGCCGTGGCGTTCGAGATGCTCGCCGCGCCGGCCGATCTCGACCGGGCGCTCACCGAGCACGTCGCCCTCGAGGCGGCCGGCTGGAAGGGCCGGGCCGGCACCGGGCTGGGCCAGCGGCCGGCGGAGGTCGCCTTCCTGCGCGCCGCCCTTTCCGATCTGGCGGCGGGGGACGGCGTGCGGATCGCGCGCCTGCGCCGGGCGGACCGGACGCTCGCCTCCCTGATCCTGCCGGTGACCGGCGCCGAGGCCTGGGTGCTGAAGATCGCCCACGACGAGACCGAGCCCGAGACCGCCCCCGGCATCCAGCTGGTTCACCGCCTGACCGAGGCGGTGGTGTCCGGCGGGTGGGCGATCGACCGGATCGATTCCTGCGCGCCGCCGGATTTCGCCCTGGGCTCGCTGTTCTGGACCGAGCGGCGAAAGATCGCCCATCTCCTGGTTGCGGCGGGGCGCGATCCCCTGTTCCCGGTTGCCCGCGCCCTGGAGCGCGCCCGCGAGCACGTCGCCCGGGCCCGGCTCGCCGGCGGGCGCCTCACCAGCCGAATCGGGCGATCTGCGCCAGCCGCGCCTGCGTCTGCGCCGGGTCGCGACCCATGACGGCCATGCGGCCGGACAGAGCGTAGCAGGTCGCGCAGAAGGGGAACTGGGCCAGGATGATCCCGTCGTCCCGGGCGCGGGCGACCGAGGCGATCAGGCAGGGCAGCACCGGGGTATCCGCGGGACCGGCGAGGCAATCGGCCCGGGGGCTGCCGAAGACCGGACGGTTCGGCCAGGTCAGCAGCAGCGTCGTGCCGCCCCGCCGATCGGGAGCCGGCGGCAGGGTATAGCTGCGCAGGACCAGGGCGCAGGCCAGCAGCGCCAACCCCGGCAGGATCAGAACCCGCAGCCGCATCCCATCAATCCCCCTCGTCGAACCGCGTGCGGTAGAAGACCTCGCGGCCGGCGCCGTCGATCACCCGGACGGCCTGGGCCGGCTCCCCGGACCGTTGTGGCACCCGGGCGCGGGCGAACAGGCGCAGCGCCCGCTCCTGCGCGGTCTCCAGGCTGCCGACGCGCACGGAGATCCGGGTCTGGATCTCGTCCGGCTCGGGGCCGAGGACTTCGATGTGGAAGGTCTCGCGCAAGGGCATCCGCCTGATCGAGGGTCATCCGGCCGCCGGTCCGCAGGCGCCGGTCGCAGGCGCCATACCACGATCCGGTCCCGGTCGCGGTTGTGGCCGGCCCCTTTGAACACCCTCTCCGGATCGAGCGCGAAGCGACCGAGGGACGCGCCGGCGTCGCGGCCGTCAGCCCGGCATGTGGAGGGGTGCCGGGCTGCCCCGGCACGGCGCATCGCGCCGGCTCTGCCGGGCGGCCTGCCGGAACTCCGTCGGCGTCAGGCCGTGACGCTCCTTGAAGCGGCGGGCGAAATGGGCTTGGCTGACGAAGCCGCTGCCATAGGCCAGCAGGCCGATCGACAGGTGGGCGCAGGCCGGATCGATCAGCCGCTTGCCCGCCTCCTCCAGCCGGCGTTCCCAGATGTAGTCGGAGATGTGCCGGCCGCGCTCGTGGAACAGTTCCTGAAGGCGGCGCAGGGAGACGCCGACCGCGGCGGCGAGCTGGGGCGGGTCGAGGGTCTGATCGCCCAGGTGCGCCTCGATATAGGCCTTGGCGCGCTGGACCGTGACGGTGCCGTGGGTGGGGCGCGGCGCCTCCTGCGCCAGCCGCTCCGCGAGGCTCGCCACGATCAGATCGACCCCGATCGACGCCATGCGGGCGGCCGCGTCGGGACCGAGCCGATCGGCCACCGCGACCAGTTCCTGGATGTACGTCCGCGCCAGGATCGTCGAGGCGTGATCCCCGCCGATTCTGAGGGCGCTGAACAGCCGGGACGGGCCCAGCGCGGTTTCCAGCCGATCGCGCGGCAGATCCAGGATCAGGGTGCTGCTCGTCTCCGTCTGGACGACGGCCGGGCGTGCGTCGAGGATGACGAGGTCGCCCATCCGACAATCCGCCTCCTGGTCGCCCTGGTGGGCGATAGCCCGGCCGGAGAGGATCAGGACCGCGTAGACCCGGTCGTGCCGGCCGTCGCGCCGGATCGTGTCGGCCGTCTTCTCGCTGCGCATGGCCGTGTGTGCGAAGCGAGAGATCGGCACGGAGCCGATAGTCTTAGCGGCGATGCTGCCCTCGAACCGGGCCTCGTCGACGGTCTTCAACTCCACCGGGACCAGCTGCTGGCAGATCATGTCGCGCCATTGGCGAAACGCGTTCCGGGGGTGAAGCTTGTCGGTGGAGAAGAACGGTTGCATGCGCCGTGTGGATTTGCGGCAGCCGGGCGGCTTGCGCGATTGCCGAACATCTACAATCGATCAATTTTAGGATCAACGTTAATCTGGATCGATCATTGTATATTACTATACAAAGTTCAAATTCTTAGTTTATATGATTGACCGATGGATTATGATGCCAAATAGCGATGAATATGAAGACTATATTATTTTCATGGCCAAAGACAATGTTTCATTCTAGCTACACGACCTCAGAAAAATGGCCGATACGCGATGCTTCGGATCGAGGCCGCATCCTCGCCTGACCCGTCGCTGCCCTGATCGCACGCCGCCGTGGAACCCGCGCCGCGGCCCAGGCGGCGGATCGGCCCGGCCGGATCCCATCATGGCGCCAAGTCTAATTGCCCCGCGGCCGGCCCCGGCTTTAAGAGGATCGCTCCACCCGAGGAGACACCGCCGGAGAACTCCGTGGATCCGCTCAAGGCCGCCGCTGCGACGCTGCTCTGCCTCGCCCTGTTCTGGTTGGCTTTCCGGCTGACCCGGCGGCTGGTCGATCTCGCCATCGCGGGGGGCTACGAAGAGGAGCGCCGGCGGCTCGCCGAGGAAGAGGCGGCTCAGGCCGAGGCCGAAGCCGGGGCCGTGCCGCAGGCCTCCGCCATCCGGGCAATTCCGGCGAGCTTGGCGTCGAACAGGGACCAGTCGTCGGCCTCCGCGATCGGCGCCCACAGCGCCTCGACCTCGTCGATCAGCAGGGTGCAGGGCGCCGCCGCGAAATAGGGGTGGTCGAGCCGCGCGCCGGGGGCGGCCGCGAGGGGCTCCAGCGCCGCCCGCACCGGCGCGAAGGCTTCGCGCGCGTAGTGGTCGGCGGAGGGGCTGGCCTGCGCCCGCTCGGCGCTCGCAAGCCCGCCATACCAGTCGAAGAAGACCCGCTCGAAGGGCGCCCGGCTCTCCCCCAGGAACCGCCAGAGTGCGGCGACCAGCCGGTCGGTCTCGGGTTGCGGCGCCTGCGCGAGGCCGAGCCGGCGGAAGAGGGCCTGCGCAAATCCCTCCTGCAGGGCCGGCCCGAACCCTGAGAGCGCCGCTTCCAGGCGCGCCTGAGGCGCCAGCACCAGCAGGCAATCGGCCAGCCGGCAGAGGTTCCAGAACAGCGCCTCCGGCTGGCGGCCGAAGCTGTAGAGCCCGGTTGCGTCGAAATAGGCGGCCGTGAAGTCCGGGTCGAACTGCGGCAGGAAGCGCCAGGGGCCGTAATCGAAGCTCTCGCCGGTGACGTTGATGTTGTCGCTGTTGAGCACCCCGTGGGCGAAGCCGGCGGCGGCCCATTGCGCCCCCATCCGGGCGACCCGCATCACCACATCGTCCAGGAAGGCCACGCCCCTGTCCGCCAGCGCGTCGCGCCAGAGCTCGGGCCGGTGGGTCTCGATGGTGTGGTCGAGGAGCCGGGCGATGTTGTCCGGCTCGCCCAAGGCCAGGAAGCGCTGGAAGCTGCCGATGCGGATATGCCCGTGGGACAGGCGCACCAGCACCGCGGAGCGGGCAGGCGACGGCTCGTCGCCGCGCACGAGATCCTCGCCGGTCTCGATCAGGCTGAAGCTCTTCGCGGTATAGACGCCCTGCGCCTCCAGCAGCGCGGTCGCCAGCACCTCGCGCACGCCGCCCTTCAGGGTGAGCCGCCCGTCGGCGCCGCGGGAATAGGGCGTCGTGCCGCTGCCCTTCGTGCCGAGATCGAGCAGGCGCCCGTCCACGCGGTCGTGGAGCTGCGCGAACAGGAAGCCGCGCCCGTCCCCCAACTCCGGGTTGTACGCGCGGAACTGGTGGCCGTGGTAGCGCAAGGCCAGCGGGGTCTCGAAGCTGCCGGGCAGCGGCTCGAACCGGCCGAAATGGGCGATCCAGTCCGCCTCCGAAAGCCCGCCCAGGCCGACGCGTTCCGCCCAGGACTGGTTGCGGTAGCGCAGGATCGTCTGCGGGAACCGCGCCGGGGTGACGGGATCGAAGAAGGCCGACCCGAGATCGGCGTGGCGCCGGGCGGGCCTGTAGGCGGGATCGTCCATGCGCGCGTCTCTACGGGGTGGGGACGAGCCCCGTCCTACCAAGCGTACGAGACGGGATCCGTTGCCGCGCCCGGACGCGTCCCGTCGAGCGGACACGGCGGTGCGCGTGCGCGGCGCGGCCGAGTCGAGGGTCGCAGGGGGGGGGCGGGGACGGTCCGCCAGGGAAGAGCACTGTGCGTTTTTGCCCCAAGGCACCGCCAGTCCGCGGCAGCGCGTGGCGACCTAGTTCCAGTCGCCTGGCTTCTGCCGCGGCCACTGTGCGTACCGATCCCGCGGGCAGATGCAGATGCTCCGTCGTGCGAGGCCATGACAATGCGCTACCGTCCCGCTGGTGCCCTCGCGCTCGTGCTCCTGACGACGCCAGCCTTCGCGCTGAGTGCAGGCGACACGATGCGGGAATGGGCCGGTGCATCGGCCGTGGACAAGGACGCTCTGCTGCGAAAGCTGGACGCGACGGGCGGTGGCTCTGCATCCCGCGCCGGTGTGCGCTCTTGCCTCGACGACACCGCGAAGGCCGCCGGCCATGCCAATCTGCCGATCTCGGAGGTGGCGAAGGCCTGCTCCGAGCAGGCCGCGCGGGACAACATATAGTCGGCCGCGGATGTTGATCGCGCCCGTCGGGCTGTTTCGTCGGACCGCGACCCGCCACGCTAGGGCCCTGTCGTCTGCCGCAGCGCCTCGCCGGCGATCATGGCGGCCGCCACCGCCACGTTGAGGGAGCGCAGGCCCGGCCGGATCGGCACCACGATCCGGGCCTCGGCCGCCGCGTGCACCGCCTCCGGCACGCCCGCGGATTCGCGCCCGACCATCAGGCAATCGTCCGGGCGGAAGGCGAACGCGGTGTAGGGTACGGCGCCCGCCGTGGTGGCGAGCACGAGCCGGATCCCGGCCTCGGCCCGCCACGCCGCGAAGGCCGCGAAGGAGCGGTGCCGGGTGATCGCCACGTGGTCGAGGTAGTCGAGCCCCGAGCGGCGCAGGTGCCGGTCCGACACGTCGAAGCCCGCCGGCTCGATGATCTCCACCGCGAGCCCCAGGCAGGCCGCCATGCGCAGCATCGTGCCGGTGTTCTGGGGGATGTCGGGCTGGTAGAGGGCGAGGCGGAGCATGGTCCGCGTCTTGTGGGGGCCGGACGCAGCGCCGTCAAAGGTCCGCCGGGGAACACGCAGCCGGCAAACCGCCGCGCTTTCGAGCGTGCCGGGCAGATCGCGCGGAACTTAAGCTCCGCCAGAGCCTTAAGGCGGCGCACCCCGTTCGCGGCCATCCTCGAAAGACCTGACCCGATGCGCACTCCGCTCCTCGCCTCGGCCCTCCTGCTGGCCGGCCTCGCCACCGCCTCGGCACAGACGGCCGGCCCGAACGCCGGCAACGCCAGCCCCGCGGCCCCGGTGCCGGGGCAGCCCGCCACCATGGCCGACAACCTGCGGCCGACCTTTGTGGCCCAGAATCCCGACGACCGGGTCGCCAGCAAGCTAATCGGCACCAGCGTGGTGAACGGCGCCAACGAGACGATCGGGCAGATCGCCGACATCGTCCTCGACGAGAAGAACACCGTGCGGTCCTGGGTGATCGGGGTCGGCGGCTTCCTGGGGATCGGCTCGAAATACGTCGCGGTCGACCCGTCCGTGCTCACGCTCAACCGGACCGACGACAAGACCCTCCAGGCCCGGATCGACACCACCAAGGACCAGCTCCGCGCCGCGCCGGAATACATCTACCTGGGCAAGGAGCCGCCGAAGGGCGCCGCCCCGGCCAGCCCCTCGGGCGAGCCGGCCCAGAAGCCCTGAGACCTGGCAAGCGGGCCGGCGACACCGGGCCCGCTTGCCTCCACGCGGCGTTGTGTGCTGTGCCAGCCTCCGTCCCGAGGTCGGAGTCCGACACGATGCGCCGCGCCCTCATCCCGCTCCTCGCCTTCTGTCTCGGCCTCGTCGGCATCACCGGGGCGGCGGTCTTCGCCTTCATGCCCGAGAAGGCGCCGGTGGGCGTGCCCGGCGTCGGCGGACCGTTCACGCTGGTTGATCAGGACGGCCGCACCGTCACTGAGCGCGATTTCGCGGGGGCGACGCACCTCGTGTTCTTCGGCTTCACCCATTGCCCGGACGTCTGCCCGACGACCCTGCAGCAGGTCTCGGACGTGCTGGCCGCCCTCGGGCCCAAGGCCGCGCACATGCGGGTCGCCTTCGTTACGGTCGATCCGGAGCGCGACGACCCGGCGAGCCTGAAGACCTATCTGTCGAGCTTCGATCCGCGGATCACCGGGCTGACCGGCAGCCCCGAGCAGGTCGCCGCCGCCGAGAAGGCGTATCGCGCCTTTGCCCGCAAGGTCCCCGGGAAGGACGGCGACTACACGATGGAGCACACCGCCCTCGTGTACGTGATGGACGCGCAGAACCGCTTCCTGGGCGCCCTCGACCTGTCCCGGCCCGCCGCCGACACCGCCGCGCAGCTCGCCAAGCGGATCTGAGTCGCGGCGCCTGTCCGGCAGCGCGCGGCTCGAACCGGGGTTTCGAAAGGGCGAGCCCTTTCGCGGGTCCAGGGCAGGGCCCTGGAGACTTCTCAGGGTTCCACCCTGAGCACCCGCCAGAGGGCTGAAGCCCTCTGGAAACCCGGGATCCTGCTACAGCGTCATGCCGGCGTGGAAGCGGTCGGCCGAGAGCGGCAGCAGGAACTGCACGCCGAACCCGCCGTCGAAGTAGCGCACCAGCCGCCCCGGTGTGCTGCCCACCGTCACCGGGGTTCCGAGCGGGAGCGACAGCGGGCAGGCGATCGCGGCGCCCGACATGGAGATGTCGATCAGCCGGGCCTGGATCTCGCGGCTGCCCTCGATCCGCAGGGTCACCGCCGGCTGGGTCGGCACGAGGCGCTCGTGGGAGCGCCCCTCCGGCAGGCCGAGCATTTCCCGATTGGCGAGCCAAGTCAGCTGGGAGGCGAGCTTGTCGCGCTTGCGCGGGGTGGCGTTCAGCTGAACCGCGAACCCATCCCCGCAGTGACGGGCGATCCGTCCCTCGATCCGGCCGATATGCTCCAGATAGAGCACCACCCGCTCGCCGATCTCGCCCCGGACCGCGCAGGTCAGGCGGACGCCCCCCGGCGACATGTCCACGGTCTGGCAGGGGTATTCGCGCCGATCGGCCAGCATGAAGCGGCCGAGAACGGAGACCTGCACGCGCTGGTGCCGGCGCTCGTCCGTGGCGCTCCGCGCCGGGCCGGGCGCAACGCGCGGCGCCATCTCGGCGGTGAGGTCGGCCGCGATCATCCCGGGACTAATCCTCCTCCGCGATCAGCAGAATCAGAGACTAGAGCGGGACCGTTACGAAACCCTTTTTTTCCCCTCAGCGTTGTACTGCTCTTTTATTATCTCGCGTAGGGCGAACAGCCGGCTCAGGCGCTGCGGCCGCCGGCATGGACGAGGAGGTGTCCGCGGCGCACGGGTCCCGGATAAGTGGTGCTCGACCGGACGACCGGGCGCGGCGGCGGCAGGGTATCCGGCCGGCGGCTCGGCAGGATGCGCAGCGAGGTGGTCTGCGCCTCCATGAGCGGGCGCAGGCCGATCCAGGGGGGCGTCCCGTCGAGGCTGAGGGCGCCGAGCGCCCGGACCTGGGTGCGGCCCCGGTGGCGCAGGGGCAGGAGCAGGAGTTCGAGGTCCACCGCCTCGCCGGCTGCATTGGTGCCGCGCAGCCCCGCCACGACGCCCAGGGTATCGCTGGCGACGATCTCCACGATCCGCCACGGGTCGGCCTCCTGGGCGCCCCACAGCACCCCGAAGGATTGCCCCTTCAACTCCCGGCCGTACAGGGCGCAGACCCGCGTCCCTGCGAGCCGGATCGTGGCGGAGCCGGCCGCCATGTCGAGTTCCAGGATCAGGCTGTCGGCCAGGAGGTGGCGGATCTCGCCGGGCTCGATCTCGCCCCGCTCCGGCGCGGCGCGCTCGCCGCGCAGGCGCTCCCAGTAGGCGTGGAGCATACGGCTGGTGGGATGCTTCATCGGTGTCCCGACTCTAAACGCCTGTGGTTCATCCCTGGATCGTTCTGGTACATCCGCGAGGCTGTAGCCGGCCGGTCCGGGCACTCACGGCCTTCGAGCGCACGCCCCGTGCCGACGCGGCGCCCGGCGGTACCGCGTCGGCGCCGGCGAGACAATCGCGGCCGTCGCATCCCTGGGACCGGTCCCTCGACACGCCGGACCGCCCGGCCAAGCTGGCCGTCTGCCGCGGCCGGCCGGGACTGTGCGGGCGGGCCGAATGGGCGTGTTCGATCAGGTCTTTCGGCGTCACGACCAGTCGCCGCGGGGACTTCGGCCGATCGGACGAACCGTCTTAACCAAATTCAAAACGTCGCCGGGGCTTGCCCACCCGCCCCGAGCCCCGACATGGTGCCGGGATGGATGCCTCCCCCGAATTTCCGCGGCAGAGCCGCGTCCCGGTGTTCAACATGCCGGGGGTCGTCACGCTCTCGATCGGGCTGCTGCTGGCGATCCAGGGGGTGCGCGAGTTCCTGCTGCCCGACACCTGGGACATCCGGCTCGTCCTCGATCTCGCCCTGGTGCCGGCCCGCTGGACCCTGTGGTTCGATCCCGGCCAGGCCGCCGAGGTGGTCCGCGCGGCGGGTGATTCGGGCGATCCCGGCCTGCAGGCGGCGCGGGAGGCCTTCGCCCGCTACATCGTGGGCGAGCACGCGTTCCAGCCCTGGACGCTCGCCACCTACGCGCTGCTCCACGGATCGTGGATGCACGTGATCTTCAACAGCGTGTGGCTCGCCGCCTTCGGCTCGCCGGTCGCCCGACGCTGCGGCCCCTGGCGCTACGGGCTGCTGGCGCTCGCCGGCACCGCGGCGGGCGGCCTGCTGCACGTGCTGGTCGATCCCCTCAGTGCCGGGCCGCTGGTCGGCGCCTCGGCGGGGATCTCGGCCCTGATGGCCGCCGCCGCCCGGTTCGTGTTCCAGCCGCCGGCCTCGGGCTACGCCGGGCCCCCCTGGCAATTGCCGCCGCGCCGGCCGGTCGAGACCATCCCCGAACTCCTGCGCAACCGGACGGCGGTCTCGTTCCTGGCGATCTGGCTGGTGACCAACCTGCTGTTCGGCCTCGTCAGCGTGCCGCTGGTCGGCGAGAGCGCCGCCATCGCGTGGGACGCGCATCTCGGCGGGTTCATCGTGGGCTTCCTGCTGTTCCCGTTCCTCGACCCGCGGGAGAGGGTGAAGGCCTGACCACCTTGCCAACCGGGCGAAACGGCCACACACTCGCCGCATTGTGAAGGAGCCGGGGCCAACCCGGCCGACAGCGGAATCCGGGCGCCGCAGGCTGATGGCGCACCGGACGCGTCACAAGGGAGAGAGCCATGACCGTCGCACGCATCCTGGCCGAGAAGGGCAGCTCCGTCGTCACCGTGAGCCCCGACAAGACCCTCGAGGAGGTCATCCAGATCCTCGCCGACCGGCGCATCGGTGCCCTGGTGGTCGCCCATGACGACGGATCGGTGGCCGGCATCATCTCCGAGCGGGACATCATGCGGGCGTTGGCCGGGCACGGGGGCTCGGCCTTCGACGCGCCGGTCTCCGCCCACATGACCGCGGCCGTCACCACCTGCGGGCGGAGCGCGACGATCGAGGAGGTCATGACGCTGATGACCGACGGCCGCTTCCGCCACGTGCCGGTCTGCGAGGACGGGCGGCTGATCGGTCTGGTCTCGATCGGCGACGTGGTGGCGCGCAAGATCGCCAGCGTCGAGGCCGAGCATCAGGCGCTGCGGGATTACATCACGATGGCGTAGGGAGGGATAGGCTCTCCCTCCCTTTGGCCAAGCGGATTCACGCTTCGTGCGCCGAGATGCTCTCTCCTCCCCCTTGCGGGGAGGAGTTGGAGGTGGGGGTGGTGCAGGCTGAGGCGCCGCGGTGCCTCCTGCACCACCCCCACCCCTGGCCCCTCCCCGCAAGGGGGAGGGGAAAAGCGTCTCCTCACGCCTTCGCGGGGTCGAGCGTCACGTGCCACAGATCCGCATCGGTCGCGTCCTTGAGCGTCACCGTCATCTGCTCGGTCCGGCCGTCGACCGCCACATGGCCGAAGAACTGGTAGCCGGAGGCCGGTGACAGGTTCACCTGGCCCTTCTCGGGGGCCTTCACGAACCGCAGCTGCGGCCCGAAGGTGTTGTCCAGCGCGTTCGGCCCGAAGGTGCCGGCGTGCAGCGGCCCGGAGACGAACTCCCAGAACGGCTCGAAATCCTGGAACTGCGCCTTGTTGGGGTCGTAGTAATGCGCGGCCGTGTAGTGCACGTCGGCCGTGAACCACACCGTGTTGCGGATGCCCGCGTTCTTGATGAAGCGCAGCAGGTCGGCGATCTCCAACTCGCGCCCGAGGGGCGGGCCGTCGCCCTGCGCCACCGCCTCCGAGCCGAAGTTCTTGTCGACGTCGTACGTCACCACGAGGCCGAGCGGCATGTCGGCGGCGATCACCTTCCAGGTGGCGCGGGATTCGAGCAGCGCCCGCTTAAGCCACGCGGTCTGCTGCGGCCCCAGGAAATAGGAATCCGGCCCGTAGGCCGTCTGCGTGTTCTCGCCGTTCGGCCCCCGGTAGGAGCGCATGTCGAGCATGAACACGTCGACCAGCGGGCCGTAGCCGATCTTGCGGTAGACCCGGCCGGGCTCGGACGGCTCGAAGCGCATCGGCATGTATTCGTGGAACGCCTTCGCGGCGCGCAGCTGGAGGGCCAGCACGTTCGGGTCGGCGTACTTCTTCTTGAGGTGCTCGGCGCGGGTCAGCGGCTCGCCCGGCCACCAGTTGTTGGTGACCTCGTGGTCGTCCCACTGCGCCAGGATCGGCACGGCGGCGTTCATCGCCAGCACGTTCCGGTCGGTGAGGTTGTACTTGTGCCGGCCGCGGAATTCTTCCAGCGTCTCGGCCGGCTTGGAGACCGCCTCGGTCACGCGGTTGCGCCAGAGGCTGCCGTCGGGAAGCTTGACCTCGGACTGGATCGGCCCGTCGGCGTAGATCGTGTCGCCGGAATGGATGAAGAAGTCCGGCCGGTTCTTCAGGATGGCGGAATAGATCGTCATGCCGCCGCGGGCCTCGTCGATGCCCCAGCCCTGGCCCGCCGTGTCGCCCGACCAGCAGAACGAGACCGAGCGCCGATCCGCCGGCGCGGTGCGGAACCGCCCGACCTGGGCCGGCCCGACGATGGTCGGCGCGGCGATGTCCTGCAGGCGGACGCGATAGAAGATGTCCTGGCCCGCCGGCAGGCCGGTCAGCGCCACCTTCACGGTGCCGTCGGTCTCCGGCAGCGCATCGGCGAAGACGCCCTGGAGGTTGGAAAAGCTCTCGGTGGTCGCCCACTCGATGATCGCCCGGGCTGGCCGGTCGGCGCGCGCCCAGACGACGCCCGAGTCGGTGCCGACATCGCCGGATTGGAGCCCGTGGGTCAGGAGCGGCCGGTCGGCGGCGCGGCTCAGGCCGGGGCGGGCGAGGCCGGAGGCCAGCCCGACGAGGCCAGCGCCTCCGGTGAGCAGGATCTGACGGCGACTCGCGGACATTGGAACCCCTCCAAATGGTGGGGCGTCCATGGCAGGCGGGGGCGACAGGGGGATGACGGGCGGGAGATATCCGAAGGGGCGGAGGGCTTCCCAGGTTCTCCCACCCATCCCCCTCATCCTGAGGTGCCGGAGCGAAGCGGAGGCCTCGAAGGAGCCATCCAGCCAGCACCGCGATCCCTGGAGCCCTCCTTCGAGGCCCGCTGACGCGGGCACCTCAGGATGAGGGGGTTGAGTGGGATCGTCCCTGCAGGCTCAGGCCCGCGCCTCGGCCCCCGCCACCACGGCCCGGATCCGCGGCAGCGCCGCCCGCGCGGCCCGATACCCAAGGGCGATCCCCTCATCCGCCCGGTGGAAATCGAAAAGGCCCATCCCGGCCACGTCCGGCCCGATCGCCACGTCCGGCGGGTCGCGCTCCAGACGTGAACGGGAGATCCGGTCCTGCGTGATGTTGAACGCGTCGAGCACCACCCGGGCGAGGCCCGGCATGGCGAGGTCCGGCTGCGGGCGTCGGAAGCCGAACAGGCGGGTGCGCAGCGCGTCCAGGACGCCGCGGCGGGCCGGGCGGACCGGCACCTCGCGCACCACCGGGCCGCCGGTATCGCCGTTGAGGTTCACGCAGATCACGAGGTCGGCCCCCAGCGCCCGGGCGAGCGCCACCGGCACCGGGTTGACCAGCGTGCCGTCCATCAGCACCCGGCCCTCATGGGTCACCGGCGGGAACAGGCCGGGGATCGCGTAGGAGGCGCGCACCGCGTCCACCGCCGGCCCCTCGGTCAGGCAGACCTCCTGGCCGGTGCCGTACTCCGTGGCGACGCAGCCGAACCGGATCGGCAGGCGCTCGATCCGGCGCTCGCCGAGATCGGCGTGGAGCCGCTGGCGCAGGCGGTTGCCGGCGATCAGGCCCGAGCCCGGCAGCCGCGGATCGATCAGCCCGACCACCCGGCGCCGGGTCAGGGCCCGGGCAAAGGCCTCCAGCCGGTCGAGGCGCCCGGCCGCGTAGCAGGCGCCGACGACAGCCCCGATCGAGCAGCCCGCCACCACGGTCGGATGGATGCCGGCCTCCTCCAGGGCGCGCAGCACGCCGATATGGGCCCAGCCCCGGGCCGAGCCGCCGCCGAGCGCCAGCCCGATCCGCGGACCCGCCTTGGGCAGGGGGCGGATCGGCTCGACGGCGCCGGGCAGGAAATACGGAACGGCGGGACAGTCTTGCCACCCGGTCGCGGCAAGAGTCGCGCTCATGTCCCGGCGAAGTCCAGGGTGACGCGGCCGTCGGATTGCCGGGTGACGGTGCGGTAGAAGCAATCCCGCCGGCCCGTGTGGCAGCAGCCGCCATCGCCGCCGACCTCCACGCGGATCAGCAGGGCGTCCTGGTCGCAATCGACCCGCATCTCGACGATGCGCTGGATCTGCCCGCTGGTGGCGCCCTTGTGCCAGAGCTCGGCCCGCGAGCGCGACCAGTACCACGCCTCGCCGGTCTCGAGAGTGCGCGCCAGCGATTCGGCGTTCATGTGCGCCAGCATCAGCACTTGGCCGTCCCGGGCATCGACCGCGATGCAGGTGATCAGCCCGTCCCGGTCGAAGCGGGGCGTGAAGGCTTGGCCTTCCTCGACCGCGGCGCGGGGGCCGGGGGGATCGAAGGCGATGTCGCGCGCGGTCATGGCGTGATAAAGCGGTCCCTGACTCGGCGCGTGCTGTAGACTACTTGGCGCCGCCGCGCACCAGGGTCAGGAAGCGCACCTGCTCGTTGGCGTTGTCCTTGAACACGCCGCGGAACTGACTGGTGATGGTCGAGACCCCGGATTTCTGGACGCCGCGCATCGCCATGCACAGGTGCTCGGCCTCCACCATCACGGCGACGCCGCGGGGCTTGAGGATGCTCTCGATCACGTCGGCGATCTGGGCCGTCATGGTCTCCTGCGTCTGCAACCGGCGGGCGAAGGTGTCGACCACCCGGGCGAGCTTCGACAGGCCGACCACGCCCCGGGTCGGGTAATAGGCGATGTGGGCGAGCCCCATGAACGGCACCATGTGGTGTTCGCAATGGGAGTGGAACGGAATGTCGCGCACCAGCACGATGTCCGAATAGCCCTCGACCTCCTCGAACACCCGCTCCAGCAGCTTCTCGGCATCGACACCGTAGCCGCCGAACAGCTGCTCGTAGGCCTTGGTGACCCGGGCGGGGGTATCCAGCAGGCCCTCGCGGGTCGGGTCGTCGCCGGCCCAGCGGAGCAGCGTGCGCACGGCGGCCTCCGCCTCGGCGCGGCTCGGGCGGCCGGTCTCGATCCCGTCGGGGACGCGGGTGGCGGAGGCCGGCTCCGGCGCGACCTCGACGGGGCGCGCCTCATCCACCGGCCGATTGTCATTGCGCATGCCGTCCAGACCTTGCCCGTCGATGCCGTTCCGGTGAATGACTTGGCCGTCGCTCGGATACGACAGGGACTTGAGCGCGGCATCCATGGCATCTCCGGCCCGGGCGATGCGGGACTTCATCGGGGTGCTGTCGGGCTTGGCGTACATCGTCGGAATCGCGTCGGGCGTGTGAGGGAAGATCCCGGGCCTGAAAAGGTTTCAGGCCGGCGCCCGGGATGGCCAGAGCCGTGGATGCCACCGTGGCCGTGGGCGCGACCCTGGTCGACGGCCTGCCTCCTCGCGAAGCGACCGTCAGGCGCCTATATCATCGTTCGCGGGGCAACGCGCAATGCGCGAACCGCGCGGCAGTGTCCCGACGGGACCTGTACCCACGGCCGAGGACCCGATGCTCGACGATATCTACAACCGCCGCATCCTCGAACTCGCCGCCGATATCCCCCGGCTCGGCCGGCTGGAGAACCCAGATGCCAGCGCCACCGCGCATTCCCGCCTGTGCGGCTCGACCGTGACGGTGGATCTCGTGCTGGGCGAGGACGGACGGGTGACGGACTTCGCCCAGGAGGTCCGGGCCTGCGCGCTCGGCCAAGCGTCCTCGTCGCTGATGGGCCGCCACGTCGTCGGCGCCAGTGCCGAGGAGCTGCGGGGCGTGCGCGAGACCATGCGGGCGATGCTCAAGGAGAACGGCCCGGCCCCCGACGGCGCCTGGGCGGACCTCGCGGTGCTGGAGCCCGTGCGGGACTTCAAGGCGCGCCACGCCTCGACGCTCCTGACCTTCGACGCGGTGGTGGACGCCCTCGACCAGATCGCCGCCAAGCGGCAGGCTGCCTGACCGCATGGTCCGGCGGGCGGCGCATTGGGGCATCCGCGCCTATCAGCTCACCCTGTCGGGGCTGATCGGCCGCCAGTGCCGCCACTGGCCGAGCTGCTCCGAATACACCGACACCGCCATCACCCGGCACGGGTTGTGGCCGGGGGGCTGGATGGGTTTCGCCCGGATCTGCCGGTGCGGTCCGTTCGGCACCCACGGAATCGACCTCGTGCCGGAGCGGCTGCCCGCGGGGGCGGCGTGGTATCGCCCCTGGGCCTATGCCCGCTGGCGCGGCGTCGAGGCGCCGCCTTCGCCGTTTGCGTGCGAGGCCGTGGGGGAGGGTGCTGCGGGCGACGGGCGGTGAGGGGTCGTGTTCTTGGTTTGTTTCACGTGAAACACGGCTGACAACACGGGTTCTTTTCTGGATCGCCGTTCGCATCCGCTTGCGCACTCTCCTCGCCCTTGTGGGGAGGAGTTGGAGGTGGGGGTGGTTCAGGAGGCACCGGACCACTCGATCCTGCACCACCCCCACCCCTGGCCCCTCCCCACAAGGGGGAGGGGAAAACGCGCTTGATCCTTGATCGCTCGCTCAGGCAGCCTGACGATTGGCCGCCAGCCGTTCCGCGAATTCGATCGCCTCGATCAGGCTGCGCTCGTTGGCGATGCCCGTCCCCGCGATGTCGAAGGCGGTGCCGTGATCGACCGAGGTGCGGATGATCGGCAGCCCCAGGGTGATGTTCACCCCCGACAGGTCCATCCACTTTCCCGTCGCCGGGTCGATCTCGAACCCCAGCAGCTTCACCGGGATGTGTCCCTGGTCGTGATACATCGCCACCACGGCGTCGTACTGGCCGGCGCGCAGCTTCACGAACACCGTGTCGCCCGGAACCGGCCCGTGCACGTCGAGCCCGTCGGCATTGGCCTTGGCGATCACCGGCGTGCTGACGTCGATATCCTGGCGCCCGAACAGGCCGCCCTCGCCGGCATGCGGATTGAGCGCCGCCACCGCGATCTTCGGCCGGGCGAGCCCCAGACCCTTCAGCGCCTTGTCGGTGAGGTCGAGGACGAGGCGCAGGCGCTCCGGCGTGAGGCGCTTGGGCACATCCTCCAGGGCGACGTGGGTGGTGACGTGCGAGACCCGCATGTTGCCGTGGGCCAGCATCATCACCGAGCCCCGCACGCCGGTCAGCTCCGCCAGCATCTCGGTATGGCCGGCATAATGATAGCCGGCCTTGTTGAGCGCTTCCTTGTTCAGCGGCGCCGTGACGATCCCGCCGATCTTGTCCGCCAGGGCGAGGCGCACCCCGGCCTCGATCGCCTTGTAGGCGAAGCGCCCGCCATCGGCCGAGAGCCGGCCCGGCTCGATCGGCGCGCCCTCCGCATCCGCCTGGAGGCAGCACAGCGCCGGCCAGTCGCCGTCCTCGGCGACCTCGGGAATTTGTTCGGGCAGGAGCCCGAGCGCGGCTTCCGCCCGGTGCAGAGCCGGGGCGCTGCCGATGACCACGAGCTTCAGGTCGCCCGCGTCGATCCGGTCCTTCAGCCGGGCGGCGGCCTTGACGATGATCTCCGGGCCGATGCCGGCCGGGTCGCCCATGGTGATGGCGAGATGCTGCGTCATGGGTCGCTCCTGTCGGGCGTGAAACCGTTTCGATGGAGTAGATCGCGCCAGACGCCCTCTGTTCCGAAGGCGCCGGATTTCGAGATCACCGCGAGCCCGTCCCAGCGCCCGCCCCGCAGGGTCGAGCGGGGTAGGCCGGGGGCGATCTGGCCGGTGACGTCGAGGCGCTCGACCTGGAGCGCGAGGCAGAGCGCCTTGAGGGTCTCGCCGCCGGCGACCAGCAGGGTCCCGGGCCTCGGGATCCCCGCGACCACGCCCGCGAAGGCCGCGGCGATCCGCGCGGCGGCTTCCTCCCGGGCGGTGCCTTCGGGCAGGGCGAGGCTGGCCAGCACGACGCCGTCCCGGGTGAGGCGTTCGCCGATCGGTCCGGTATGGTCCGCCGCCTCCGGCGCGAGGACGAGGCGATGGGGGCCGCAGGCGTCGAGCTGGGCCGCGGTTTCCGGCCGGTCGGAGCCGAACAGGCCGAGCACCGGGCCGACGAGGCGGGCGTCCCCGGGGGCCGCCACGCCCCGCGCCAGGGCCGCCGCGAGGCCGCCGCTGCCGCACCAGAGCACCGGACCGTCCCGGCCAAGCTCGGCGATGCGGGCGAGGTCGTCGTCCTCCGCCGCGTCATAGACCGCCACCCCCGGCATGGGGCCGTCGGCGAGGGCGGCCCGCCGCGCCGGCAGGCCCGCCGCCCGCAGGGCCTCGGCGATGTCGCCCGAGACCGGTGCCCAGCCGCCGTCCCGCCGGGCGAGCTGCCGTCCATCGCTGGTGCGGCGGCCCTGATACGGGAAGGCCGGCGCCACGATGCAGCGCGCCCAGGTGCCCAGCCGCATGACGGCGGCGAGTTCCGCCGCCCAGGGGCCGCGCAGCAGGCTATCGACCTTCTTGAAGGCGATGTCGGCATTTTGAAGCCGCGGCGCGAGCGCCCCGACGATCCGGTCGGCCTCCGCGGACGCGACTTCCCGGGTGCCGGAATCGATCGCCAAGCACCCGGAACCATCCTCCGGCAGGATCTCCGGCCACGCCACCGGGATCGGCCCGCACAGGCCGGTGAAGCCGGCGGCGGTGTCGAGGGTGCCGGTCAGGTCGTCGGCGATGAGGCGCAGGCGGGTCATGGCCGTGAGATCGGTGTCCATCGGAGATCTGCGCCGCGCCGCCCCCGCACGCCAAGTCGGCCTCATCGGCAATCGGTGGCCGCCGAGTCAAGAGAGGGCGCTTCTACCGCCAAGTTGCACCCGCTTGTCGAAAGGTTGTAGCAGCGCCCCGGGGGGAGCGGTTTCAGGTGACAGGCCCGGGACAGCGGCCGCACCGGAGGACGACCCATGCAGATTCCGATCAAGCGCTCGCTGGAGCGCGTCCCGGGCGGCCTGATGGTCGTGCCGCTGTTCCTCGGCGCGATCCTCCACACCCTGTTCCCGAACACCGCGACCTTCTTCGGCTCGTTCACCGGGGCGCTGTTCAACGGGGCGCTCCCGATCCTGGCGGTGTTCTTCGTCTGCATGGGGGCGGGCATCGATTTCCGCGCCACCCCGGCGATCGCCCGCAAGGGCGGCGTCCTGCTGGCCACCAAGGTCGGCGTCGCGGCGATCCTGGGCGTGGTGTTCGGCCACCTCCTGGGCGAGGCGCCGATCACGGCCGGGGCCTTCGCCGGGCTCTCGACCCTCGCGATCGTCGCCGCCATGAACGACACCAATGGCGGGCTCTACCTCGCCTTGATGGGTCAGTTCGGCCGCCCGAAGGATGCGGGCGCCTACGCGATCATGAGCCTCGAATCCGGCCCGTTCCTCACCATGGTGACGCTCGGGCTCGCGGGCCTCTCCGCCTTCCCGTGGCCGACGCTGGTGGGCAGCATCCTGCCCCTCGTGATCGGCATGATCCTGGGCAACCTCGACCGGGACATGCGCGCCTTCCTGTCGGGGGCCGCCCCGGTGATGATCCCGTTCTTCGCCTTCGCGCTGGGCTTCGGGCTCGACCTCGCCAAGATCTGGCAGGCGGGCCTCCTCGGGATCGGGCTCGGCGTCGCCGTGGTGGCGGTGACGGGGGCGGCCCTGTTCGTGGCCGACCGGCTGACCGGGGGCAACGGCGTCGCCGGGGTGGCTGCCGCCTCCACGGCGGGCAACGCCGCCGCCGTGCCGGCGATCATCGCGGCCGCCAACCCGGCCTACGCGGAGGCCGCCGGCCCCGCCACGGTGCTGGTGGCGGCGAGCGTCGTGGTGAGCGCCCTGCTGGTGCCGCTGCTCACCGCCTTCGTGGCGGCCCGGGTGCGGCAGGACGAGGCGCCGTCCGAGCCGCGGCTCGACCCTGCGGTGCGGCCCGCGACACCCCGGCCCTGATCCGTCCGCGGGTGCGCCGCGGTCCGGCAACTTAAGACGGGGACGCCCGGTTGTCCCAGCAGACAGCCCGGCACCGCCGCGGCACAGCCAGAGACCGGAGCGGGCACACCATGTCCACCGAAGCCAGAGGCAAGACGCATATCGATATCTACGACCGCGCCACCCGCGAGGTCTGGGCCCAGCGCTTCGGCGTGACCGAGGACCGGCTGCGCAAGGCCGTCACGATGGTGGGGAGCCGGATCACCAGCGTGGCGGCCTATCTCGAAAGGCCGGCCAGCTGAGCGGGGCCGACACGCCATGAAAACCGACCCCTATTCGCCTCCGGGAGCGACGGCCCCGGAGAGCCCGCCGCACACCTTCGAGCCCTTGGCCATGTCCGACGACAAGGTGCCGTCCCCCACCGCCCCGGCGCCGGATGCCCTCACGTTCGAGCAGATCCGCGAGCGCGCCTACGAGTTGTGGGAGCGCAATCACCGGCCGGAGGGATTCGAGATCGAGTTCTGGCTTCTGGCCGAGCGGGAGCTGCGCAAGGAGCGCGAGCGCCGGAAGGGACATGATGCGCCGGCTGCGCCTGAGCCGCCGTCGCAGTAGCGTCTCCGCGTCTCTGGCGTGTACCTTGCGTGGCGTCGTGCGCGATCGCCGGCGCCGTCCGCGATCGTTCGACCGATCGCGTGACGGGAGGCCGCCCTGGAGACATCTGCCCTGACCCGCCGCAGCTTCACCGGTCTCGGTCTTGGGGGCGCCGCGGTCGCGGCATCCGGTGGTGCCCTGGCGCAGGCAGGTCCGGGGCCCTCGACAGCGCCCGACAAGCCCGCCCCCCTCACCAGCGCCCCGGTCTCGCAGGCGGGCCTCGGTCCGCGCCTGACGCTGCACGCCATCGACAATTTCCACGGCACCCCGGCCGCCGGCATGGTCTGCGCCCTCGCGTGGCGCGAGGGCGACACGCTCACGCCGATCAAGACCGTCACCACGGGGGCCAACGGCCGGCCGGCCGAGCCGCTGCTGACGGATGCCGCCCTGCGGCCCGGCCATTACGAGCTGCTGTTGCATCTCGGGGCCTATTTCGCCGCCCGCGGAGTGAGCCTGCCGAGCCCGAACTTCCTCGACCGGGTGCCGATCCGCTTCCGGATCCGCGATGCGGGCCAGCGCCACCACCTGCCGGTGCTGTTCACGCCCTGGGGCTACTCCTACTATCGCGGCAGCTAGAGCATCGACGCGCCATGGCCGGCATCTCGACCCACGTCCTCGACACCGACCGCGGCCGCCCCGCAGCCGGTATTCGCATCGAGTTCTCGGTGCTGGAGGGCGGGACATCTGAAGGCGGGACATCTGAAGGCGGGACTTGGCGGCTCGTGAAGAGCGTGGTCACGAACGCGGACGGGCGGACCGACCAGCCGATCCTGGCGGCGAGCGAGGCGAAGGTCGGCCAGTATCAGCTGACCTTCCACGTCGATGACTATTTCCGCGACCGGCCCGGCACCGCGGAGGCCGACATCTTCATCGACAACTCGGTGGTGCGCTTCGCGATTTTCGACCCGGCGCAGCACTACCACGTGCCGATGCTCTGCGCCCCCGGCAGCTTCACCACCTACCGCGGCAGCTAGGGGCCGTGCCCGACCTCGCCGCCGTCAACCGGATGGAGGCGGGCGCCTTCGTGGCCCTGCTCGGGGGCGTGTTCGAGCACGCCGCCTGGGTGGCCGAGGCCGTCGCGCCGGAGCGCCCCTTCGCCAGCCGCGCTGCCCTGCACGCCGCGATGATGCGGGCCCTGCGCTCAGCGCCCGACGCCGTGCAGTTGACCTTCCTCGACGGCCATCCGGAACTCGCTGGATCCGAGGCGCGCGCGCGGGCCCTGACGGCCGACTCGGAGAGCGAACAGGGCAGCGCCGGGCTCGACCGCATGGCGGAGGCCGAGGCGGCGGCCTTCGCGCGGCTGAACGCGGCCTACCGGGCCCGGTTCGGTTTCCCGTTCATCATCGCGGTGCGCGGGCGCGGCCGGGCCGAGATCCTGTCGGTGTTCGAGGCCCGGCTCGGCCGGGATCCGGCGGCCGAGCGGGAGACCGCGCTGGCGGAGGTCGCGCAGATCACCCGCATGCGGCTGGAGCGCCTGATCGACCCCTGAACGACCGCGGCCGTTCAGGCGACGGCCGCCCGCGTGTCCTTGATGGCCGCCTCGAAGGCCACGAAGGCGGTGGTCGCCTCGTCCCAGGCCTGGGCGCGGACATGGCGGAGCATCGCCGCCGCCTGCTCGCGCGCCTGCGCCAGGGGCGCCTCCACGGCGGCCGGTCGCTCCGGATTGGCGGCCACCGCCACGGGCGGATTGTCGGCCGAGCGCATGCCGACCAGGGTCGCCGCGATGCCGCGCCGCCAGGCGGCGAGGTCGGCCGGAAGGCGTGCCGTATGCGCCTCCGCCGCCTGCCCGCCGTCCTGCCGGTCGAGCAGGTTGCGGCCGAGCGACTCGATCCGCTCGAGTTCGGCCATGGCGTCCCCGATCTCCCGGCGCGCCTTGTCGGTGCCCTCCGCGATCCGGCCGACATTGTTGGCGATGTCGCCGGTGGCCTGGATCTGCTGGTTCAGGATCTCGGAGGCCTCGCGCATCTGCGACGCGACGTTCGCGACGGCGCCGCTCTCGGCCTCGACGCGGGCATTGGCCCGCACCATGGCGGCGGCCCCGGTCTCGACCGCGCCGCGGCTGCGCGTGACCGCCGCCTGCATGGCCGCCATCTCCTCGCGCAGGCCCGCCACGCGGGCGCGGATCTCGTCGGTCGCCTTGGCGGTCTGAGCCGACAGGGTCTTCACCTCGGCGGCCACCACGGCGAAGCCCCGGCCGGCCTCGCCGGCGCGCGCCGCCTCGATCGTGGCGTTCAGCGCCAGCAGGTTGGTCTGGGCGGAGATCGCCGCGATGGTGCCGGCCATCTCCTCGATCCGCAGGGCCGCGGTCGAGAAGCTGTCGAGCCGGTTGCCGATCTCCTCGGTGCCCTCCTCGATGCCGCGCATGCCATCGGCGGCGCGCTGGAGGTCGCCGACGCAGGTGGCGATGCCGGAGCGGGCGGTCTCGGCGGTCTCGGCGGCCGAGGCGGACCGGGCCGCGATCTCCCCCGTGGTGGCGGCGAGTTCCTCGCTCGCGGCCGCGATCAGCCGGGCCTGCTCGGCGGTGCCCGAGGCGTCATGGGTCATCCAGCCGATCGAGGTCCCGGCATCCGAGGCCGCGGCCGACATGCGCGCCAGCAGCGACTGCCATTCCCGATCGAAGGCCGGGGCGGCGGCGGGCTGCGGATTCGGCGCGGCTTCAACGACAACGGGTGCCTGCACCGGCGCAGCGGCCATCTGCAGGGCGCCGGATGCGCCCTTCTCCGAGCGCTTGCGGTTAAGGCCGAACATGCGGGTTCTCCGATCAACGATTCGGAGCAGACCCTCGCATGGATCCTTCAATCAATGATGAAGGCTAATCGGGTCTGTTTCCAATCGAGCCGAGACTTCGCGCCTCGGTAGGAAACGATTGACCCTTCGCGGTTCCGCGCCCCCGGCCGCCGGGGGCCGGGGGCGCGGCGTCTCACTCGCCGGTCAGCGCGGCCTTGGTGCGTGACCACCAGCCGGCGCGCTTGGGCCGGTCCGGGTCGGACGGGGGCGTCAGCACGACCGCGACGGGTTCGGGGGCCGGCTCGGCGTTCGACGCGGGGGCCGGCTCTGCGGCGCCGTTCGACGCATGAGGCTCGGCGGCTTCCGTCGCCGGCTCAGCGGCGACCGGCAGGTCCACCGCCGTCTCGCTACGGGCGGCCTCAGGCGCGGCCTCGACGATTTCGGCCACGGCCTCGCCGCTCACCGGCTCCTCCGCCGGCAGGGCGACCGCCGCGTCGGAGGCCGCAGCCTCCTCCGCCTCGCCACCCTCGCGGGTGCGGCCCTCGCCGCGTCCGCGTCCGCCCCGGCGTCCGCGGCGACGGCGGCGGCCGCCCTCGTCCTCAGCCTGGACGGCCTCGTCCGGGCCTGCCACAGCCGCGTCGGCCCCGTCGCTCTCGGCCGCGACGGCTGCCTCCACGGGCTCGCCGGTCACCGCATCGACGCTGGCCGCATCGACGCTCGCCTCGTTGGCGTTGGCCGGCTCGTCGCCGTCCCATTCCTCGTCCCGACCGTCCGGGTCGGATTGCGCGGCGCCCTGGCGCTCCTCATCGGACCGCCCCTCCGCGCGGCCACCCCGACGGCGGCGGCGACGGCGGCGGCGGCGGCCGTCGCCCTCGTCGCGCGTGCCGTCCTCCCGGGCCTCGGCGCGGGTCTCCTCGCCCTCGGCCTCGCCCTCGGCATCCGCCTCGACCTCGGCTTCGGCCTCTTCGATCTCCTCGTCCTCGTCGTCGAACTCCGTGGTGGGCGAGATCGCCTGGGCGCGCACGCCCGTCACCGGGCCTTCGGCGCGCTGGGCCGGCTCACCGCGGTCGAGCTGGAAGGCGGCGGTCGCCGCCAGCCGCTCGTCGGCCGCGATCGTGATGGTCACGCCGAACCGCACCTCCAGCTCGCGCAGATGCCCGCGCTTCTGGTTGAGGATGTAGAGGGCGACCTCGGTGCGGGTGCGCAGGACGAGGTTGTGGGAGGCGGACTTGAGCAGTGCCTCCTCGATCGACCGCAGGATGTGCAGCGCCACCGAGGAGGTCGCCCGCACGAAGCCCGAACCGCCGCAATGCGCGCAGGGGATCGAGGAGGATTCGAGCACGCCCGTGCGGATGCGCTGGCGGCTCATCTCCAGGAGGCCGAAGGGCGAGATCCGGCCGACCTGGATGCGGGCGCGGTCGTTCTTCAGGCACTCGTTGAGCTTCTTCTCGACGGCGCGGTTGTTGCGCTTCTCCTCCATGTCGATGAAGTCGATGACGATCAGGCCCGCGAGGTCGCGCAGGCGCAGCTGGCGGGCGACCTCCTCGGCGGCCTCCATGTTGGTCTTGAGGGCGGTGTCCTCGATATCGTGCTCGCGGGTGGCTCTCCCTGAGTTCACGTCGATCGAGACCAGCGCCTCGGTCGGGTTGATCACCAGATAGCCGCCGGACTTCAGCGAGACGTGGGTCGAGAACATCGCGTCGAGCTGCTGCTCGACCCCGAAGCGGGCGAAGATCGGCGTCGGGTCGCGGTAGGGCTTCACGACCTTGGACTGGCCGGGCATCAGCATCCGCATGAAGTCCTTGGCCTCGCGGTAGGCGTCATCGCCGGCGACCAGAACCTCGTCCAGATCCTTGTTGTAGAGGTCGCGGATGGCGCGCTTGATCAGCGAGCCCTCCTCGTAGACCAGGGCCGGGGCCATCGAGGTCAGCGTCAGCTCGCGGACCGATTCCCACAGGCGCATCAGGTACTCGAAGTCCCGGGCGATCTCGGGCTTGGAGCGCGAGGCGCCGGCGGTGCGCAGGATGACGCCCATCCCCTCGGGCACCTCCAGATCCTGCACGACCTCCTTGAGGCGCTTGCGATCGGCCGCCGAGGTGATCTTGCGCGAGATGCCGCCGCCTCGGCCCGTGTTGGGCATCAGCACCGAGTAGCGGCCGGCCAGCGACAGGTAGGTGGTGAGCGCCGCGCCCTTCGTGCCGCGCTCCTCCTTGACCACCTGCACCAGGATGATCTGGCGGCGCTTGATCACCTCCTGGATCTTGTACTGGCGGCGGTAGTGGCGGGGCCGCTCGGGGATCTCGGCCAGCGCGTCGCCGTTGCCGCCGACCTGGGCGATCTTGGGCTCGGCGTCGGGGTCGTCCGACTCCTCGTCCGAATCGTCATCCTCGTCGGACTCGTCCTCGTCGTCCTCCGCCTCGTCCTCATCCTCCTCGTCGTCGTCGGAGTCGTCCTCCTCGGACTCGTCCTCGTCCGACAGCTCGTCGAGCTCGCCGACGGCCGGGCCGCTGCGGCTGGACGCCTCCGCGACATCCTCCGCGACGGTCTCGGCCGGCTCCTCGGCCACGGTCAGGGCCTCGGCCACGGCGATCCGGGCCTCGGGCTCGGCCGGGTCATCCTGGTCGGTGGCGGCCTCGTCGGCCTGCGCCGCCACCGGGGCGGATTCCACGGCTTCGGCTGCCGGCTCGGCGTGCGTCTCGGCGGCCTGCGGCTTGGAAATATCCCCGGCCTCAGCTTCGGAGGCGAGGGCCTCCTGCACCGCCTCGGGGTTCTCGTCGAGCGTGTCGGGCATGCCGGCCGGCGCGATCCCGGCCTCCGGGGACGTCTCGGCGTGATCGGCGACCCGACCCTCTTCGCCCTCGACCTGACCCGCGATCGGCCCGGCCTCGTGCGCGTCCCCATGCGCGTCCCCATGCGCGTCCTCGCCGCTCACCGTCTCGTCGGTGGTGCGGGCGCGGGCCTCGGCGCGGCGGCCGCGGGAGCGGCGGGGCGAGCGGCGGCGGCGCTCCTCGCGCTCGCGATGCTCCTCGGCGTCGCGGGCCTCCTCCTCCAGGAGGGCCTGCCGGTCGGCGAGCGGGATCTGGTAGTAGTCGGGGTGGATCTCGTTGAAGGCCAGGAAGCCGTGGCGGTTACCGCCGTACTCCACGAAGGCCGCCTGGAGCGAGGGCTCCACCCGGGTGACCTTGGCGAGGTAGATGTTGCCGCGCAGCTGGCGCCGGTTGGCGGCTTCGAAGTCGAACTCCTCGACCCTAGACCCTTGGACCGTGACGACCCGGGTCTCCTCCGGGTGCATCGCGTCGATCAGCATTTTGTTGGCCATGTCGGACTCTCGGCATGGCGGCCGACGTCGTTCTCCGTGCCCGTGGTCCCGGCGGCGCCTCGCCCGACGTCAATGCTGTCGGGCAGGGTGCCGGCCTCGTCGCCGAGGCGGATGGGTTCGAGGGGAAATTGCCGTCAACCGCCGGTCGGCGCAAAGGGCGCCTGGGGTTGAACTTGGCCGGGTCGACGAACGGACCGGCGCGACGCACCTCTTGCGCCGCCGGGGCACGCGCAGCTTTATGCTGGGCCGTGCGTCCGTTCATCGTGGTCCCGACCTCGCGAAATGCTCTCGGCCGGATCGGACCGGCCGTGAATTCCTGGGGTGCGACGGGAGATCCGCCGCGACGTGCGACACCTGTCCGATCGGGGACGACACCCGTCGCCGCCAGACGGACCGACAGGGCCCGCCGCGA
Source organism: Methylobacterium guangdongense (assembly GCF_038442355.1). Classification (NCBI taxonomy): domain Bacteria; kingdom Pseudomonadati; phylum Pseudomonadota; class Alphaproteobacteria; order Hyphomicrobiales; family Methylobacteriaceae; genus Methylobacterium; species Methylobacterium guangdongense. The sequence continues at coordinate 37,780 of NZ_JBBXMX010000016.1, forward strand.
CACCGCCGCCGCTTTCGCGAGGAATTCGGCTGCGTCCGCGGGCCGTTGCGGCGGCCGGCGGGACCGGAAAGGGGTCGACATCATTACAGACCGCCGCGCGGATTTGGCAAGGGTCAACCGTGAATAGATGTCACGGGGCTGTCACGGGATGCGTCTGCGCGTGGACGGGTCATCCAACCCATTCCCTCATCCTGAGGCGCCGCAGCGGAGCGGAGGCCTCGAAGGAGCCCTCCAGGGATCGCGCGGCCGGCCGGAGGGCTCCTTCGAGGCTCGCTGCGCTCGCGCCTCAGGATGAGGTGGAGGGTGGGATCACTCCGCCGCCTCCAGCCGCGGCGCCATCCCGGCGAGCGCGGCGGGCTTCGGGCCGCCGGTCGCCCAGTCGAGCAGCTCCACCGTGTGGACGATCGGGATGCCGGTGCCCTTCCCGATCTGCGTGGCGCAGCCGATGTTGCCGGTGGCGATCACGTCGGGGCGCACGCGCTCGATGTTGGCGACCTTCCGGGCGCGCAGCTTCGCGGCGAGCTCCGGCTGCAGGATGTTGTAGGTCCCCGCCGAGCCGCAGCAGATATGGCCCTCGGGCACGTCCTTCACGGTGAAGCCCGCGCGCTTGAGCAAGGTCTTGGGCTCCAGGCGGATGCCCTGGCCGTGCTGCATCGAGCAGGCCGAATGGTACGCTACCACGAGGTCGTTCTCGGCGACGGGGGCGAGATCGAGCAGCGCGAGGTACTCGGTGACGTCCTTGGCCAGCGCCGAGACCCGCTTCGCCTTCTCGGTATAGGCCGGGTCGTCGCGGAACATGAAGCCGTAATCCTTGATGGTCGTGCCGCAGCCCGAGGCCGTGACCAGGATGGCGTCGAGCCCCTTGGCGATCTCGGCGTCCCAGGCGTCGATCGCCTGCTTGGCCAGCGCGTGGGCCGACTCCGCCTTGCCCATGTGGTGGGTCAGCGCCCCGCAGCAGCCCTCCTGGGCGTGGACGACCTCGACCCCGTGCCGGTTGAGCAAGCGGATCGCCGCCGCGTTGAAGTCGGGCCGCAGCACGCTCTGGGCGCAGCCGCGCAGCAGGGCGACGCGCTTGGAGGCTGTCCCGGTCGCCGCCGGGAACCGGCCGGGCCGGTTGGTCGGCTCCCGGGGCGGCATCCCGGCCGGTGCGAGGTCGAGCATGGCGGCGAGGCGGTTGCCGACCCGCGGCAGCCGGGCCACCAAGCCGCGGAACGGGGCGCCGAGCTTGGCGGCCGCGAGCGCGAGGCGGAAGCGGTTCGGATAGGGCAGGACCTGCGCCAGCAGCGCCCGCAGGAACCGGTCGCCGGCGGGGCGCGCGTAGGTCTCTTCGATATGCGTCCGGGCGTGATCGACGAGGTGCATGTAGTGCACGCCCGACGGGCAGGTCGTCATGCAGGACAAGCAGGAGAGGCAGCGGTCGACGTGCTTGACCACCTCCGGCGAGGCCGGCTTGCCGCCCTCCAGCATGTCCTTGATCAGGTAGATGCGGCCCCGCGGGGAATCGAGCTCGTCGCCCAGCAGCAGGTAGGTCGGGCAGGTCGCCGTGCAGAAGCCGCAATGCACGCAGGTCCGCAGGATCTTCTCCGAGGCCGCCATGGCGGGATCGGCGAGCTGGGCGGGGGCGAAGTTGGTTTGCACGGTCTCTTCCTGCCTACTCTCTCGTCCTGCCCGCTTTCCTCCCCCTTGCGGGGAGGAGTTTGGGGATCGCAGATCCCGCGTGGGGGCGGTGCAGGGTGGGGCGACGCGGTGCCTTCTGCACCACCCCCACCCCTGACCCCTCCCGCAAGGGGGAGGGGATGAACCTCAAACCTGCGCGTACATCCGCCCCGGGTTCAGCACCCCGGCCGGATCGTGCGCCGCCTTGATGCCCGCGGAGAGCCGCATCAGCGGCTCGGCCAGGGGCTCGAACACCGGAACGGCGGCCCGCACGGCGTCGGGGGCGCGCACCAGAGTCGCGTGGCCGCCCCGGGCCCGCACGGCCCGGCGGATTGCATCCGCGCCGGCATCGCCCTCGGCACCGGTGGCGAGCCAGATCAGGCCGCCGCCCCAGTCGAAGAACCAGCGCGCGTCCCGCTCGACCGCCACCGCGGCCGCCAGGGCCGGCCCGTGGCCCGGCGCCGTGGAGATCCGCCAGAGCGCCGTGTTCCGGGGCTCGGCGAGGGGCGTGGCATCGCGCACGCCCCGCCAGAGGACGGCACCGGCCGCGCCGTCGACGATCTCCGGCTGGCCGTAGCGCTTCAGCAGGCGGCGCAACTCGCCCGTCCGGTAGTCGATCGACTCCGAAAACCCTTCGCAGCGCATGAGCGTGCGCGCCTCCGGGGCGCCGATCCCGGCCGGCAGGTGCGCGGCGCCGGTCAGCTCGAAGGGCGAGCCCAGGGCCTCCGACAGGGCGGTCACCGCCCGGGCATCGTCGAGGCCGGAGAAGACCAGGGTGGCGACGCGCTCGCTCGCCGGCAGGACCTTGAAGGTCACCTCGGTGAGGAGCCCGAGGGTGCCGTGCGCGCCGGCCATCAGCTTCACGAGGTCGAGCCCGGTGACGTTCTTCATCACCCGCCCGCCAGACTTGATCGCCTCGCCCCGCCCGTTGACGAAGCGCACGCCGATCAGGCTGTCCCGGGCCGCGCCGGCATTGATCCGCCGGGGGCCGGCATTGTTGATCGCCGCGACCGCCCCGAAGGTCGGCGCGCCGGTGGTGCCGTAGAGGCCGCGAAAATCCATCGGCTCGAAGGGCAGCATCTGGCCCTTCGTGGCGAGCAGCGCCTCGACCTCGGCGAGGGGCGTCCCGGCCCGGGCCGCCACCACCATCTCGGCGGGCTCGTAGAGCGTGATTCCGGTGAGCTTCCTGGCCGAGAGCGTCGCGGTGTCCTGTGCTGGACGCCCGAGGCCCGCGGCCGTGCCGCCGCCCTCGAGTCGCAGCCGCTCGCCGCGTTCCGCCGCTGCCCGCACGATCTCGGCGGCCTCGGCCTCGGTGCCGGGCTCGTAGACGCCCATCGTTTCCGCCCTGGTGTATCTTGGACCTATTCCAGGACGGGTGTCGCCTTAACCGGCATCGGATTCAAGCGGAGGTGGCGTCGCGGGGTTTCAGCGGCTCGTATTCCTCGTGGCTGCGGCTGATCTACTCCGCCGCCGCCACCCGCGCCGGGCGCAGCCGGGCGCCGACCTGCCGGCGCAGCCCCGCGATGTCGAAGATCCAGACCAGGGCCCCGTAGAGCGCCATGCCGGCCGGGACCAGCACCGCCAGGGCGGTGGCCGGCGGGAGGTGGCGGAACGGCGCCAGCGTCAGGCCCATGGCGGCGCAGGCCAACGCGGCCGCCCCGATCGAGCCCCAGGGCAGGTGCACGCGCTCCGGGCCCGTGAGGGCGCGCCAGCCGAGCCACAGCCCGGCGGCGGCGAGCCCTGTGCTCTGCGCCACCGCGACCCCGATCCCGCCCAGGCGATCCGGCAGGACCAGCAGGCCCACGCCGTTGACCGCGAGCCCGATCAGCGCCGAGGCGATCACCGGCAGGGTCCGGCGGCGGATCTGGAAGACTGGGTTGAGGGCGTAGAACATCATGGTCAGGCAGAACAGGCCCGGCATCAGCGCGACGCTGTAGCTCTCGAACGGCCCGCGATAGGCATCGGGCACCACCAGCGCCTGGAGCGCCGGCAGCACGGCCCAGAAGCCGACCGCGCAGGGCGCCAGCAGCGCGAACACCATGCCGGCATTCGCGGCGACCTGCGCCTCGGCGGCGGCGCGGCCTTGCTGCTCCTCGGCCCGGACGGCGAGCTGGAACAGCAGCAGGTCGAGGGCGGTGCCCAGCGTCATCAGCGCCCGCGACGTCACGTCGGCGGCGAGGGCGAAATAGCCGGCCTCCGCGAAGCCGGCATGGCCCGCGATCGCGCCCCGGTTGATGAAGGCGACGCTCAGATAGGCGGTGTTGGCGGCGATCAGCGGCAGGCCGTAGCGGGCGAAGACCCGCCAGGTCGCCGAGAGGCGCGGCCGCTCGAACGGGGCGTGCGGGTCGCGCAGGGGCCGGCGCAGCAGGACGACCGCCAGGAACTGGCTCACGCCCGCCGCCGCCAGAACCCAGGCCGGCTGCGGCAGCCACCACGCCGCCGCCGCCATCAACCCGAAGGCGAGGACGTTCTTCACCGCCACGAGGCCGAGATAGAGCTTGCCGTCGAATCGGGCGCGCGCCAGCGCGGCGTGATAGTCGAACACGCCGATCCCGAGGGCGGCGAGCGCCGTGCCGCACAGGACCGCCTCACGCCCGTCGGCACCGTCCGCGAAGCCGAAGGCGCCGCACAGGGCGGCGGCGGCCAGCAGCAGCAGGCCGACGCGCAGGTAGGCCCGGTCGAGCCCGTGGCGGATCCACGGCTCGTCGACCCGCACCCGCCCGGAATAGAAGCGCGTCGCCGAGAGGCGCAGCCACTCGAACAGCACCGTGTTGAGCACGGTCGCCCCGGTGGTGGCCAGGGCGAACCGCCCGAAATCGGCCGGGCCGAGCAGCTTGGCGATCAGCAGGCCCAGGACGAAGTTGAGCCCCGCATTGATGATGAAGGCGGCGATTACGGCCATGACCGGCAGAACTTGGAGCGGCAGAACTTGGAGCGGCAAGACATGGGCGGCGGGGACCCCCGGGCAGTGCGCGGAATGTAGCGCGGCGGCCGTAAAACTCCTTTAACGGGGCAACAGCGCGGCAGAGACCACTCCTGGTGGCCGGCCGCGGGCGGCATCGTCGGATCCGCCGGACCGCGACAGGTCCAGGCCGGATCTGACCGATCGCTTGGCATGTCGCCCGGCCGCGATGCACAGGCGCCGAATTGTAGGCGGCGCATGGACCATGGGTGGGGCGTCTTGCCGTCGGATCATGCCAAGGAAAGCTGAAATCCGGTCCGGACATCATTATAACGTCTGCTTTTGAACAGTAATATTAAATAATAGAAGCAAATTTATCGTCGGGCGAAGGAATTTGTTATTTGTGTTTCCTGCGGCTATGCCTTGGCGGTCTCGTCGGAGAACCGTCAGCATGGGCCTGAAACGCTGGATGCGATTCACGGAATCGTTGTCGTTCCGGATCGGCATGTTGGTGACCGTTCTGCTGGTCGTCTCGATGGGGGTCGTGACCGGGCTGCTGTACGTGGAGATCCGCGCGGAAATCATGCGGCGCGCCGGTCAAGCGCTCGATGCCAATCTCCGCCTGCTGGAGCAGAAACTCGCCGACGAGGGCGGGCCCGGCGCGTTCTTCTCGGTTCAGGACGGCAAGCTCCATCTCGGCACGCACGCGATCGGCGCCGACGATCCGGCGGTGGACCGCGTGAAGGACGTCCTCGGCGGCACCGCGACGGTGTTCCTCGGCGACACGCGGGTGGCCACCAACGTGATGACGGCGACCGGGAGCCGGGCGATCGGGACCAAGCTCGGCCAGGGTCCGGCCTACGCGGCTGTCATCGGGCAGGGGAAGGGCTATCGCGGCGAGGCCGACATCCTCGGGACGACCTACATGACGCGCTACGAGCCGATCCGGGACATCGACGGCCAAGCGATCGGGATTCTGTATGTCGGCGTGAAGAAGGCGGATTTCCTCGCCTCGCTCGACACGCTGTTCGAGCGCGTCCTGGTCATCGCAGCCGTCGCCATGGCGCTGAGCGTGGCGTTCTGCTGGATCGTCCTGCGGCGGGCGACCGGGCCAGCCGCCACCCTGACCAGCGTGCTGATCGACCTCGGGCGGCACCGGCTCGATCGCGAGGTTCCGGCCCTCGATCGGCGCGATGAGATCGGCGCCATGGCGCGTGCGGTCCAGTCCCTGCGGGAGGAGGCCCTGGCCCGCCAGCGTCTGGAGGAGGAGGCCAAGGCCGCCGCCGCCGAGAAGGCACGGAATACGGCGCATATCGAGGCCGCTTTGGCCGATTTCCAGGAGAAGATCCGGGACGTGGTGGCGGCGGTGTCGCGCGATACCGCGCAGCTCGACGAGATGGCCGAGGCGCTGGCGGCCGTCTCGACCCGGACGGCCGGCGAGGCCGACGTCGCCTCGACGGTGTCGGCCGAGACCTCGGAGCACGTGTCGGCCGTGTCGACCGCCACCGACGAGCTCTCGGGTTCGATCCAGGAGATCGGGCGCGAGATCGAGGGGATGTCGCAGACCGTCCGCCAGGGCAGCACGACGTCGCAGGAGACGGCCGCGCAGGTGCGCGAGCTCGCGGTCACGGGGGAGCGGATCGGGACCGTGGTGGCCGCCGTGCAGGCGATCGCCGAGCAGACCAACCTGCTCGCCCTCAACGCGACCATCGAGGCGGCCCGGGCCGGGGAGGCCGGCAAGGGGTTCGCCGTGGTGGCGGGCGAGGTGAAGGCGCTGGCCGAGCAGACCGCCAGGGCCACCCAGGACATCGCCGCGCGGGTCGCCGAGATCCAGGAGGGGACGCGCCGCGCCGTGGTCGCCAACGAGGCGGTGTCCGGCCTGATGGAGGCGATCCTGAAGGCCGCGGCGAGCGTGGCGGCGGCGGTCGGCCGGCAGGAGGCCGCGACCCGCGCGATCGCCCGCTCCGTCCAGATGGCCGCCGACGGAACGGGTCAGCTGGCCGCGACCGTCACCGGCGTCCGCACCGTGGCGGCCCAGACGGAGTCCACGGCCGGCAGCGTGCTGAGGGTTGCCCGGACCCTGCGCACCCAATCGACGGAGATCGACGTGCGGGTCCGCGACTTCGTCTTCACGCTGCGGCAGGGCCCGATGGACCGGCGCCGGCAGCCGGACACGAACCATCCGGGGCCGGAGCGGCGCCGCGCCCGGGCGACGGCCTGACGCGGCGGCGACGCGTTACAGCGCGCGCTCGTAGCGCCACGCCTCCATGCCGTCCTCATAGTAATCGGGCCGAACCGCGAAGCGGGTGTAGCCCCGGCGCTCGTAGAGCCGGATCCCGGCCCCGTTGTCGGAGCGAACCTCGAGCCGCAGGCGGTCGCAGCCGTTGGCCCGCGCCCGGTCCTCCGCGGCGTCGAGGAGCTTGCCGCCGAGCCCGAGGCCGCCGCGATTCGGCGCCACCGCGATCGAGGCGAGGCGGGCGATCCGGGTGCTGCGCCGTCGCTCCAGCACCGCGGCGCCGACCAGAACCGACGTGGGATCCCCGTCCGGCGGGTCGATCAGCGCGGCCAGCACGTCCATGGTGGGCGACAGGATCGCGTGGCGGATTGCCCGGCGCTCGGCCCGGTCGGTGGCGAAGGCGGCGTGTTCCAGGGCGACGAGGGCGTCGAGATCGGCGAGCGTCGCGGTGCGGATCGTCGGCTCGGGAAGCCCGGCGCCGACCGGGTTGCGGAGGGGAGCGCTCACGCCGGCGCCGTCACGGTGGATCTGCTCGGCCCGCCCATCGCTCACCCGCCCGGATACGCCACCCTGCCGTCAGATGCCTGCTTCCGTCGCCCTTGGGAAGCCCGCCCGGGCACCCGGCCTGCGCTGTTTTTGCAACGTCCGGTGCCGGGTGTGGATGACGGGCGAAAAACCCCGCCCCGCAGGTTGTATCGGCCTTGCCCGCGCGGGGTGTTCCCCATATACGCGCCTTGCCCAATTTCGCACGTGCCTGTGGCCGCGTGTCGGTTGGTGGGCATCCGGTCAACTGCCGGACAGCCGCCAGGGGTCTTAAAGGATCGATGGTCGCAAGGGTGGATCCCTACGGCCGGCATCCAGGTGGCAACACCGGACCCCGACAACAACCGGCAGCCGGAGGCGAAACCGGCGAACCCCGCTCTCCACGGGGGACGCAGCTTAAAGCAACGACGAACGGGCTTTTTTGGTCTCGTCGGCCCTCCACAGGCCGGCACCGAAGAGGCTTGTTTCTCTTTGCCCGGCGTGCGGTGGGGGTCCTCCCTTCCAATCCACGGCAGCTTCCGGGTGCTCTGCGCCCGCTCGAACGCACGCGTCTCCAACACGCGTGGGTCCGCGCGACGCACCGCCCCCTGACGCCGACGGCCGGTCCTGGCCGTCATCTTCGACAGCGCGCCCCGCGTAGGGCGCCCGCGAACCCGTGCCGGGAGACGACTATGACCGACCGCATCCGTGACTACCTGCGCGTGCGCCGCGACCTCGGTCAGGACGAGGGCCCCGTGATGGTCCTCGATCTCGACGTCGTGCGCGACAACTACACCGCCTTCGCGCGGTCCCTGCCGGACACCCGGGTGTTCTACGCCGTGAAGGCGAACCCGGCCCCGGAGGTGCTGCGCCTGCTCGCCGAGATGGGCTCGTGCTTCGACACGGCGTCGGTCGCCGAGATGGAGATGGTGCTGGCCGCCGGCGCCACCGCCGACCGGATCTCCTTCGGCAACACGATCAAGAAGGAGCGCTGCATCGGCCGCGCCCTCGCCCTCGGCATCCGCCTGTTCGCGGTCGATTGCCAGGCCGAGGTGGAGAAGATCGCCCGGGCCGCGGAGTCCGTGGGTGTGCCGACCGGCGAGATCCGGGTGTTCTGCCGCATCCTGTGCGACGGCGCGGGCGCCGATTGGCCGCTCTCGCGTAAGTTCGGCTGCGTGCCCGAGATGGCCGCGGACGTGCTGGAGCACGCCCACCGCCAGGGGCTGGAGGCCTACGGCATCTCGTTCCATGTCGGCTCGCAGCAGGGCAACACCGAGGCCTGGGACGGGGCGCTCGGCTCCGCGGCGGCGGTCTTCCACGAGTGCGCGGAGCGCGGCATCGGCCTGTCGATGGTCAATCTCGGCGGCGGCTTCCCGACCCAGTACCTCAAGGCGGTGCCGGGCGTGGAGAGCTACGGCGAGGCGATCTTCCGGGGGCTCACCAAGCATTTCGGCAACCGGATCCCCGAGACGATCATCGAGCCGGGCCGCGGCATGGTCGGCAATGCCGGCCTGATCGAGGCGGAAGTGGTGCTGGTGTCCAAGAAGTCGGCCGCCGCGGACGAGGTCCGATGGGTCTATCTCGACATCGGCAAGTTCGGCGGTCTCGCCGAGACCATGGACGAGGCGATCCGCTACCCGATCCGCACCGCGCGGGACGGGGAGGCGACCGAGCCCTGCGTCATCGCCGGCCCGACCTGCGATTCAGTCGACGTGCTCTACGAGCGGCAGCTCTACCCGCTGCCGGTCTCGCTCTCGATCGGCGACAAGGTGCTGATCGAGGGCGCGGGGGCCTACACCACCACCTACGCAGCGGTGGCGTTCAACGGCTTCCCGCCCCTTCAGCAGATCGTGATCTGATCGCGCGCGCCGCCCGGGATGCTCCGGGCGGCGCTTGTCCGAGACCGCTTCCGGTGGGTCGCTGGCGGCATGATGGGGACGCACGGACGCCGTTGGTCCGGAACCCGTCTGCGGTCATGCGGCGTTAAGGGCCGCTGTCGTTTCTCCGGAAGCGCTGGCCAGCCCTGATCGCCCACCGGGACGATCCTTCGCTTCTCCCGCATGTCGGCCCCGGGGAGGGCCCTGTCATGATCGAGATCCGCGCGGAGCACCTGCATGACGTCCCGGCGCGCGAGCGCCTGCTCGACGCGTGCTTTCCCGGCCATCGACGCGCCAAGACCTCGGAGCGCCTGCGCGAGGGCCGTCTGCCCGCCCGCGGCCTCGCCTTCGCGGCGACCCGGCGCGGCCGCCTCGTCGGCACCCTGCGGCTGTGGCACGTCGAGACCGGCGACGCCCGCCCGGCGCTGCTGCTCGGGCCGCTTGCGGTCGATCCGGCGATCCAGGGCCAGGGCCTCGGTTCGGTGATGATGCAGGCGGCCCTCGGCCGGGCCGAATCGCTCGGCCACGGCGCCGTGCTGCTGGTCGGCGACGCGCCCTATTACGCCCGCTTCGGCTTCGACCGGGCGCTCGCGGAGGGCCTGACCCTGCCGGGCCCGTTCGAGCGCGCGCGCTTCCTCGGCCTGGAACTGCGTGCCGGGGCGCTGGCGGGCGCCGAGGGTCTCGTTCGGGCGACCGGCGTGCTGTCGCCCGTCGATGCGGTGGCGAACGAGGCGCAGGTCGCGCGACGACGCGCTGCCTGAGCGGGGGTATCCTTGACCGAGAACACCGGGTTTCCCAAGGGCTGAAACCCTTGGGCGGGTGCTCAGGGTGGAACCCTGCGAGCGGGCGGAGCCCGATACCGGACGAAGTCCGGCACCAGGGCTCCGCCCTGGACCCGCGAAAGGTCTCGACCTTTCGAAACCCGGACTCGGCACGACGTCCACCGTCCTGGCCGGCCTCATGCATTGCGCCGAACGGTCGCGATCCCGCATAGACGGTCCGCCGGCCTCCGGAGAAGGTTGCAAGACCGATGCAGATCGCCACGCCCTACCTGATGTTCCTGGGCGACGTGCCCGACACGCTGGCGGCCAAGACCGCCTACGGGATCAAGGACTGGCGCCCCGAATGGTGCATCGGCCAGATGCGCCTGCCCGGCTGCGCCGCCGATCTCGGCATCCCCGACATGACCCTGCCCGAAGCCCTGGCGAAGGGCTGCCGGACCCTGGTGATCGGCGTCGTGAACGCCGGCGGCGTGCTGCCCGATCACTGGGTGAAGGAGATCGTGGCGGGGATCGAGGCCGGCCTCGACGTGGCGAGCGGCCTGCACGTGAAGCTCGGCGCCGTGCCGGCCATCGCGGAAGCCGCCGCCCGGCGCGGCCGCCAGCTCCACGACGTGCGCCACACCGACGAGCGCTTTCCCACCGGCAAGGGCACCAAGCGGACGGGCCGGCGCCTGCTGACCGTCGGCACCGATTGCTCGGTCGGCAAGAAGTACACCGTGCTGGCCCTGGAGCAGGCCATGCGCGCGCGGGGCCTCGATGCCGATTTCTGCGCCACCGGCCAGACCGGCGTGTTCATCTCCGGCAAGGGCGTCGCGATCGACGCCGTGGTGGCCGACTTCATCTCCGGCGCCGTCGAGACGATCTCGCCCGACGCGGCGCCGAACCACTGGGACCTGATCGAGGGCCAGGGCTCTCTCTATCACCCGTCCTTCGCGGGGGTCAGCCTCGGCCTGCTGCACGGGGCCCAGGCCGACGCCTTCGTGATCTGCCACGAGCCGACCCGCACCAACATGCGCGGCGTGAAGCATCCGCTGCCGAGCATTCAGCAGGTCATCGACCTCACCGTGCAGCTCGGCAGCCTGACCAATCCCGCCATCAAGCCGGTGGGCATCGCGGTGAACACCCAGGCGCTGGCCGAGGGCGAGGCGAGGGCGCTCCTCGAAAAGCTTGGGTCCGAGCACGGCCTGCCCGCCACCGACCCGGTGCGCTTCGGCGTCGACGGGCTGGTGGACCGGATCGTCGCCGACTTCCCGGGAGCCTGACATGGCCCGCCGCCTGACGCTGACCGTCGAGCGCTTCCCCATCGCGGGGGCCTTCACGATCTCCCGCGGCAGCCGCACGGAGATCGCCGTCGTGGTGGCCACCATCACGGACGCGAACGGAGTCGGGCGCGGCGAGTGCGTGCCCTATCCGCGCTACGGCGAGAGCGTCGAGAGCGTCAGCGCCCTGATCGAGGGGCAGGGGGAGGCGATCGCGGCCGGGATCGGGCGCGACGAACTCATGACCCGCATGAAGGCCGGGGCGGCGCGCAACGCCCTCGATTGCGCGCTGTTCGACCTCCAAGCCAAGCTCCAGGGCCGCCCCGCCTGGACCATCGCCGGGCTCCCCGAGCCGAAGCCGGCCATCACCGCCTACACGCTGAGCCTCGGCGCGCCGGAGAGCATGGAGGAGGCCGCCCGCAAGGCCGCCCACCGACCGCTCCTGAAGGTGAAGCTCGGCGGGGCAGGGGACCCGGAGCGCATCGCCGCCGTCCGGGCGGGGGCGCCGGACGCGCGGCTGATCGTCGATGCCAACGAGGCCTGGCGGCCAGAAAACGTAGAGGCCAACCTCGCCGCCTGCCTGAAGGCCGGCGTCGCGCTGATCGAGCAGCCACTGCCGGCCGACGCCGATTCCCTGCTCGCCGAGATCCCGCATCCCGTGCCGATCTGCGCCGACGAGAGCCTGCACGACCGCGCCGGCCTCGACGCACTGGCCGGACGCTACGACGCGATCAACATCAAGCTCGACAAGACCGGCGGCCTGACCGAGGCGGTGCTGCTCGCCCGGGAGGCGAAGGCGCGGGGGCTCTCGATCATGGTCGGCTGCATGCTCGGCACCTCGCTCGGCATGGCGCCGGCGGCCCTGCTGGCGAACGACGCCGATTTCGTCGACCTCGACGGGCCGCTGCTGCTTGCCCGCGACCGCGACACGCCGCTGCGCTACGAGGGAAGCCTCATGTATCCGCCCACGCCGGATCTGTGGGGATAGGATTCGCCGCGCCTGTCACTTGCAGGGCGTCACAACACCTTTGGGATTAGGTATACCAGAAGACTTGCCTTCCTCTCGTCCGGCTGCCATCCATCGCGGGTGCGATGGGGGCCGTGGCGTGCACGCGCTGTTCCCAGCAGCCAGACAACACACAGCAAGTCTCAATGCTGGGGAGGAACGACGTGGCCAAGAACATCCTGATCCTGGGGGCCTCCTATGGCTCGCTCCTGGGCACCAAGCTCCTGATGGCCGGTCACAACGTGACCCTGGTCTGCCGGCGCAAGACCGCCGACCTGATCAACCGCGAGGGCACCGAAGTCCGCATCAAGCTCCGCGACGAGAAGGAGCATCGGGCGATCTTCTCCCGCGACCTGCCCGGCAAGGTCGACGCGATGCCCCCGGAGGATGTCGACGTCTCGCGCTACGACCTCGTCGGCCTCGCCATGCAGGAGCCGCAGTACAACAACCACACGATCCGCGTGCTGATGATCAAGATCGCGGCAGCGAATCTGCCGTGCCTGTCGATCATGAACATGCCGCCGCTGCCCTACCTCAAGCGGATCCCGGCGCTGGCCGCCATGGATCTCGAGGACGCCTACACCAATGCCGGCGTGTGGGACCGGTTCGAGCCGGGGCTTGTGTCGCTGTGCTCCCCCGATCCGCAGGCCTTCCGGCCGCCCGAGGAGGAGGCCAACGTCCTCCATGTCGGCCTGCCGACGAACTTCAAGGCCGCGACCTTCGCCGATGAGGCGCACAACACCCTGCTTCGCGAGCTGGAGGCCGATATCGACGCCGTGCGCCTCGACGGGCACGACGTGCCGGTGAAGCTCAAGGTGTTCGATTCGCTGTTCGTGCCGCTCGCCAAGTGGTCGATGCTGCTCACCGGCAATTACCGCTGCATCACGCCCGGCGAGCCCCAATCGATCCACGACGCGGTGCACGGCGATCTCGCCCGCTCCCGGGCGATCTACGACCACGTCGACGGGATCGCCCGGAAGCTCGGCGCCGATCCGGCCGATCAGGTGCCGTTCGAGAAATACGCCAAGGCGGCCGAGAGCCTGCTGAAGCCCTCCTCGGCGGCGCGCGCGGTGGCGAACGGTGCGCCCTACATCGAGCGCGTCGACCTGCTGGTGAAGCTGATCTCGCACCAGCTCGGCGCGCCGAACGCCGAGATCGACCGCACGGTCCAGACCGTCGACCGGAAGCTCGACGAGCGTATCATCGAGGGCTGACGCTCGCGTCGTCGCGAAGGCGGCGAAGCAGGCCGGAGGCGTGGGGCCCCGGCTTGCTTCGCTGTGCGCACGGACCAGGGTGTGCGACAGCACCGCGTGGCAAGACGATCGAGGGATCCACCCCACGACCTCATCCTGAGGTGCCCGCCTGAGCGGGCCTCGAAGGAGGGCTCCAGGGATCGCACGGCTGGCTGGAAGCCTCCTTCAAGGCCTCCGCTGCGCTCCGGCGCCTCAGGATGAGGGGGGTGGGTTGGAGAGGCGATCCGACCCGTGCCCAGTTGTCTCGCGTCCCGTGCGCGAAGCCGATCGGCCGGCCGCGAATCACTCCGCCAGATCCAAGAAATGCCGGCCCTGCCGGTCGTCGATCTCGATGATCCAGAGGTCGGAATCGAACCGGATCTCCTTGGTGAGCCGCTCCTCCACGTCGAGGGGGCTGCCGCCGGTGACGATGGCGGCGAAGCGGCGGTCGCCGCTCTCCTCGGCCTCGAACAGGGCCTGCGGCGCCGGCCCGTAGAGATCGGCGCTGCCGTCGAGGCGGTCGACCTTCACGAAGATCGCGCCCGCCTCGGCCGCCCCCCGTCGACGCAGCACCGCCGGGATGCCGGCGACGTCGAGGCGGCGCAGGTGGGCCGAAATCCAGAAATCGGAACGCAGGCGCATCGAAGGAGCCTCTCGGGAACACGCCCGGGATGCGCGATCCAGCGCGCCCTGGCAACGCGCGCGGTCCCAAGGCGCCACACGGTTCGACGCCCCAAATAATCCTTCGGTAAAGTTCGGATTTTTCGGGATTAAATCTGCCATTGACGCTGTGTTCTATCGCAAATTCATAGTATTGAATGCTGGTTAACTGGGCAAAAAGCCGAAAGGGGAAGCATTATCCGACGCTTCAAGAAGCAGGCCTATGCAGAGACGAACCTCATGCCTCACGAAGATCGCCGCCTGCTTGTGTATGCTGACCGTGTCGTCGCCCGTCGCTGCGCAGACACTCATGGACCTGATGGTGGGGCGGCCCGCCGCATCCTGCCCGCGCTACCAGCGGACCCCGCGCGATCCGTGCAACATCGTGGTCCACCGACCGGGCGGAAACCCGACCCAGGACATGACCGGCTCCATCGGCCACGCGAAGTCCTGGCAGGCCAATGGCGGGCCGCGCTGCAAGACGATCTGCCGCTTCACCGGTACGCAAGACTGAGCCGCCTGATCCCTACCCGCGCCGGAGCGTATCCGGCGTGGGTCCTACTCAAGCCGCGTCTCAGCCGTGGCCCGCCCGGGTCATCAGCGCGCGCAGGGTCCGGCCCGTGGCCTCGCCGGTCACCGGCAGCTTGGCGCTGCGCTCGAACTTCTCGATCGCCGCGCGGGTATCGGGGCCCATCGCGCCGTCGGGCTTGACCGGATAGCCGAGCTTCGACAGCGCCTTCTGGGCCCGCAGGACCGGGTCGGATTCCGCCTCGGCCTTCTTGGCAGATTCCTTGGCAGGTTCCTTGGGCGCTTCCTTTGCAGGCTCCCTGGCGGCCGGCTTCGCGGCGAGCCGGGCCGGGGCGGCCTTCGGGGTCACCGAGGCCGTGGTCTCGTCGGCGCGGATCAGCTCGCCGATCGTGTCCCGGGTTGCCGGCTTGGCGGGGGCCTTCTCGGCTTCGGTGCGGACCGGATCCCGCGGGATCTCGCGGACCGGCTCCCGGGCGGCCTCTCTGGCGGGCGGAGCCGCCTCGCGCGCGGGCGGCGCCTTCTGGGCGAGCTTGGGCAGGATCGGGGCCGGATGGCGGTGGGCCTGGTAGCCGAGGGCGTTGACGCAGATGAAGCCTGCCGCCCCCAGACCCGCGAGGCTGCCGAGGACGGTGCCGGGGCTGTTCCGACAGGAGTGCCCTGTCGCCTTCAGCGCGCCGACCAGCACGGAGCGCCAGTCGCCCTGAACGGCTTGGCGCCGCACGGCCGGGCGGCGCGCCCGGCCGGTTTCGCCCGGTACGGTGATCTCGCGGTAGCCTGACATCGGGTCTCCTTCCGGGGGATCGTCTCAGCCGGCGCGGCGCAAAGCCGAACCCGATCGGGTGCTCGGCTCGGCGTTCGGCTCCGCGTCGAACAGGCCGAGCGGCAGGCGCACGACCCGGCGCGGCGCGGGGACGCCCCGCACGGCGGTGCGGATCGGGGCCGGGCTGCTGGCGGCTTCGGGCGCCCGGCACTGATGGGGCAGCGTCACCGTCACGACGGTGCCGGCCTGCGGCGCGCTGTCGATCCGCAGCGTGCCGCCGTGGAGGCCGACCAGCCCCTGCACCACCGAGAGGCCGAGTCCGGTTCCCTCGTGCTGGCGCTTGTAGTCGCCGGCCCCAGCCTGGAAGAACGGCGTGCCGAGCTTCGACAGGTCCTCCGCGCCGATCCCGCAGCCCGTGTCGGCGACCACGATGTCGAGGCCGTCGACCCCGCGGCGCAGGGCCATCTCGACCCGGCCGCCGCGCGGGGTGAACTTCACGGCGTTCGAGATGAGGTTGATCAGGATCTGCCGGCACGCGCCGGGATCGGCGGTGATCTCGACCGGGCCGGAGGCGGACACCGCCAGGGTCACGCCGGCGGCCTCGGCCCGGAGGCGGATCAGGTCGCAGCAGGATTGCAGCAGGCCCGCGATGTCGAACGCCTCCGGCGCGTAGTCGAAATTGCCGCTCTGGATCCGGCTCATGTCGAGGAGCGTGTTGACGACGCCGAGCAGATGGTGACCGGAGGCGCCGATGATCCCGGCATAGTCCCGCGCCTGATCCGCGCTGAGGCTGGGCGCACCTTCGCCGGCCAGCACCTCGGAGAAGCCGATGATCGCGTTGAGCGGCGTGCGCAGCTCGTGGGTGACGTTGGCCAGGAACCGGCCCTTGATGGCGTCGGCCCGCTCGGCCTCGGCGCGGGCGCGCTCCAGCTCCTCGGCGTAACGGTGGTGCTCCGTCATGTCGCGGGTCACCGCCACCACCGCGGTGGCGGCGTCATGCGGCCCGCTCGCGATCCGGTGGGCGCGCATCTCGGCGTGGATCAGGCGCGCGCCGTCGGCCCGTCCGGCCTCGACATGGAGGCGCAGGGGCAGGGTGGCGGCACGGCCGGTGGCCGCCACGTCGCTCACCGCCTTGAGGAAGGCCGGCCGGTCGGCCACATGGACCCGCTCCAGGAGGCCGTGGCCGTGCAGGCGCTCGGGATCGCTGCCCAGCAGCCGGGTCGCCGACACGGAGGCTTCCACCACGCGGCCGTTGCGGTCGTGCCAGGTCACGAGGTCGTCGATCGCCGAGAGCAGCAGGCGGTCCCGGGCCTCGTTGTCGCGCAGCCGTTCGCGCCACGCGGCCTCGTTGCGCTTGTGCTCCACGGCCTGGGCGGCGACGTGGCCGATCGCCGTGAGGGCGAAGGCCGGCAGGGCGAGGCCGGCGGAGATGTCCATCATCGGCAGGGCGGTCGCGACGCCGTCGAGGCCGGCCACCGCCAGCACGCCGAGCACCGCCACGGCGGCGGCCGCCAGCGTCGCGCGCAGCGAGCCGGAGATCAGCGCCTCCACGGGGATCGCCACAAGCCAGACCGCGGCCGGGGACGCGACGCCCCCCGTGACGCTCGCCAGCGCGATCACGATGCCGGTCAGCCCCGCGGAGGAGATCGCATGGGCGAGCCACAGGGATCCGGTCCGGACGAGCAGCACCGCGGCGAAGACCGGCAGCAGCAGGCTCGCGATCGCCAGAACCTCGATGCCCGAGGGCACGCCGCGCCAGAGCAGGTAGGGCGGCAGCCCGACCATCATCACGGCGCCCGTGGCGAGGCGCGACACGAGGAACCGCTGATGGCGGCATCGGGCCGCGGCATCGTCGGCCGCGGAGGCGTGAACCAGCCCCGCGAGACGGTCGTCGATCAAGGAAGTCAGGACTTTTTTAATACGCAAGGCTGGCACACGCCGCGAGTACGCGTTTCCGCGTCCCTCGCGCCTCCGGTTCGACTTTCGAACGACTTCCGGACGGTCGCAGAGGCGGCTTAAACGAGTGTTGCGCAACTGGTCGGAACGGTCAGGATGCTTTCCGCAAGGTAACCAAGCGCATGCCGATAAGCTTCGTTCACCATCGCGCGCGAAAGCCCGGCGCGGTTGAGGCCCGGTTCACGAAACCCGTCGAAATCTTCGCGTCGCTCATCGACGGCACGGTAGCGTTTGGCCGCCGGAAGGAAGCTATGCGCGCCACGCCGAGCCACGATAGTCCCATGTCTGTGTCTGACACCGACTTTGGCGACGCGGCGCGACAGGTTCCCTCTCCCGTGCGGGAGAGGGCAGGGGTGAGGGACGAGACGCTTCAGGATCAAGCCTGTCGTCGACGCGCCAACAGGGAGCGCCTCGTTCTGAGAGGTCTTCTCCCTCACCCTGTCCCTCTCCCGCACGGGAGAGGGGACCTGCGCTCCATCCTGTCGCCGTGTCCCCCGGCGCGCGGTGCGACGCCGAAATCTGCACTCAGCGGAGAGTTCGAACCATGACCGTCCTGCTGCGCGCCGCGCTGGCGATCGCCGTGCTCTCGTATCTCGCGCTGATGCGCGGCGGCGCGGATCCGGCCGCGGAGGCCCGCAAGCTCGCGGGCGGCCTGCCAAGCGCCTCGACGGTGCTGCCGGCGGCCCTGGAGGCCGTTCCGCCCGAGACCCGCGAGCGCGCCACCCGGGCGGTGCTGGCCCGGGGCCTGCTGGCGGAGCTGAGCCGCCGGGCCGGTGAGCCGCCGGCCGCCACCGAGACCCTCACGACCGATACCCTCGAGGCGGCCGACCGGCAGCCCGCCTGGCGGGGCATCGCGCCCCGCTGACAGCGCGCCGTCAGCCCGCCTCCGCCTTCGAGGCCGGGCGGGTGCGCGCCGGCAGGGACGCGCGCGGCGCGGCTGTCCCCTGGCGCAGCTTGGCTTCCGGGCCGTGGAGCGGCTGGTGCGCCTCGCCGCGCCCGCGCTCGACCAGGGGCCGGTCGAGGATCGCCGCCACGAGATCGCGCGCCGCCGGCCGGCTCACCGTCCGGAACAGGCGCACGAGGTCGGCCACGCGCTCGGCCGAACGCGCCACGCCCTGGTTGAGGGTGAGGAAGATGTAGACCGCCTCCTCCTCGTGCAGGCCGGCCGCGCGCAGGCCGAGGGTGAGGAGGTCGTAGCGGGCGCCCGGATCGGCGACCACGGCGAGGAAATCGTGGGGCAGGCCGAGCCCGTCCGCCAGCGCGGTCACGAAGGCCGCGACGTCGTGCGCCGCCGAGAGACGGGTCAGGGCGTCGCCGAGGTCCCGGGGCGGGGGCGGGCAGGGGCGCAGGGCCGCGGTCGCCTCGACGCTCCGGCCGATCACCGCCCGGCGCATCGGGTCGGCGTGCAGGTAGAGGGGCACGAGGTCGGCGGCGGAGACGTCGGGGCGCACCAGCAGCAGCCGGGCGAGCTCGGCGTCGCTGCGGCCGCGGGTGACGAGCCGGGCGAGCGTCGCGCCGCGCAGGGTGATGCCGAGGTTGGCGGCGAGCGCCCGGTCGATCTCGGGGCGGCCCTCGCGGGACAGTTCGTCCGCCGCCTCGCGGCTGAGCCCGGCCCGGGCGGCGATGCGGTCGGCGACGTCGGCCCCGTCGGCGAGGGCCGCGTCGATCAGGCCGCGGCTCAGCGTGGGCGCCAGTTCCACCACGGCATCGCGGGCGCCGCCGCCGCGCAGCGCGAGGGCTTCCAGGATCGCCGGCGGCGTCTCGGGGCAGGGGGCGAGCTTCCGGGCGACCACCCGGGCCGTCTCCTCGTCCACCGTGGGGATCAGACCGCAGGCCAGGGATTCGAAGATCTCGGTCGCGGCCCGGTCACGCCCCGGCGCTCGAACGAACAGATCGGTCTGCACCCGCAGGATCACGGGCTTCAGATCGAGATTCTCGATGCGCGAGAGTTCGAGGAGCCCGGACAGGTCCGGCGGAGCATCGACGGATGGGGGCATGGACGATCGGTTTACGCAGGACTGCAGTAAGCTCACGCTAACCGCATCGACGTGAATCGACCTTTAAGACGCCCCCCGCGGGGCCGTGCCGTCCTGCATCACCGCGGGCCGGCGGCGGCCCGCCGGGCTCAGTGCGTCAGCCAGAGCCCGCCGCCGAGTGCGACCGCCGCGAAGACGATGAAGCCGACGAAGGCGGGCACGACCCAGGGCTGCTTCTGGTGAACGTAGCCGGTCTTCGTCTTCTCCGACGGGGCCCGCTCGTTCTGCCGGGCCAGCCGAACCTCCTGCGAGCTCGGCGGCGTTCCACCCGCTTCCTCGCAGGTCCCGAGCGGCGCCGCCCCGACATCCATGTGCGGGGTCTTGTCGGCGGTGCGCCCGCTGTCGATGTCGCCCTTGAGCTGCGCGGCGGTCGGTGCGTCCGAATCCGGCGGCGGATCGATGGTCAGGTTGGCGGGCGGCGGCGGGGTCTCGGAACGCAGGGTCATGGGCAGGGCTCCAGCTTGACTCGATCAACGCCTGGAAACGCCGTCGGCTGCGGTCAGGATGTCGCGGGGCTCAACCCTCCCCGGAACCACGCTTCAGCAAGGGGCGCTCGAACAGGTGATCCGCTTCGGTGAAGCCTGCCGCGGCGCAGAAGGCATGCAAGGCGCGCTGATCCGGGCCGACCCGAACGTGCAGCCGGTCGCATCCGGCTTGCCGGGCCGCCCGCCCGGCCGCCTTCAGCAGGACCCGCCCGATGCCCCGGCGCCGGGACTCGGCCGCGACCACGAGGGTCGTGATCAGGCCGAAGGGCCGCGGCGCATCGAGGGTGCGGACGGGACTGAGGGCGATGAGGCCGCTCGGCGGTCCCCATTCCACCGCGACGAGGATGGTCCCGCCATCCCGCTGCAGGGCTTCGAGCCGGACCGCCACGTCTGCCGTGCCGACCGGCGCGCCGGTCTCGCTCAGCAGGGCCGCGAGGCCGGCGGCGTCGGAGGCCGCCGCCGCCCGGATCTCCAGCCCGTACCGATTGCTCAATCCGCACTCCTGACCGATGGCACGAACGTCCTCGAACGGTCGTTCCTCAGACCCGGCGCCAGCCGGGCTGCGAGGGGTCGACCAGCCGGTAATTGACCGGTGCCAAGCCGCATATGGCGATGACCGCGGGTTCCGTCCCATCGCGGACCACCCCGTCGTAGTGCGGCGTCCCCGCGACCCGCCGGACGAAGCTGCCGGCCTTCACGGGCACGCAGGCGGCGGGGTCGAAATCGGCTCCGCTGTTGCACCACCACGTGCCCGACACGACCATGCAGAACCGGTCCGACGTGTAGGTGTGCGGCGCGCTCATGTAGCCCGGCCACCAGCGGATCAGGGTATAGTATAGGCCGGTGCCGTTAATGTCGCCGGTGAGGTTGCATCGGTCGACGCTGCGCTCCGGGTAGCCCTTCGACGGCACCCACGGCAGGGCGTCGGGCGCCTGGATGATGGTCTGATCCGGGTTGAGCGGGCTGCCTTCGGCCGCGTTCGCCAGGAGCAGCGGAATCGCGCCGAGGAGCGAGGCCGCCAGCAGGTCGCGCCGGCTCGCCTCCGGCCGGGTGTGCGTGTCCGTCATCGTGGGGTCCATCCCTGGTGCCGGCGGCCTGCCCGGCGGCATCCGGTCATGCAACGCCGACATCCCGGTTTCTCTCCCGGGGCGGAGCCCTGTGATGTTTCAAACGGCTGGACGTATCAGGGGGCAAGCCGCGGCGGAACGCAGGGGGCCGGAGCGGCATTGCCTCGCCGGATCGGTGGGAGCGCACGGCATGGCGGATCAAACGCGGGATCACGTCCCGGACGGTCAGGGCGCCGGAGATCCACGCGAAATCCAGCCACCGAAGCGGCCGGTTCGCGGCACCGATGACGGGGGCGCGGACCCGGAGCGCCGGAAGGCCGAGACGGAGATCGCCGCGGGCGACGTTGCCGACGATCTCGCCGACTTCGCCTGACGGAGCGGCCTCGCCGGGTCATCCGCGTCGCGCCGATTGATGTCGTGGTTTCTAAAGGTCGAGACCTTTCGCGGGTCCAGGGCGGAGCCCTGGAGAACACCTCACGGCGCTGCCCCGGGAGCCCGCCAAAAGGCTGACGCCCTTCGAAAAACCCGAAATTCCCGGTCAAACCAGTTCTCAACATCCGGGCCCACGCGCCGGACCGTCTGCGGCCCGGCGGGGCGCCCGGATGTGCGCGCTCAGGCCGTTTCCTTGGCCTTGCGCGGGCGGCTGGCGCGCTTCGGCTTCTCGACGATCTCCTCGGCCGGCTCCTCGACAGCCGCGGACTTGCGACGCTGCTGGCCGAGGCCCAGGCTGCGGGCGAGCTCGGAGCGCTGCGCGGAATAGCTCGCGGCCGTCGACGGGTAATCCCGCGGCAGCCCGAACCGCTCGCGATACTGCTCGATCGTCAGGCCGTTGCGCGAGAGATGGCGCTTGAGCGTCTTGTAGGGCTTGCCGTCGATGAAGGAGACCAGCGCGTCGGGGGTCACCGACTTGCGGATCTGCGCCGGCGTCGGCTTGTCGGCCGCCTCGGTGGTAGCCGCCGCCGGGGCGGACAGCTTGGCCAGCGCGGCGTGGACGCCGGCGAGGAGGCCGGGCAGCTCGCTGATCGGCACGGAATTGTTCGAGACATACGCCGAGACGATGTCCGAGGCCTGCTCGATAAAGGTCTGCTGCTGTTCAGGGGCGTTGTCGTCCATCGATGATTCCCTCTATGTGGTGGTGGTGAGACGGTTCTAACGTCTCTGCAGCAAAATCAAGTCGTCGTCGAGGATTTCCATACACAACGCGGTGGCCGTTAACACGCATATTATTCAACTGCCCGGTCGAGCTGAAATCGTTGGCGGTGAAACCCGATTGGCGGGATGGTCCGTTTCACCAGTTCCAGGCCGCCGCCGTCGTGCCGGCCTGCCTCCGATCGAGGGCAAGCCGGTCGCTCCGCTTGCGAAGATCGGTCCCCTGCCTGACGAGATCGGTGAAAGCTCGCGGCGCATCCTGTGGCGCTATGGTTGTGTACGCCGTGCCTTCGGGAAGATCTCGGCGGGGTTCGTGATGTCGGCCACGGCGGGGCACGGTGGAATCCGGACGACTCGAAGATCCGCGGGTGTGACGGCCGCAGGCATTGAGGCGCCCGAAAAGAACCTTGGGGCTGGCCGGGGCCTGCGCCATAAGGAGCGCGGCAGGGCGAACCCGGGACGGTGAGCGTGGATCAGGATTGGGAGCCGGGCACCGTCTTCGGCGCGCATATTCCGTTCGTGCAGTTCTGCGGGATCGAGGCGCTGGACGTGCGCGACGGCCGGACGCGGCTGCGGCTTACCCTGCGCCCGGAGCACGCCAACAATCTCGGGATCGCCCACGGAGGCGTGCTCTGCACCCTGCTCGACGTCGCCCTCGGCACGGCGGCGCGCCTCAGCGTCGGGCGCCCGGTGGTGACCCTCGACATGCAGACCCGGTTCCTCAACCCCGGGCGCGGCGTCCTGCTCGCGGAGGGCCGCGTGACCCGGCCGGGGCGCGCGGTGATCTTCTGCGAGGCCGAGATCCGCGACGCGGACGGGGCGCCGGTGGCGAGTGCGACCGGGTTGCTCAAGCCGGTGAGCGAACGAAGCGCGGTTTAGCGCGGCGCATCCCGTCACGATCGAATTGACGGCGGCCCGGCGGGGTGGGAAAGCCTCGGTCATGACGATGCCGGACGACGCGCGCGCAGCCCTGGCTGCGCCTCCCTCCGAGGCCGATGTCACGGCCATGAAATCCGAGGCCGCCGCGTGGTTCGCGACCCTGCGCGATCGCATCCTCGCGGCCCTCGAGGCCATCGAGGCGGAGGCCGAGGGGCCGTTCCATCCGGATGCGCCCGACGGGCCCGGCACCTTCGTGAAGACCCCCTGGAGCCGCACCGACCATACCGGCCAGCCCGGCGGCGGCGGCGTCATGGCGATGCTCAAGGGCCGGGTGTTCGAGAAGGCCGGCGTCCACATCTCGACCGTGCACGGCGAGTTCGCCCCCGAGTTCCGCGCGCAGATGCCGGGCGCCGCCGAGGACCCGCGCTTCTTCGCCACCGGCCTCTCGCTGATCGTCCATCCCTGGAACCCGCACGTGCCGACCGTGCACATGAACACCCGCTTCGTCGCGACCACGCGGGCGTGGTTCGGCGGCGGGGCCGACCTCACCCCGGTGCTCGAGCGCCGCCGCACCCAGGACGACCCGGACAGCCGCCATTTCCACGCCTGCCTGGAGCGCGCCTGCGCGGCCCACGGCGTCGACTATGCGCGCTACAAGGCGTGGTGCGACGAATACTTCCACCTGAAGCACCGGAACGAGCCGCGCGGCATCGGCGGCATCTTCTACGACTATCGCTGGACCGGCGACCCGCAGGCCGACCTCGCCTTCACCCGCGACGTGGGGCAGGCCTTCTTGGAGGCGTACCCCAAGATCGTCCGCGACAATCTCGGCACGGCCTGGACCGAGGCCGACCGCACCGAGCAGCAGGTGCGGCGCGGGCGCTACGTCGAGTTCAACCTGCTCTACGACCGGGGCACGATCTTCGGGCTGAAGACCGGCGGCAACGTCGCGTCGATCCTGTCGTCGATGCCGCCCACCGTGCGCTGGCCGTGACGGGGCTGTCATGAGCGCGGGCCTGCCCGCAGCCTACGCCCCCCAGCAGGACGCGGCGCTCAAGGCGATCGCCGCGTGGCGGCGGGACGGCGGATCGCAGGTGTTCCGGCTGTTCGGCTATGCCGGTACCGGCAAGACCACGCTCGCCCGGCGGATCGCCGAGGATGTCGACGGCACGGTGGTGTACGGCGCCTTCACCGGCAAGGCCGCCTCGGTGATGCGCCAGAAGGGCTGCTACGACGCCGCCACGATCCACTCGCTGATCTACCGCACCAAGGAGGCGGAGGAGGGCGGGCCGACCTTCACGCTGAACCGCTCCGGCCCCGCCGCCAAGGCGGATCTGATCATCATCGACGAGTGCTCGATGGTCGATTCCGACCTCGGCAACGACCTCCTGTCCTTCGAGCGGCCGGTGCTGGTTCTGGGCGACCCGGCGCAGTTGCCGCCGGTGCGCGGCGGCGGCTTCTTCACCGAGGCCGAGCCCGACGTGATGCTCACCGAGGTCCACCGGCAGGCCAAGGACGATCCGATCGTCCGCATGGCGATGACGATCCGCGAGGGCGGCCGGCTGGAGCTCGGCACCTACGGCCAGAGCCGGGTGGTCTCGCGCCGCGCCCTCGACCCGGCCGAGGTGCTGGAATGCGACCAGGTTCTGGTGGGGCTCAACAAGACGCGCCGGCTCTACAACGCCCGCCTCCGGGAACTCGCCGGCCACACCGATCCGATGCCGGCGATCGGCGAGAAGCTGGTCTGCCTGCGCAACGACCGGGTGAAGGGCCTGCTCAACGGCTCGACCTGGACGGTGCAGGCCCTGCGCGCGCCGCCGCGGCCGGACCTGATTCGCCTCGACGTGGTACCGGAGGACGATCCGGGCCTGCGCCGGAAGCCCACCGACATCAAGGTGCTGCGCGCGATGATCACCGGCAGCGACGAGGAGATCCCGCTGTTCCTGCGCCGGGAGACCGACGAGTTCACCTACGGCTACGCGCTGACGGTGCACAAGGCGCAGGGCTCGCAGTGGGACCGGGTGACCCTGTTCGATGAATCCTACGCGTTCCGCGAGCACCGGGCCCGCTGGCTCTACACCGGCCTGACCCGCGCCGCGCAGGCGATCACCGTGGTGGTGTGAGCTGTGGCGGTCTTCCCCTCGCTTGTGAAGCGCCACTGCGCGTGCTAGGCAGCGCCGGTCTCATCGAGGCACCTCGCGGAGAGGTGGCAGAGCGGTTGAATGCACCGCACTCGAAATGCGGCATGCCTGCAAGGGCATCGGGGGTTCGAATCCCCCCCTCTCCGCCACGTTGATCCCTCGCGTGCTGATCCGATCGAGGAACACGCTTCAACGTGCGAAGTACATGTGAATGTACGTGCGTGCCCAGCCGCCGTTTGACCCGTAACGGTGGGACGTCCGTCTTCCGGATCCGAGTGGTGATACCAACCCTTGTTGATCGGGACTTACGGGGTAGCCTCGGCGTCTGAAGGGTGATTCTATCTTCGAGTTTGGAGACCAACGAGGATGTCATGGCCGCTTCGGTGCCGCTGCGGCCGGACTTTGATGCCGAAGGCCTGCCTGCCCTGGCCAAGGGTTCGCGCGATCCGGGCCAGACGCGGCGCCTGTTGGCTGTGTCGGCGATCTACGCGGACGCAGGCGGCCGCGCTGGGCGGGGTCGGGCTTCAGATGGTTCGGGACTGGGTCGTGGCGTTCAACGCGCACGGTCCAGACGGGCTGATCGGCGGCAAGGCGCCCAGGGCCCGTCCGCGCCTGAACGCCGAGCAGCGGGAGGCGCTGCGCACGCTGGTCGAGCAGGGTCCGATGCCGGCCGCCCACGGGTGGTGCGCCGGCGGCTGCTCGACCTCGCCCAGATCCTGTTCGAGGATCACGGCGTGTCGGTGTCCGAGCAGACGCTGAGCCGAGTCCTGCGGGGCATGGGCTACAGCAAGCTCTCCGCCCGTCCGCGCCACCACGCCCAGGACCCGGACGACATCCCGGCTTTTAAAAAGCTTTCCCGCCCGCCTGGCGGAGATCGCGCAGGCCACAGGCGGCAAGCCGATAGAGGTCTGGTTTTCCGACGAGGCCTGGGTCGGCCAGAAGAACACGATCCCCCGCGCTGGGCCAGGCGTAGCACCCGCCCTTCGGCGCCGACGGACCAGCGCACCGCCTCCATCCCTCATCCTGAGCCGGTCGAAGGACGGGGCGATTTGCCCCGCCCTCGGTAAAGGGGCCGGCTTCGTCATACCCCGCTGCACCACCGAGGCGATGGGGCTGCACCTCGAAGAGATCGCCCAGGCCGGTGCCCCCGGTGCGCACGCCGCGCTGCCGCGCGATCAGGCCGGCTGGCACACGACCAGGAAACTCGTCGTACCCGCCAACATCACCTTGCTGTCCCTGCCGGCCCGCTCCCCTGAACTCAACCCCGTGGAGAACTTGCGGTAGTCCATGCGCGACAACTGGCTCGGCAACCGTGTCTTCAGATCCTACGTCGACATCCTCGACTACTGCTGCCACGCCTGGAACACCCTCATCGACCGACCTTGGTGCATCATGTCCATCGGACTACGCGCGTGGGCTCTTGAGTTCTGATCAATGAGGGTTGGTATAAAGCGGCGTGCGTGGCGCGAACGCTGTGCTTCAGCCCCGCGCCGGCCCAGCCGCGCAATGCGTGTCCGACTCGAGATCGAGCGCGTCGCCGCGCAGCCCGTACGCTGCGCCGCGCCGGCGCTTGCGCCTGCGCCAGGCTGGCCAGACGGCGCAGCGCTTCGATGATCCGCACGCCCGCGGCGGTCTGATCCCGCCGCACCACTCCGGGCCGCCCCGATGATGCGGCCGTCAGCCCAATCGGAACGCCCGCGCAGGCCGATGGACGCGCCGCATGCGGTGCGACGGCGGACGCTGTCCGGTTGTATCGCACGATTATGCAACCTTAAGGCGAAATCAACTATTCAACCACAGGCTGTTGATATCGAGGGTGCTCCAGTCGCCGAAAGCTTCAGGAGTCGGATTCGAGATGGATTGCTTATGCCTGGGGATCTCTGGTGATGTCGAGCCTCGACGGAAACAATGACTGCATTCTCCGGCGCGTCAGCGTCCGGACCTTCCTCATCGCCAGCGGTTGTCTCGGCTTGCTGGCCGCCACGCCGGCCAGCGCACAGCTGCTCAGGGGTACGCTGGATACAACTGGAGGAGGCATTTTGGGGACTGGCGTGTCCCTGGGCACCACAACCCCCGGCGGCGGACTCATCGGTACTGGCCTGACGGTCGGTACGTCCGGGACGGGGGTTCTCGGGACCGGGCTCGGGGTCAGCACCAGCGCACCCGGTAGCGGGGTGCTCGGAACGGGCCTGAATGTCGGTACGTCCGGGACGGGGGTTCTCGGGACCGGGGTGATCATCGGCACGACGGGGCCGGGGGATGGGCTGCTGGGGACAGGCCTCACGCTCGGGACGTCCACCCCCGGCGGTACGGGCGGTACGGGTGGCACCGGCGGTACGGGCGGCAATAACGGCGCCGGTGGCACAGGGGCCGGTGGTGGTGGTGGCCAGGGTAGCTACGTGGTGATGGGCACCGTCACCCAGTCGCAGGGGCAACTGATCCTCACCGATCTTCGGCTCTCGTCGTTCTCGGAGATGGCGGGCATCGCGGCCAACAACACGAGCCGCTTGCCCGGTCCGACCGCCACCGGGGACGATGCGCTGGCGGTTGGCTACGGCGCGCGTGCAGAGGGGGCCGCATCGACGGCCGTGGGCACCGGTGCGCGCGCCGCCCAGACCGGGGCCGTCGCCCTGGGTTACGCGGCCAACGCCCAGGGTGTGGGCAGCACGGCGGTGGGCACGGCGTCGACCGCTGGGGGAGATGGGAGTACCGCCCTGGGCTTCGCCGCCGGGGCGGCCGGGTCCGGATCCACGGCGATCGGTGCGACCGCCGCGGCGGGGGGCGACGGCAGCGTCGCGCTGGGCCGCGGCGCGCGGGCCGATCAGGCGAATGCGGTCGCCATCGGCGCCGGTGTCCAGACGACGCGGCCCAATCAGGTCGCGATCGGCACGGCGGGCAACACCTATACGCTCGCCGGCATCGGCTCGCAGGCGAGTACGGCGGCGCAGAGCGGTCCGACGAGCTTCGTGACGACCGACGCCAGCGGCAATCTCGCGGCGTCGGCCTACGGACCGTCGTCGATCGCGAACTTGGGCAGCCGGGTCGACGCGGTCCAGTCGCAGGTCAACACCCTGGAGGCCAAGACCGACGCGATGCAACGCTACGCCATCCAGACGCGCCGGGAGGCTCGACAGGGCGTCGCGATGGCGATCGCCATGGCGACGGCGCCGATGCCCTCCGCGCCGGGCAAGACCACCTGGGCCACGAACGGGGCGACCTATCGCGGCGAATGGGCGGGGGGCGTGGCGGTGGCGCATAGGCTGCCCACCTGCTGCGTGCCGATCGCGATCACGGCCGGCGTGGCCTATGGCGGCAATAACGCGCTCGGCGCCCGTGCGGGCCTGGCCGGCGAATTCTGAACCGCCCGGCCTTGCGAGTCGCCGCCCCTTGCCGGGTGCGGCGGCTCGCGAGGGCGCAAACGGGGGCGCCGGCGGCGACACCGGCGCGGGCTGGACCATCACCGCCGACCCGACCGCCAGGAGCGAGGCCTCGCCCGTCCGCCTCGCCGGTCCCGGCACCGCGGGTCCGCACGGATTGCGTGTTGTCACGCTTGCGGCTTGACTCGTCGCAAGCCGGGTTCAACAATCGGCGTCCCGGAGATCAAGTCCTTCCCAAGGTCTGGCTTCGAAGGGGAGCGAGTGGGCCCGTCTCAACAGCGAACCTTGCTCGCTCCCGCCAGGGACAAACCAGCCCTTCAGGTGTCCGCTGGACGGTTGCGCCGGCATTGGCGGGGGGACTTTTGTTAGGGTGCATCCCGCTTGCGATCGTCGATTGTTGTCGGTCGTTGCTGGGCCCGGGCAGCAGGGTGGAGGTGCGCGACGCTGGCGCGACCGGCTCGGCAGGGGAACCTCCTCAGACTGACGCTGACGCGAAGCCGGCCTCAAGCCGCGGGGACGACCATCTCGAAGCGTAACCCGCTGGCATCGATGGTGCGCGCGAAGCGACCGCCGAGGCTGCGCTCGATGGTCTGCCTCAGGAGGCGGGAGCCGAACCCCGTGCCCTCGGCCTTCGCGGCCTGCGGCGGGGCGGCGCCTTCCTCCCAGGTCAGCCGGGACGCGCCATTCTCCAGCCATCCGCGAAGCCGGATCGTACCGCCGCCGGACAGGGCCCCGTACTTGGCCGAGTTCGTGGCAAGCTCGTGAAAGATCATCGCGTAGTCGTTGACCTTGCCCGGAGGCGCCATCACCGCTTCCGCGATGGCGATGTCGATATTTCCGCCGTCCCGGTAGGGCGCCAGGATGCGGTCCGCGAGCGTGCCCAGCGCGACGGAGCCGGGATTCTCGGCCCGCGATCGCATCGCGAGGGCGGTCGCCTCGTGCAGCACGCCGAACCGCCGCGACAGATCCTCGGCCAACAGCGGCGTCGATTTCGCGTCACGGGCGACGATGGAGGTGAGGGCCCGGGCCACCGTGAACATGTTCGAGACCCGGTGGGCCAGCTCGGCCGTCAACAGCCGTTCGGCCTCCTCGGCGCGCTTGCGGTCCGTGACGTCCATGAAGATGGCCTGGACCCACTCGCCGACCCGGCCCGCCTCACCGCCGACGCCCCGCGCGGAGATCCAGCGGGCGGAGGGACCCTCGTCGATGCGGAAGTCGAAGCTGTAGGCGTGCGGCTCCCGCTCGCTGGCCCACCAGTCCTCGATCATCCGCGCCCGGTCCTCGGCGTTCACGCGCGCGAACAGCGCATCGATGCCGACGGTGCTCTCGCTCACCCCCCAGAACTCGCGACAGAGCGCGTCGAGCTGGGCGACACGACAGGTCGGTGACCACGCCCACAGGGCAACACCGCCCCGGTGGATCGCGGCCGTGAAGTTCGCCAGGGTCCATCCGGCGCCTGTCATGTCGAGGCCTTCAGCCATGCTCGTCCCAGGTTGCGTCCCTCTGCCGGGACGTAGCGCCCGGACCGTCCCGGGACAGAGCCGCAGGCGGCCGTTCCGGCGCGGCGGACCGCCATCCTCCGGGGTCTCGGACGCGCGACGCTTTCGTCCGGGCAAGATCCGCTGGCAACCAATACTGCACCGGCAGGTTGAACGGCCATGTCCGCGAAGCGCCCTCTGGATGCCACTGTCGTCCTCGTCGTCGAGGATGACGAACTCGTGCGCATGAGCGCCGTCGCGCTGCTGGAAGATGCCGGGCTTGCCGTGACGGAGGCCTGCGATGCCGATGAGGCGTGGCGTATCCTCGAGCGCCGCACCGATATCGGGGTTCTGTTCACCGATATCGACATGCCCGGATCCATGTGCGGAAAGACGCTGGCCGAACATGTCCACGCATCCTGGCCCGAGATCCGGCTGGTTCTGACATCCGGACGCCATCGCCTGGCCGACGCCGAGGTGCCGGATCACGGCCTCTTCGTCTCGAAGCCTTACCGCTCTCGGGATGTACTCGAGGCCATCGCCCAGGCGCGATGACTTACCTCGTGAAGCATCACGGGGGATTCCTTCGGCCTTCGACCCGGCTATAGTCGATCCGCCCGCAGCGGAGGCCGAGCCCCACCCGATGACGCGCGCGCGCATGACGGCCGAGGAGGCCGAGACGATCCGGCAACTCGCCCGGCTCACCGGGCGGTCGATCGACGCGGTGTCCCGCGCCGCAACCCGCACGCCGCGCCACGAGGTTCTGTTCGCCGCCGCCGTCGCGCTGGCGACCGGGGAATGGGACTGGCTCGACGGTGAAACCGGGCAGTGGCGTACCGACCGCGCGCAGCAGAATGCCAAGCTGCTCCGCTATGCCGACCTGCTCACCGAGGACGAGCCATGCGCCGAACCTTCACCGTCGAACTGACGACCCGCGAGGCGCTCACCGTGCATCGCATGGCCCGGCTGTCCGGGGTGACCCCGGACGTGATCGTGCAATGCCTCTACCGGTCCAGCCTGTTCGACGCCGCCGTGTCGCTCTCGACGGGCGTATGGCAGTGGTTCGATGACCGGACCCATCGGTATGTCCGCAACCGGCGGAAGCAGTTCGGGCAGTTCGTGGAATACACCGGTCACCTGTTGCAGAAGGCCGAGGCCGTTCCCGAGCCGACGATCCCGCAGCAGACCGGCATCGACCCCCGGCAGGCCTGAGGCGGAGCCGCCGATGACGCGCATGGACAGGGCCAGGCAGGAGGCCGACCGGCTGGGCAAGGCGATCCGCACCGCGCCGGATCAGCGCACGCCCGCGCAGCACGAACTGGTCCACTTGGCCGCCGAGGAGACTCTGCTGGTCCGCCTGATGCGGCTGGATCAGGATCAATTCCCGGTCACGACCGACCCCGTTCCCCGCATCGTGGAAAGCGCGCAGCGCCTCGTGGACATCCTGGTCATGGAAGCGGCGTACAAAGCGGGCGACCGGATGGGTGCGCTTCTCGATCTCCAGGAGGATGTGACCGCCTACCGCTTCCTGGCGGCGCAGAAGGCCAATCCGAACTGATCGGAGCGCCTGCGCGACATCAATCTTCCGATCGTGATGTTACTCTTTCCGCGCGCGACCGAATTCCCCTGGTATCTGTTATGGGCCGTGCCATTCCTGGACGTCGCTGCGGCGCTTCCGGGGCGGGGTCTGACGGTGGGAGGCTTCATGTTCGACGACGTCGTTCCCGGCGATCCGCAACACGCCCACGACGCCCGTTCGGCGATCCGCGCCGCCCGCGTGGTCGCCGCCGGGGTCGTGCGGGTCGGCCGGTCCGGGGCCGTCCGATGACGGTCGCGGCCCCCGTCGCGCCGGCCGTCGATCCGCGCCGCTACCATGAGGCGGCGCCGCGGACGGTCGAGACCGTCGTCGAGCGCATGCCGGTCTGCCTCTATCTGGAGGTGACGAACCGCTGCAACCTGCTCTGCACCACCTGCCCGCGCACCTATGTCGAGCTGGAGCCGCCCGCCGATATGAGCTGGGCGCTGTTCACCTCCATCGTCGATCAGGTGCCGGATCTCAGCCGCGCCGTGCTCCACGGGGTCGGCGAGCCGATGCTGGTCAAGGACCTGCCCCGGATGGTCCGCTACCTCAAGGATCGCGGGACCTACGTCCTGTTCAACACCAACGGCACGGTGCTGTCGGAGAAGAACGGGCGGGCCCTGATCGAGGCCGGGCTGGACGAGCTGCGCGTCTCGCTCGATGCCTCGACCCGCGCCTCCTACATCACGGTGCGCGGCAAGGATTATTTCGAGCGGATCCTGAAGAATGTCCGGGCGTTCCGGTCGCTGCAGGAACGTGAGGGCCACGCCAAGCCGCGGGTCTCGGCTTGGCTCACCGGCCTCAAGGAGACCCTGCCGGAGCTGCCCGCCTTCGTGCGGGTGGCGGCCGAGGCCGGCGTCAGGGAAGTCTACCTCCAGCGGCTGGTCTACTTCGCGGATGACGCCCTCGGCCTGGCGCGGCCGGATCAGGCCCTCTACGAGCGCATGGCGGCGGACGAGGCCCATTACCTGTGCGAAGCCGAGGCGGTCGCGCGCGAACTCGGGCTCACCTTCTCGGCCTCGGGGGCGGCGAGCGAGCCGGGGATGAGCCTCCGTCGCGACACCGACGGCTCGCCCTGGTCGCTGTGCCGCCGGCCCTGGAACGTCATGTACGTCACCGCCAACGGCCGGGCGCTGCCGTGCTGCATCGCGCCGTTCTCGCAGCGCGGCTACGAGAACTACACCCTCGGCGACGCCACGCAGGACACCCTGCGGGCGATCTGGAACGGCCCGGCCTATGCGGATTTCCGGGCGGCCCTGCTGTCCGACACGCCGCCGCAGGCTTGCGGCAATTGCGGGCTGCGCTGGAGCCTGTGACCGCGTCGGCCTTCGTCACCGCCATCGTGCCCTGCCTCGACGAGGCGGCGGCGATCGGCGCCGTCGTGGCGGGTCTCCTGGCGAACGGGGCCGACGCGGTCCTCGTCGTCGATGGCGGCTCGCGGGACGCGACCCGGGAGCGGGCCGCCGCGTCGGGGGCGCACGTCATCGTGGAGCGCCGCCGCGGCTACGGCCGGGCGATCCAGGCCGGGATCGCCGCGCTGCCGCCGGAGACCGGCATCGTCCTGTTCGTCGACGGTGACGGCAGCGACCGGCTCGACCGCGTGCCGGCCCTCCTCGATCCGATCCGCGCGGGCCGGGCGGCGTTCGTGCACGGCTCCCGGATCCTGGGCGACCGGGAGCCCGGCGCCATGAGCCCGCAGCAGATCGTCGCCGGTCACCTCGCCGGCTGGCTGCTGCGGCTCACCTACGGGGCCCGCTTCACCGACATGTCCCCGTTCCGGGCGATCCGCCGCGACGCGCTGGCGCGCCTCGGCATGCGGGACGAGACCTACGGCTGGAATCTCGAGATGCTGATGCGCGCCTCGGCGGCGGGCCTGCGCTGCGAGGAGGTCGCCGTCGGCCAGCGGCCGCGGCAGGGCGGCGCCTCCAAGGTCTCGGGGGACTGGCGGGTGGGGATTCGCGCCGCCTGGGTGATCGGCACGACCTTCCTGCGCCTCGCCCGCGTCCTGTCCCGCGAGGGGCGCCCGGCCGGGTGACGGCCCGCCCCCCTCGGAGCACTCAGGTCGCGACGCGGACGAGGCCGGCGACCCATCCGAATGTCAGCCCGGGCGGGTACCGGCGGCGCAACTCGGCGTCGAGGCCGAGGCTGCGGCCCGCCGCGAAGACGCTGAACAGGGCCATGAGGCCGCCGAGGAAGACGTAGGTCCACGGCCATTCCTGCGGTTGCAGGTACAGGCCGAGCCAGAGCTGGGCGACGAACACGACACCGATGGCCCCGACGAGCCGGACGCCGAGCCCGAGCAGCAGCGCGATCGCGAAGGTCAGCTCCGTGAGGAAGACCAGCACGTTCAGGATGTAGAAGTTCGGCGTCGGCAGCAGCACGCTCTTCACGATGTCCCGGTGGATCGCGAAGGCGGCGTTGGTCACCTCCTGGCCGGTCCAGTAGTACAGCCCGTTATCGGTGGTGAAGAGCGGCAGCTTCCAGAGCATGCCCTGGAACCACATGCCGCCGATCAGCGCGCGCAGCGCCCACAGGGTGACGTCGCGGCCGGTCCGCTGGGCCGGATCCTCGATCCATTCCCGGATCGCGATGCCGAGGCTGGCCAACACCAGCAGCGCGAAGCCGGCGGCGACCAGCCAGCGCCCGTAGCCGAGCGCGACCTCGTCGGCCTGCTGCCCGATCAGGAACAGCCACGTGTCGGTGAACGGGTCCGTCCGCATCGCATCGATCCTCTCAGAAGCCGCGCATCAGGTGGAGGCTGCCCGCAGCGCCGGGTCGGCCTTGGATTCGGGCAGGGCCTTGGATTCGGGCAGGGCCTTGGTGGACAGGCGGGTCGGCAGATCGGTGAGGCGCAGCGCGCGGCGCAGGGCCCGCGACAGGGCGTCGATCAGCGCGGTCAGGAGCGCCGTGGCGACGATCAGCAGCACGGCCACGTCCAGGCGCAGCTCGGAGATCGCGGCATCGACGTAGAAGCCGAGCGTCGCGACCCCGAGGATGCCGAAGATCGCGCTCTCGCGCAGGATCAGCTCCCAGCGATACAGCAGGTAGGCCAGGAACTGCCCGTAGAGCCGGGGTACGGTCTCGTAGCTGTAGAGGTTCAGGCCGGTCGGCGCGTCGGCGCGGTAGGCGAGGCCGTCGGCGTGGCGCCCCATGAGGTAGCCGACGATGCCGGCATTGTGGATCGTCAGCGCCAGGATCGCCGGCAGCATCGAGGGCCCGAGCAGCTGCAGCAGCACGTAGGCCAGCATGTATTCGGGCGTCGAGCGCACCACCACCAGCAGGACGCGCCCGAAGGGCTGCCCGATCGGCCCGGCGAAGCGGCGCGAGGCGAGGGGGAACAGGACGAGCGCGCCGAGCCCGGTCGCGACCAGCGCGATCTGCGCGAGCACCAGGGTCTGAAAGGCGCCGGGCAGGATCTGCTCCGTGACGATCGGCCGGAGCCAGAGCCCGAAGCGGCTCCAGGTCGCCGGGTCGAGGAGGGCGCCGGACCGGAGCGGGCTCGGGACGATGTCGTGGCCGAGGAAGCGGCCGAGGCTCGCGAGCCAGTCGGTCGTCCCGATGGTGCGGGGCAGGGCGAGGACGCTTGCAACGAGCAGGACCGGCAGGGTCGAGAGCCGCATCCAGAGGCGGCGGGAGCCGATCAGGAGGTAGAAGACGAGGAGCAGGGCCCCGGCCTCGGCGTAGCGGCCCTGGCGGAAGGCGGATTCGAGGTAGAAGCCCATCGTGGGCAGGCCGATGAAGCCGAGAACCAGGGTCGAGCGCATCGCGCATTCGAACCGGTAGAGCGTGTAGTGCCGGAACGCCGATGCGACATCCGGCAGGCGGGCATAGGCGAAAGCCGAGAGGGCGCCGGTGCCCTCCGGCAGGACCCGCACGGCCGAGAGATCCGCCTCCTCGATGATCTCGGAATAGACCTTGGCGCAGATGCCCGCGTAGGGCAGCGCGATCGCCAGGATGCCGGTGGTCGCCGACAGGCCGAACACCTGCGTGAGCAGCAGCGCCCAGAACAGCTCGTGGACCGAGCGCAGGCCCGCGCAGACGAGCCGCACGGCCCGGACCTTCGCGAACGGGATGGCGAGGACGAAGCCGGCCCCAGCCCCGAGCGTGACCCCGAGGATCGCGAAGGCGACGGTGTAGACGACGCTCCAGATCTCCACCGCCGGGAAATCCGGGTGGATCAGGCCGGCGAGCAGGCGCTGCAGGTCGGCCCAGGGATGGAGGCTGGTGATGGCGAGGTCGGCCAGCAGCAGTGCCGCCGCCGCACCCCCGACGAACCAGCGGGTCGCCGTCGCGTAGCCCGCGCCGGGCATCAGGCGCGCGGCCCTCACGCGGCCTGCCCGTAGAACGGGGCCAGGGCCGCCTCGTCCAGGTCGCGGGCGGGCGCGTCGAGGACGATCCGGCCCGCTTCGAGGACGACGATCCGGTCCGTGTGCGCCAGCGCGAGGGCGATGTCGTGGAGCGCCAGCACGAGGGTCTGGTGGCGGGCGGCCATCCGCTCCAGGATCAGGCCGCCCTGCCTGCGGTCGAGGGCCGAGACCGGCTCGTCGCCGATCAGGATCGGACGCCCGTTGTAGAGCGCCCGCGCCACGGAGACGCGCTGCTGCTGCCCCCCCGACAGGGCGCCGGCCTTGGCGTGCAGCGCGTCGGCGAGGCCGACCTCCCCGAGGATCGCCCGGACCTCCGCGAGGTCGGCCCGGGTCGGGAAGGCCAGGGTGCGCAGG
The DNA here is from genome assembly GCF_038442355.1 of Methylobacterium guangdongense. Taxonomy (NCBI): domain Bacteria; kingdom Pseudomonadati; phylum Pseudomonadota; class Alphaproteobacteria; order Hyphomicrobiales; family Methylobacteriaceae; genus Methylobacterium; species Methylobacterium guangdongense. The sequence continues at coordinate 74,068 of NZ_JBBXMX010000016.1, forward strand.
TTGTGCAGGGTCGAGCGCCGGTCGAGGCGGCCCATGTAGACGTTGTGGAAGACCGAGAGCGTCCGCACCAGGGCGGCCGCCTGCGGGATCAGCGCCACGCGGGCGCGCGCCTGGGCGTGGACCAAACCGAGCAGGGTGGATTTCCCGGCCCCCGAGCGCCCCATCAGCGCGACGCGCTCGCCGGCCCGGAGGGTGAGGTCCACGCCGAACAGGACGGGCTTGCCGTCATAGGCCGCCGTCGCGCCGGACAGGACGATTTCGGCTTCGCCTGCGGACGGGCTCACGGCGGCGCGCCGTTCAATCCAGCAGGCCCGTGGATTTCGCCACGCGCTCCACCGGCTCATAGGCGGCGTTGTCGACCGGGATGAACTTGGAGCGCGCGAAGGGGGCGAGGATCGCCGGATCGGTGATGCCGATGAGCGCCGCCTTCAGCCGCTGCGTGAACCCGGCGCCGTAGATCGCGTCGACATCGCCGCGCACGGTCCATTGGTAATCGGGGAAGGGCGGGCTCTCCCAGATCACCGAGACGGCTTGTCCGTCGACCTTGCCGGCTTTGTTGTCGAGGTCCCAGACCGAGTAATCCACCGCTCCGACCTCGAAGGCGCCGGACTGGACCAGCTGGATCGTCCGGCTGTGGTCCCCGGAGAAGCCCACGCGGGAGAACACCTCCTCGGGGGTCTTGCCCGGGAAGGCCTCGCGGATGAAGTATTCCGGCATCAGCCGGCCCGAGGTCGAGGCCCGGGAGCCGAACGTGAAGGTCTTGCCCGCAATCGCCTTGGGGAAGTCGGCGGTGCGCGTCAGGCCGGTCTTGGCGTTGGCGATGAAGTAGGTCTTGAAGGCCGCATCCTCCGCCCCCTGCGCGATCGCCTGGGCCCCGGGCGCGGCCTTGCGGGCCTGGACGCCGGTGAAGCCGCCGAACCACGCGAGCTGGACCTGCCCGTTGGTGAAGGCCGTGACCGCCGCCGGGTAGTTCTTCACCGGGAGATACTTCACCGGCACGCCGAGCTTGTCCTCCAGATAGGCCGCGACCTTGCCGAAGCGCTCGACGAGGCGACTCTCGTCCTGATCGGGGATGCCGGTGAACACGAAGGTCGGCTTGGCGCCGCCCTGCGCGCCGGCGCCCTGGGACAGGGCAAGGCCAGCCAACCCGCCCAGCAGCACCCGACCCAGTGTCCGTCTCAGCATCGAGCGCTCCCGTTCGGATCTCAATCGTGAACGACGCCAGGTCGGCATCGATGTCCAATCAACTGACAGCTATCGCAGGTTGCGGGAAGCGCCCGGCGGTGCCCGTTGACGGCTTTCCTTCGCGGCGCCGCACCGGACGGTTACCCATCGCAAAGTCCCGAGGCTGCGGCAATCCGCCCGCCGTCTCGACTTCAATCCCGGCGATTGTTCGGGTGTCGAATGTAAAGTCCGGGCGCGGTGATCAATCGTGCTGAAGATGTGATGTTACCGAAGCCGCCCGTCGTGCGAAGCAGGCCACGAGGTCCCGCACGCGGGCACCGCACCCGATGATGCCCGTCGGGATCAGGCGAGAGGATCCGCATGGCCATGGATGTCGGGATGCCGCCTTCGGAGCCGGACAGTGCCGCCCCGGCGCCGTCGTTCGCCCTGGGCATCGGGCTCACCAACGCGTGCAACCTGGCCTGCTCCTTCTGCTACCGCGACCCCGACCGGCTGGACCGGCTCGGGCCCGACCAGCTGCGGACCGTGCTCGACAGCCTGCCGGTGCGGTCCGTCAATCTGGGGACCGGCGAGAACGGCATGCACCCCCAGTTCCCACAGCTCCTCGATCTGCTCCGGGCCGAGCCGATCAAGCTCACGATCACGTCGAACGGGCACTCGATCGCCGTGATGGACGACGCGGCGGTGCAGGCCTTCGCCGACGTGGAATTCTCGATCGACTACCCCACCCGCGCGGAGCAGGACGCGCAGCGCGGGCCCGGCAATTGGGACCTCGTGATGGCGCAGGCCGCCCGCTGCCGGGCGCTGGGGGTCGGCGTCACCTTCATCGCCGTGATGATGCGGACCAACTTCGACCGGCTGCACGAGATCGCCGCCCTGGCCCGCGGCTTCGATGCGCCGCTGCGCATCAACGTCTATCAGGCGGTGCGGACCGACGCCTTCGCGCTCACCTACGAGGAATACTGGGACGGGTTCGCGCGGCTCTTCGCCGAGACCGACGTGATCGCCATCGGCGAGCCCCTCGTCCGGGCCATGGCCGGCCTTCCGGCGCGCCGGGGCGGATGCGGGGTCGGCACGGTGCGCGTCACGCCCCGGGCGACCGTGCAGCCTTGCGTGTACTGGGGCGACACCGGCCAGAGCCTCGACACCCTGCGTCAGGCCGGCAGCGCGATCGTCGCCACGGCCCCCTTCGCGGCGGTCCGGGCCCTGCCGGAGCCCTGCCGGGGCTGCGCCTACGAGGCATCCTGCCACGGCGGCTGCGCCGGGCGGCGGCGGCTGATGGAACGGCTCGATCAGGTCGATCCCTACTGCCCGGTCGTGCGCGGCGAGGTCCGGCCCCTGTCGGTCGTCATGGCGCCGTCCCGCGAACTGCCGAAGCTCGAGAGCGCCTGCACGACGATCGTCCAGGCGCGGGCCGCCCGTGGCTGACGCGCCCGCCGCGCTCATCGGCCTGAGCCGGCTCGCGGAAGCCTACGCGGTCATCCTGTGCGACGTCTTCGGCGTGCTCCACGACGCGACGCGGGTCTTTCCCGCCGCCACCGGGGCGCTGGCCGCTTTCCGGGCCCGCGGGGGCACGGTGATCCTCGTCTCGAACGCGGCCGAGCCCGGTCCGCGCCTGGCGGACGCCCTCCGGGCCCGCGGGATCCCCGACGCGTACGACGACCTCGTGACCGGAGCCGACATCGCCCGCAGCCTCCTCGACGCGGCGGGTGTCCGGCGCGTCCATCACATCGGGCCGGCGCGCGACCGGGTCCTGTTCGCGGGGCTGCCGGTCACGCCGGTTGCGGTGGACGCGGCCGAAGAGATCGTCTGCACGGGCTATCCGGAGTGCGATGACGACCTCGACGCGAGCCTGGCGACCGCCCTCCGGCGCGCCCTGCGCCTGCTCTGCACCAACCCGGACACGAGCCTGACGGTGGGCACGACGCGCCTGCGCTTCGCCGGCCTCGTCGCCGAACGCTACCGCGCCCGCGGGGGCCGCGTCGTCGAGACGGGCAAGCCCGGCGCCCTGATCTATCGCGCCGCCCTCGACAGGGCCGAGCGCCTGCGCGGCCGGCCCGTCGAGCCCGCGCGGGTCCTCGGGATCGGCGACACCGTCGCCCTCGACGTGGCGGGGGCGCTGGGAAACGGCTTCGCGGCGCTCCAGATCGGCACCGCGCAGCCCCCGCCGACGGAGGCGTCCGCCCGTCTGTACCGGATGCCCGCCCTTGTCTGGTGACAGGGGGCCCGGCACGGTCCATCCCGGATCGCGACACGAGAGGATTGATCGATGGATACGCCCCCGGTTCGCCTGACCAGCCTCGCCCATGGCGGCGGGTGCGGCTGCAAGCTCGATCCCGCGGTGCTGCGCACGCTGCTGGCCGACCAGCCGGTCGCGGGTCCCTTCGAGCGCCTGCTGGTCGGCAACGAGACCGCCGACGACGCGGCGGTCTGGGCCCTGGATGACGGCACCTGCCTGATCGCCACCACGGACTTCTTCACGCCGATGGTGGACGATCCCCACGCTTTCGGCCGGATCGCCGCCACCAACGCCATCTCCGACGTCTACGCGATGGGCGGCAAGCCGATGCTGGCGCTGGCCATCCTGGGCATGCCGGTGGGCAAGATCGCCCCCGAGATCGTCGCCGAGATCCTGAAGGGCGGCGCGGCCACCTGCGCCGAGGCGGGCATTCCCATCGCGGGCGGCCACTCGATCGACACGCCCGAGCCGATCTACGGCCTGGCGGTGATCGGCTCGTGCGACCGCGCGCATCTCCGGCGCAACGCCGACGCCCGCGCCGGCGACGTCGCGATCCTGACCAAGCCGCTGGGCGTCGGGATCTACTCGGCGGCCATCAAGCGGGAGGCCCTCGACGCCGCCGGCCACGCCGATTTCATCGCCACCACGACACGCCTCAACAGGATCGGGGCGGATCTGGCGCGCGATCCGGAGGTCCACGCCATCACCGACATCACCGGCTTCGGCCTGCTGGGCCACGGCCTCGAACTCGCGCGCGGCGCCGGCCTGACCTTCGTGATCGCCGGGGACGGCATCCCGCTCCTGCCCCGGGCCGAGGCCCTGGCGCAGGAGGGTTTCGTCACCGGCGCCTCGCATCGGAACTGGGCGAGCTTCGGGGGCCAGGTGAGCCTGCCCGAGGGCCTGCCGGACTGGCGCCGGCACATCCTCACCGACCCCCAGACCTCCGGGGGCCTGCTCGTCACCTGCGCGCCCGCGCGGGCGGAGGCGATCCTCGCCCAATGCCATGCGGCGGGCTTCGCGCAGGCCGCAATGGTCGGACGGTTCGAGGCCGGCCCGGCTGCGATCCGCGTCGAGGCCTGAGACCGCTCGAGGCCGGCGCGATACGCCGGTCCGCGCCGCCACCCGGTCTGGATCCCGACCGGCCGCTCGAAAGCGCCGGGATGCAACGGACGGTCCCGGCCCATCGGGGCCGTCTCCGATATCCCGATCCCGGGGGTGCGCTCCCCGCGGGTGCGCGGCCTATGGATGCTTGTGGATCGGATCGACCCAGTAGACCGTCTCGGGTGCCTCGGCGGCCGCGACGTCGGGCAGGTTGACCACCACGGCCTCGTTGTCGGAGCGGACCAGCACGCAGTGCAGGGGCTCGTCGGTCGAGGCGTTGATCTCTTGGTGGGGCACGAAGGGCGGCACGAAGATGAAGTCGCCGGGGCCGGCCTCCGCGACGTATTCGAGCCTGTCGCCCCAGCGCATCCGCGCCCGGCCGGAGACCACGTAGATCACGCTCTCCAGTTCGCCGTGGTGGTGGACGCCGGTCTTGGCATCGGGCTGGATCGCCACCGTGCCGGCCCAGATCTTCTGGGCGCCGACCCGGGCGGCGTTGATCGCCGCCTGCCGGAACATGCCGGGCGTCTGGGCCGTGTTGGCATCGAGCCGGTCGCCCGGGATCACCCGCACGCCGTCGTGCTTCCAGCGCTCGGATGCGCCATGCGCGTGGTCATGGGTATGGTCGTGCGCGTGGCCGTGGTCGTCGCCGTGGTCGTCGCCGTGGTCGTGCATGTCGGGTCCTCCGGCGCCATCATGGCACGGCGGCGCCGGTTTGCGAGGCGCTCGGGTCGCGGATCGCCTCGGCCCGCGCCCGCGCCCTGTCCGTCCGGCCGGACAGACCCCGGGATCCTGTGTCTTCGACGGGAGATCCCCGGAATCCTCGGCCGGCAGACTTGACCAAGCACAGGTTTCCTGAGTTCTCCCGAATACGCCGTCTCTGCAGGGCGATGCACACCAAGGTCTTGTCCATGTCCGTGACCCGCCGAGTCCTCCTGGCCGCCGGCCTCGCCCTGGCGACCCTGACGGGACCGCTCGGGCACGGGGCATTCGCCGAGGATCCCAAGGAGATCCGCCTGGACTGGGCGACCTACAATCCGGTCGGCCTGCTCCTGAAGGAGAAGGGGTTTCTGGAGGAGGCCCTGGCGCCGAAGGGCATCAAGGTCCGCTGGGTCCAGTCCCTCGGATCCAACAAGGCGCTCGAGTTCCTGAACGCGGGCGCGATCGATATCGGCTCGGCGGCGGGCGCCGCGGCCCTTGTGGCGCGGATCAACGGCAACCCGATCCGGGCCATCTACGCCTTCTCCCGGCCCGAATGGACCGCCCTCGTCACCCGCAAGGACACGGGCATCGCCAAGCCCGCCGATTTGAAGGGGAAGCGCGTCGCCGTCACCCGGGGCACCGATCCGCACATCTTCCTGATCCGCGCGCTCCAGGGCGCGGGCCTCACCGAGAAGGACGCCAAGCTCGTCCTGCTCCAGCATCCTGACGGGCGTACGGCCCTCGACCGCGGGGACGTCGATGCCTGGGCGGGGCTCGACCCGATGATGGCGGCGGCCGAGATCGAGAACGGCGACGTGCTGTTCTATCGGGACGCGGCCGCCAACACCTGGGGCCTGCTCGACGTGCGCGAGGACTTCGCGCAGGCCCATCCCGATCTGGTCCGGGCGGTGATCGCGGCCTACGAGCGCGCCCGCGCCTACGCGCTGGCCAACCCCCAGGCCCTCGGCGCGGCCCTGGTGGCCGCCACCAAGCTGCCCGAGCCGGTGATCGCCCGCCAGCTGGAGCGCACCGACCTCACCCAGCCGGCGATCGGCCCGGCCCAGGCCGAGGCCATCAAGGCGGCCGGGCTCGCGCTCCAGCAGGCCGGCGTGATCGCGGCCGGAACGGACGTGGCGGCCGCGGTCGACGGCCTGCTCGACACGCGCTTCAATCCCGTCGCCGCCCGTTGAGGCGGCGATGCCGTTGCTGCGACAGGGTGGTCGGGCCGGCGTTGCGCTCGCCCTCGCGCTCGCGCTTCCCCTGGCCCTCGCCGCCGGCTGGGAGATCGCGGTCGATACCGGGGCGGCCTCCGGGCGTCTCCTGCCGCCGCCGAGCCGGATCGGCGCCACGCTCTGGGAGCTCGCCGCGTCGGGCGACCTCCTGACCCATGTCGAGGCGACGCTGATCCGGGTCGGCCTCGGCTTCCTGTTCGGCGCCGCCGCCGGGATCCTGATGGGCACCGCGGTCGCGATGCTGCCGCTCGTGCGCCGGATCTGCGACCCGAGCCTGCAGGCGCTGCGCGCGGTGCCGTCGCTCGCCTGGGTCCCGCTCTTCATCCTCTGGTTCGGCATCCTGGAGACGCCGAAAATCCTGCTGATCGCCGTGGGGGTGTTCTTCCCGGTCTATGTCGGGGTGTCCGGGGCGATCGCCTCGGTCGATCGCAAGCTCGTCGAGGTCGGGCGGATCTATCGCCTGTCGCGGGGCGCCATGGCGCGCCGGATCCTGCTGCCCGCGATCCTGCCGGCGACGCTGGTCGGGCTGCGCACGGGCCTCGGCCTCGGCTTCCTGTTCGTGGTGGCGGCCGAGCTGATGGGGGCCTCCGAGGGGCTGGGCTACCTGCTGGTCGACGGCCAGCAGCTCGGCAAGCCCGACCAGATCCTGGCGGCGATCATCGCCTTCGCGCTGGCCGGCAAGCTGGCCGATACGCTCTTCGTCGTGATGACGCGGCCCTTGACGCGCTGGCAGGATACGGTGCGGGAGAGCTTGTGAAGGCCGGGCCTGTCCCCGGAAGCCCGCCCGCCCGCTTGCCCAAGGTCAGGTCCCCGTGCTCACCGTCGATGCCCTCTCGAAGACCTACGCGGACGGCACGCAGGCGCTCTCAGGCATCGGCCTGTCGGTGGCGCCCGGCGAGATCGTCGCGCTGATCGGCGGGTCCGGCTGCGGCAAGACGACGTTGCTGCGGCTGATCGCGGGGCTCGACCGGGCCAGCGCTGGCACCGTCGCGGTCGACGGCGAGACGGTCCGCGAGCCCCATCCCCGGATCGGCGTCGTCTTCCAGGAGCCCCGGCTGCTGCCGTGGCTCTCCGTCGCCGACAATGTCGGCTTCGGCCTCGCCGGCATCGGCCGGTCCGACTACCGCGCGCGCGTCGACCGGGCCCTGGAGCGGGTCGGTCTCGCCGAGCACGGCCGGCGCTGGCCCCGGGAGCTGTCGGGCGGCCAGCAGCAGCGCGTCGCCATCGCCCGGGCCTTCGTCCCGCAGCCCCGCGTGCTGCTCCTCGACGAACCGTTCTCGGCGCTCGATGCCTTCACGCGCCGGGGCCTGCACGAGCAGCTGCTCGACCTCTGGGCGGAATCGAAGCCCACGATCCTGATCGTCACGCACGACGTGGGCGAGGCCGTGACGCTGGCCGACCGGGTGGTGGTGATGCGGCCGCGGCCGGGCCGGCTCGACGAGACCGTCGCGATCCGGCTGCCCCGGCCCCGCGATCCCGTTTCGGCGCGCTACGAGGAGGCGGTGCGGCGGGTCATGGCCGCCCTCGACCGGTCCCTGCATCCCCCCGTCGCGCGCCGCGACCCGGCCGCCGAGGTGCGCGCCGGCTGGTGGTAGGTTTCTGCCGGGACCGCGATGCCGGGCGGCTTTATCCGCTGCGCAGGCGCGCGTCGGCCTGCCCGCAGTACAAGCCGGCATCCCGACCGGGTCGCGTTGGCAAACCGGCGCTCCCCCGTTCAGGCCGGCACGCGCGCCCCGTCCCAGGCGAAGACGCCGCCGGTGTCCTTGGCGTCGAGGGCGCCGAGTACGCGCAGGAGATGCGCCGCGCTTTCCTCGGGCTGCAGGATGCCCTCGGCCTTCGGGTCCGGCCGGAACGGGCGCGACAGGTTGGAGGCGACCGTGCCGGGATGCAGGCCGACCACGAGGGCGTCCGGCCGGGTGCGGGCGACCTCGATCGAGAGGGTCCGCAGGATCTGGTTCAACGCCGCCTTCGAGGCGCGGTAGGCGTACCAGCCGCCGAGTCGATTGTCCTCGATCGATCCGACCCGGGCCGACAGGGCCGCGAACACGCAGCGTCCCTGCCGCGCCAGCAACGGCACGAAATGCTTGGCGACGAGGGCGGGGCCGATCGTGTTGACCGCGAAGACGGCGGCCATCGTGGCGGGATCGAGCGTCCGGAACGTCTTCTCGGGCGAGACGCCATCCTGATGCAGGATGCCGGTGGCGACGATGATCAGCCCGACCGGTCCGGCCGCGCCGACCGTGACCGCGGCGGCCGCGATCGACGCCTCGTCGCCGAGGTCGATCGCCTGGGTGCGGACGCCCGGCGGGGCCGGCGGCTGCGCGCGGGAGAGCGCGAAGATCGGCGCGTAGGTTTCGTCGGCCGCGAGCCTGTCGATCAGCGCCCGGCCGATGCCGCCGGACGCGCCGATCACGACCGCGCTGGTCGGGGTCGCCGTCATGGCGTCGGCACCCGGGCGGGCCTCGCGGCCGCAGCCCCGGCCGTGCTCGTCAGGGCGGCCTCGACGGCGGCCCGGAAGCTGCTGACCGGGACCGCGATCGAGGTTCCGTTCGACGAAGCGGCCACGAGGATGCCGACGATCCCGGGCTCGCCGTCGCGCAGGATCAGCGCCGACCCGGATTCCCCCGGCACGACCCGGCAGAAATGGTCGAGCAGCGGCAGGGCGGAGGGTTCGTACCGGGCCTGGCAGCCGCGCTCCACGCTGATGATCTGGTTCGCGTAGGATTTGTAGCCCGCGTGGACGATGCCGGTCAGCGTGGTCGCCTTGGCTTCCGGGCCGAGGGCCGGGCTGAGGCCAAGCGGCTTCAGGGGGATCGGCTCGGCCAGCTCGATGACGGCCCAGTCGCGGCTGAGATCCTGGCGGCTCGTCCCGAACCGGTAGGCGTCCGGCTTCGTGTAGGCCCGCGCGATGGAATGCGCGGTGTAGCGCCCCTGCTCGTAGCCGGCGACGAAGTGGACGTTGGCCGGATCGACCCAACGCTGCCGCGCGCCGTCCCAGAGGCAGTGGGCGGCGGTGAGGGCGTGGCGCGGTCCGATGAGCGTCGCCGTGCAGTATTTCCGGCTTCCGGGCCCCGTGACCACGTTCAGCTTGCCCACGGCGCTGAGGGGCCAGGCCCGGGGATCGAGATCGGGGCTCGGGGCCTGCGGCAGCGGCTGGACCATGGACTGCGCCTGCACGGCCGACGCCGCGACCACACCGAGTGCCGCGCAGGCCAAGCTTCGGACAACCGGGCGCATACGGGATCCGTTCGACGATGGCGGCGGGATGAGTCTCGGCAAGCGCTCACTTAGGGTAGCGCCGTCCGGTGTCCAAACCGCGTCGGACCCCGGACGGCTCTTGCCCAGATAGCGTACCCGGCACCACGCGCGCGGCGAGATCATCGAGGGGGATGATCCGGGCGGATCACCCTAAGCGTGACCGGCCTCGGGAGCCGATCGAAGCTGGTTCTGCAGGGTCATGGCCGCGGGGCCGGCGGGCGCTGTCGTGCGGACCGTGTGCACGGCGAGGCCGGCGAGGACGGCGATCAGCAAGAGGCGTGCGAGGAGCGACATGCGAGGTCGTCACGCGTCACGGGTCGACCGGAGCGAGGCTCGCTCAACGGTCCCAGGTGAACATCTCGAGATGGACGCGCCGGTGCGCAGCTCTGTGACACGCTTGGGAAGTCTCCGGGCGATGGGATCGCACCGATACGGCACCATGGGGGTGGTAAAGCGCTGGTTTCGACGGCGAACCGGCCCGTACACGCTTCGGTGAGCGGCCCGGCGCCGGCCGTTCACGCGACGGCGCTCACCGGGAGCCGCGGGGCCGCTCGTCGCCGGCCGGCTCGGCGCGCCTGACGATCACGAGGCTTGTGCGCCGAGTTCGGACGAGAGCCGCTCGCCGGCCTCGCGGAGGCGCGGCTTCAGGATCTCGGCCCGTTCCGAGGTCAGCCGGGATGAAGGGCCCGATAGGGCGAGGGCACCAATCAGGCGCCGCTCGGTGCCGAACACCGGCATCGCCACCGAGGCCACGTGCGGATCGGTGATGCCCGACGTGTAGAGCGGAACCGTGATCGCGGCTCTCTCCGAGGCGCGCCGGTCGCTGAAGGTCCGCAGGATCTGGGCGATGGCGGATTCGTCCATCGGCCGCATGTCGCCCGGGCGGACATTCATCCGCAGCGGCGACGGTGAATCCGCCCGGAACAGGCAGAGGCGCTGGTTGCCGCGCCGGATGTAGAACGAGGCGGTCTCCAGGGACTCCGCGGCGAGCCGCTCCAGGACGGGCAGGATCCGTTCCTCCAGGGCGAAGGATTGCTGGTAGACCGAGCCGATCCGGGCCGCCTCGACGCCGAGGCGGTAGCGCCCGTCATCCAGGCGCTCGATCAGGTCGAACTTCTCCAGCGAGATGCAGAGCCGCATGATCGTGCTCTTCACGAGCGACGTGCGGCGGGCGAGTTCGGACAATTCCAGGGCGTCGTCGCCGCGCCGGAACGCCGTCAGCACCGTCAGCACCCGGTCGGCCGATGCCACCCCGTCGAGCTTGGGCCGGGTGCGCGCCTCCTTCGCCATGTCGTTGCACTCGTTCCGGTTCCGCGGGGCTGCGCGATCCTTAGAGCGGTGCCCGATCGCGTTGCAATAATGCGTGGCTTCAAGGTCTTGCCGTGCGCGCTCTCTTGCGCCGGACCGGTCTCCGCTTCGTCGCAGAGCGCTCGCCCCCTGAACCGTCCGCTCGCTAGGCCGTGATGCCGCCTCGCCGGGGCCATCGTTGACAGCGCCGGCCGTTTGATAGATCAAAAACGAAACGCCGTTTCAAAATTGGCGATTCGGGAGTGGACGTCATGGCGCGCGGGCATCAGGCCCAGGCTCCGGCCCACGGGGTCGACGAGCAGGGCATCCACCGGAAGACGATGCGGCGGATCCTGCCGTTTCTCTTCGTGTGCTACGTGGTGAGCTATCTGGACCGCGTGAATGTCGGCTTCGCCGCGCTCACGATGAACGCCCATATCGGGCTCACCGCGACCGCGTTCGGCATCGGCGCGGGGCTGTTCTTCCTCGGCTATTTCCTCGCCGAGATCCCCAGCAACCTGATCATGATGCGCGTCGGGGCCCGGCTCTGGATCGCCCGGATCATGATCACCTGGGGCCTGGTCTCGGCCGCCACCGCGTTCGTGACCGGCCCGATCCAGTTCGGCATCGCGCGGTTCCTCCTCGGCCTCGGCGAAGCCGGGTTCGTGCCCGGCGTGTTCCTCTACCTCAGCCTGTGGTTCCCCTCCGCGGTGCGGGCGCGGGCGACCTCCCTCTTCCTGCTCGGGATCCCGGTCGCCAACATCATCGGATCGCCGATCTCCGGTGCGCTGGTGCAGGTCGAGGGGTTCGGCCTCGCGGGATGGCAGTGGCTGCTGATCCTCGAAGCCCTCCCGGCGGTGATCCTCGGCGTCATCTGCCTCTTCGTCCTCACCGACCGTCCCGGGGAGGCGCACTGGCTCACGCCCGCCGAGCGGGAGGTCCTCGTCGCCACGCTCGCCGCCGAGAGGGCGGCCATCGAGAAGAAGCACCCGATGACCCTGGCCCAGGCCCTGCGGAACTGGCGGGTCCTGATGCTGGCGGCGATCAACTTCTGCGCGATTGTCGGCTCGCTCGGCATCGGCCTGTGGCTGCCGCAGATGATCAAGCAGCTCGGTCTCGCAAGTTCGGTGGTCGGGTTCGTCGCGGCCATTCCCTATGTCTGCGGCGCCGTGGCGATGGTGGTGTGGGGTCGCCTGTCCGACCGCGGCAGCGACCGCACGATCTATCCGGCTCTGGCCCTGGCGGTCGGTGCCGCCGCCCTGACCGCGAGCGCCCTGACCCCGACGCCGGTGCTGACCATCGTGGCGCTCTGCGTGGCGGTGATGGGCATCAACGCGTACACGGCGACCTTCTGGGCCGTGCCCTCGGGCTTCCTCACCGGACGCGCCGCGGCGGGCGGGATCGCGATGATCGTCTCCATCGGCAACCTCGGGGGCTTCGCCGGCCCATACCTGATCGGTGTGACCCGCGAGATCTCCGGGGGCTTCACCGCTCCGCTGCTGGCGGTGGGCGGCATCCTCCTGCTCGGCGCCCTGATGATGCTGGCCCTGTGGCGGCAGATCCGGCGGGATGCCATCCCGGCCGCGCTTCCGGCCTGACCGCCATCATCCCGCATCGCCCGCCCGGATCGGCGGACCCCGCACATCAGCCCACAGCCCGACAGGAGCACACCATGGCAGACCGCACGCAATTCCGCCTCGGCCTCGTGGGCTATGGCGAGATCGGCAGCACGCTCGGCGCGGGCCTGCGCGGCGCCGGACTCGCATCGATCGCCTGCTACGACAAATACGCGTTCGCGGGTCCCTACGCGGACCTGATCCAGGACCGGGCCGAGAAGGCCGGTGTCACGCTCGTGCGCTCGAACGGCGAGCTCGCCGAGGCCGCCGACCTCATCGTCAGCGTCACCCCCGGCGCCGCCTCGCTGGACAGCGCCGACGCCTTCGCGCCGGTGCTGACGAGCCGCCACACCTTCCTCGACTTCGCCTCGGCCACGCCGAAGATCAAGCAGGGGGTCGCCCGCAAGCTCGAAGCGACCGGCGCGCTGCTCGGCGACGGCTCGATCGAGGGCACGCCGCTGCACGGATATTCCATGCGGATGCTGTCGAGCGGCCCGGCCGGCGAGCGGGTGTGCGATCTCCTGGTGCCGTGGGGCATGCAGATCGCGTTCACCGGCCCGGTGCTCGGCACCGCCTCGGGGATCAAGATCATCCGCTCGGTCCTGATCAAGGGGATCGAGGCGCTCACCGACGAGATGCTGCTCGCCGCCCGGCAATACGGGATCGACGAGGTCGTCCTCGCCTCGGCGTCCAAGACCCTCGCCCGGCCGTGGATGGATACGGTGCAGAGCCTGACCCCGTCGGGGGTGATCCACGCCAAGCGCCGGGCCGAGGAGTTGGAGATGTCGGCCGACGCCGTCGCGGATGCCGGGGTCGAGCCGATCATGGCCCGCGCCGTCGCCCAGCGCCTGCGCTGGAAGGACAGCCTCGGCCTGAAGGACCACTTTAAGGGCGTCGTCCCCCGGACCTACCAGGAGGCCCTCGACGCCATGGCGCTCAAGGCCGGCCTCAAGCCGATCGCCTGACGCCGCATCGCGCTCCGCATCGAAGGACGAACACCCATGGCCATCGGTTTCAAGATCCACCCCCGCGCCCGCACGGTCGAGCCCGCCACCGTCGACAAGTTCAAGGCCATCGCGGTCGCCAACATCAGCGATTCCATGAACCGCATGGGCCACGGCGGCCCCCGGCTCAGGCCGCTCCATGCCGGCGGCGTGATGGCGGGCGTCGCCCTCACCGTCCGGACGCGGCCCGGCGACAACCTGATGGTGCATGCCGCCCTCAACCGCGCGAAGGCCGGCGACGTCCTCGTCGTCGATGCCGGCGGCGACCTGACCAACGCGATCGTCGGCGAGCTCATGCTGTCGCACGCGCAGCAGGTCGGCGTGGCCGGCGTCGTCGTGAATGGCGCCGTGCGCGATTACGGCTGGATCCGCTCCGGGGCCTTCCCGGTCTACGCCGCCGGCGTCACCCACCGCGGCCCCTACAAGAACGGGCCGGGCGAGGTGAACGCCACCATCGCCATCGACGGCATGGTGATCGAGCCCGGCGATCTCATCGTCGGCGACGACGACGGCTTCGTCTGCGTGCCCTTCGACCAGGCCGAGGCGGTCTTCGCCGCGGCCGACGCGAAGCAGCAGGGCGAGGCGAAGACCATGGCGGCCATCCAGGCCGGCACCGTGGACCGCTCCTGGGTCGAGCGCGCCCTCGCGGAGGCGGGCTGCGAGGGGGTCTGATCCCACGGCAGGGCCGCACCACCAGGGCTCAAGGGCGCGGGACGTCACGCGAGCCACATCTCACAGGACGGGGAGGTTGGGACGTGAGCGTTTCCGAGGACACCAAGCATCCGCTCGAAGCGGCGACCATGCGCCGGGTCATCGTCCGGCTCGTCCCGTTCCTGATGCTTTGCTACTTCTGCGCCCTGCTCGACCGGGTGAACGTGGGCTTCGCCGCCCTGCAGATGAACAAGGACCTCGGGCTCACCCCCGCGATGTTCGGCTTCGGGGCGAGCCTGTTCTTCGTCGCGTACTTTCTGGTCGAGGTGCCGAGCAACCTCGCCCTGCAGAAGGTCGGCGCCCGGCGCTGGATCGCCCGGATCATGATCACCTGGGGCTTCGTCACCATGGGCATGGCCCTCGTGACCGGTCCCCATTCCCTCTACGGGATGCGCTTCATCCTCGGGGCGGCCGAGGCCGGGTTCTTCCCCGGCGCGATCCTCTACCTGACCTACTGGCTGCCGGGCGCATACCGGGCGCGGATCATGGCGACCTTCACGGTCTCGATCCCGCTCGCGACCTTCCTCGGCTCGCCCCTCTCGGTCCTGCTCCTCGAACTCGACGGCGCCCTCGGCCTCAGGGGCTGGCAGTGGCTGTTCGTGCTGGAGGGGCTGCCGACCGTCTGCCTCGGCATCGCCTGCCTGTTCGTCCTGACCGACCGGCCCCGCGACGCGCGCTGGCTCGGCGACGACCAGCGCGCCTGGCTCATCGGGCGCCTCGACGATGAAGCCGCGCGGCGTAAGCCGATCGGCCACATCTCCCTGTGGCAGCTCGCCCGCAATAAGTACTTCCTGGCCATGGCGCTCGTCTGCTCCGGGGCCTCGGCGACGGGCAGCGTCCTGTCGGTCTGGCAGCCGCAGATGATCAAGGCATTCGGGCTGACCAATCTCCAGGCCGGCTTCGTCAACGCGATCCCCTACGGCATCGCCACGGTGCTGATGGTGGTCTGGGGCCGCCATTCCGACCGCCACAGCGAGCGGCGCTGGCACACGGCGATCCCGCTGCTGCTCGCCGCCTTCGGCCTGTCGTATCTGAACCTGACCGGCGGGATCGCCACCGCCGTCGTCGCGGTCTCCTTCGCCCTCGTGGGCGCCTATGCCTTCAAGGGGCCGTTCTGGGCGCTCTCGGCCGGCTGGCTGTCGCCGGGGACGCTCGCGGCCGGTCTCGCCGGGATCAACGCCATCTCGAACCTGATCGGCGGCGGCCTGATGGTGAACGTGGTCGGCCTCGTGAGGGACGCCACCGGCAGCTTCCCCCTCGGCATGCTCCCCGTCGCCGCCCTCGACGCCGCCGCGGCGCTCAGCGTGATCCTGATCAGCCGCGCCCATGCCCGCGAGACGCAAGGGGCGGCGCTGCCCGCCTGAGCCGCCGCCCGCGATCGAACCCCGAGGCTCCGCGATGTCGTTCTTCGCTCCCCCGCCGACCGTGACGGCCGAACTGTTCACGCGCCTGCCCGACCGCTTCCGCAAGGCCCGGCCGACCGCCTGGGCGGACGCCAACCGGGGCGGCCACGCGATCGACTCGTTCCTCGAAGGCCCCGTCTTCGACCGGGCCGGGCGGCTCTACGTCACCGACATCCCCTTCGGCCGGATCTTCCGCATCGATCGGGCCGGGTCGTGGGAGCTCGTCGCCGAATACGATGGCTGGCCGAACGGGATGAAGATCCACCAGGACGGGCGGATCTTCATCACCTGCTACAAGCGCGGCCTGATGCGCCTCGACCCCGCCACGGGGGCGGTGACGCCGTTTCTGGAGACCGCGGGCTCGGAGGGCTTCCGGGGCGTCAACGACCTCACCTTCGCGGCGAACGGCGATCTCTACTTCACCGATCAGGGCCAGACCGGGCTGCAGGACCCGACCGGCCGGGTCTACCGCCTGCGCCCCTCCGGCGAGCTGACCTGCCTCGTCGACACGGTGCCGAGCCCGAACGGCATCGTCATCGACGACACCATGGGCAGCCTGTTCGTGGCCGTGACCCGGGCCCAGCAGATCTGGCGCATCCCCCTGAACGCCAGCGGCCTCGTCGCCAAGGTCGGTGTGTTCGCGCAGCTGCACGGCGGTCTCGGCGGCCCGGACGGCATCGCGCTCGATGCCGAGGGCTGCCTGATCGTCGCCCATACCGGGTTCGGGTCGATCTGGCGTCTGTCCCCCGTCGCCGAGCCGCTGCTGCGGGTGAAATCCCCCGCCGGCATCTCGACCACGAACGTCGCCTATGGCGGCCCCGACGGGGCGACCCTGTTCATCACCGAATCCCAGACCGGCAGCATCCTCACAGTTCGGATGCCGGCTGCCGGCCAGACCCTCTTCTCGCATCACTGACCGGACCGGACGGATGACCCCCTCGACGACCCGCCGCCACCACCTCGCGACCCTGATGGCCGGCGCGGCCCTCGCCGCCGGTCTGCGACCGGCCGCGGCGCAGACCGTGCCCTGGTCCTCGGGCACGGAACGGCCGACCCTCACCGTGCCGCCGGACGCCACCGACTGTCACCACCACATCTACGATGCGCGCTTCCCGGCCGCGCCCGGCGCCACCCTCCGCCCGCCGGATGCGAGCGTCGCCGATTATCGCCTCCTGATGCGCCGCCTCGGCATCACCCGGCATGTCGTGGTGCAGCCCTCGACCTACGGCACCGACAACAGCCTCCTCGTCGAGTCCGTGAAGGCTTTCGGGCCGACCGCCCGGGGGATCGCGATGCTCGATGCCGCGGTGACGCCCGACGCGCTGAAGCGCCTCGACGCGGCCGGGATCCGCGGCGTGCGGTTCGGGACGCGCCTGCCCGGCGGCGCGCCGATCACCGACATGGTCCCGGTCGCCCGCAAGATCGCCGATCTCGGCTGGCACATCCAGCTCGTCTCGGACGGCGACAAGATCGTGGAGCTGTCCGACACCCTGAAGGGCATGCCGGTGCCGGTGGTGTTCGACCATATGGGCCACCTGCCGGAGCCCGCCGGGCCCGATCATCCGGGCTTCCGGGTCATCGCCGAGTTGATCGACAAGCACGGTGCCTGGGTCAAGCTCACCGGCGCCTACATCGCCTCGAAGGTCGGGCCGCCGACCTACGCGGACCGCGGCCGCCTCGCCCGCGCCTACGTGGCGCTCGCCCCCGAGCGCCTCGTGTGGGGTACCGACTGGCCGCATCCGACCGCGCCGGCCGACGCCAAGCCGGACGATGCGCAATTGCTGGACCTGCTGGCCGACTGGGTGCCCGACGCCGGGATGCGGACGCGGATCCTGGTCGACAATCCCGCGGGGCTCTACGGCTTCACCTGAACGAAGGTCGCCGTCTGCCGGTCAGGACCAGTATCCACCGCTGTAGTGTCCCCGAGGATGACAACTTTCGCACGATACGGGATTGGGGTGTGCAACCGGACGAGACGCGTCGGACAGAGCGTAGATCCTTCGCGTTCGAACCTCTTGCCCCCTCGTGAGAACCCATGCGGAAACAGTCTCTGATCCTGACCGCGACGGTGACACCGCATGTCGATATGCGAACTCTACGAGTCACGAGCCCTAACGACCGGCTCGGCCAGTATTGCGATGCCTTCAAAGCCCTTGTCGCATCGGGCGCGACCGAGGCCCTCGAGACGATCTATCTGTGCGAGAACAGCGGCAACGACATGAAGGCCTTCCAGCGCATGCTGCGCGCTGCCATGTCGAGTTCGTCAGGATCCCGCCCGACGCCTCGAACGACTTCTTCGGCCGCGGCTACTCGGAGATGCTGTTGATCGACGAGGGTCTCCGGCATCCGCGTGCCGCCGACGAGATGCGGCGTGGGCACCTGTTCTGGAAGCTCACGGGCCGTTACCGCATCGCCAATCTCGAGAAGATCCTCCGGTACGATTATTCGGATCTGGATCTCGTCATCAACATCCGTCGACTGCCGAAGAAATGGTCGGATCTCTACCTCTACGGATTCGACCATGCGGCCTGGACGAAGCTGATCGCGAACATCGATCGCTTCAAGGAGACCGGCGAGGAAACGATCACCGAGCGGACCATGTACTTCGTCATCGAGACGCTCATGCGGGAGCGGTCTCTCCGCATCGCGACGCGCCTCCCCTTCGAACCCCATATCGTCGGCATCCGGGGCTGGGATAACCGCGAATACGATTCCGGCGTGCAGCGCCTCAAGCGGCATGTCCGCCAGGCGCTCCGCGTGATCGCGCCTGGTTTGCACGTCTGAGATCGCGAACGTCTCCACTCCGTCGGCGGCGCTTCCATCGGCCAGGCTCGCGCCGAAGCGCTCTCGTCCCTGGCTATGCAGCCAGCGGCACGCCCACGATCGAGCCAGGATGCGCGCGAAAGGCTGTATCACTCAAGGCATTCGATACTAAACTGTATCGGACGCCATAAAACGACAGACCATGGGCGGCTTCGAAGCATCGCGGCTGCATCGCAAATTGATGCTGATCATCGAGCGACGATCCTGAACGATTATTCGTCTGCCGTGCAATGCATAAAGTACTAATCATTTCACGGAAAGTATGTTCGTCGTATTGGCGTCCTGGGCGGTTTTGAGTATGATATAATCATCTGTATATGTGAGCCCTGCTTCTTCGGGATCGCGCGCGACGAATGGCCGACGAGGACCCACGGATGGCAGACGAGGGCGCGCTGGCCGGCCCGGTCGACAAGATCGTCCGGAGCACGCTCGCGATCCTGGCGGCCGACGTGGTGGGCTACGCGCGCCTGACCGAGATCGCCGAGGAGGATACGCATACGCGGCTCCAGGCCCTCCGGGTGCGCACCATCGACCCCTGCGTGGTCAGTTTCCGCGGTCATATCGTCAAGAACACCGGCGACGGCCTGATCGCGTCCTTCGATTCCCCCCTGGATGCCGTCGAATGCGCGATTCAGCTGCAGGGCGAAGTCACCTCAACCGAACGGATTCAGCCGGGCGAGCGCAAGATCAGGTTCCGGATCGGCGTCAACGTCGCCTCCACGATCATCGATTCGGGGGATGTGTTCGGCCGGGGCGTCAACATCGCGGCGCGCCTGCAGGAGATCGCGCCGCCGGACGGCATCATCATCTCCAAGCCGGTCTTCGACACGATCGCATCGCGGGCGCGGATCAACGTGGTCGATCTCGGTCCGACCCACCTCAAGAACATGGCCGTACCGGTGCGGGCCTATCTGGTCCACGGCGACCCGCCCGAATCCAGTACGACCCCGCGCCCGTTGCGCCGGCTGAAAGCCAAGGTCCCGTCGATCGCGGTGCTCCCCTTCCGCACGGAGGGCCGCAAGGGCGGCTCCGGCTATATCGGCATGGGGCTGGCGAACGATCTGATCGTGGCGCTGCAGAGCGTGCGCGGGCTGCTGGTCATCGCGCGCAGTTCGACGCTGCCCTACCAGGGCCGGAACATCGACCGCAGGCGCGTCAGCCGGGACCTCGGCGTGCGCTACGTGTTGAGCGGATCGGTGGCGGCCAGCGCGGACAAGCTCAGGATCAGCGCCAGCCTGGTCGATCAGGAGACGGGCGCGGTGATCTGGGCCGACCGCTACGACGGATCGCGGGTCGACATCTTCGATCTGCAGAGCCGCATCGCCACCCGCATCCTGTGGAGCATCGCCCCCCATGTCCGCGAAGCCGAGCTGAAGCGGGCGCTGCGCAAGCGATCCGACAATCGGAACGCCTACGAGCTCGTGCTCCAGGCGGTCGACGCCATGTATCTCATGCGCAGCCCCGAATTTCCGAAGGCGCGCGAACTGCTCCAGGGCGCGATGCTGGCGGATGACGGCTACGCGACGTCCTTCGCGTATGCCGCGCTCTGGCACATCCACAACATGGCGCAGGGCTGGGCCGCGGACGTGGGTGCCGAGGCCGAGGAGGCGACACGCCTCGCGATGGCGGCCGTCGAGCGCGATCCGGCCGACGGCTTCGCGCTGGCGGTCTACGGTCATACGCAGGCGTTGTTCTTCCGCGCATACGACAAGGCGATGCTGATCTTCGAGCGTGCGCTCGAAGCGTCGCCCGGCAACGCGATGGCCTGGACGCTCAGCAGCGGTGTTCACGGCTATGTCGGGCAGGGCGATGCGGCCGTCTCGCGGGCCGAGCAAGGTCTGCGCCTGTCCCCCGTCGATGTGCAAGCCTATTTCTATCTCATGTTTCTGGCGCAGGCTCATTATCTGAAAGGACAGTATGAAGAGGCCCTGGTTTGGTCGCAAAAGGCGTTTCTTCTCAATCCGAGATTATGCGCAACGTTGCGGATCCTGGCGGCGACACTGGTGTCTCTGGATCGAATTTCTGAAGCAAAGCTGGTTGCCCGAGAAATTCAATCGATCCAGCCGGATTTTCGGCTGAAAGCTTATTCTACACGGTGTCCGTTCTCAAAAAATTTGCTAGAGAGCTTTATCGACAAGTTGGAGCGGGCTGGATTGCCGCAATAATGGCCCCAGCCGGCCCCAAGCTGACCGAATGTCAAATCGGGGAGCGTGCGATGGGCGGCAACTGGATCGACGCCGTGGGCGGCAACGGCGCGAGCCCGATGGGCGGCAACTGGGCCGACTCGGCAGGCGCGTCCGGTCCCCAGGTCTTCGCGATGCGCACGGACCATCCGCTCGCAGAGATCCCGGTCCCCGCGAACCTGGCCGCGACCTTCCGGGCCTCCGACTGGGATCCCGATCTCCTCGCCCTCACCATCCTGCCGCAGTTCATGAAGGCGAAGGTGGGCACCAAGACCTGGGAGACGGCGACCACCCTGCCGGCGCCGGCCGCCATCACCCAGCCGATGATCGACGATATGCTGATCCTGGCGATCACGGAGCGGCCGGACGCACTCGGCGAGATCGTCCAGCAGAACCAGAATTTTCAGGTCTGCTGGCTGCAGCTGCTGAACGTCGGCAGGACGTCGCATCCGCACACCTACCTGCTGATGAAGCTGATCGCCCGGTGCGGCGAGCTGGCCATGATGATGCTGAAGCGGCGCAACCCGGCACGCCCGCGTCCGTCCCAGGTGTGCCCGATGCTGTATCCGCCGGTCCCGGTGCCCGGCCACGCCTCCTATCCCGCCGGGCACGCGCTGATCGGCAGCCTGACCTCCGCCTGCTTGGCGGAGCTCGTCCCCGCCCACGCCCAGGCTCTGGAGGTGCTGGCTGCCCGGGTCGGCTTCAACCGCGTCCTGGCGGGCCTGCACTTCCGCCAGGACGTCGATGTCGGCCTGGATGTGGGCCGGCAGCTCAAGCCCTTCGTCCAGCAGTGCCGGCTCTACAAGGACACGCTGGCGGCCGCGCAGGCGGAGTGGGCCTGAACCGCCGCCCGCGCGCGGCAGGCTTTTCCGGCGCAACAGGGAGGCGCCCGTGGTACGCAAGAGTCCGCAATCCGCGTTCCGGCGCGTGCTCTGGGAGAGGCCCCGCGACCCCGCCCTGATCGGGGCCGCCGAGCGTGTCGCCGCGGGCGAGCCGCCCCATGAGCGGCTCGGCGCGCACCGGGTCCCCGAGGGGGTGCGGCTGCACCATCCGTTCGGGGCGGTCCCGATCGGCGGCGGGGCGGGGGCACGCGAGATCGCACCCGTGACCTTCGACCTGCGCCGCGCGGACCGGTTTCTGGTCCGCGCCACCATTCCGGTGCCGGCCTCCGGCGAGATCCCCGCCGAACTCGACGGCGGCGCGATCTATTCCGACGCCGAGATCGGCACGACCCTGACCTGCGGCAGCAGCCGCGCTGTCGGAACCTCAGTCGACGTGCAGGCGCGGCTCGGGACCGACGTGCTCGCCCGGAACGGCCTGGACGGGACGGGGGTCGCGATCGCCATCGTGGATGGCGGCATCGCCCTGGCGCGGCTCGGCGCACGGCTCGGCACGCCGCCGCGTCTCGACGCCGGCCAGTCCTGGTCGCCGCCGACCCGGGTCTCCGTGCCGGGCCTGCACCGGGTCGGGCACGGGACGATGTGCGCCTACGACGCGCTGATCGCGGCCCCGAGGGCGACCCTGCTCGACATCCCGGCGCTCGGTGCCCGCGCGGCCGGTGATCACGGGGCGGCCGGAACGATCGGGGCCGCCATCCAGGCCTACTGGTTCCTGATCACCCGCTGGGTGCTCTCGGGACCGCCCGCCGGCCTCCGGGCCCTCGTGGTCAGCAACAGCTGGGGCATCTACCACCCGAGCCTCGACTTTCCGGAGGGGCATCCGGGCCGCTACGTCGACAACCCGGATCATCCGTTCCGCGCCTATGTCCGCGCCCTGACGCTGGCCGGCATCGACGTGGTGTTCGCGGGCTCGAATTGCGGGCCCGAATGCCCCGCCGCGCCGTGCCTCCAGCGGGTGCAGGGGGCGATCATGGGGGCCAACACCTATCCGGAGGTGTTGACCCTCGCCGCCTGCACGGTCGCGGGCGAGCGGCTCGGGTATTCCGCGACCGGGCCGTCGATCGCCGGCATGATGCCGCGGAAGCCGGACCTGATGGCCTACAGCCACTTCCTGGGCTCGCAGAGCCGGACTCGGTCCACGCCGGATGGCGGAACCTCGGCGGCCTGCGCGGTCGCGGCCGGCTGCGTCGCGGCACTCCGCACGCGCGCGACGCCGGCCCCCACATCCGCCGCCGCGATGGTGCAGGCCCTGCGCGCGACCGCCCTGCAATCCGGCCCCCCGGGGTGGAACGCCGAACGCGGCTACGGCATCCTGCAGCCCGTCGACGCCGGCCGCAGTCTCGGGCTCATCCCGTGAGGCGGGGTTCGCCCGGCGCCCGGGGCAGCCTCAGCCCAGGATGGGCCGCGGGCAGAGCAGCAGGAGGCGGACCAGGGCGGCCTGACGGCGCGTGTCGGTCTTGTCGAACAGGCTGCGCAGGTGGGCGCGGGCCGTGTTCAGCGTGATCCCCCGGCGGATCGCGCAGGCCGCCAGGTCGTTTCCGGCCAGCAGATCGAGGGCGAACGCAGCCTCGGTCGACGTGAACCCGAACTGTGCCCGCAGGGCATGCGCGCTCGGCAGGGGGGCCGTCGCGGGGTTGATCAGGCGCAGGAGCACGAACGTCTCCGAATGCCCCCCCTCGGGCGGAAGCGCGCTCGCGGCGATCAGCAGGGTCGCGGTCTCGAAGACGAGCCGACTGGAGATCTCGCAGCCCCGCGACACGCAGTCGGTGAGGATCCTGTGGAGCTCCATGCCGGCGCTGCGTTCGTGCGCCCGTACGATGCCATCCGTCAGGACGAGATGGTCGCCGTTGACCATCCGTCTCGCTGCCGCATTGAGGAACAGGACGCGCCCGCGCCGGTCGACGATGGCCAAGCCCTCGTCCAGCTGCTCGACGAAGCGGCGGAGGGCCCCGTCGACGGTGGCCGGGAACGCGGCGGGGCACCGATGGTCCCCGGTCGGGTCGCCGCGATAGGGGAGAGGGCGGCCGGCATCCCGGAACCCGGCCGGTGACGCATCGCGGGAGACGGGGTTTCGGTGTTCGGCCACTCGCATCTGACCCTCTCCTCAGGCTCGGGATGAGGAACCTCCGGAGTGCTTACCCTAGCGGTGGTCGGCGCCCGGAACGTGTGACGGCCCTCACACGGCCGAGTGGACGGCACCGCCGCAGCGCGGGCAGCTGTTCGCGGCCTGTACGCGACGGCTTGATATCGTTTTACAGCATTCGCACACTGCGTTACCAATCGTAGGGCGATCGGCGGCTTTGAATACGGCAGCGTTCGCCGGCGGTATCTATCGGGTGCGTTGAAACATGCGTCAATCCGGGAGGGATCGATCGCCGTCGCGCCGCGACAGGGCATGCCGCAGCGGGCGAGGGGATCCGCAGATCACCGCCGGATCGCGATCGTGAGCGCGCGCCATGCGGTCCGATAAGGTCGGCTCGGCGCTCGACAAGCGGGCCGTGCTGGCGCGGCACAACCTGTTCCACGAAGCCCCGCCGCGCGTCATCGAGCGCCTCGCGCTCCGGGCCCAGCCCCTCACGTTCCGCTCCGGTCAACGCATCTTCCGGCGCGGCGACGAGAGCCACGGGCTGCTCGCGGTCGTGAGCGGCTACGTCCGGATCTCGGCGGCCGGTCCGGACGACCGATCGGAGCTCGTGATGAATCTGATCGGCCCGGACGAGGTCTTCGGCGAGATCGCCCTGCTCGATGACGGCCCCCGGACGGCCGACGCCTTCGCGGCCACCCGCTGCCTGCTGCTGCGACTGGAGCGGCGCGATCTGATGCCCCTGCTCGACGAATTTCCGATCCTCGCCGTCCGGCTGCTCGCGATTTTGAGCGGGCGCTTGCGGCGGACCAGCCAGCAGCTGTCGGACCATGCCTTCGTCTGCGCGGAGCAGCGTCTGGCCAAGGCGCTGATCACGCTGGCCGGCGGCGCGGAGCGCGACGGCATCCGGGTGCTGACCACGCAGCGTGAACTCGGCCACATGATCGGCCTCTCGCGCGAGGGGACCAACCGGCAACTCTCGGCGTGGCAACGCAAGGGCTACATCGCGCTCGCGCCCGGGGCCTGCACGATCTGCAACCACCAAGCCCTGCGGACCATCGCGGAGGGTCTGGTGGCCGGCACGGTCTGATGCGCCTTGACGTTCGCGACAGAACGCGACCTGCCCCCTCTCCCGAGTGGGCTGCCGAACCCACACTTCGGGTTTGGAATCGTCGTCAGGTCGACGGTTATGGCGATTCAGATTCCCCGCGCGCCCACCCTCCCCCCCTCTGCGGGGGAGGGTGGCCCCTGCGAAGCAGGGGTCGGGTCGGGACGAAGTCCCGCAAGGGGGGAACCCGGGTTCAGAATGTGTCTCGGCCCTTATGACGGCCAAGTGCTGTGTTCTGCAGCGTCGCTCCCCTCTCCCGACCCGCTTCGGGGGCCACCCTCCCCCGCAGAGGGGGAGGGGAGCCGCGGACCCGTTCATCGCCTTTCCGATAGAAGAAGTGCGAACATCGCAGTCCGCTCAGGAGAGGGGACCTGCGCTTGAGGCGACTCACGCACGGCGGCCACCGTCGGCGCAGCGGGCCTCCGATCGTACCCTGTGCGCATGAAAATGCCCGCACCGGCGAACCGGGCGGGCGAAGGTGGATCCGCGCTTCGGGGGGTTGCGGATCGATGGTTGCTTTTACCGTGAACGCCCGGATTCAACAGAGCGTGGTCGAGCCCGCCGCTGTCGCAGGCTTGGCCGCAGGTTCGTACTGGTATTGGCGGGCCGTTCGCCTCCCGCCGAATCCAAGCGCGTCGTGCGGCGCGCGCGCGGGCGTCTCACGGCCTCGCCCTGGCCGTCTCCGCCATCGGCGCGGCCGCCCATGACGGCACGGATGTGCGTCGTCCGGGAAGACGCGAAGGCCGGACGTCCGCATCTCCTCCGGTTCTCCCTGTGGTTCCGGCCGCAGGATGAGCGTTGTTCGAAGTCGACGGGCGACCTCCGCAAGGTCGCGGCTCCGTCCCGGAAGGCGCCGATCCTGGACCTGTGCTTCGGCGCACGCACTCTTTCGTGAAGAAACGCTTTCTGGGGTGCGGCTGTTTCATGCCGGTTCCTGGCCCGGAGCGGGAAACCGACGGGATCCGGTCGGACTTGTCTTGGGACGAGGCCAGGTTCGAAGACCTCATGGTTTGAAAGGAGGACGACAATGCGAATGAAACTTGCAGGCGCGGCACTCCTCGCGCTCGGCACGCTCACCGCGTCCGTGGGGACGGCCGAGGCCGCCCAGGGCTGCGGGCCCGGTTTCCACCGGGGCTACTACGGCTGGTGCAGGCCCAACTGGCGGCCCTATGCCTATCGCCCGGTCTACTATGCCCGGCCGGTGGTCTATGGCTGGCACCGTCCCTGGGGCTGGCATCACCATTGGGGCTGGCGCCGGGCCGCTTGGCACTACGGGTGGTGAATACGAGGGCCGGCGTTCCGATGCCGGCCACTGAACGCCGTCCAATCGCGGCGCAACGCGCGCCAGCCGTCCAGTCCGCTGAGGATCCGCTCGAGAAAAGGCCAGGGCAGCGCTTGAGCGCGGGTGCCCTGGCTATCGCCGTTCGTCGCGCCGGCTGACGCCGTCACTTCCTGTTGGTGATCAGGCTGTCGACGTTCTTGTTGGCTTCCTTGTTTTCCTTCCTCTGACTGGTGACCTGATTCTTGGTGTCCTTCATCGACATCTCGTCGCGCTTGCCTTGCGGCATCTCGTGCGGCGCAGCCATGGCGGGGACGGCGGTCAGAAGAAAGGCCGAGCACAGGGCGGCGCTCACCGTTGTCTTGAGCATGATCAACCTCCATTGATTTGGCCTGGCACGAAGTCTTGATGCGATCTCCCGTTCCTCGTTGATCGATCACGAATATGGCATTGTCTTCGGGACGCCCAAGAACACTGCGCTCATCGCGGCGGACTGGTCCCGAGGCCCGATCTCATCGGGGACGCGTGCCCTTGGAGGGGTGCCACGAAGGCTGCATCGGCAGGTCGTCGCTGCCGAGCTGGAGGCAGGTCAGCAGCGCCACGTAGGACGGCGCGCCGCCGATCTCGCTCTCCTCCCGGCAGATCCGGCGTTCCCGTGCTCCGAAGACGCGCCATCGCGTCTGTAGGGTGCGCCGCGCCGCGCGTTCGTTGGACAAGCAGCCGCGGTAGCTCGCCCGGTCGACCGGACCGGGCCCCGCGTCGTGCTCCAGCGTGCACACCGCGTGGATATCGAAGTTCGGGAGCCTGCCGGCCCACGCAGGGGCCGGCATTGATCCGCAGACGAGCAGGCCCAGCGTGAGCCGGGCGCCGGAGCTGATCCTGATCATCTCTGCCTCGTCGTCGGGGTCGCGGCGCCCGTCATTCCGCGGGGCTGGCCGGGCCTGAGCCCGGCCGCCGGGCCGCCGCGGCTTACTTGCCGGCCTTGGTGCTCGTGGCCGTGCCGGTGGCCTGCGGGGACGCGGTATTGCCGGCCGTGGCCTTGCCCGTCTGCGGCAGGGCGACCGCGTCGATCACGTCGAAGCGCATCCCGTCCTGCGCCGACTTCAGGGCCGCGTTCGCCTCGTAATACTTGCCCTGCCCGATCAGCGTCGCCGCCTGATTGACGTCGGCGATGGTCTTGTCGAGCGGCAGCACCGCCATCGTGAAGTTCACGTCGACATGGGCGAGCTTGAGCTTCTCGATCGCCCCCTTCTGGTCGCCCTTGGCGAGGTTCTTGTTCGCCTCGGTCACCGCCGAGGCCTTCTCGGGTGTGGCCACGAAGTCGTCGCCGAGCGTCAGCTGCGCGTCGACCGGAACCCAGGCGACCTGATCCTTGGAGGCGGGCTTGGCAGCGGTCGTCGCCGGCTGCGCCTTCGTGGATGCGGTCATGCCCGTGTGGCCGGCCATATCGGCGGGTGTCTTCAATTCGGCCTCGGCCTTGGTGAACACGGCGTCGTCGGTCTTCGCCTTCGTGAAGGCGGCCTGCGTCTTGCCGATCAGATCCTTGGCCTGCGCGGGATCCGCCTCGAAGATGGCGAGCCGCGTGAGCTGGAGGTCACGGAACGCCTGTGCGCCGTCCTTCGACAGCTTGCCCACGTCCTTGTCGACCGCCGTCTGCTGCGTGGCGGGCTGCTGGGCGGCCTGCTCGGCGGCGAAGGCGGTTCCCCCGAGGATGGTGGTCAGCACGAGCGCCGCGGCCATGGATGTGCGATAAGCCATTTGTCGATCTCCATCTGAGCGCTTGGGCCAAGACCTTTGTCTGTATCGGTCCCGTCCTTCGCATGTTCAGATAATATTCATCGGCTTTGTTGGTCGCGTGTCCATTGGATTAAAATTCGGCCATGTGGGCCGGGATCGCTGCGGGTGCATGCCGGCACGCCCCATCACGGTCGCGCGACTTGATCGCCGCGACCGTGATGGGACGCGCCTCAGCCGTTCGTCGCGACGGGGAAGGACAGGTCGAAGCGGCAGCCGCCGGTCGCGGCCGGGTGGACGCTCACGGTCGCGTCGTGGAGCTTGGCGATGGCGGCCACGAGGCTCAGCCCGAGGCCGTTGCCCTGGGTCTGGCGGGCGATTTCCGAGCGGTAGAAGCGCTGGAAGATCTTGCCGCGCTCCGTCGCGGGCAGGCCCGGGCCCGTATCCTCGACGGTGAGGCTGACCGTGCCGCCCAAGCGGGTGAGGCGCACGCTCACGGCACCCCCCTGCGGCGTGAACTTCAACGCGTTGTCGAGGAGGTTCGACAGGGCCTCGAAGCAGAGGTCGCGGTCGCCCTGGATGGCGGGGAGGCCGGCCGCGACCGCGAGGGTGAGGCGCACGTCCTTCTCCTCGGCCGAGGGCTCGAAGAGATCCACCGCCGCCGCGGCCACCTCGCCGAGATCGATCGGCGCGAAGGCGGTCCGGCGGCCCTCTTCCATCGCACCGAGCCGCAGCACCGCGGTGACCATGGCGAGCGTCTGATCGATCCAGGCCAGTCCCTGGTCGATCGTCTCGTGGAACTCCTCCACCGTCCTGGCCTGCGTCCGGCTGCGTTCCAGCCGGGCGCGCAGGCGGGTCAGCGGCGTGCGCAGGTCGTGGGCGACCGCGTCGCCGACGCTGCGGACCTCGCCCATCAGGTGCTCGATCTCGTCGAGCATCCGGTTCACGTTCGCGGCCAGCCGGTCGAATTCGTCGCCCCGGTTGCCGACCGGCAGGCGCCGGCGCAGGTCGCCGCGCATCACTTCGGCCAAGGCCGCCTCGGTGGCGGCCAGCCGTCGGCGACCCCGTCGCGCCAGCAGCAGGCCGCCGAGGCCCGACAGGGCCAGCGTCGGCACGAGGCCGAGGCCGAGCGCCCGCAGGGTCGTCACCCGCACGCGGTCGATCTCGTCGGAATCGTGGGCGATCACCACGGTGCTGCCGTCGGGCAGGGGCAGGGCGGCCGCCCAGATCTCGTCGTCGAGCCGGCGCCAGGCGACCTGCACGACGGCACTCACGCGGTAGGCGTCCCCGTCGCGGGGGAGGTGCTTGGGCATCGCGTCGAGATTGCCGGCCCGGAGCGCCCCATCGGGACCGAACAGGCCGCCGTAGTGATTGGCGTGCGGGTCCATGGCGGTCCAGGTGTCGACCCGCAGGACCGCCGAGGCGGGATCTGCGACGACGGCGCGGACTTCGAGCCGCAGCGTCTCGGCCAGTTCCTCGCGGAGGTAGGCGGCCGTCTGCCAGTAGATGAAGGCGAACATCGTCAGCGCCAGCAGCACCGACCAAAGGGCGATCCCGAGCGCCCAGCGTACGGTTGTGGAGCGCAGGAGATCAGGCATCGGGCGTGAAGGTGAAGCCGAGGCCGCGCACGTTCTGGATCAGGGGCGGCTCGCCATGGGCCTCGAGCTTGCGGCGCAGGCGCCCGAGATGGACGTCGATCAGGTTCGACTTGGGGGTGAACCGGTAGTTCCAGACCTCCTCGAACAGCATCGCCCGGGTGACGATCTGGCCGGGCGCGCGCATCAGATAGGCGAGGAGCTTGAGTTCGCGCGGCAGCAATGCGAGGTCGCGCGTCCCGCGCCGGCCGGTCCCGGATATCAGGTCGATCTCCAGGCTGCCGACCCGCAGCAGCGTCTCGCGGCTGTCCACCGGGCGCCGGAGCAGCGCCTCGATCCGTGCGGCGAGTTCCCCGAGCGCGAAGGGCTTGGCGAGGTAGTCGTCCCCGCCCGCCCGCAGGCCGCGGATCCGCTCATCCACGTCGCCGAGGGCGCTGAGGACCAGAGCCGGCGTCCGATCCCCGTCCCGGCGGAGGTCCTGGAGGACGCCGAGCCCATCCTGGCCGGGCAGCATCCGGTCGACGATGATCGCCCCCCAGGCGCCCTCCCGGGCCGCCCGCGCGCCCTCGGGCCCGGTCGCCGCCCAGGTTACCACGTGGCCGCGCCCGCGCAGATCGGCGAGCACGACGCCTGCCGTCTCCGCATCATCCTCGATCAGCAGCACCCGCGCCACGCCCGCACCCCTGGCTGAAGTCCCTATGCCTTAACTCAGCCGGGCGATCCCGTGCCGACGCAACAATGAACCCGAATTTAGTGGCGCCCCATCGGCTTCGCCCAACTTATTAGAATGACTCTAGCGCGTACCGGCGCCGGTTTCACGGCCCGCTTTGTCTCACCGGATCGCCTTCATGCCGACCCCGCCCCGCAGAATGCGTGCGACCCGATGGGCTCGCGTTGCGGATCTCTGCATCGCCGTCCGCGGGGAGAGGCAGAGCCCTCTGCATCCCTCCGTCGCGCCTTCGCAGGATTGGAAAGTCGCAGCTCGTGTCGCTGCAGCAGGATGGGGCGTGGGTCCCCTCTCCCGTGCGGGAGAGGGACAGGGTGAGGGTCGAGAACTGTCAGAACGAAGTGCGCCCTGTCGGCGGTCTGCCGGCGTGCTCGATCCTGAAGCTTCTCATCCCTCACCCCAACCCTCTCCCGCACGGGAGAGGGGGCCTGTCGCGCTCTGCCGTAGGCTTCGTTGGCCAACCTCGAAGCCGAGCCGTCATCGCCCGGCCCGCCGCCATCCCGCGGGCTTCACGCATGCCTAGGAAGAAGCGCCCCCGGCGTCTCATCAACCGGTACGCCCGAACCCGTCTCTACGACGTGGAGACGCGGAGCTACGTCTCGGTGGATCGGCTGAAGGAACTCCGCAGCGAGGGCTACGAGGTGGTGGTCCGCGAGGTCGAGACCGGGCGCTTCGTGAGCGACGAGGTGCTGCGTCCGGGGTTCGACGCATGAGCCCGTCCCTCTCCGGCGATCGGTGCGCACGCCGATGACGCTGAACGCGGAGACACATCCCCGCGCCACGGAAACCGAAGCCGTCGAGCCGGAGAGTTCGGACGACGCGGTGACCGCGCCGCCCGCCCCGGTCGCGCCGCGCCGCCGCGGCGTCCGCGTGCTCCTCCTGCTGGTCCTGGCGGGCCTCGCTGCGGCGGGCTGGTTCGAGCGCGCGCCCATCCTGTCCGCCCTCGGCTTCGCACCGCTCGCGCCGAGCACACCGGCGGCGGAGACCGACAAGGCCGACGCCGCGCCGGCCGATCCCGACCGCGTCACCCTCGACGCGGCCGGGCAGAAGCGGATCGACCTCGCCTTCGGGACGGCGGAGACCCGCCGGATCGTCCTGCCGGTGCGCGTCCCCGGCACCGTCGCCTTCGACGAGCGGCGGGTGACGCACCTCAAGCCCCGCACCCAGGGCCGGGTGCTGAGCCTCGCGGTCCAGCCCGGCGACCGGGTCCAGGCCGGCGAGACCCTGGTAACCCTCGACGCCGCCGGTCTCCTCGACGCCCGCAACGGCTACCTCGCCGCACAGGCGACCCTCGGCGAGGCGAGGGCCTCCGAGGCGGTCGCCGCGCTGCAGCTCAAGCGTGGCATCGAGCAGCTCAAGTTCGGCGGCGTCGCCCAGGCCGAGGTGGAGCGCCGGCAGGTCGATCTCGCCAAGGCTCAGGCGGCGGTGAAATCGGCCGAGGCCAACACCGAGATGTACCGGGCGCAATACCAGCGCCTCGCCCCGACCGAGGGCGGCGCCCCCGGAACCAGCGCGGTCGTGACCCCGATCGCCGGGGTCGTGACCAGCGTCGGCGTGACCCTGGGCGAGGTGGTGGACACCACCCGCGACGCCGTCACGGTCGCCGATCCGACGCGCATCGTCGTGCTGGCCAGCCTCTACGGGCCCGATATCGGGCGGGTGAAGGCCGGCGATGCCGCCACCGTGGAGAACCCGATTCCGGGTCAGGCCGCCCTCGACGGCCATGTCCGCTCGGTCAACGCCGCCCTGGATCCGGGCACCAACACGGCCCCCGCCCGGATCGAGCTCGAGAACCCGGGCGACCTGCTGCGGGCCAACATGTTCGTGTCGGTGATGATCGCGGCGGATCTCGGCCGCGACGGCGTCACCGTGCCGGCGGCCTCGGTGCAGCAGACCGAGCAGGGGCCGATCGCCTTCGTGCGGGTGGCCGAGGACCGGTTCGAGCGGCGCGCCCTTCAGCTCGGGATCCAGCGCTCCGACTGGGTCGAGGTGCGCAGCGGCGTCGCGGCCGGGGACACCGTGGCGACGAAGGGCAGCTTCGGGCTCAAGGCGATCCTGCTGCGCAGCCTGCTCGGCTCGACGGATTGAGGCCTCCGATGCGGTCGTGGTTCGCCCTCCTAGTCCGCCGCCGGTTCCTGGTGCTGATGATCGCCCTCGCGGCGGCGGCGGGGGGCGTGGCCAATCTCGAAGGCCTGTCGATCGACGCGGTGCCCGACATCTCGCCCAAGCAGGTGATGATCCTGACCCTGTCGCCGGGCCTGGGTCCGCTGGAGGTCGAGCGCCTCGTCACCTTCCCGGTGGAGAACGCCATGGCGGGGGCGCCGGGCCTGACCGGGATCCGCTCGACGTCGCGGGCCGGCGTCTCGGCGGTCTACGTCACCTTCGCGGACGGCGTGCCGATCACGGAGGCGCGCAGTCAGGTGTTCCAGCGCCTGCCGGCCGCCAAGGGCATGATGCCGGCGGGCGTCGGCGACCCGCAGATGGGCCCGATGGCGACGGGCCTCGGCGAGATCTACCAGTTCGAGCTGCGCGGGCCCGCCTACACGCCGATGCAGCTCCGCCGCACCCTGCAATGGACGATCGCGCCGAAGCTGAAGCTGACGCCGGGCATCGTCGACGTGAACATCTACGGCGGCCAGATGCCGACCTACGAGGTCCGGGTCTCGGCCGACGCCTTGCGCCGCTACGGCGTGAGCCTCGCCCAGGTCTTCACCGCGCTCGCCGACAACAACGCGGCCAGGGGCGGCGCCTATATCGCGCACAACGACCAGCAGGAGGTGATCCGCGGCCTCGGCCTCGCCAAGGGGCCGGACGACATCGCCAACATCGTGGTCGCCACCGGTCCGGGCGGCGTGCCGGTGACCATGGCGACCCTGGGCCAGGTGGTCGAGGCCCCCAAGGTCCGGCTCGGGGCCGTGACGCACGATGCCGAGGGCGAGACGGTCGTCGGCATCGCGCTGATGCAGTACGGCGACAATGCCAGCGCGGTGGTGGGCGGGGTCAAGAAGACCATCGAGGATCTTCGCCCGCAACTGCCGCCGGGCATGGAGATCGTGCCCTATTACGACCGCAGCGCGCTCGTGGACCGCACGATCCACACCGTGGAGCACAACCTCCTCGAAGGTGCGGTCCTCGTCATCGTGGTCCTGCTGCTGCTGCTGGGCAACCTCCGGGCCGGCCTGATCGTGGCGGCCGCGATCCCCCTCGCGATGCTGATGGCGTTTGCCGGCATGCGGCTGCTCGGCCTCTCGGGCAACCTGATGAGCCTCGGCGCCATCGATTTCGGCCTGATCGTCGACGGCGCGGTGGTGATGGTCGAGAACGTCCTGCGCGCCCGCGGCGAGCACCCGGACCGTCCGCCCCAGGACCTGATCCGGGACGCCGCCGCCGAGGTGGCCAAGCCCGTGATGTTCGCGGTGGCGATCATCATCCTGGTCTACGTGCCGATCCTCGCGCTGGAGGGCGTGGCCGGCAAGATGTTCGTGCCGATGGCGCTGACCGTCATCCTGGCGCTTTCGGGCTCGCTCGTCGTCACCATGACGCTGATGCCGGCGCTCGCCGCGATCTTCCTCGCCGGCCGGGGCGTCGGCGAGCGCGAGACGCGCCTCGTGCACTGGCTGCGCGCCGCCTACACGCCGCTGCTGAAGGCCGCCGAGCGGCACGCCCTCACGACCGTGCTGGCGACGCTCGCCCTGTTCGCCGGCTCCTGCGTGCTGGCGACGCGCCTCGGCGGCGAGTTCCTGCCGAAGCTGTCGGAGGGCTCGATCGTCGTCACCTCCGAGAAGCTGCCGGGCATCGATCTCTCCGCCTCGCTCGCCACGGTGACCCGCATCGAGCAGGTGCTGAAGTCGTTCCCGGAGGTGAAGCGCGTCGTCTCGCTCACCGGCAGCGCCGAGATCCCGACCGACCCGATGGGCGTCGAATCGACCGACAGCTTCATCACCCTCACCGATCCCGACACGTGGAAGACCGCCGACACGCAGGAGGGCCTCGTGGCGGCCTTCGACAAGCGCCTCAAGGAGGAGGTGCCGGGGGTGGCCTACGCCTTCTCCCAGCCGATCCAGATGCGCATGGACGACCTGCTGGAGGGCGTGCGCGGCGACGTGGCCATCAGCCTCTACGGCGACGACCTGAAGACCCTCAAGGACACGGCCGACGCCATCGTGCGCACGGTCTCGGGGGTCGATGGGGCGGCCGACGTGAAGGCCGAGGCGCAGGCCGGCATGCCGGCGCTCACGATCCAGGTCGACCGCGCCAAGGCGGCCCGCTACGGCATCAACGTCTCGGACGTGCTCGACATGGTCGAGAGCATCGGCGGCCGCACCAGCGGCGTCGTCTACGGCGACGACAATTCGATCACCGAGATCGTGGTGCGGCTCGATCCCGCCGACCGCAGCGACATCGAGCGGATCCGCGCCCTGCCGGTCGGCCGGTCCGGCACCGGCGATCCCGGCCGGGAGGCGGGCAGCCGCATGATGGTGCCGCTGTCGATGGTCGCCAGCGTGGACGTGGCCTCCGGCCCCGCGCAGATCAGCCGCGAGCGCCTGCAGCGGCGGATCTCCGTGCAGGCGAATGTCCGTGGCCGCGACGTCCAGAGCTTCGTGGACGCCGCCAAGGCCGCCGTCGACCAGCAGGTGAAGCTGCCGCCGCGCTACTCGCTGGTCTGGAGCGGGCAGTTCCAGAACCTGCAGGAGGCGACCGCCCGGCTCACCGTGGTGGTGCCCGCCGCGCTCGCGGCGATCCTGCTGCTGCTGGTGATGATGTTCGGCGACATCCGCCTCGCCGGGCTGATCTTCCTCAACGTGCCCATGGCGGCCACCGGCGGCATCCTGGCACTGACGCTGCGCGACATGCCGTTCTCGATCTCGGCGGCGATCGGCTTCATCGCGACCTTCGGCATCGCGATCCTGAACGGCGTCGTGCTGACGAGCTACATCCGCGACCTTGAGGGGGCCGGCCTCGATCCCCGGGCGGCGGCGACGCAGGCGGCCGAGATGCGGCTGCGCCCGGTGATGATGACGGCCCTGGTGGCGGCCCTGGGCTTCCTGCCGATGGCGCTGTCCACCAGCGCGGGGGCCGAGGTGCAGCGGCCGCTCGCCACCGTGGTGATCGGCGGGCTGATCTCGGCGACCCTGCTCACCCTCGTGGTGCTGCCGGCCGTCTATCCGTGGGTGGCGGGCCTGCGCCTGGGTCGGTCGAAGGCGGACCGCACGGCGGCAGCGGCCCGGTCTCGGCCAAGCGGGACGGACCCGGCTGCGCCGCGTGCGGGGCGCCGAACAGTCCCTTGAGGTAGCCGTAATAGATCGGCTGCGTCCGGCGCAGTTCCGCGCGGGTGAAGGGCTCGCGGGCCAGCCGGCCGTGCAGGAAGGCGCTCGCCGTCATGGCGAAGAATTCACCCGGATTGCTCAGCAGGTAGGCGTCGGCGGGATAGAAGTGCCCGGCCTTCGCGCGCCTGTAGAAGGTCAGGATATCCGGGTTGTCCCGGCCGCCGGGCAGGCGCCGGAAGTGATAGACATGCATGTATTCGTGCAGCAGCACCGGGCGGTCGTCCTTCGGGTCATCGACCGCGATGGTCACGCTGTCGCCGCCGCTGTAGTGGCTGCCCGCGTCGGGGCCCGATTGCACCACCGGGAAGCCGCGCAGGAAGTCCTTGATGCCGGGGTCGAGGTGCGTCGCCTCCACCAGATCGACCTGATGCTCGGCCGCCTGCCGCAGCCGGCCGATCTCCGCATTCGGGACGTCCCGGGCCATCTCGATGTGATAGCCGCGGTAGGTCTCCGAGCCGTCGCCGAAGCGAAGCGTTTCGGCGGGGTCCGCCCGGGCCGGGCCGCCGTGGAGGGCGAGCGCCCCCGCGACCGCCAGCGCAGCCACGACATGCCAGAACGGGGATGCGAGATGGGATGCCGCCATGCGCCTCGTGCCTCTCGTCGCCACGCCCGGTCCGGACGCCGCTGGGGGTACGCGGGACGGTCGCGCCCGGGGCATGCCCGGATGTGACGGGCGGCGGGCGGCCTGTAACGTTTTGTGACAGCGGCCGTTTTCGCGTTGCCGTGCCGCCCGGCCGGCCTATCCTCGGATCATGACCGACGGCACCACCATCGCCATCGTCGAGGACGATCCCGAAATCCGCGCGCTGCTCGCCGGCTATCTGGAGGGCGAGGGCCTGCGCGTCGTCGCCGTCGATGGCGGCGCGAGCCTCGATCGCGCCCTCGCGGCGGGACCTGAGCCGGACCTGATCGTGCTCGACTGGATGCTGCCGGGGGAGGACGGTCTCTCGATCTGCCGGCGTCTGCGCGCGGCGGGCGGCCCGCCCATCGTGATGCTGACCGCCAAGGACGAGGATATCGACCGGGTGCTCGGCCTGGAGATGGGCGCCGACGATTACGTCTCGAAGCCGTTCAACCCGCGGGTGCTGCTGGCCCGCATCCGCGCCGTCCTGCGCCGGACCGGCGCCGCCCCGGCCGCGGAGGCCGGCCCCAAGGTGCTGAGCGTGGCCGATCTCGCCATCAACCTCGCGGCCCGCACCGTGACGACCGGCGAGCCCGCCGTCGAGATCCCGCTGACCAGCGCCGAATACGACCTGCTGCACTGCTTCGTCACCCGGCCGCAGCGGGTGCTCTCGCGCGACCAGCTCCTCGACTGGACCCGCGGCCGCACCGCCGACGCCTTCGACCGCACCATCGACGTGCAGGTCAGCCGCCTGCGCCACAGGCTGGACGCGGCGGGCAGCGCCACGGCGGGGCTGATCAAGACCGTGCGCAATGCGGGCTACATCCTGGCCGCGCCGGTGAAGACCGGGGCGCCGTGATGGCGCGGATCGGCCTCCTCGGGCGGATCATGCTGGTCCTCCTGGGGGCGCTGTCGCTGCTTGTCGTGGCGACCTTCGGCATCGACCGCTGGCAGCGCAGCCAGGAACGCTCGCCCTACGCCTCGCGCTTCCCCCGCCTCGATCAGGCGGCCGGCATCATGGCACTGTTGAAGGACGCGGATCCGGCCCAGCGGCCGGCCATCCTGCGGGCCGTGAACGGCGAGGCGCTGCGGGCCGAGATCGTGGACGCACCGCCCGAGCCTTCGGAGATGATCCGCGATCCCGTCCTCGAAGGGCGCCTGCACCGGCTGACCGGCGAGGCCTCCGACGGCCTTCGCGCCTTCACCGAGCCGACGATGTTCTACCGGGGCATCGGCCCGGCCGACCGCGCCGGCGGAACCGGGCACCGGGCCATAGGCGGTCTGGCGCTCGCCACCTACCGGCTGCCGGACGGGCGGGTGCTGGTCATCTCGGCGATCACCAGGCACCGCTCGCTCATGCCGTGGCTGCTCGGGCAGCCGCTCAGCCTGTGGGTGGCGGTGCTCGGCGTCGTGGCGGCCGGCCTCGTCATCGTCGGCACCCGGCACGAGCTCGCCCCGCTGCGCCGCCTGACCGAAGCCGTGTCCCGCTTCGACGGCCGCGTCACCGAGCGGACCGCCACGCCGCAGGGCGCGCCGGAGATCCGGCGCCTCACCCAGGCCGTGCAGGCGATGCAGGAGCGCATCGTCGGCCTGATGGCCGAGCGCTCGATGCTGATCGGCGCGATCTCCCACGATCTCAAGACCTACCTGACGCGCATGCGCCTGCGCGCCGAGGGCATCGCCGAGCCGGACAGGCGGGATCGGCTGATCGACGATATCGACGCCATGACGGCGCTGATCGAGGCCTCGCTCGGCTTCGCCCGCGGCACCGCCGCCGAGATCGGGCGGGCGCCGGTCGATCTCGCCGACATCGTGGCGGTCGAGGTCGCCGAGCACGCCGCGCAGGGCGCGCGGATCAGCCTGTTGGGGGAGGAGGTGCCGGACGCCACCGTGGCGGGCGACGCCCTCGCCCTGCGCCGGGTGATCGCCAACCTGATCGGCAACGCGGTCAAGTTCGGGCGCTCGTCGGTCGCCGTGGCGGTGCGGCGCGCGGGCACGGCCTGTCAGGTCGTGGTCGAGGATGACGGGCCGGGCATCCCGGAGGCGGAGCGCGCCGCCGTGTTCAGCCCGTACTATCGGGTCGAGCGGTCACGGAACCGGACGACCGGCGGTACCGGGCTCGGGCTCGCCATCGCCCGGCAGATCGCCGAGGCCCATGGCGGCACGATCGTGGCCGAGGCCGCCCCCTCCGGCGGCGCGCGCCTCGTGGTGACCCTCCCGGCCCTCGCCTGACCGCTGAAACGCCGCGGCAAGGGCCGGTCACACAACGTTACGAGGTCGCGCGAACCCGTCACATCCAAGCACACCCAGGGGGTGAACTTTTGCGCAACCCGATGCGGCACGCCCGCCGCCGGGACTTCGGACCGGGATGGCCGTGTGCCGCGCCCGGTCCCTCCGAGCAGAAGGAACCCCGCGATGCTGAAGGTCCTCGCCCCCGCCGCCCTGCTGGTCGCCCTCGCGGCCCCCGCCTCGGCCCTGCCGCTGGTTCAGGACGCGGTCTCCACCGGCCCCGGCGATGCGCAGATCATTCAGGTCTACGGCGGCTGCGGGCCCTACGGCCACCGGGGGCCCTATGGGGGCTGCCGCACGGGCGGCCAGTGGGGCGGCTACGTCCGCGGCCGCTCCTGCCCGGCGGGCTTCCACATCGGCCCCTACGGCCGCCGCTGCTGGCCGAACTGAACCAGCCCTCTCCGGCAACCCGACGCGTCCGGCCGCGGGCCGGACGCTCATCACATCCGATCGGAGTCCATGATGATCCGCAAGCTCGCCCTATCCCTCGTCCTGGTCTCGGGGGTGCTGCTCGCCGCCCCGGCCGCGGAAGCCCGGGACGGGTGCGGCCCCGGCTTCCACCGGGGCTTCTACGGCTGGTGCCGGCCGAACTGGCGGCCCTACGCGTACCGCCCCTTCGTCTACCGCCCCTATGCCTATGGCCCCGGCTACCGGCGGTTCGGCTATCACCGGTGGGGCGGCTACCGCTGGCGCTATCACTATAGCTGGCATCGGTCCTGGCACCGGGGCTTCGGCTGGCACCGCGGCGGCTTCCGGCACGCGGGTTGGCACCGGCACTTCTGAGGCGTCCGGCGGGGCCGGCGGGCATCACCGCTGCCCGCCGGCCAGCTAAGGGCCGAAGACCCTACGCCGGCAGGACCACCACCTTCGTCTTGACCGGCGTGCGCGCGTAGAGGTGGATCATGTCCTGGCTGAGCAGGCCGACACAGCCGCTCGTGATGCCGGTGCCGATCGATTCGGCGTCGCTGCTCGCGTAGATCGTGTAGAGCGTATAGGCGCCGTTCTGGTAGAGATGGAGGGTCCGGGCGCCGAGCGGGTTGTCGAGGCCCCCCGGCATGCCGCGGGCGTATTTCGCCGCCTCGGGCTGGCGCCGGATCATCTCCTTCGGCGGCGTCCAGGTCGCCCATTCGGACTTGCGGCCGACATAGGCGTCGCCGTTCCACAGGAACCCCTGGCGGCCGACATTGGCGCCGTACCGGGTGGCGGAACCGTCGCCCTCGACGCGGTAGACGTAGTAGTTGGCGGGATCGACGATGATCGTGCCGGCCGCCTCCTTGGTGTCATAGGCGACCGTCCGGCGGTAGTACTTCGGATCGACCTTGCTGATGTCGACCGCCGGGATCGGGAACTTCTCGTTCGGCATCGGCCCGTAGGTGTTCCGCGCCTCGGCGAGCAGGAGCGTGTCGGTGGTCCCGCAACCGCCGAGCGCCAGGGCACCGGCACCGAGGGTCGAGCCGGCCAGGAATGCCCGGCGACTGAGCAGGGCCGCCTGCGGCCCGAGCCGCGCGCCCGGGTCCATCCCGTCGGCACCGTTGTTCCGAGCGTCCATCGTCATGTCCCTGGACTTCCCATGTCCCGCCACGCGAACCGCCAAGCTGAGGGTGCCGCGCCGCGGCGGCGCTGACAAGCTCGGCTGTCTCTCGTCGAAAGCCGGGGGAATGCGTCGGGAGTGTGACCAGTATCGATCGTCGTCGAGAGTTGATCAATCAATGCAAGGAATGTCGGCCTTCGTGCCGGTATTCAAGACGATTGGAAGGCTCTTCCCGTTGCCGGCGGTCGGCCCCTCACGCCCGGCGGCGGCCGAAGCTGGCCGGGCGCCCCGTTGCGGCCGCGGGGGCTGGCGGCGTGGCCGCCTCCGGCTGTCCGGTCCGAGGGAACGATCCCGGCACGATTCGTTCGCGCGGGATCGAGCCGGCGTCGTCCCGGCTGGGCCACAACAGCAGACTGAGCGCGAGGATCCCGTTCACGGCTGCGCCGGGCACCGTGCCCCCGCCCGGCCGGGCGAGGGACGGCACGACATGCGCGAGCCCGACGTCCAGCAGACCGACGAGCAACCAGCCCCCGATGACCGGCAGCGCGGGCCAGCCCATGTCGTTCAACCGGCGTGTCTGGAGCGAGAGCCCCGCATACAGGGCGACCGGCACGACGATCGCGGCCACGAACAGCATGCGCAG
Organism: Methylobacterium guangdongense; assembly: GCF_038442355.1. Taxonomy (NCBI): domain Bacteria; kingdom Pseudomonadati; phylum Pseudomonadota; class Alphaproteobacteria; order Hyphomicrobiales; family Methylobacteriaceae; genus Methylobacterium; species Methylobacterium guangdongense. The sequence goes on from NZ_JBBXMX010000016.1 coordinate 114,649, forward strand.
GCCGGGGGCCGCATGCCCGCCGATGGACACCAGAACCGTCAGAACCCCCGCCGCCACGGTCGTCGCCAAGCCCCAGGCGATCGACCGGCCCAGGAATCCCAACCGGCCAAGCCGACCCTCAAACCCCGGCAGTGCCATGACCTCTTCCCCAATTGTTGTGGAGAACCGACACACCTGAACTACAAGATGTGCGTAAGCCGACCGTTAAAACTGAAGATCGGATCGGGATGACAGATTTCACGGATCCGCTTGTGTCCGGATGATCGCGCGGGGTGAGGGCTCCGGTCACGCGGCCGCGTGCCCGGGCGTGCGGGACCTGATGACAGGCGGCGGGGCGGCTGCTACGACCCGCCTTGGCATCAGACTCCGTAGCTCAGCTGGATAGAGCAGCCGCCTTCTAAGCGGCAGGTCGTAGGTTCGAGCCCTACCGGGGTCGCCAGAAATCTGCCTCCCCGGTCCTTGGCTTGGCAGGCTTCGCGATGCTGCCGGTGCGTCCATCGCTGGCGCGACGCCGGGAGCGGCGAACGCATCCCTTCCCTGCATGGCGACGAAGCCGGCGCGGGCGAGGGGTTCGAAACCTGTCCGATGCTATCGTCCGACGCTGTTCCCACGGTCCAGGTGCTTCACCTCCGATGCTCACACGGCGTGCGCTGATTTCCCGCCCCGCCCTGACCGGCGGCCTGGTCGCGGCAGGGAGCTTGATGGGCGTGGGATACGCGACCGCGCTCGAGCCGCATCGCGTGCGGGTCACGACCTATCGCCTGTCGCCCAGGACCTGGCCGACCGGCCTGCGCCTGCGCGTCGCGATCCTGAGCGATTTTCACGCCCATCCCCGCTGCATGGGCGAGGCCGAGCTCGAAGCCGTCGTCGCACGGACCAACGCGCTCGATCCCGACCTCACGGTGCTCCTGGGCGATTACGGCTCGCAGCAGCGGGGGCCCGTGCCGGTTGCGGCGATCGCCGACATCCTGCGCGGCCTGACCGCACGGCGAGGCGTCTATGCGATCCAGGGCAACCATGACTGGGGCGACGATCGGGACGCGCGCCGCCGCGGCCATGGTCCGACCCGCGCGGAAGTGGCGTTGCGGGCCGCCAACATCCCGTTCCTCGAGAACGCGACGGTGCGCCTCGACCATCCCGCGCCGGTGTGGCTCGCGGGCCTCGAGAGCGAGGACACGCCGCGCGTGCCACGCTCGGACGATGCCTTCGACCGATACCGTCTCGCGCGCCTCGACAGCGTGCTCCGGCATGTGCCGCCGGACGACCCGGTGATCCTCCTGGCGCACGAGCCCGACCTCTTCGCCCTGGACCTCGACCCGCGGGTGGCCGTGATGCTGTCGGGCCATACGCATGGCGGCCAGATCCGCCTCTTCGGCTGGTCGCCCTGGATCCCGTCGCGCTACGGGCTGCGATACGCCTACGGTCATGTCGTCGAGCGGGGCCGCGATCTCGTGGTGTCGGCCGGGCTGGGATCCCACTTCGTGGCGGGCCGTCCGTTGCGCCTGGGTGCGCCACCCGAAATCGTCCTCGTCGATCTCGGGTGAGCCGGGCCGGGGACCCATTCCGATCGCGGCGATGCGACAGGATCGCTCCTGCGCCGATCGCCCGTGGCGCGCCTGCGATCACGCCGAACTGACGCCGTGCGGTGTGGTCACCGGCCCCGTCGCCTGCGATCAGGGCGATGAAACCATCGGGTGGAACGCGCCGGGCCTCTTCGGCTGTAACCGTCCGAGGGGCTCCGGCGAAGCCGATTTCGTCCCCGTATGGGGCCCGGCTCGGCCACCGGGATCCCGACGCGACGCCCGGTATCGGGATTCTCCGCCCCTTTCCGTGAACAGGCAGGAGCCTTCGAGATGGCACCGGAACCGGTCTCTGGATCCTCCGCCACCTGCGCGATCGGGGTGATGGCCAAGGCCCCGCGCAGCGGGCGCTCCAAGACGCGCCTGTGCCCGCCCCTGACCCCCGACGACGCCGCCCTGTTGAGCGCCGCCTTCCTGCGCGACACGACCGCCAACATCCTGGAGGCCGCGCGATCCGCCCCGATCGCCGCCTACGCGGCCTACGCGCCGCAGGGGGCCGAGACCCTGGTCGTCCCGCATCTCGCCAGCGGAACGCATCTCGTCCTGGCGGACGGCACCAGCCCGGCCCCGGCGACGGTCGAGGGCTTCGGCCGCTGCCTGCTGCAGGCCGTGGCGGGCATGCTCGCGCAGGGCCATGCGGCGGCCTGCGTGCTCAGCTCCGACATCCCAACCCTGCCGACGCGCCTCCTCGTCGAGGCGGCCCGGATCCTGCTGGCGCCGGGGGACCGGGCCGTGCTCGGCGCCTGCGACGACGGGGGCTACTACATCCTCGGCCTCAAGCAGGCGCAGGCCCACCTGTTCGCCGACATCGCCTGGAGCACCGACACCGTCGCGGCCGCGACCCGGGCCCGGGCCCGCGAGATCGGTCTCGCCCTCGTCGAGCTGGAGCCCTGGTACGACGTCGACGATGCGGCCTCCCTGGCCCGGCTCTCCGCCGACAGGACCGGCTACGCGGCCCCGGCGACGCGCGCGGTCCTGGCGCGGCTCACGGGGCTGCCGGAGGCTGCACCGGCATGACGCGGCTTCTCGCCAGTCCCGCGCGCCGGCTCGCGGCTCTGGGTCTCCTGCTGCTGGCGATCAACCTCGGCGCGCTCGCGATCCACGTCCCGGGGGCCGACACCGTGGGCTCGGTGGCCCGGGCCAACGTCTTCGTCGGCGTGCTGGCGATCGGCCTCGCGGTCTACCTCGTCGCGGTCCGTGTGGTGCTGCGCGAGCGGCTGCCGCGCGCGGCCCTGTGGACGATCCTCGGCATCGCCGTGCTGATGCGGGCCGCTTTGCTGCCGGCGCCCCCGTTCCTGTCGAGCGACATCTACCGCTACGTCTGGGACGGGCAGGTCCAGGCCGCCGGGATCAACCCTTATCGCTACGTCCCGGCCGATCCGGCCCTGGAGCGGCTGCGCGACCCGGCGATCTACCCGCTGATCAACCGCAAGGACTATGCCCGCACGATCTATCCGCCCGCGGCCCAGCTGGTGTTCGCCGCCGCGGGCCACGTCTCGCACGGCGTGACCGGGATGAAGCTCGCGATGCTGGGCTTCGAGGCCCTCGGCATGCTGGCGATGCTCGCATTCCTGCGCGGGGCCGGCCTGCCCTCGGCCCGCATCCTGATCTACGCCTGGAACCCGCTGGCCCTGTGGTCCTTCGCCTGCGACGGGCATGTCGATGCCGTGGCGATCGGCCTCCTCGGTGTGGCGCTGCTCGCCCGGAGCCGGGGCCGCTACGGCCTCGCGGGCGGGCTTCTCGGTGCGGCGACCCTGGTGAAGGTTCTGCCCATCGCGGTGGCGCCCGCCTTCGTGCGCGGCGGCCGGCTCTGGCGGCCGATGCTCGTCGGGGCGGCCGTGATCGCCCTCCTGTATCTGCCCTACCTCGCCGCCGGCGCGAACGTGCTCGGCTTCGCCGGGGGCTACGGCGCCGAGGAGGGCTACGGCACCGGCGTGGGCTACTGGCTGCTCGCGGGCCTCGGCCATCTCGGGCTCAGCCCCCCGGGCCTGCTGCCGGCCTATCTCGTCTGCGCCGGCCTGACCCTCGCAGCCCTGGCGCTCCGCATCGCCTTCGGCCGGGACCGGGGGCCTGCGCCCGATGCCGTCGCGCTGTGCCGCGACACCGGGATCCTGGCGGCCCTCACCACCTGCGCGGCGAGTCCGCACTACGCGTGGTACTATCCCTGGCTGGCATTGCCCGCGGTGGTCGCGCCGACCCCGGCCCTGATCTGGCTCGGCTCGGCGCCGATCCTGTTCCTGATCGACCCGTTCAACGACCGTTTCCTCTGGCCGTCGCTGGTCTTCGTCCCGGCCGTGGTCCTGGCCGCCCGCGCGCTGTGGCAGGCCCGCACCGCGCCTGTGGCCGCCCTCCCGCAGGGAACCCCCCGATGACGGCCTCCGCCGCCGGTCCGACTCGCCCGCGACGGCTTGGCTGCCGCGTGCCGGCCGAACCTGCGGCCGGTGGTGATGGGCGTCCCGAACCCCCGCTCAATTTCGCCCTGGCCGGAGCCGACCTGCCGGCCGGGCCGAGCTTCGCCACGACGGCCGAACGCGGCACGCGTTGCGCCCGCGCGGCGCTGGACCCGGGCCGCCTTGCGCGCCTGGACAGGATCCGCTCCGATGCCCGGGCCGGCGCGGCTCTCGATCGCGCGGTCATCCGCATATCCAATCGGAGCGCACTCATCCGGAGCTAGGCCATGCGTGTCGTCGTCGATCTCAACCGCTGCCAGGGCTACGCCCAGTGTTGCTACGCGGCCCCCGAGCATTTCGAGCTGCGCGGCCACGAGATCTTGTTCTACGACCCCGCGCCCCCCGAGGCGAAGCGGGCGCAGATCGAGCGGGCGCAGCAGGCCTGCCCCGTCCGGGCCATCGCGATCGAGGCCGCCGGGCTCGCCGAGGGGGACGAACCGTGATGGACGGCCAGCGGCCGGGCCTCGTCGTGGTGGGCGCCTCCCTGGCCGGGCTGCGGGGCGCGGAGGCGCTGCGGGACGGTGGCTATGACGGGGCCCTGACCGTGGTCGGGGACGAACCGCACCGGCCCTACGACCGGCCGCCTTTGTCCAAGCACGTCCTTGCGGGCGAGCTTCCCGCCGAGGCGACCCGGCTGCCGCAGCTGACCCGTCTGCGGGCGCGCTGGCGGCTCGGCCAGCCGGCCGTCGCCCTCGACCGGGAGCGCCGGGAGCTGCGCCTCGCCGACGGCACCACGCTGCCGTACGAAAAACTCCTGATCGCAACCGGCGCCCGGGCGCGGCCGTGGCCCGGGGCGGGGGCCGATCTCGCCGGGATCTTCACGATCCGGACCCTCGAGGACGCCCGTGACCTGCGGAGCGCGCTGGCGCTGCGACCCGGCCGGGTCCTGATCGTCGGCGCCGGCCTGATCGGCTGCGAGGCCGCCTCCTGCTGCCGCGACCTCGGCCTGACGGTGACCCTCGTCGATCCCAACCCGACGCCGCTCGCCCGTCTGCTCGGCACGGCGATCGGGGGCACGCTCGCCGCGCGGATGCGGGACTCCGGCGTGGACCTCCGCCCGAACACCAAGGTGCTGGCCTTCTCGGGCGATGCCGGACGGGTGCGCCGCGCCCACTTGGCTGGCGGAGCGGAGATCGCGACGGATCTCGTCGTCATCGCCCTCGGCGCGACGCGGGATACGGGCTGGCTCGCGGCCGCCGGCCTCGTCGCCGACCCGGGCGGCCTGACCTGCGACGCCGCCTGCCGCGTCCTGACCGCCACGGGCGAGCCCGATCCCGCCATCTACGCCGCGGGCGACGTCGCGCGCTGGCCGAACCCGCTCACCGGCGGGCGCCTGGTGACCGTCGAGCATCGGGGCAACGCGGTGGACCAGGCCCGGCACGCGGCGGCCAACATGCTGGCCCCGGCCACGGGCCAGATCCCCTACGGCCATCTGCCGTCGTTCTGGTCGAGCCAGTTCGGCCTCAACATCAAGCTCGCCGGCCTGACCGCGGGGGCGGATGCCCTGGCGGTCGTCCACGGGACGCGGGCCTCGCGCCGGTTCCTCGCCGTCTACGGCCGGGCCGGACGGACCATCGCGGCCCTCTCCTTCGATCAGGCGCGCTGGCTGCCCGCCTATGCCGAGGCCGTGGCCGCCGGGGCGGCCTTCCCGCCGATCCTCGGCGCCACCGACCGGCCGCGGATCGAGACCCTGGCGCCCGGCTGGCCCGGCCCGCGGCGTTTGGAGGCGCACCATGCCTGACGAAACCCTGTTCGCGCAGGTTCTGGATCACAAGAACCGGGCGAACCCGTATCCTCTCTACGCACGCTTGCGCGAGACACCCGTGTCCCGGCAGGCCGACGGCAGCTACGTCGTTAGCACCCATGCCGCGCTCAGCAGCCTGATCTTCGATCCCCGGCTGAGCTCGGAGGATCTGCCGCCCTCCCGGCGGCCCCGCACGGGCAATCCCCTGAAGGACTGGATCCTCAACCCGATCCGGAACCGGGTGGTCAACGCCCACCGCCCGCTGATCTTTCGCGATCCCCCCGACCACGACATCCTGCGCGGGTTCGTAATGAAGGAGTTCACCATCGCCCGGGTGCGGGACTCCCACGCCCGGGTCGCGGCGCTCGTCGATACCCTGATCGACCGATGCCGGGGCCGCGACAGGGTCTGCCTCGTGGACGATCTGTCCTATCCGCTGCCGGTGGCGGTCATCTGCGAGCTCCTCGGCGTGCCCGAGGCCGACGAGGCGCAGTTCCATGCCTGGGCGATCCGCCTCGCCACGGCCCTGGAGCCCGACGCCCGCCACGACGCGGCGGGACGACGGGAGATCACCGCGACCTTCGACGCGATCTCCGCCTACATGCGCCGGCTGATCCGCGAGAAGCGCCGCCATCCGGCCGACGACATTCTCAGCGGCCTCGCCGCCCGTGGCGACCGAAAGAAGCCGGCCATGGGCGATATCGACCTGATCGCGACGGCGATCCTGCTCCTCGTCGCGGGCCACGAGACGACGGTGAACCTCATCACCAACGGCATGCTCACCCTGCTGCGGCATCCGGAGGAACTGGAGAAGCTGAAGGCCGATCCCGAGCGGGCGCCGCGCGTGATCGAGGAAATGCTGCGCTACGAGCCCCCGGTCCATTTCCGCACCCGCAAGGCGCTCGGCGCCATCGACGTGGCGGGAACGACGATTCCGGCCGGATCGTCGGTGGTCCTGCTCTTCGCGGCGGGAAACCGCGACCCGGCGCGGTTCGCGCATCCGGACCGGTTCGATCCCGACCGGCCGGACAACCAGCATTTCGGGTTCGGCGGCGGCCTCCATTACTGCGTCGGCGCGCCGCTCGCGCGGATCGAGGCCGAGATCGCCCTGGTCACGCTCTGCCGGCGCCTCGTCGCGCCGAGGCTCCTGGAGGATCCGCCGCCCTACCGGTCGGGCGCGTCCCTGCGCGGCCCGAAGAACCTCGGCATCGGCATCGCGGGAATCGCCTGATCCGCCGCGCTTGCCTGCACGGGATGAGCCAAGATGCCGTATCCGCAGCCGTCTCGCCGTCAGCTATTCAGGCGCCCTGGCCCAACACCCGATCAGCGATCCCCGGCGCCTCTGCTCGAAGCGCGGGGGTGGCCTTTCATTGAGCTTGCGGCCCTGGACGCCTATGCAGACCGCCATGGATCTCCAAACCTCCGCCAAGCCCTCCTTGGCCCCTCTCGCCCGCAAGCCGGCTGCCGGGCAGGCGGCACCGTTCCTGCCGATGAGCCGCGCCGAGATGACGGCGCTCGGGTGGGACACCTGCGACATCGTGCTGGTGACCGGCGACGCCTATGTGGACCATCCGAGCTTCGGCATGGCGATCATCGGCCGGCTCCTCGAAGCGCAGGGCTTCCGGGTCGGCATCATCGCCCAGCCCGACTGGCAGTCGGCCGAGCCGTTCAAGGCGCTCGGCAAGCCGAACCTGTTCTTCGGCGTCACCGGCGGCAACCTCGACTCGATGGTGAACCGCTACACGGCGGACCGCCGGCTGCGCCATGACGACGCCTACACGGCCGGCGGCGAGGGCGGCCGACGCCCGGACCGCTGCACCATCGTGTACACCCAGCGCTGCCGCGAGGCCTTCAAGGATGTGCCGATCGTGCTCGGCGGCATCGAGGCGTCGCTGCGCCGGATCGCCCATTACGATTACTGGTCTGACAAGGTGCGCCGCTCGATCCTGGCGGACGCCAAGGCGGACCTGCTGATCTACGGCAATGCCGAGCGCGCCGTGGTCGAGGTGGCGAACCGCCTCGCGGCCGGCGAGGCGCCGCACCAGCTCGACGCGATCCGGGGCGTCGCCCTGTTCCGCCGCGTGCCCGCCCATTATACCGAGCTGCCCGCCGACGACCTCGACTCGACGGACGAGGCCGCCACCCGCCGGCCCGGCGAGACCGTGATCCGGCTGCCGGCCTACGACGAGGTCAAGGACGACAAGGAGGCCTATGCCCGCGCCTCGCGCGTGCTGCACCGGGAGGCCAATCCCGGCAACGCGCGCCCGCTCGTCCAGCGCCACGGCGACCGCGACCTCTGGCTCAACCCGCCGCCGATCCCGCTGACCAGCGACGAGATGGACGCGGTCTACGACCTGCCCTACGCCCGCGCCCCGCACCCGTCCTACGGCGACGCGAAGATCCCCGCCTGGGACATGATCAAGTTCTCGGTGACGATCATGCGCGGCTGCTTCGGCGGCTGCACCTTCTGCTCGATCACCGAGCACGAGGGCCGCGTTATCCAGAACCGCTCGGAGGGCTCGATCCTGCGCGAGATTGAGCGGATCCGCGACAAGACCCCGGGCTTCACGGGCGTGATCTCGGATGTCGGCGGCCCGACCGCCAACATGTACCGGATGGCCTGCAAGGACCCGAAGATCGAGGCGGCCTGCCGGCTGCCCTCCTGCGTCTTCCCCGACGTCTGCCCGAACCTGAACACGTCGCACGACGACCTGATCCGGCTCTACCGCAAGGTTCGCGAGGTGAAGGGCGTCAAGAAGGTGATGGTCGCCTCGGGCGTGCGCTACGACCTCGCGGTGAAGAGCCCCGAATACATCAAGGAGCTCGTCACCCACCACGTCGGCGGCCGCCTGAAGATCGCCCCCGAGCACACCGAGCGCGGCCCCCTCGACAAGATGATGAAGCCGGGGATCGGCACCTACGACCGGTTCAAGGAGATGTTCGACGCCGCCGCCAAGGAGGCGGGCAAGAAGTACTACCTGATCCCGTACTTCATCGCGGCCCATCCCGGCACGACCGACGAGGACATGATGCACCTCGCGCTCTGGCTCAAGAAGAACAACTACCGGGCCGACCAAGTCCAGACGTTCCTGCCCTCGCCGATGGCGACCGCCACCGCGATGTACCACACCGAGATCAACACCCTGCGGGGCGTGAAACGCGGTGGCAGCGAGCCGGTCGAGGCGATCAAGGGGCTGCGCCAGCGGCGGCTGCACAAGGCGTTCCTGCGCTACCACGACCCCGAGAACTGGCCGCTGCTGCGCGAGGCGCTGCGGGAGATGGGCCGCGCCGATCTCATCGGGCCGCGGCCGGACCAGCTCGTGCCGTTCTCGCAGCCGCCGGGAACCGGGGCTGGTGCGGCCCGGTCGGGCGGGCAGCCGCGACCGGTGTACCGTCCGGGCGGCCAGCGCTTCACCACGAAGGGCGTGCCCCTGCGGAAATGAGGGTCGCACGCCTCCGGGGAGGGGATGTTGTGAGGCGATCCGGCGACGCGCCACGGGATGACCGGCCGGCTCCGGCATCCCGGGTCAGGCGGCGTCGGCCTTCAGCGGGATCGCATCGGGCGGGGCCTGCCCCGCCCATCGCTCGGTGACCCGAAAGCCCGGGGCCAAGCCTATCCCTTGAGCTGCTTGTTGCAGACCGAGTAATACCCGCCGCCCTTCTGGATCCACTTGGCGTCGCCCAGCGTGCCCGCAGCCTTGGCGGCGTTGTAGCTGTCCAGGCAGGTGTGCATCCGGGCCTTGCCGGGCGATTCCTTGGCGTATTTGGGATCGACCGCACGGGGGTAGGCCGCCGATCCCGCGGCGGCCGTGGGGGCCGGAGCGGTTCGTGCGGCCGTCGTGGTCGGCGTCGGCGCGGCGGGTGAGGCGGATGGCGCAACCGGGTTCGGCACGGTGCTGCTCGCAGCGTCGGCCGCCGCGCCGCATTCCGCCTTGCGGAAGTCGTTCCACTTCTGGCCGTTGAGCGTGCCGGCCTGCTTGGCGGCTTGATACTTCGCGGAACACTCCTTCGTGGACAGCGCGGCAGCGGGCGTGGCGATCGCGGCACTGCCCGCAATCAGGGCGACAAAAGAGATCAGGCGGCTCATGAGTACGAGTCTCCACGGCATATTGGGTGCCAATAGAGAATTTAGCGCAGTCTTGGCCCTTCGGAAGTGTGCTTGGCGCCGGCGTGTGTCCTGGAGCGGATCGAGCCTGGGCACGTCACCGGGCCGATGTCGGCCCGGCCCCCGCAATCGATCGCCGGCAGCGCCGTGACGCGGGCCGCGCTGGCGCTCGACGAGAATGCCCCATCGTCTGCGCACCAGCTTCGGCCCGATCGGGCGGCCCTGGAGGCCCGTGCCTGCCCGGCCTCGCGGCCGGCCGGGTCGGCCGTCCTATTCAAGTCCCGGTCAAAGGTGAACGGTCTCAGGGCGGCAGATTGCGACGAGAAGGCCGCCGAGATGTGGCGGCGGGCGGCCCGTTTCTCCGCGATGTATTCGAGCGTGTGAACGCGTGTTCACAGATGGTTTACTATGTCGCCCCGACGCGTGATCGTTGAGTGTGTCCGTAAAACTACAGCCAATGTGCGCAGAGATCGGTAGCCTTAGCGTCAGATCAAACACACCGGATCGACACAGATGACCAAGCTCCTCGCCTCCCTGGCGGCCTTCACCGCCCTGACCGCTGCCGCCTCGGCCGCCGACCTGCCGCGCCGCGCCGCCCCGCCGCCCGTGTTCACCCCCGTGCCGGTGTTCACCTGGTCGGGCGCCTACTTCGGTATCAACGCCGGCTACGCCTTCGATGCCTCCAGCCGCTCCAACGGCAACTCCTTCGGCGTGCCCTTCCCCTACGCCACCCCCGGCACCGTCGCCACCTTCCGCAACAACAGCCAGGACGGCTTCTCCGGCGGCGCCCAGATCGGCTACAACTTCCAGCTGACCCCGGGCAACGGCGTGGTGTTCGGCATCGAGGCCGACGCCCAGTACCTCGACTTCGGCCGCAACCGGAACAGCGCCTTCATCACCGGCGGCGCGCTGGCCAACGGCTACTACGTCACCGACCCGCGCGGCCTGTCGAGCCTCGACTACTTCGGCACCGTGCGCGGCCGCCTCGGCTACGCCTTCGACCGCACCCTCGTGTACGGCACCGGCGGCTTCG